>NZ_BAAAMW010000010.1:0-295252 GCF_039529475.1 Actinomadura chokoriensis | reverse complement strand
ACCATCGTCATCCTGTTCGCCCTCCAAGGCGACACCATCACCGGCCGGCCCACCGACGTCGCCCGCATCGCCCTGCCACTGCTGGCCTACTTCGCGCTCATGTGGGGCGGGTCCTTCGCTGTTGGACGTGCCGTCCGGCTGCCCTACCCGCGCACCGCGACGCTCGCCTTCACCGCAGCGGGGAACAACTTCGAACTGGCCATCGCCGTCGCCATCGGCACCTTCGGCGTCACCTCCGGGCAGGCCCTGTCAGGCGTGGTCGGGCCGCTGATCGAGGTCCCGGTCCTGGTCGGGCTGGTGTACGTGTCGCTGTGGCTGCGTCGCCGATTCCAACCCGCCGGGCGGTGACACGACGATGACCGCCGCCTGCGAGGCGCGCGAACCGAGTTCCTTCACAGCCGTACCAGGCGGGCCGGTCCGGTTAGAGCGGCGAGTAGGGGCCCCTGGCCGGTGACGGCCTTGAGTGTCGTCCGCCAGATGTGTCGGGGAGGCGAACGGTGACCTGCACACCAGGCGAGGCATTGTTCGATCGCATTGCGGCGCGGCTGGCCGCCAGGTTCCATGGCCTGGTCTCCGTCGAGACCGCCCGCCGCCTGGTCACCGACTCCTACCGGCAACTGCACGCCACCGCCAGAGTCGACGCCCACCTGGTGGTGCTGGCCGAACGGTTCGCCGCCGCGCGGCTCACCGCCCTCGCCCAAGCCGAGGGACGGCTCGATAAACCGGTCCCCGAGGTGCTGTTCGTCTGCGACGCCAACGCCGGCCGGTCCCAGATGGCGGCCGCGCTCGCCATGGCCCGGGGGTGCGGACGCCTACACGCCCGCTCGGCCGGCACCGCGCCGGCGGCGGAACTGGAGCTGGCCGTCGTCGACGTCATGGCCGAGATCGGGGTCGACCTGTCGGCTGAGTTCCCCAAACCGCTGACCGACGAACTGGTCGCTGCTGCCGACCTAGTGATCACGCTGGGCTGCGGCGGCGCCTGCCCACTCCTGCCGCACACCCGGTACCTGGACTGGGCCGTCCCCGACCCGGCCCATCAACCGTTGGCCGAGATCCGCCGCATTCGCGACGAACTCGACCTGCTCGTCACCGACCTGCTCACCACCCTCGACCAGCCCGGCCTCGAACAGCGAAGGAACGCCGATGCCTGATCAGGCTCGCTCTGCCAAGCCCAGTGTCCTGTTCGTCTGCGTGCACAACGCCGGACGCTCCCAGATGGCCGCCGCCTACCTCACCCACCTGGCCGGTGGCCGGATCGACGTGCGCTCCGCCGGGTCCGCGCCGGCCGACCAGGTCAATCCGGCGGTGGTCGAGGCGATGGCGGAGGAGGGGATCGACATCTCCGCTGAGACCCCCAAGGTGCTCACGGTCGACGCCGTCCAAGCCTCCGACGTGGTCATCACCATGGGCTGCGGTGACACTTGCCCGGTGTTCCCCGGCAAGCGGTACCTGGACTGGACCCTCGATGACCCTGCCGGACAGGGCGTCGGCGCCGTCCGCCCGATCCGCGACGAAATCCGCAAGCGCATCGAGAACCTGGTCAGCGGGCTCCTAGCGGAGTAGTGAAGGAGAAGGCGCACAGCCGGGCGCCGAGGGTGGGACGTCCTCGGCAACGTGTGCTCTGCCCGGTCTGTCTGCTCCAGAGCCGGTCCGTCCCGGACGTACGGTGACAGCCGCGCCAGGGGGAGGGGTCAGTTGCCGGGTGGGCAGCAGGTGTGCAGGTAGGCGCGGAGTTCGGCGAGTGACCGGTCGACCGCGGCGGAGTCGATGCGGTAGAAGACCTGCTTGCCGTCCTTGCGCGAGGTGAGCAGGCCGCCTCGGCGCAGCAGTGCGAGCTGCTGCGAGGCGTTGGACTGGCCGACCCCGAGCCGCTTGGCGACCGTGCCGACGGTGAGTTCGATACCGCCGGCGAAGAGTTCGAGCATCTGCTGCCGCTGCTCGCTGGCCAGCGCCTTGAGGAACTCGCGTGCTCCGGCGCCGAGCTGAGCGGCCGGCGCCGCCCCGCAACCGCCCGGTGCCGGAGCCACCTTTTCGACCGGCTCGACCATCGCTACTGGCTCCTCCCCGAGGTGTGCGCTCAGCATACGCCACATATCGATACTTCATTATTTTATGAAGTGTTGATATGTTCACCTCATGCTTACTGCACCACTCGTCATCATCGGCGGCGGCCAGGCCGGTCTAGCCACCGCCCGCATCGCCCGGTCCCTCGGCCTGGCGCCCATCGTCCTGGAGGCGACAGGCCAGCCGGCCGGGTCCTGGCCGCACTACTACGACAGCCTCACCCTGTTCTCACCGGCCCGGCGTAGTGCATTGCCCGGAACAGAGTTCCCCGGCGATCCGGACGGCTACCCCACACGGGACGAGGTCGTGGCCTACCTGACCGACTACGCCGCCCATCTGGACGCCGACATCCGCACCGGTCACCGAGTCGAAACGGTCGTGGCTGCCAAGGACGGCACACGACCGGGGTTCGAGGTGATCACGACGAGCGGCGAGATCTTCGCCGCGCCGCTGGTGATCGCCGCAACGGGCGGATTCAGCCGCCCCCACCGCCCGGACCTGCCAGGACTGGACGGCTTCCCCGGCACAGTGCTGCACTCTTCCGACTACCGCCGTCCCGGCCCGTTCACCGGCCAGCGCGTCGTGGTGGTGGGAGGCGGGAACTCGGCCGTGCAGATCGCGATCGAACTGGCCGCGGTCGCCGACGTCAGGCTGGCGACCCGGCACCCGCTCCGCTTCATGCCCCAGCGCGTGCTGGGGGTTGATATGCACATCTGGTTGCAGCGCACCGGGCTGGACGCCGCAGGGTGGGCGCGTCCGCTGCTGACCGGCGGCAGGGGCACCCCGGTGTTCGACACCGGCACCTACCGGGATGCCATCGCCACCGGCAACCCCGACCGCCGCCCGATGTTCACCCGCTTGGACGGCGATCAGGTCTTCTGGAGCGACGGAACCCGCGAACACATCGACGTCGTACTGCTGGCCACCGGGTTCCGGCCGGGCGTGGAATACCTCGCCCCGTTGGGCGCACTGGACGGCGACGGGCAGCCCCGCCACCGCGGCGGAGTCTCGGCCACCCATCCGGGACTGGGATTCGTCGGGCTGGAATGGCAGCGCTCCTTCGCCTCGGCCACCCTGCGCGGAGTCGCCGCCGACGCCCGGCACGTCCTCACCCGGCTGCGCCAGCAGACACGCACCCTCGACGGCGCGCTGAAATCGACCCCATGACCGCTTCCCGAGCAGGACAGCGTGTGGAATCAGGCCGGGACTAGAGCCGGCAGGGCGAACAGACCCGACAGTCGGGTCAACCTGTCCGGCACCACCCGGTAGTACACCCACGTGCCGCGCCGCTCACCCTCGATCAACCCGGCCTGGCGCAGCACCTTCAGGTGGTGCGAGATGGTCGGCGCGGTGAGCTCGAACGCGCCCGTCAGATCGCACACGCATGCCTCGCCCCCGTCCACCGAGGCGATCATGTTCAGCAGACGCAACCGCACCGGGTCGGACAGCGCCTTGAACACCCTGGCCAGCTCGGCGGCCTCCGCCTCGCTCAACGCCGGACCGCTCAATGGCGCGCAGCAAACAGGGTCGGTCACGTCCTCAAGCTCCAGCATCTTAGACATGCATCTAATTTGACATCCATCTATCCAGTAATGCAAACTGGCGCCTGCTTAGACAAGCATCTAAACAAGGAGTCGGAGATGAAGACGCTGCTCGCCCGGATCACCGCCCGGCGCGTCATGGCCGTGTCCTTCTGTGAGACCTGCGGCCAGGTCTGCACGCCCGCATGCCGCTCCGCCGCACACATCGACCGCGTGACGACCGCCGCCTACCGCACCCGCCTCTGACAACATTCCCCGGCGCCCGACACCCATGACCGAACCGACAAAGGAGTCATCGTGAACGACGAAACCGGACGACCGGAGCCAGCAGCCTCCCCGGACGCCCCCGCCAGCGCAAGCAGCTGCTGCGGTGTCAGCGCGTGCTGCACCGACGCCGAGCAGGCCGTAGACCCCGGTGCCACCGTCCAGCAGGCCAAGACCGACGCCGGCTGCGGCTGCGTCGAGCAGGGGCCGCTCGACGGGCTGCCGGTCGTGGTGATCGGCGCCGGACCGGTCGGGCTGGCCGCCGCCGCCCATCTGGCCGAACGCGACCAGGACTTCCTCGTCCTGGAGGCCGGGGAAGAGGTGGGCGCGGCGATCTCAGAGTGGGGACACGTCCGGCTGTTCTCGCCATGGCGATACGACACCGACGCCGCCGCCCGCAGGCTTCTGGAGCCGACCGGGTGGCGTCTGCCCGACCCCGAGGCCCTGCCGACCGGCGCCGAACTCCTCCGCGACTACCTGGCACCGCTCGCCAAGGTCCCCGCGCTGGCCGGACGGATCCGCACCGGCACCCGCGTAGTGGCCGTGACCCGCCACGGCGTGGACGTGACCCGCACGGTCGGCCGCGAGGAGCGCCCGCTGCTGGTCCGCGCCGTGGGCCCGGACGGAGCCGTGGACGACATCGCCGCCCGCGCGGTCATCGACGCGTCCGGCACCTGGGGCCGCAGCAACCCGCTCGGCCACTCCGGCCTGCCCGCACCCGGCGAGGAGCAGGCAGCCGCCCGCATCACGGGCCCGCTGCCGGACGTGCTGGGCCGCGACCGGTCCCGCTTCGCGGGCCGCCGCACGCTGGTGGTCGGGATGGGGCACTCGGCCGCCAACACCCTCCTCGCCCTGGCCGAACTCGCCAAGAACGAGCCCGGCACCCGCATCACCTGGGCCGTGCGTGGCGCATCGGTGGCCCGGCTCTACGGCGGCGGCGACGCAGACGGCCTTCCCGCACGAGGCGCGCTCGGCACCCGCCTGAAGGCCGCCGTGGACAACGGTGAGATCGACCTGGTCCGCGGCTTCACCATCACCGGCGTCGCCACCCCGGACGGTGAAGCCGGATCCGTCCAGGTCAACGGCCAGACCCCGGACGGCCCGCGCGTCCTGGAAGGCGACATCGTGGTCGCCGCGACGGGGTTCCGGCCCGACCTGGACATGCTGCGCGAAGTCCGGGTCGAACTCGACCCCGCCACCGAGGCACCCGCCAAGCTCGCCCCACTGATCGACCCCAACTTCCACAGCTGCGGGACCGTCCCGCCGCACGGCGAACGCGACCTCGCCCACCCCGAACCCGGCTTCTACCTGGCCGGGATGAAGAGCTACGGCCGCGCCCCCACCTTCCTGATGGCCACCGGGTACGAGCAGGTCCGCTCCATCGCCGCCGCGCTCGCCGGCGACCGCGACGCCGCCGACACCGTCCAGCTCGACCTGCCCGAAACCGGTGTGTGCTCCACCAGCCTGGTCACCGACGACCTGCTGCCGGGCGCCGCCAACCCGAGCGCCGGCCAGGATGACGGCTGCGGGACTTCGTGCTCCACCGAGGCGACGCCCGCCCCGGCCGCCCAGGCCGAACCCGACGGCGGGTCATGCTGCGGCCCCGCGGCCCCCGAACCGGTCAGCATCGGCATCGGAGTCCCCGCTGGCCTGGGATTCGCAACCGGGCACGTGCACGGCTACTCCGGAGAGGCCGAACACAGTGGTGCCTGACGGGGCGACGACCTGATGAGCCAGGGCACTCCCGCACCGGGGCCGGCGGCGGACACCTCCGCCGCCGGCCCCGGCACGGTGTCCCGCGTCCCGCTGCTCGCCCTCTGCGTCACCGAGATCACCAGCTGGGGCGTGCTCTACTACGCCTTCCCCGTCCTCGCGCAGGACATCACCCGCGACACCGGCTGGTCCACCGCCGCCATCACCGCCGCGTTCTCCGCCTCGCTCATCGTCGCCGCGCTGGCCGGCGTCCCGGTCGGCCGCGCGCTGGACCGGCGCGGCCCCCGCGTCCTGATGACCGGCGGCTCGGCGCTCGCCGTGCTCGCCGTCCTGGCCGTGGCCGCCGCGCCCGCCCTCTGGACGTTCGCCGGAGCCTGGCTGCTGGTCGGCGTCGCGATGTCCGCCGTGCTGTACCAGCCCGCCTTCGCCGCGCTCACCCGCTACTACGCCCCGCACCACCTCGCCGCCCTGACCACTCTCACACTGGTCGCGGGCCTGGCCAGCACCGTCTTCGCGCCACTCACCGACACACTGTCGGCCCACCTGACCTGGCGCGGCGTCTACCTCGTGCTGGCCGCCGTCCTGGCGGTCGTGACCGTCCCGCTGCACCTGCTGGCCCTGCACCGCCCCTGGCCCCCGCCACCCCAGGCCGCACCGGACAAGCCCAGCCGCCCGCAAGGCCGGACCGGGTCCGAGGTGTCGGCCACCATGCGCAGCAGGCCGTTTCTCCTATTGGCCGCCGCGCTCACCCTGTCGGCGATCGCGATGTACGCGGTAATGATCAACCTCATCCCGCTGCTCACCTCACGCGGCGCCAGCGGCAGCACCGCCGCCTGGGCACTCGGCCTCGGCGGCATCGGCCAGGTCACCGGACGCCTCGGCTACGGCGCCCTGGTCCGCCGCACCACCGTCCGCGCACGTACCGTCTGGATCCTCGCGCTGTCGGCCGCCACCACCGCGGCCCTCGCCGCCATCCCCGGACCCGTGACACTGCTCATCGCCGTCGCCTTCCTCGCCGGCACGACCCGCGGCATCGCCACCCTGCTCCAGGCGACCGCCGTCTCCGACCGCTGGGGCACCGCGTCCTACGGCGCCCTGTCGGGCATCCTCGCCGCTCCCATCACCACCGCCACGGCCGTGGCGCCCTTCGCCGGAGCCGCCATCGCCGCCGCACTCGGCGGCTACCCCCGCATGTTCCTGGTGCTGACCGGCGTCGCCGTCCTGGCCGCAGTACTCGCCGCCGGTACCGCACCGGCCCGCACCACACGCCGCACATCGTCCGCGACGTCGACCGCGCGCACTCCCGCCCCGCGCCTGGAGCCGCGCAGGAACGAGGAATGACACATGCCTACCAATGTTCTCGACGTCGGCGTCATCGGTGGCGGTCAGGCAGGTCTGGCCGCCGGTTTCTACCTGCGCCGCAGCGACAGGGAGTTCTCGATCTTCGACGCACAGGAAGAGCCGGGCGGAGCCTGGCCGCACATGTGGGAGTCGCTACGGCTGTTCTCACCCGCCCGCTACAGCTCGCTCCCAGGCTGGCCGATGCCGCCCTGGAACCACGGCTACCCACCCGGCGCCCACGTCGTCGACTACCTGACCGCCTACGAGAAGCGCTACGACCTGCCGATACACCGGCCAGTGCGCATCCAGGCGGTGCATCGCGACGGCGATCTCCTCCGTTTGGACAGCGCGACCGCGTCCTGGTGGGCCCGGCACGTCATCAGCGCGACAGGGACCTGGTGGCGCCCCTACCTGCCCTACTACCCCGGACGCGGCGACTACCAAGGCCGTCAACTCCACACCGCGCAGTACCGCACGTCCGATGACTTCCGCGAGCAGCGCGTCCTGGTGGTCGGTGGAGGCAACTCCGCCGCCCAGATCACCGCAGACCTGCACTCGCGGGCGACAACGATCTGGACGACCCTGCGCCCGCCGCGCTTCCTCCCCGACGACCTCGACGGACGTGCCCTCTTCGAGCTGGCCACCCGCCGTATCCGCCAGCTCCGCGATGGGCACGCCGACTCCGGCGGCATCAGCGGGCTAGGAGACATCGTCGCCGTGCCTGCGGTACGGGACGCCCGGGACCGGGGCGTTCTGCGCGCCCAGCCGATGTTCGACCGCCTCACCCCAACCGGCGTGGCCTGGCCCGACGGCAGAATCGAGGACTGCGACGCGATCATCTGGTGCACCGGCTTCCGCCCGGCGCTGAGCCACCTCACGCCGCTCGGCCTGCGTGACGGGACGGGGCGCATACCGACCGGCGGTGGAACCCGGTCATTGGCTGAACCCCGGCTGCACCTGCTCGGATACGGCGACTGGACGGGCCCCGGCTCGGCGACCCTGGTCGGCTCTGCCAGAACCGCCCGAGACGCCGTCCGCGACATCACCGCCCAACTCGACCTCGAATAGACCGCCGGCACACCTCCCGGCCGTGTTCTCTGCGGGCAGGCTGGATCCAGTAGGTGCCAGAAGGTGTCTATCCCGCCGGTGCCGTGGGGACGTCCGGCAGGAGTGCCTTCAGCACGGCACGCAGTTCTGCGTAGCGCCTGCGTTGAAACCCGGTGAACAGCACGGTGTGCGAGTTGCCTCCGATCGCCGTCTCTTTGGTCGTCCCCAGCGCCTTCACGGTCTTGACATCCTCGGCTGTAGCCATGAAGACGCACCCGTTGACCAGCATCGTGGGATCTTTCCATTGCACTTGGACGATGTCGGCCAAGGGGATCACCGTGTACCGCTCGGCTGCCATGCGCGCCAAGCCGCTTCGGTGTATCTCCACGCGGTTGCCGTGCAACGTCACCGTGGCCAGATGCGCCTTGATCGTTCGGGGCTCACGCTTACGGAGGTCGGCCATGACCGCATCCTCGCACCGCCCGGGAGCCGTTACCTCCGCCGATTAGCGCAATCACCTGACCGCCGTCGGCTCCACCAAGATCACCATTATCTCTTCTACCAGCCGGGGCTGCGCAAGCCACGGCCAGGCTGGTGAGCAGATCGCGTCTCCGTTGCGTAAGCGGTCAGCGCCATCGAGTGCTTATTCCGTCCAGAGTACCCGCCGCCATCGGCTTCGGTGTTCGGCCTGGTACGTGTGGATCAGGTCGGACAGGCGGACCAGGGTGTGGTTCGACAGCAGGATCGTGGCAGGGTAAGACAGTAACGAGCCTCGCGCTGGAGGGATCGGATCCTGGTGACTGCCGTCTTGCCGACGACACCTCATCGCCCTATGCCTTCTCGCACTTCTGACCTGCACCGTCAGGGTATTAACGGTTCATTTAGTTCGTTCCCTGTTAACATTGGCCGCTGACGCTCGATTCGAGCGCCACCTGGTTGGCGATAGGCCGGCGCGTCGAGAGCGCCGGCTGGGTGAAGCTTTCCCTGGAAACTGTACAAGTTACTTCCACATCGTGAGGCGTGAATGCCGGGTAGCCCGACCGCGGCTTCGGCGCGGCAGTTCCATGGTCTTTTCGTCGGTATCAACCGGTATCGGTCCAAGTCGGTACGGCGGCTCGCGTCGGCGTCGCGTGACGCGAAGGCGCTGCACGCCCTCTTCTCCGACAATCTTGGCGACACCGACACCACATTGCTGGTGGACCGGGACGCCACCTGCGCCGCTGTTGTGGCCGCTCTCACGGAGCTCCAGACCCGCAGCACGTCCGAGGACGTCGTGGTCATCTCGTTCTCCGGGCATGGCAGCACGACCCACGAGTTGGTCACCTACGACGCCGACCCGAACAACCTTCCCTCAACGTCGTTGCCGCTTGACCAGTTCACGGAACTGGTGAGCGCGATTCCGGCACGGCAACTGGTCGTCGTCTTGGACTGCTGCTTCGCCGGAGGTGCGGGTGCGAAGGTTCTGAACGCCCCGCTGGTGCCCCGCGGTGGCCTGCACGGCTTGCCAGAGTCCACCGACGCGCGGTTGGAACGGATGGCGGGGACCGGGCGGCTGGTTCTGGCCGCGGCGACTGGCGAGCAGGAGGCGTGGGAGGACCCTCACCTGGGGCACGGGCTGCTCACCTATCACCTGTTGCGGGCCTTGCTGGGTGCGGCGGGCGGCGACGGCAGGAAGGTCCGTCTCTACGACCTGCTGGCATTCGTAACCCGTGAGGTCAAGGCGAAGGCATCGGGCACGGTGGCCGCAGAGCAGGATCCGAGCCTCCGGGGTCAGATGGACGGGGAGTTGCTGTGGCCGGCATTCACCGATACGGGGCCGCTCTACTCGGTGCAGTTCCCTTCGTCAACGCTCACTCCAGTCACCCGTAACCTCGGGAGCCTGCGCGATCACGGCATCCCGCAGGTAGTGCTGGACACCTGGGCGACGCGCATCGAGAAGCTCAATGATCTCCAGGTCGACACGATCAACCAGGGGCGGCTGCTCGCCGGGGCGAACGTCCTGGTGACGGCTCCTACCTCCTCCGGCAAGACCATGATCGGGGAACTCGCCGCTATCCGCACTGCCCAGGTGGGCGGACGGTCGGTGTTCCTGCTGCCAACCCGCGCGCTGGTCAACGAGCAATACACGAGGTTCTCGCGCACGTACGGGCCGATCGGGTTGCAGACCATCCGGGCCACGGGGGAGACCGCCGACGATGTGCCAGCGCTCCTTCAGGGGCAGTTCGACCTGGCTGTGCTGACCTACGAGAAGTTCGCCGGTCTGGCTCTGGGGAACCCGCACCTACTCAAGCTGCTCTCCGTCATCGTCATCGACGAAGTCCAGACGATCGTCGACCCTGGTCGTGGTGCCTACCTCGAGTTCCTCCTCACTGTGCTCAAGGCACGCCGTCCTGAAGGCGTCGCACCGCAAGTCGTCGCGCTGTCTGCGGTGCTCGGCGACCTCGGCGGTCTCGAGAGCTGGCTCGATGCGAACGTCATCGCCCGAACCGAGCGGCCGGTGCCGCTACTCGAAGGGGTACTCGGTCCTGATGGGATCTACCGGTACGTCGATGCCGAAGGCACGGAGGCATCCGAGCAACTCATCCCGCCGATCGGGTGGACGCAGCGCAACCGGGAATTGATCATTCCGCTGGTGCGCAAACTGGTGGGCGGGGGCCAACAGGTCATCGTCTTTCGGAGCACCCGGGGGGCGGCTCGCAACTGCGCTCGCTATCTTGCGCAGAGTCTGAGCCTGCCGGAAGCGAAGGCGGCGCTGGAAGGTCTGGCCGGCAGCGACCCCAGTCTCGTGCTGACTGACCTGCGCCAGTGCTTGACCGGTGGGGTCGCCTTCCACATCTCCGATCTGGCTCGGGATGAGAAGATCGCCATTGAGGATCAGTTCCGTGCCCGGGATAGCGGCATCCGGGTGCTGGTGTCCACCACGACGTTGGCCCAGGGCGTCAATCTTCCCGCCGAGACCGTGATCATCGTAGAGCTGGATCACCCGACCGGGCCGACCCAGACAGCCCCGTATTCGGTCGCCGAGTACAAGAACATCGCCGGGCGGGCTGGCCGCCTGGGGCTGACCGACGGAGGCCGCGCCGTATTGATCGTTGGCGGCGGTATCGATGCTGACCGTCGGTGGCGCGACTACGTGCTCGGCGAGCCAGAGGATCTACGATCTCAGCTGCTGGACCCCGAACAGGATGTCGCGACATTGTTGTTGCGCGTCGTAGCGGTCGCCTCGCAACGCGAGGGCGTGGCGGGCTTGACCGGAGCCGACGTCACCGCGTTCCTGACTAACAGCTTTGCCGCCCACCAGCAGCGGCTTGCGGGCGCACCGGATCCGTTCCCCACCGGAACCGTCGCCGCCGCCCTGGACGAACTTGTCGATGCCGGATTGGTGTCATCCGGCTCGTCAGGGATCGAGCTGACCGAGCTCGGGACTTACGTGTCGCAGAGCGGTCTGCGTGTTGTGTCCGCCGTACGGGTCGCGCGTGCCCTGCGTGCTGTGCACCCCAGCGCGCTGAATCGCGTCACCATCATTGCCGCGGCCCAGCTGACCGACGAGGCTGCTACTGCTCGTCCACCGGTCAATGGAAGGGGATGGCAAAGAGAGCAAGCGACCTATCTCGGCGAGTTGCAGCGCCACGGCATCGCCGGACCTGTGCTCGCAGCTATGCCCGGCCAGGAGCGCAAGACAGCCGCGGAACGGGCCAAACGGGCTGTGGCCTGCATGATGTGGATGGGCGGCGTCCCAATCGGCCACATTGAGCGGCAACTCATGGTGCACATGCCGAGGAAAGACGCCGCCGGCGTGACCAGGGCGTCTGCCGACCGCACGCAGAGCGTCGTCGGTACCGTCATCGACATTGCCCGTTGCCTGCATTCCGACACCCGACTCGACGACCTCGCCCGCCTCCTGCCCGTCCAACTCGAATTCGGTGTCCCGGCCGAGTTGGTAGCACTGGCCCAGCGCGCTGGTGCCGCGCTCAACAGGACGGATTACCTACGGCTCGCGGCTGAATCGCTCACCGAGCCTGCCGCGATCCTCGATACCGACGACGAGGTCCTGCTGCCGTGCCTCAACGACAACCGCAGCAAGCTCCGCCTGCTCCGGGAAGCCGCGCAGACTGCCCGTGACGACGACGACAGCACCGACTTCGCCGATCTGCTGCCCGCCTCCACCGACTAGCACCTCACCGAAAGCGAGCACCTCACCATGAGCGAAGATTCTCCGACCGCGACTGCCGCAGCGGGCGAGGAAGATCACTGGCCATCGTTCGACATCACGCCGAAGGCATACGAGGAAGCGGTCGCCGCGATCGCCAAGTCGATGAACCTCGACCTGGTCGGCTGGGAAGTCAAGCACCTCGATCCGATCGAAGGGCTGGACGGGACCTACATCATGGACGTCACGGCACGCTTCCGGCTGGCGGGCATGGACTTCCTCATCCTGTTCGAGTGCAAGCGCCACAAAACCCCCGTCAAACGCTCTGACGTCCAAGTGCTGTATACCAAGCTCCAATCCACGGGCGCCCAGAAGGGCGTCGTGGTGGCCGCCACCGGCTTCCAGAGCGGTGCCCTCGAATTCGCCAAGGCACACGGCATCGCTTGCGTCCGCATGGTTGACAACGCCTGGACATACAGCTCACGCCACACCACGGTGACCACCCCGCCAGTCCCCACCGGCGCGTACTCCGGCTATGCGATGACGCCCGACGGCGACGGGGACTACGACTCCACACTGCTCACCGGCAGCGCCGACCACTCGCGATCAGTGCTGATCACCGCGATCTAAGCAGGGCACTGCAGAGGCCGCGCCGTGCCCGACAACCTGGTCGACGCTTTCGCATGGCTGATCACGCCCGAACGTCAAGTCGTCACCGACCCGCCCAACGAGCTCGTCCATCTTCGCCTGCGCTCCTCAGAATTCGCGAGATCATCGAAATTGACAGCTGCTCAGGCTGGAAGACTCATTGTGGACCGGGTTGGCACTCTGGAAACGCTCGAACGACGGTCAGGCGGCGGGGAGAATTCTAGAAGCCTGACGTAGGTCAAGATTGTTGGCTCGGCTCCGCTCGCGTAGCGAGGGGACAAGCCATGCACCGGGCGGAGTGGGGATGTGTTCTCGGAGGATGCCGCGGAGCACGCTCACTAGGATGCCTGCTCTGCGCGCCACCGCGGCTCCTACCGAGGTATTCTCAGCATCAGCTTGGGTTCAGGCGGACCTGGTCCGGGTGCACTTTAGTTTTGTGCCTTCCCAGCGGCAGGTCTGCTGGTAGTCGGAGCGGAATGGGGCGCCGACCCAGGGGTAGCGGTCGTCGGGTTGTTCGGTGGGCATGACGCCGGTGAAGTTGGCGGCGTCATCGATGCTTCCGGTGCCGGTGTACTTGGTCTGCATCGGATAGGGGTAGACGGGGCGGGTCCGGACGGTCCGGTCGCCGTCCTTCTTCGCGGCGATGATCTTTTCGGGTGCGGCGCCCTTCTCGACCCAGTTGTAAATGGGTGTGAACAGGTCGAAGGTGTCGGGGCCGTATCCCTGGACGCAGTGGTAGACGCCGGGGAACAGGAAGGTTCGGGCGAACCGTCCGGTAGCCTTGGGGCCGCCCATCCGCTGGGTGAGGGCGTGGTGGTAGGCCAGGGTGCTCTCGGTCGGGATGGCGGGGTCGGCCCAGCCGTGCCACATGATGAGCTTGCCGCCGCGGTCTCGGAAGCGGGTGAGGTCGGGGTCGGTGGAGTCGTAGATGCCGCTCATCTCGCGCAGTTTCTTGAAGGTGCGCAGGTCGAAGCGGTGGTCCTTGAGGGTGTAGGACGCGGGTGGGTTGTTCCAGGATGAGAAGTACTTGAGGTAGTTGTAGCCGAGGGCCTCCAGGCCGCCGGTTTGGCCTTGGGGTGCGATCACGTAGCCGAGCCAGGCCGCTTCGGTTCCCTTGGCGAGTCCGGCCGGGAACAGCCGTCGGCCCTTGGCGTCGACCGGTCCCTGGTAGATCTTGCGGACCACGTCGACCTGGTCTCTGGTCAGGCAGGTCGGTTGGGGCGAGGCGGTGGGGCAGCGCAGCGTGCCGGGATCGAAGTCGCAGTTGCGCGGGTTGTTGATGAGGCCGTCGGTGAGCCCGTCGGTGGCGTCGCAGGCCTGCATGACCTTGCTCTGCAGGAGCGGCAGCTTGTCCGGGCCGAGGATCTGGCGGCCCTTGTCGTCGGTGTTGACGGTGGCGATCCAGGGGAAGAACTCGCCGGCCAGTGCGACGAGGTTGTTGCCGGGGGCGCCGGCGATGATGCCGTCGAAGTCGTCGGGGTAGCGCTGGGCCTCCATCAGCGCCTGCCGGCCGCCGTTGGAGCAACCGGCGAAGTAGGAGTACTGGGGCGCCTGCCCGTAGTAGGCCTTGGTGACCGCCTTGGCGACGAGCGCGGTGACGTGCTCGGACCGGTAGGCCATGTCGATTCGCAGCTGCGGGTCAGAGTGGGCCCAGAGGGCGTCTCGCGAGTCGACGCCGATGTGGCCGCCGTTGCTGGCGCCGAGGACGACGCGTCCGTCGTCGGGGGGCGCGCATCCGCCGGGGAGAAAGTGGTTGGGGTTGTCGGGGGCGGCGAATCCGCAGAAGCCGCCGCAGCCGAGCTGCACGTAGCGTCCGGTCCAGCCCTGCTCGGGGAGTCGGAGCTCGAACTGGATCTGGGGTGAGACGTAGCCCTTGACCTGGCAGTAGGCGGGCTTGTCGGCGGTGGCGGCGACGTGCGTCGCGGAGATGATCCTTGTGGGGGCGTCGGGCAGGGCGGTGAGGTCCAGGCCGGTGAGCTGCTGGCAGGGGACGGCCGCCGCCGTCGGTGTGGTGGTGCCGGCTCTGGCCGGTGTTCTGCCGGTGAGGGCCTGGGCGGCGGTGACCGTCATCAGTACGGCCATGAGGGTGCCGATGATCAGGAGTGTCGGTCTGGTTTTGGGCAGGCTTACGCGTCTCATGTGGGGTGGGTGTCCTTCCGCCGGGGGTGCAGCAGAGGACCGCTCTGCTGCGGTCGGAAACGGGTGAGGGCGTCGCGGGGAGGGTGTGTGGTCAGTTGACCTGGCGGCTGCGGCCGGACCAGTACGGTGCCCGCAGCGACTTCTTGTCGATCTTGCCTGCGGGGTTGGTGGGCAGGGAGTCGATGAAGTCGACGCTCTTGGGCGCCCAGACGCTTCCCTTGTGCTCCTTGACCAGGGCGATGAGCTCGTCGGGTTCGACCGGGCTGCCCGGCCGGACGACCACGAGCGCCTTGACCGCCTCGCCCCAACGCGGGTCCGGGACGCCGATGACGGCGCACTGGGCGACGGCGGGGTGGGTGATCAGAATGTCCTCGATCTGGCGGGGGAAGACGTTGAAGCCGCCGGTGACGATCATGTCCTTCTTGCGGTCGACGATGAAGACGTAGCCGGCGTCGTCGATGTAGCCGATGTCGCCGGACAGTACCCAGCCGTCCTGCATCGCCTCGGCGTCCCGGTCGGCGTCGACGTAGCCGACCATCTGCCCGGGCTGGGACGCGCAGATCTCACCTGTCTCGCCCGGCGGCAGGAGGTTGCCGTCGGCGTCGCGGACGGTCAGATCGACGTGGTACATCGCGCGTCCGGCCGAGGCCAGCCGGGCGATCCACTCGGGGGAGTCCAGGCGGTGGTCTTCCTTGCGCAGGCAGGTCATGTAGCCGGGCTCGGTTCCGGCGTAGGTCTGGGCGAAGACCGGCCCGAAGGTCTCCAGGGCGCGGCGGAGCCCGTCGGGGGCCATGGGGGAGCCCGCGTAGATGATCGTGCGGAGCGTGGACAGGTCGGCCTTCTCGCGGCGGGGGTGGTCCAGCAGCATGTACACGATCGTGGGGACGACGGCGGTGGCCGTCACGCCCTCCCGTTCGATGGTGTCCAGCAGCAGGTCGAGGTCGAAGCCGGGCAGCAGGACGTTGGTGCCGCCGCGCATGAAGACGGGCATCACGAAGGTCTGGGTGAAGTGCGTGAGCGGCGCGGCGTGCGCGAAGACCTCGCCGGGGCGGATGTCGCCGATCTCCAGGCCGGCGGTGATGGCGTAGTGCGACCAGGTGGCGTGGGTCTGCAGGACGCCCTTGGGAACGCCCGTGGTTCCCGAGGTGAACCCGACGAAGGCCAGGTCGTCGACGCTGATGTCCACGTCCGGGGCGGTCGAGGGCTGCGTCGCGAAGGCGGTCTCGTATTCCAGGACGTCCGCCGCGGGGGTGGCGCCGCCGAGACGGATGACGTGCTGGAGTTCGGGGAGCCGGTCGCGGATCTGCGTGATCTGGCCGTCGAAGGATTCGTGGTAGATCAGCGTCGAGGCCCCGACCTCGTCGAGGAAGTAGTGGAAGTCCTCGGCGGAGGCCCGCGTGGGCATCTGGGTGACCGCCGCGCCCGCCTTCCAGATCCCGCACATCGTCGGGATGAATTCCAGGCAGTTCGGCATCAGGAGCCCCACCCGATGCCCGTTGCCGACTCCGAGGCCGGTGAGCCCGTTACCGACCCGGTTGGCCCACTGGCGCATCTGGGCGTAGCTGAGGCGCCGGTCGGCGTCCACGAGGGCGGTGCGGTCGGCGTAGTAGGTGCACGTCCGGTCGAAGACCTTGGGCAGAGTTCCCCACATGGCGTCTACCTTCCTGATCCTGGGGTGGCCGTGGATTGCCGTGGTGATGCGGAGTTCCGGTGCTCGCTGGTGCGCTGGAGCGCTTCGGCCGTGGCCTGCCGGGCCTGGTCGTACTCGCGGCGGGTCTGATCGACCAGTTCGGCGACGCTGAGGATCCCGGTGATTCCCGAGACGCTGTGGCCGGCGCTCCATACGTTGCGCTGGTTGAGGAGCCGTTGTTGCGCGAACCCGTCGGTGCCTTGCGGCGGGGCGTCCGCCGTTGCCTTCTTCAACCATCCGTCCAGGAAGTTGGCTGGTAGACCGCTCAGGGCGGTGGTGAGGGTGACGTCGTCCAGGGACGATTCGACCAGTGCCTGGCGGAAGGCGTCGTCGGCGAGGCTCTCGGTGGTCGCGATGAACTTGGTGCCCATATAGGCCAGATCGGCGCCCAGGGCCTGGGCGGCCCACAGGGCGACGCCGTCCGACACGCCTCCGGCAAGGACGATGGGCCCGTCGAACTGGCCGCGGACGGCCCGGACGAACGACAGCGGGTTGGCCCAGCCCGTCTGGCCGCCGGCGCCCGCTGTCAGCAGCACCAGGCCGTCCACGCCGGCGTCGATCGCGCGTTGGACGTGCCGCATGCTCGCGACGTCGGCGAAGACCAGGCAGCCCGCGTCCTGCAGCGGGGCCAGGACGGGAGCGGGCGACCCGACGCTGGTGATGACCAGGGGCACCTCATGGCGGATCAGGGAGGCGACGTCCCCCGCGAGCCGCTGGTTCGAGCGGTGCACGACCAGGTTCGCGGCGAACGGTGCGGCCTCGTCCTCCAGGTCGGCCAGGCCGGCGGTGATCTGCTCCAGCCAGCCGTCGAGCTCGGACGGCGTCCGCGCGTTGTGGGTGGGGAACGAGCCCACCACCCCGTTGCGGCACGCCGCGGTCACCAGGTCGGGCCCCGACACGTCGGTCATCGGAGCGGCCACGAGCGGGAGCGCTAGGCGGTCGAGCCGGGAAGGCAGCGCCATCACCCCTCCAGAGTGAAGATTCGATGGTGGATCCTGAGATCACAGCATGCGTCTGTAGTGGGCACTTGGTGGCGTAAGTAAATATGGATTAACCTCCGTTGGCAAGAGCAAGCAGCACGACACCAGTGCGGAGGTTCTGCGTGGACCGTTTCGTTCAGATCGCCGGGGTCGGGATGACCCCGTTCTCCAAGCCCAGTGCGGGCACCCCCTACACGGTGCTCGCCGAGCAAGCCGCCCGCGTCGCGCTGGTGGACGCGGGCCTCGACTACCGCCAGGTGCAGCAGGCCTACGCCGGATACGTCTACGGCGACTCCACCTGCGGCCAGGCGGCCCTGTACAGCCTCGGGCAGACCGGCATCCCCATCGTCAACGTCAACAACAACTGCTCCACCGGCTCCTCTGCGCTGTGGCTGGCCCGCCAGGCCGTCCAGAGCGGCGAGGTGGACTGCGTGCTGGCCGTCGGCTTCGAGCAGATGCGCCCGGGCGCCCTCGCCAGCGTCTGGGACGACCGCCCCGACCCCCTCGAACGCTCCGAGACGGCGATGGCGCAGATCCAGGGAGCGGACGCGCACGCACCGGTCGCCGCGCAGTTGTTCGGCGGCGCCGGCCAGGCCTACGCCGACGCGCACGGCACCGCCCCCGAGACGTTCGCCAAGATCTCGGTCAAGGCGCGGCGCCACGCCGCCGCGAACCCCTACGCGGTGTTCCGGACGGCGCTGACCGAGGAGGAGGTGCTGGCCTCCCCGCGCATCTACGGTCCGCTGACCCGCCTGCAGTGCTGCCCGCCCACCTGCGGCGCGGCGGCCGCGGTGGTCTGCAGCACCGACTTCGCGCGGCGGCACGGCCTGGATGCCTCCGTCGCCATCCGCGCCCAGGCGCTCACCACCGACACCGCGTCCACCTTCGACGCTGGAGACATGATGAAGGTCGTCGGCTACGACATGAGCCGGGCCGCGGCCGAGCGCGTCTACGCCGACGCCGGCGTAGGGCCCGACGACATCGACGTGGTGGAGCTGCACGACTGCTTCACCACCAACGAGCTGATCAGCTACGAGGCGCTCGGGCTCACCCCCGAGGGGACTGCGGAGAAGTTCGTCCTGGACGGCGACAACACCTACGGCGGGAAGGTCGTCACCAACCCGTCCGGCGGGCTGCTGTCCAAGGGACACCCGCTCGGCGCCACGGGCCTCGCGCAGTGCGCCGAGCTGGTCTGGCAGCTGCGCTGCCAGGCCGACGCCCGGCAGGTCGAGGACGCCCGGCTGGCTCTCCAGCACAACATCGGGCTCGGCGGCGCCGCCGTGGTCACCCTCTACGAGAGGACCAGCTGAGATGGCCGGATCACCAGCGATCGGCTTGTCCACGCCGCCGTCGACCGTCGATGTAGAGCGCGGGCGGCTGCGGTTGTTCGCCAAGGCCATCGGGGAAACCGACCCCGTCTACACCGACCTCGACGCCGCCCGCGGTGCCGGCCACCGCGACCTGCCCGTTCCCCCGACCTTCCTGTTCTGCCTGGAGATGGACCGGCCGGACCCCTTCGCCTTCCTGACCGAGGCCGGAATCAACCTCGACCGGGTCCTGCACGGCGAGCAGAGCTTCACCTACCACGCGCTCTGCCACGCCGGCGACAGCCTGACCTTCGAATCCCGCATCACCGACGACTACGAGCGCAAGGGCGGCGCGCTGCGGTTCCTCGTCCGCCAGACCCATGTCACCAGAGCCGGCCGGCCGATCGCCGACCTGAGCAACGTCATCGTTGTTCAGCAGGAGAAGGCGGAAGCATGACCCTCCTCACCGACCTGCACGAGGGCGACGAACTGCCGCCCCTGCGGCTACCGAAGATCAGCCGAACGACGCTGGCCCTGTACGCGGGCGCATCAGGCGACCACAACCCCATCCACATCGACATCGACGCCGCCCGCAACGCCGGGCTCGACGACGTCTTCGCGCAGGGCATGCTCTCCATGGCCTACCTCGGCCGGCTCCTGACCGGCTGGGTCACTCAGGACCGCATCCGCTCCTACAGCGTCCGCTTCACCTCCATCACCCCGCTGCACGCCGAGCCGATCTGCACAGGCCAGGTCACCGCGATCGAGGACGGCGACGGAGAACGCCGCGCCCGCCTCGACCTCCAAGTGGCACTGAACGACGGCACCATCACGCTGCGCGGCCAAGCCCTCATCGCACTGGCATGACAGCACCGGAAAGGACTCCCGTGGGAACACTCGACGGCAAGATCGCCCTGGTCTCCGGCTCCGGCCGCGGCATCGGCCGCGCCATCGCCCTCAAACTCGCAAGCCACGGCGCCCGCGTCGTCATCAACGACCTCGACCCCGAACCGGCCGAGGAGACCCTGACGGCGATTAAAGCCGCCGGCGGCGAGGCCGTCGCCTGCGTCGGCAGCGTCACCGACGAAGACTTCGCCGACCGGTTCGTCGCGACAGCCGTCGACAACTACGGCGGTGTCGACATCGTGATCAACAACGCCGGCTACACCTGGGACAGCGTCATCCAGAAGATGACCGACGAACAGTGGGACGCGATCCTGGACGTCCACCTCAAGGCACCGTTCCGCATCCTGCGCGCCGCCCAGCCGGTCATCAGCGCCCGCGCCAAGGCCGAACAAGCCGACGGCCTGCGCGTCCACCGCAAGATCGTCAACATCTCCTCGATCGCCGGGCTCGGCGGCAACGCCGGGCAGGCCAACTACGGCGCCGCCAAGGCCGGCATCGTCGGCCTCACCAAGACCCTCGCCAAGGAATGGGGCCGCTACGCGGTCAACGTCAACGCCGTCGCCTACGGCCTCATCCGCACCCGCCTCACCGAAGCCGCCGCCGACAGCGACTCCACTATCGACGTGCAAGGACGCCAGATCAAGGTCGGCGTCAACCCCGGCCTGCTCACCGCCATGGAGCAGATGATTCCGCTCGGCCGGGCCGGCACCCCCGAGGAAGCCGCCGGAGCGGTCTACCTGCTGTGCCTGCCAGAGTCGGACTACATCAGCGGCCAGGTCATCGTCTGCGGCGGCGGCTACTCCTGAACGGACCTAACATTCCCCACGTGATGCCGACCGAGGACAAGACCGCGATGACCCGGACGAGCACGCATCCGGCACGCGGCAGGCGCCCACGCGACCGCAAGGCGCAGATCGTGACCGCCGCCGCCGACCTGTTCCACCAGCACGGCTACCACACCGTCACGATGGACCAGATCGCCGGCGCGGTCGGCATCACGGCCGGGGCCCTCTACCGCCACTTCCGCAACAAGCAGGAACTGCTCGCCCGCACCGTCGACGACGGCCTTTCGGCGTTCGAGACCGCCGTCCGCGACACCGCACCAGGAGACATCGACACCCTCCTGGACGTCATGGCCTCCCTCACGCTGGACCGCCGCGACCTCGGAGTCCTCTGGCAACGCGAATCCCGGAACCTTCCCGACGCCGACCGCGACCGGCTACGCCACCGCTTCCGCGGCGTCGCCGAGAACACCGCCCCGGTCATCCAAGCAGCCAGACCCGGCCTCACCACAGCCGACGCCGACCTGCTGACCTGGGCACTGTTCGCCGTCTTCGCCAGCCCCTCCCACCACAGCGCCCACCTTCCCCGCGCACGCTTCCACGCCCTCCTGCAGCAACTCGGAGGTGCCGTGATCCGCACCGCGCTCCCCGACTCCCCGGAGAAGCCCGACCGCCCCAACGCCGCGACCAGCACCGGGCTCTCCCGCGCGTCCCGCAGAGAATCCGTCCTCGACGCCGCCGCCCGCCTATTCGGCGAACACGGCTACCAGGCCGTCAGCATGGAGGACATCGGCGCCGCCGCCGGCATCAGCGGCGCCGGCATCTACAACCACGTGACCGCCAAGTCCGAACTCCTCGTCGCGGCCCTCACCCGCGCCGCCGACGCCCTGCACATGGACGCCGGCCGCATCTTCGCCACCGCGTCCACCCCCGGCCAGGCACTCACCCGACTTCTCCGGTCCTACATCGACCTGACCCTGACCTCCAGCCACCTCACCGGCGCACTGATCACCGAGGTCGTCCACCTACCCCACGACCAACGACGCACAATCCGCCGCCTGCAACACGACTACGTCGGCGAATGGGTCCAACTGCTCACCACCGAGACACCCGACCTCATCGAACCCGAAGCCCGCGTGATCACCCAGGCCGTCCTCGCCATCGTCAACGACCTGGCCCGCATCCAACACCTGCGCCGACGCCCCCACCTCGACGACGATCTCGCCGCCCTGGGACGCGCTCTCCTTACCCCGTCGCTACCGGGTATCGCCTGACGAAGCCACAAACGCTCCTGCTTGCCACACAAGGCTAATATTTGCATACTTGTGCAAGTGAACAAACCTGAGTCAACGGGCGATCTTGGTGCGGTGCTGGGCCACCAGCTCTTCCGCGCTCTGGGCGACCCCACGCGTGTCCGCCTGGTGGATCTGCTCGCCGAGCGTTGCCGCGCCTGCTCAGTCTCGGAACTCGCCGAATGCCTCGACGTCGACCTGTCCGTCGTCTCCCGACACCTCGCCCTTCTACGGGCTGCAGGCGTCCTACGGGCGACCAAGACCGGGCGGAGCGTCCTCTACGAGATCCAATTCGACCCACTCGCCGAGACACTGCGCGGCATCGCCGACGCGCTCGAACGCGCCCGCGACGACTTCACCACAAGCGCCTCCTGCGCCCCGTCGGCCAACGACCAGAAGGAAGGAACCTCGTGACCGCCACCGCGCACGCAGCCACGGCATCCGACGCCGCCGGCTCCGCCCCCAGAACACCCCTGGTCATCGACTATTGGACTGTGGCAATGGGAGAAGAGGCCTCATGCGGCTCCTGCGATGAGACGCTCACCGTGCTCGACCGGGCCATCGACACCGTCCGCCCATTCGCCGACCAGCTCGGCATCGCCCTGAAGATCACGCCGCGAACCATCTCTACCTGGGACCAGGCACTGGAACACCAGATCACCGCCTCGCCGACCATCCGGGCCGAGGGAAGCGAACTGTGCCCCTCCCACCCGGACGGCACCGAAACCCGCCTGTGGATTTGGCGCGGCGAAACCACCAACTCGCTCCAGCCTCAGGCCGCCCTCGACTTCGTCCTCCAAGCCCTGACCGCCTGCAGTCGGCAACTCAGTGACTACCTGGCCCACGGCGGACCTTCCCCGTACCTCCGCCAATTCCTCTCCGTCTCGAGCGCAACCGCTCCTGCAGCAACCGAGGCCTGCGGACTTAGCGCCGCATGCCCATAAGCGAGACGCGCCGACGTCCCACAGGCCCGAGTCCTCACTCGGCGTTGTCTGCCGCGCGGGCTCGGTGCCGCCGTCTGGCCGCTCCTCAACGATGGCTGCCGCCCCAGCCATGACGTCCTGGCCTCGGATCCTGGCTGCCGAGCCATTTGGTACGGGCGCACAATGGCTGCCGGATGCCGTTGTGAGGCCAATCCGGCCGGGCGCATCCGAACTGGATGAGGCTGCAGCATGGGGTCGACCTAAGGAACGTTTGGTGGTTGCCGGTCGTGCCGCCAACCTGACTCACTCCCTGCTCCGCAGGCTCTCAGTAGGACCCCTTTGATCATCTTCGCCATGATGGATTCCCGAATATGATTCGAGAATGGCGTTCGGTTGACGTCGGGTTTGTGAGCTATCCATAGCGGGATTGTGGCGAATTTCCGGGTCCAGCTATGTGAATCGAAAGTGCCGCCGCGGAGTACGCTAGTTCGAACGCGAAAACCCCGGCGCACGCGGGTTCCGCGAGCACCGGGGTTCCGTCTTGATTCGCACCTAGACCATATCCCGAGGTCAGCAGGTGAGCCACACCCGGCTACCGACCTGTTACACCTATGTGTCCTCACCCTCGTGCGCCGGACCACCCTTCATGGAGGTTCGGATGCAGCTCGTCGCAGCGCACATCACCCACTACCGGTCAATCGAGGACTCGGGCCGGCTGGACGTCGAACCCGACGTCACCTGCTTGGTCGGCAAGAACGAGTCCGGGAAGACGACCGCCCTTCAGGGGCTCTACCGGCTCAACCCCGTCGAAGCCGCCGCGACGTTCGACGAAGTGATCGACTTTCCGGCCCGGCTCACCCGCAAGCGCAAGGAGTACCCCGACGGACGCCGGATCCCCGTGGTGGTGGCCACCTTCCGCTACGAGCCCGAGGAGATCCTCGAGATCGAGGAGGATCTCGGTGCCGGTGCCCTGCGCAGCCCGGAGTTCACGGTGACGATCGGGTACCGCAACAGCCGCCGGAGCATCGTCCACGACTATGACGAGGAGGTGATCGTCAAGCACCTGCGCGCCGGAGTGGACCTTCCGCGCACGGCGGCCCAGGACGTCAACGCCGCGACCACGATCGCGGAACTCCTGCAAGCGCTCGACAACCTGGCGGAGCCGCCGTCCACCGCACAGGAGCTGGTGGAACGGATCCGCGACTGGCGGGGCGAGGACGTCAACCTCTACCTGATCGATCAGTACGCGGTCCCCAACATGCCGAAGTTCGTGTACTTCGACGACTACGACTCGATGCCCGGCAAGATCTCCATCCCGGATCTGATCCGCCGGCGCGACGCCGAGGACATCGACCGGGGCGAGCGCGCTTTGCTCAGCCTTCTGGCCATGGCCGACGTCACGCTGGAGGACTTCCACGAGACTGACCAGCACGAACGACTGATCAGGGAGCTGGAGAACTCCGGGAACGTGATCTCCGACGAAGTCTTCGAGTACTGGTCGCAGAACGACGAGCTCGAGGTCGAACTCCAGGTCCTGCCGGCCGAGACCGGGGCCGCCCCGCCCTACAACGAGGGGCCGATCCTGCAGATCCGGGTCTTCAACCGGCGCCACCGCGCCTCGGTCCCGTTCGACGAACGCTCCCGCGGCTTCGTCTGGTTCTTCTCCTTCCTGGCCTACTTCACCGACCTGGAGGAGGCGGCCACCAGCAACCTCATCCTGCTGCTGGACGAGCCGGGCCTGTCCCTGCACGGCCGCGCCCAGCACGACCTGCTGCGTCTGATCGACAAGCGGCTGGCGCCCAAGCACCAGGTCCTCTACACCACGCACTCGCCCTTCATGGTTTCGCCGGACCGTCTGCACCGCGTCCGCACTGTCATCGACCGCGAGAAGGTCGGCACGAAGATCTCCTCGGAGATCTTCAAGGCTGACAGCGATACCGTCTTCCCGCTGCTGACGTCCATGGGCATCGAGATGAGCCAGACGCTGTTCGTCGGCGAGCACACACTGCTCCTCGAGGGCCCCAGCGACCTCATCTACCTCGACGTCCTGTCCGACCTGGCCCAGGCCAAGGGGCTTGAGGGACTCGACCCCCGCTGGGTCAAGACGCCGATCGGCGGGTCGGGCAAGCTGTCCACCTTCGTCGCCCTCCTGGGTGCTAACAAGCTCCACGTCGCGGTCTTGGTCGACTCCAGCACCAAGGACGTCGGGGCTGTCAAGCACCTGCGCGACAACGACCGGCTCGCCGCCAACGGGCTCGTCCAGATCAGCGAGTTCACCGGCACCGCGGACGCCGACATCGAAGACCTCTTCGAGCGCGATTTCTACGTCGAACTGGTGAACCGCGCCTACGAACAGCACCTGACGAGCCCGATCACCACCGGTGACCTCAACGCCAACGACCCCCGGATCGTCCGGCAGGTCGAAGATCACTTCCGCAAGCACAACATCGCAGGCGGCAAGCTGGATCATTTCAAGCCTGCCGCCGTTCTTCTCCGGAAGCAGCACGAGGTCCTCGCCGAGCAGCCGATCGACGACGCCACCATCAACCGCGCTGCACAGCTGTTCGCCAGATTGAACGCCCTGCTTCCCTCCTAGAAGGACGCTGGTCCCGGGGCGGCCCGTGGCCGCCCCGGAAATCACCCTGGCTCAACCAGCGCAAGAACCGATGAGGGGAATGATCTTCGTCATCTCGACGGGTCATGGCCCCCCTCTGCGCACGCTGGTCCCTCGTCTAGGGGTGGCTCGTTGGTGCGGGCTCGCGGCGAGAGGACACCATGTTCGCCCGGATGATGCCCGCATCACCAGCGGAGGATCAAGATGGCCAACCTCGCCGCGGCTCCGATTTGCCAAGGACCCGTGTGAGGGCGGCGTCGTCCACGGGCGAGATGATCAGTGGGCGCAGCGGCCCTCCCATTCCTGGTGCGTCGGCCACAAGCGGAGACTCACAGGGCGCCACCTCACATAGGTGTCAGCAATCCCTTCTCCGGACTAAGGCGAGTCACATGATGTCGACCGAGCAGCTGGGCCCCCGTCACGGGTAGTGACGGGGGCCCAGCCGTGCCTTAATCGATCAAGGTCTGTTCGTGGTGTTGGTGGTTGATGGCTGTTGATCCTGCTCCATGGAGCAGTTGTGGGAGTCGCGTAGCGCGCGGCGAGCAACATCGAGATGCTGTCGAATGGAAGACAGCAGCTCCGGCGCCGGGATCGGTTGAATGTCGAAGACGACCGGGCTGAGCGAGGGGAGCCTGGTGTATGTGGCGAAGGAGCCTGAAGGCGGGGCCAGCTTCATGCGATCCAACTCTTCCAGGACTTCCTCGGGCATCAACTTCTTGAGTAGTTTCCGGCGCAAGATGACGCACGATTCCGCATCTTCTTGGTCGGGTTGATCTGGAGAGCCCTCGTCGTGTGGGCGTTCGTTCGCGTCCCAGGTGGCCTCCTGGAACGCGAAGAGGCTGAGGGCATGTAGCTTGGCTTCCCGGGCTTCGGGCGCTTCTTGCCAGCTCTCGAGCGCGATGTGCTGGGCTTCGAGGTCCGCTCGCTTGGCATCGAGGTCCTCTAGCCTGGCTCTTGTGCTCTCGAGGAGATGCTGGAGTCGGTCCATCTCGGCGGCGAACTGGAGGGTTCGCTCTGTGAGAGCACTGGACACTTCGGTGAAGCGGTCCGCGGTCTCGGCGGCTCGCTCTTCCGCGTCGGCCACGATCTGCGCGGCCTTGCTCTCGGCTTCGGAGATGATCGCTTGCGCCTTGCTTCGGGCCGCGACCACGAGGGCCTCGGCCTGCGAGGAGTCGGCTGTCGAAGCAGAGGCCAGGAGGCAGGGCTCGTCCTTGTCGGCCTTGGTTGCCGGGAGCGAGTTCTCCTCGCAGAGCATCTTCGCGGCGGACATCATCATCAGCAGCCCGTCATCGGCACCGTCATCCCCCTCGTCTGTGAGCGCAGAGTTGATCTCCTCGTTGTCGAGGATCTGCTGGAGTCGATCCAGGACGTAGTCGGGGGTGATGTGGCTGGTGGTGTCCTGGATCCGGTCCAGGTTCTCAGCCGCGTCACGGGCGATGGCCTCGATGTCTAGCTGCTGGTCAGGGTTGGTGTAGTCGTCCGGGTCGTTCATGAGGTGCCTCCTTTCCCGGTTTCCGACGCCGGGGCGGGGATCATCTTCTTCAAGTCCAACCTCTTCTCCAGCCGACGCCGGGCGAACCGGAGGTTCGAGCGGAAGTTGTCCTGGGTGATCCCAAGCAGTCCGGCGATCTCCTCGTTGCTCAAGCCGTCGGCAATGCCCGCCATCACCTGCCGTTGCCGAGGTGGCAGGTCGCTGATCACCGCCTGCACCCATGCATAGCCATCGACGTCGTCGAGCTCGCGGCCGGTTTTGCCGTGAGGATTCAGCATGCCGGCGACCAGCGCACGCTTCTCAATCTCCATGCGGCGGCGGTCTCGCTTGCACTTGGCGAGGTAGGCCCTCGTCGCAACCGTGACCACCCAAGGTTCGGGGTTCTCAATCTGCGACCAACGTCTGTAGGCCTGGACGAAGGCGAACTGGACTGCATCCTCGCTGTCATGGACGGAAGCTCTCAGCGCGAACATAAGTCGGTTGACAATCGGGTGATAGCGATCTTGATACAACTTCTTGAAGGCGGCGACCTCCGTCGCCTTCAGTGACACGACGTCGCCTTTGACGCCTGGTCCGCTGGTGTCGGTCACGGTCATCTCCTCGTTCCGGAAAATGGTTCAAGCAGCACCAACGCCTCTCGCCCAGCCCTCTGGTCACTAGAGGGCGCCAGCGGGCCGGGACGTGAAAGGTCGATCCAAGATTTTTTAGAGGGCCCCGGGCGTGCCTGCCCGGGGGCCGGTCTCACTTGCGACCGATGAACACGGTGACCAGCAGCGCCATCACGGCGGCGGCCGCGGTGAAGAGGACAGAGCCGGTCGTGGTGTAGGCGGTGACGATGGCCAGCAGCGTGGCGACGAAGGACTGCTGCAGATCCTTGCCGCCGCGATCATCGCCTCCGGGGTCCCCGTGCTGCGGCCGCGGGGCGCCGGCGGGGGCCGGGGCGGGGTTCGCCTTGCGAAGGGCGAGCGGGGTGTCCGGCTCGGTCAAGGCGGCCCTGTCGGGTTCTCTTCCAGCCGAGTCCGGGGTCTCCGGTTCGTTGTCGGCGGTTGCGCCCGTTTCATACTGCTCGGGGACGTGAGCTCCCGTAGCGTCCAAGGGTATGTTCCTTCCGCGAGGAATCTGGTGACTTCAGACATCACGTAGATGCCTCGCGGTCGGCCTGGCGTGAAAACGGCAGACCAGAGGGGCGGGCGGCGGTCCGCAGTGAGCACCGCCCGCCCCTGTCACGCCAGTCCGGCGGGTGGGCGGCCCGCTGCGTCAGGAGCGATCGCCGGGAATCGTGGGCATGCCGAATTGAACCTTGTGACGGGCGATGCGGTCGAGTCCGGCCATCTTGTCCTTGGCGGCTTGGAGACTGATCTGCAGGCCTTCGACCCCGCCGAGCCAGCCGTGGGCGGTGGCTTCGTCGATCCGGGCGTCGAGGTTGGCAAGGATCTCGGCGAGGCGCCGCCGTTGGCTGGGATCGACGCGCAGCATGGGGCAGCCGATGCAGGCGTGCTCATGGTTGCAAGGGCTGCCGTAGGGATGTCCGCAGGTCCCCAACTCCAGCTTGCGGAGCTGGAAGTGCTGCTGGAACTGGGCCTACTCCTCGTCGGTGGGCTGGCGGTATTCGGCGGTCGGCCGCATCGCCCGCCGCTGGTCGACGAAGGCGCGGTAGGCGCGGATCAGATCGTCTTGGAAGACCGCCAGGTAGGCCTGGGTGGTGGCGAGGTTGTGATGGCCGAGCAGACGAGCGGCGATGTGAACGGGCAGGCCACCGGTGACGGCTTCGGTGACGAACATGCGGCGGAAGTCGTGGGGGGAGAGCACAATGGCCGACCTGCGTGATCGGTCAGCCCGGTCGTTCCAAGGTGTCGTTGAGGAACTTCTGAACGACGCGTGGGCTGATCACCTCGTTGCGCCATCCCTGATGGCGTTGGAACAGGTGGGGCAGCGGGGGTTCCGGTTGGTGGCTTCGTGGGGGTCGTAGCGAGCGGTGACAGGCACGTGTCCCTGCGAACCACGGAGCCGGGTGATGATGCTGGCCAGCACGCTGGCGAGTTCGGGTGTGACCAGCAGCAGCCGTTCCTCGTTGCTCTTGGACGGAACGATCTGCAGGAGCGGAACGACTTCCTTGGTGTCGGGCAGCCGGTAGGAGACCAAGGCCAGGTGGGTGATCTCCAGCAGTTCTTCGATCCGGACCCCGGTGTGGCGCAGAGTCTCGATGATCGCCCAGGCCCAGAACGCTTCGTCTTCTACCCGGGTGACATCGATGATCACGCCGGTGGCCAGTCCTTCAACGGTGATGTGGGAACTGCCCTTCTGGGTGCCGCCTCGGGCATAGGACTTGCGCACGATGCGGCGGAAGGACAGGCCGGCGTGCTCGAAGGTCTCGTTCACCGAGGTGTCGGTGGCGGCCTGGAGCATGTGCTCCATGTCGATGCAATGCCGTTCGGCGGCGTGAACGAGCACCGGCAGGTGCGGCAGTCGCTCGCGGGTGCGTTGATGCATCTCGGCGGTGGTGGCCTTGCGCGCCTTGAGCGAGCCCTCGGTGTCACCGCCGCGGACCGGGCTGGGAACGGCCCAGGGCGCCCCGGACGGATCTTCCAAGGCCCATTCCTCCAGGTCCAGATAGAACGACCGGACGCGCATGAGCTCTTCCACGTAGTTCTTCCGGTCGCGGACGGTGCCTGACGACGGTGCGCAGGCGTTCCTTCCAAGCCAGGGCGACGTCGGGAGGCAGATCGATGGAGTCGATCCCGGGATGGTGGGCTTCCAGGTCCGCCCAGAATTTCCTCGCCAGCATGCCGACCATCGTCCGGAAGGTGCGGTAGTCCGGCCCAGGCCGTCGTTCATCCAGATAGCGGACCAGCAGGTCCCGAACGGGCCTGCACTTGATCTGATAGCGGTCGACCAGTTCGGCGGTGGGTCGTTGACCGCGTCGCAGGGCCTGGCGCAGGGAGCTGCCGGCGGGCAGGATCCCGACGGCCACCAGCGCTTCCCATGCGCCGTGGCTGCCGCACTTGGTCCGGCCTTGGCGGCTGACATACCAGGCGCGAAACGCCACCAGGTCCTCGGGGACGAACTCCTCCGGGTCCTTGCCGGTGTGGACGGCGATCTTCGTGAGTGCGTTCGTGACCTCGGCCCGGTGCCGGGTCTGCATGCCGCGGTCAGTGGTGACCTGCTCGATCCGGGTGAACAGATCCGGGCTGATGACCGGCGATGTCGACGACGCTCAGGAACCGCCACCAGCGCAACAGGTCGTGAGCGTAGCTGCGCAGCGTCTTGTCTGACTTGCCCTGAGCGGCCAGACCTCGCAGGTAGTGCCGGATCGGCTCGATGACCTCACCGGCATCGCCCTCAACCTGCCACCGGACCACCCCGCCAGCCTCGCGGACCCTTCCCCACCCAGGCAGACTGATCGTTTCGACGGCGCGTACAGATCCCACCGACAACCCTCTGCAGTCCCTTCGACACGGACTGCTGAAGTACTGCCGGAAGGACTGCGCGACTGTCGGCTAGTCCGGTCAACAACCCGCAGGCGGTGGGCTCGCACCTACCACTGTGTCTGCTGCCGGGCAACATCGATGTGAATCGAGGGTGACCAGGCCCGATCCGTGCCCGCGAGCAAACATCGAGCAGGCAGAGGGACGGAACGGGGCGAACCGGGCGGCGGGCAAATCGGGACGATCTAGTGTTTGCCCTGGTCAGGGGTGGTGGGTCGCGTGGGACTCGAACCCACAACCTACGGATTAAAAGTCCGGAGCTCTGCCAATTGAGCTAGCGACCCGTCCCGCAAGGGTACCGAGATCGGCGGGGGGTTTGCGACGGGGTTATGGGGTGGGGGCCAGGTGGACGGGGAGGTGCTTCAGGCCGTTCTGGAAGTTGGAGGCCAGGCGGACGGGGGTGCCGGTCAGGGTGATGCGGTGGGGGAGGAGTTCGCGGAAGATGGCGCGCATCTGGGTGCGGGCCAGGTGGGCGCCTAGGCAGAAGTGGGGGCCGAAGCCGAAGCTGACGTGGTCGTTGGGGGTGCGGGTGATGTCGAAGCGGTTCGGGGACGGGAAGACGGTTTCGTCCCGGTTCGCGGAGGCGTGGTAGACGACGACCTTGTCGCCGGCGTCGATCTTCTGGCCGGAGAGGGTGACGGGGCGGGTGGCGGTGCGGCGGAAGTCCATGACCGGGGGCCAGTAGCGGAGCATCTCCTCGACGGCGGACGGGAGCAGGGACGGGTCGGCGGCGAGGCGGGCGAGGTCCGCGGGGTGTTCCAGGAGGGTGAGGAGGCCGCCGGGGATGCCGTTGCGGAGGGTCTCGTTCCCCGCGACGGCGAAGAGGAAGAACATGTTCTCGAACTCGTGGGTGGTGAGGCCGCCCTCGAGCATGCGGGACATGATGTCGTCCGAGGGGCTGGAGCGCTTCTCGTCGGCCAGGGCGTGGGCGTAGGCGAACATGTCGGCGAGCGCGGTGTAGGAGCGCGGGTTGATGGGGCGGCCGTCCGGGTGGGTGGTGGTGGTCGGACGGTAGTTCATCGCCTTGCGCGCCATGGGGGTCATGGAGGCGGCGTCGGCGGTGGAGATGCCGGCGTACTCGTCGTCCTGGTAGCCGATGACGCGGGACGCCCAGTCGTAGAGGAGGCGGCGGTCGGAGTCGGGGACGCCCATGATGTGGGCGAGCGTCCAGACGGGGAGGTCGGCGGCGAGCTCGACGAAGTCGGTTTCGGTGCCCAGGGCCGAGGTGACGAGGGTGCGGGCCCGGTGCTCGATCGTCTCCTCCAGGGCGCGGACGGCGCGGGGGGTGAACGCGGCGGCGACGATGCGGCGGAGGCGAGAGTGGTCGGGCGGGTCCTGGTTGAGCATCATCGCGCGGACGAACGCGAGGTCCTCGGGCGTGTCGGGGTCGCGGATCTGGGTGGCGCCGAGGTTGGAGGAGAAGAGGTCCGGTGAGCGCAGGACGTGCTTGACGTCGGCGTGCCGGAAGACCGCCCAGTATCCGGGACCGGCGGGCCAGGGGCCGACGGCCGGTTCGGGGACGCGGGCGACCGGGGACTCGGCGCGGAGCCCGGCGAACGCGTCGTAGGGGACCCCGGTGGCGTAGGTCGAGGGCAGGAAGATCTCCTCATGCATGCCATCAGCGTGCATCATGTCGGGATGACGGTGAAGCCCGATGAGATCCTGCGTGACAATTTCGCGCCGTGGGTGCTGGACCTCGGCCTCGTCCCGGAGGAGGTGGGGGACGGGACGGCGGTGCTGCGGCTGCCGTGGAACGACCGGCTGGCACGGGAGGGCGGCGCGCTGTCGGGGCAGGCGCTGATGGCGGCGGCGGACACGGCGGTCGTCCTGGCGGTCGCCGGGGCGAAGGGCGGGTTCGTGCCGATGACGACGGTGCAGCTGAACACGTCGTTCCAGCGGCCTGTGGTGGGGAAGGACGTGCTCGTCCACGTGGAGTTGTCCAAGCTGGGGCGGTCACTGGCATTCGCGGAGATCGACATGACGGTGGATTCCGCGACCGTGGCCCACGCCAGTGCCGTTTACGCCATCATCGGGTGATATGACGCGTATCGAGAGGGTCGCTGTTCCGGACGGTGAGTTCGACCTGCACGTGTGGGGGACGCGGGGGCCGGGGATCCTGCTCGTCCAGGAGATCTTCGGCGTGGGCGACTACATGGAGGCCGTCGCCGAGGACCTGGTGGCGCTCGGGTATGTGGTGGCGGCGCCTGACATGTTCTGGCGCATCCAACCGAACTGGACAACGAAGCACAACGAAGAGGCTCTTCCCAAGGGCATGTCCATGGTCTCCCAGTTCGACTGGGAGAAGGGCGTAGAGGACGCCAAGGCCGCGCTGGACGTCCTCAAGGGCTTCCCAGAGGTCGGCAAGGTCGGCGTCCTCGGGTTCTGCTTCGGTGGGACGCTGGCGTATCTGCTCGCCGCCAACGCGGAGGTCGACTCGCTGGTGTCGTTCTACGGCTCCGGTGTGCCGGGGGCGTTGGGCCAGCTCGACGCCATTCACGCCCCGGTCCAGTTCCATTTCGGTGGCGCCGACCCCTACATCCCCAGGGAGGACGTCGCCCGAGTGGAGCAGGCCGTGGACGGACGGGAGAACATGGAAATCCACGTCCAGGAGGATGGCGGCCACGCGTTCCACAACCGGAAGGCGCCGATGTTCTACCAGCCGGAGCCCGCCGACAGGGCGTGGCGCCTCACGGAAGACTTCCTCGGCCGCACCCTCTCATAGCGCCCAAGGCCTCATGCCATCCAGGGCCTCATGGCGCCAGGGCCTCATGGCGCCAGGGCCTCATGGCGCCAGGGCCTCAGGGCGCCCAGGATGGTAGTGGCTCGCAGGGGGTGAGCCAGTCCGCGGGTGCCTTTCCGATGATGCCGCCGACGATCGCGCACGTCGTGTCGATATCGCCCCCGGCGGCGGCCGTCGTCCAGAATGCTCGCTCGAAATCGCCGAGGTGGCGGGCGGCGGCCCAGATGGTGAACGGGACGGTGTCGTGCGCGGCGACCTGCCGGCCGTTGCCGAGGACGGCGGCCGCGGTCGACGGGTCGCCGATGGTCAGCAGGTGCCGGGCTTCGACGATTCCCTGGCGAACCGTTCCGTCCGGGACGTGCCGCAGGATCTCATCGATGAACCTGCCCGGAGTCGGCTCGGTGGGCGCGATGGACGCTGCGACGGCCACGGCGATCGCGCCCGCCACCGCCTCGGGGTGCGGGTGCGTGACCTCGGCCGACAGTGCGGCTTGGCGCGCGGCTTCGGCGGGGGCGCCGGCGAACCACGCGCCGAGGGGTGCGACGCGCATGGCGGCGCCGTTTCCCCAGGAGCCGGCGCCGTCGAACGGTTCGCGCGCGAGAACGCGCCAGTCGCCACCCTCGCGGACGAGTCGCAGCAGGCGCCCCGTGGACGGGCCATAGCCGCGGTCGAAGTCATGCCGTTCGGCGAAGCTGTGTGCTAGGGCGTCCTGGTCGACGGCTCCATGGCGGGTGAGGACGAGGTAGATGGATGCGGCCATCTCGGTGTCGTCCGTCCACTGCCATGGGCCAGGCGGGAGGGTCTGTGTTTCGAAGGCGGTGCGGTTGGCCGGGACGAAGAACTGGGAGCCCAGGGCGTCCCCCAGAGCGAGGGCTTGCAGGGAGGCGTGGGCGTTCGAGCGAGCTCCAGACTGAGGCAGGGCACTTCCTATCGGGGTGAGATATCGAGCTTCTGATTCAACCGCAGCTCGGCCGGTCGTGGGTGGTTGTGGGGTCGGTGGCCGTGCGGGGGTGGGGCGGGGCGTGGCCCGGCATGGGGGATGCCGGGCCACGAGTTCGTGTTCGGCCGGATCAGAGGCCGGGGCGGACGGCGCCGTTGAAGTTGCGCTTGTAGTACTTCGTGAGCTTGACCTTCTTGACGAGCTTGCCGGAGCTCGGTGCGTGGATCATGTAGCCGTGGCCGGCGTAGATGCCCATGTGGGTGCGGCCGCTGTAGAAGAACAGGAGGTCGCCCTTGACGGCGCCCTTCCACGAGACCTTCTTCTTGACGGCGCGGTAGATCTGCTGGCTGGTCCGGGGGAGCTTGACCCCGGCCTTGCGCCAGGCGCCTCCGGCGAGGCCGGAGCAGTCCCACGAGCCGGGGCCGGTGCCGCCGTAGCGGTACGGGTCGCCGATCTGCTTCGACGCGTACTTCACCGCGTAGGCCGCGCGCTTCTTCTGCTTCGCGGCACGGGACTGCTTGGCGGAGACCTTCGCGGCGGGCATCACCACGACGGCCCGCTGCGGTTGCGCCGCCGCCGCGGCCGGTCCGGCCGCGAGGACGGACGCGCCGAGCGCCGCGGTCGTGGTGAGGACGAGACCGCCGGTGGTGAATCCGGCCTTCAGGGGGTTTCGAGGGGTATTCAGAATGACTCCAGACCTCGCGGTTGATGCCTACCGGGCAGCCGTCACCCCGGTGGTCTTCCACAGGGGAACGGGAGGGCGCGGCCATTCCGTGTGCGTCATTCAGGGGACGCGGGAAAAGTGGTGGCCGCTTCCGGTTCCGTGCCTCTCGACTGCACGGATTCGGCGTCCGACGTCGGCTTTCGCGCGGGGTCCGCGATGGACGACCTGGGGGTCCGCGCCGGCTCCGATCGAGGGTGGGCCGTGCGCGCCGCTGCCGCGCGTCGGGTGCGTGTTCTGTTATCTGGGCGGCGGTTGTGCCGCATGAACCGGGCAGGAACGTATGCAGGATCGGGCGAACATGGCAAATCCCTCCGGGCATTTCGAGGTAGGCGGACGGTGGCGGGCGCGCCTCCGCTCCCGCCGTGGCCTGCGCTGATTCCGGGCGTGTCGCGAGAACTGTGAACTAGGTCACGAATTCCCGCGGGAAGATCGATTTCATGGTGGCGCGCGCGGCGGCGAGTGGGAACTGGAATCGCGTTCTGTGGAAAACCTCGCCCCTGTCGACCCGGTCATTTGTGGCGTATATCACGTATCGGTAAATGCGTCGGCCGCCCGGATTGCCGCTGCGGCGGCCGCGTCGGCGCGGCCCGGTTGCGGACGGACGAGATTGCCCGATTCGGCCAGATGAGGGGGTTGACGGGTCGGTTCCGGCCGCCTGTAGTCCGAAGGAGATGCAGGTCCCGTTCAGGGAAGGAGCCCTGTGTTCGGCAGCCCCGCCCGATCTGCCAACCGCGCCGGTTCTGTTGGCCTTGCCCGATCTGCCGATCCCGTGCGTTCGGCTCGCCGGGCTTGGTCTGTTCGCAGGGCCTCCCGTGCCGTCGGCCCTGTCCGCTTCATCGGCTCCGCCTGTCTCGCCGTGGTGGTCGCGCTGACGTTGGGTGCGCCGCCGGCGGTCGCCGCGGCGCCCAGTCGGGCCGCGGTCGCCTCGTCCACCGCGAAGTTCCCAGAAGGGTTCCTCTGGGGCGTCGCGCCACGTCCGGGTTCCAGAGCGAAGGGTCCTTCCCCGACAGCAACTGGACGCGGTACGCCGCGAGCGGTGCGGGCGATGTGTCCGACCCTTACCGCGACTCCGTCGACTTCCGGCACCGCTACCCGGCCGATCTGAAGCTCGCCGAGAACCTAGGCGTGGACGTCTTCCGGACGTCCGTCGAGTGGGCCCGCATCGAACCGCGGCGCGGCCACCGGGACCCGGAGGCGCTCGCCTACTACGACGACCTCATCCGCCGCATCAAGGCCAACGGGATGCGGCCGATGCTCACCCTCGACCACTGGGTGTACCCCGGCTGGGTCGCCGACCAGGGCGCCTGGGACAACCCCCGTACACAGGACGACTGGCTCCGCAACGCACGCTTCGTCGTCGACCGCTACAAGAACCAGGGCGTCATCTGGATCACCTTCAACGAGGCCAGCGCCTACATCTACAAGGAACTCACCCACCGTCCGATGGACCTCGGGCAGATGCTGAAGATGCGCGACGCCCTCATCAAGACGCATCGCGCCGCCTACGACATGATTCACAGGCTCGACCCGGGCGCCCTCGTGTCGAGCAACGTCGCCTACGGGACGGCCCTCAACGGCATCTTCGACGCCGCCCTGTTCAACGACGTCACCGACAAGCTCGACTTCATCGGGATCGACTACTACTACGGCGCGAACCTGCAGAACCTCACCTCGGTGTACGCGCTCACCGGCGAGTTCTGGAAGATCGACCCCGAGCCGGAGGGTCTGTACTACGTCCTGAAGAGCTACCAGAAGCGGCTGCCCCACCTGCCCGTGTACATCGTCGAGAACGGCATGTCCACCGACAACGGAAAACCACGCCCGGACGGCTACACGCGCTCGGACCACCTCCGCGACCACATCTACTGGATCCAGCGTGCGATGGCCGACGGCGTGAAGATGATGGGCTACAACTACTGGAGCCTTACCGACAACTACGAGTGGGGCAGTTACCGTCCCCGGTTCGGCCTCTACACGGTGGACGCGCTGACCGACCCGACCCTCACGCGCCGTCCGACCGACGCCGTCCCCACCTACCGGTCGATCATCGCGAACCGGGGCGTCCCTTCCGGGTATGTGCCGGTGCGCAGGCCCGGCTGGTGCTCGATCGAGGATCCCGTCGCGACCTGTCTCGGCACGACCCCGACCCCGCCCGCCGCCTACCGCGTCCCCTGACGACGGCATGACCTGCGGTTCCACGGGTACCGCCACGGCGACCGCAAACGACTGAGAGAGAACGCGGTCGTCCGAGGGAGCCAAATCGATCGAGGGAACCCGGCCGACCAGGAACCCGGCCGACCGAGGAACCCGGCCGACCGAGGAACGCGTGGGGGGACGTGCAGACGGAGCCGCCGATGGCCGCTACGCGCGGGTCCGGCACCGCCGGCCCGGGGCCGGACTCGGGCGGCGTCGCCGAGGGCCTGCTGAACGCCCTGAAGCGGGCGGCGGCCGCGCTCCGCGACGCCGGGATCGGGTACGCGCTCGCGGGCGGCTTCGCGGCGTACGCGCACGGCGCCGCCGTGTCGACGCACGACGTCGACTTCGTGGTGCGGGAGCGGGACGTCCAGGCGGCCCTGGACGCGCTCCTCAGCGCGGGCATGACGCATCTGGAGAGCCCGGAGAACTGGCTGGAGAAGGCATACGACGGCGAGCACGTGATCGACCTGATCCACACGCCGTCGGGCCGTCCGGTGGACGGGGAACTGCTCGGCCGGGCCGAGGAGATGGCGGTCGGGGCGGTGCTCATGCCGGTGCTGCCCGCCACCGACCTGGTGGTCATGCGGCTGCTGGCGTTCACCGAGACCGCCTGCGACTTCAGCGGGTTCCTGCATGTCGGGCGGGCGCTGCGGGAGCAGGTCGACTGGCGCCGGGTGGCCGCCGAGACCGCGCGGTCCCCGTACGCGTACGCGTTCCTCACGCTGCTGGCCCGGCTGGACGTGATCGAGGCCGGCGCGCTGGACGGGATCCCATGACCGAAGGGGGGCAGGCCATGACCGACATATCGGGCTACGTGGCCGCGCACATCCAGGAGCGGCTCGCGATGGAGGCGTACGAGCTCGGCATCCGGGTGGACGTCCGCGGCGACGTCGTCCATCTGCGCGGCGAGGTGGTGAGCGAGGAGCGGAGCCGGGCCGTCGAGGAGGCCGCCCGCGACGCCGCCGAGGGCCGCCGGATCTGCAACGAGCTGCACGTCATCGCGGTGCCCGAACCGGACGGAGAGGAGCAGATCTCATGATCCGCGTCGCGGCGGCGGGCGACCTGCACGTCGGGCCGGAGGTGGCCGGCGCGTACCGGGCGCGGCTGGCCGCGCTCGCCGACCATGCGGACGTGTTCCTGGTCGCCGGCGACCTGACCCGGCACGGGACGGTCGAGGAGGGCGAGGTCGCGGCCGGTGAGCTGCGCGGACTCGGCGTCCCGGTGGTCGCCGTGCTCGGCAACCACGACTACCACTCCGACGCCGAGAGCGAGATCGGCGGCGTGCTGCGGGACGCCGGCGTGACCGTCCTCGAAGGCGACGCGACCGTGATCGACTGCGCCGGGACGAGCCTCGGCATCGCGGGCGGCAAGGGGTTCGGCGGCGGGTTCGAGGGCCGCTGCGCCAGCGACTTCGGCGAGCCGGAGATGAAGGCGTTCATCCGGCACACCAAGGATTTCGCCGACCGGCTGAACACGTCCCTCACCGACCTGGACACCGACGTCACGGTCGCCCTCACCCACTACGCGCCCTGCGCCGACACCCTCGAAGGCGAGCCGCCGGAAATCTATCCGTTCCTTGGCAGCTACCTGCTGGGTGAGGCGATCGACTCGGCGGGCCGCGTCGACCTCGCCGTGCACGGCCACGCGCACAAGGGGACGGAGAAGGGCCTCACGTCGGGCGGTATCCGGGTGCGGAACGTGGCGTTGCCGGTGATCCAGCACGCGTACGCCATGTACTGCCTGGAAGTGCCCGAGCCCGCCGAAGATCGCGGTCCCGTCAGGGAACGGGTGTCGGCCTGGTGAACGTTCGCCTCTACGAAGAAGGCCGGTGGACGGTCGCGAGATCGCGCGGAGGGGAGTGATCTCCCGATCGTCCCACCGCCCACTCGGTACCGCCCGCTCAGTACCGCCCGCCTCAGCCGGGCGCCGAGCGCAGCAGATCCAAGACGGCCTGCTCGACCGGCCCCTGCGTGGCCAGTTCGCCCTCGGACGCCTCCACGCCGAGCCGGCCGAGCGCCGGCGCGATCGTCTCGCCGTCCTCGTAGAGCCGGATGATGCGCGGATCGATGTAGGACGCCCGCGCCACCGCCGGCGTGTTGCCGAGGTAGGCGGCGACCTCCTTGACGACGCGGACGATGGCGCGCTTGCGGGCCGTGTCGCTGCCGCCCGCCCGGACCGACACCGCGAGCCCGACCGCGGCGAGCACGGTGGCGTGCCAGGTGCGGAAGTCCTTGGCGGTGAAGTCGCCGCCGGTGACCTCCCGGACGAAGTCGTTGATGTCGGACGTCGTGACGTCGTGCCATCCGTCCCGCGTCCGGTAGGCGAGCAGTTCGGGGCCGCCGTCGCGGCGCCGCTTGAGGCCGCTGACGACCTTGCACACGTTCTCCTCGGCGACGGCCCGGTACAGGTCCTTCGAGCCCTTGGCCGGGTACTCGAACGTCACCTCGTCGCGCCGGCACGTGACGTGCTCGCGCAGGACGGTCGCGAGCCCGAACGTGCCGTTCTCCGCCGCGTACGACTCGCCGCCGATACGGAAGAAGCCGAGGTCGATGAGGCGCACCGCAGCCGCCAAGACCCGTTCCCGCGTATACCCGTGTTCCATCAGATGCTCGGCGATCGTGTGGCGCACCTTGGGCAGCCGTTCGGCCAGCTCTAGGACGTGCTCATGTTTCTCTTGGTCGCGCTGTTCCCGCCATGCCTCGTGGTAGAGGTACTGGCGCCGCCCTGCCGCGTCGGTGCCCATCGCCTGGATGTGGCCGTCCGGGTCCGGGCAGATCCAGACGTCCTTCCACGCAGGCGGGATGACGAGTGACTTGATGCGCTGCTTCTCGGTGGGGTCTTGCAGGGGACGGCCGTCCAGCCCCAGATAGACGAACCCCTTGCCTGCCTTCCGGCGTCCGTAGCCGGACTCTCCAGTGTCGCTCCGCTGCAAGTCCATCAGCCTGGATGTATCTCCCCGCCGGCGGGAACCAGTGTCTGCCCGGTGTAGTACGACGACTGCCGGTTGGAGGCGAAGAACACATAGGACGGCGCGATCTCATCCGGATCAGCGGGACGTCCCATCGGCGCGTTCTTCCCAAAGGACTCGACACGGTCCTCGTCGAACGTCGCCGGAATCAGCGGCGTCCAGACCGGCCCCGGCGCGACGCAGTTGACGCGGATCTCGCGGTCCATGAGGCTCTGGGCGAGGCTCGCGGTCAGCGACATCACCGCGCCCTTGCTGGCGGAGTAGTCGATGAGCGACTTGTTGCCGCGCAGCCCGTTGATGGACCCCGTGATGATGATGGACGACCCTGGCCCCATGTGGTCAAGGGCTTCCTGGATGGTCCAGAACACCGCGAACACGTTCACCGCGAACGTCCGGCGGAGCTGCTCGCCGTCGATCTCCCGGACGTCCTTCACCGGCTTCTGCGTGCCGTGGTGCAGGACGAGCACGTCCAGCGAGCCCAGTTCGCGGACGGCGTGCTCGACGACCTCCCGGCAGTGCCGCTCCTCGGCCATGTCGCCGCCGTAGGTGAGGCAGCGCCGCCCGGCGGCCTCGACCAGTCCCGCGGTGTGCCGGGCGTCGTCGTCCTCCTCGAGGTAGGTGATCGCGACGTCGGCGCCCTCCTTGGCGAACGCGACGGCGGTGGCGCGGCCGATGCCGGAGTCGCCGCCGGTGATCAGCGCCCGGCGGCCGTGCAATAGGTCGCTGCCGAGGTAGTCGCGCATCTCGTCGCGTGGCTCGGGTGTCATGTCCCCGGTCCGCCCGGGGTAGGACTGGCTCTGTGCCGGACGTTCGCTCATGCTCGGCTCCTCCCGGGGACGGCCCCGCCGTCCACGTGACCGGGGACGGCCCCATCGTCCACATGACGCGGGTGCCCGGAGCTGCGCGGAGCAAACGCGGGGCCTATTGTAACCCGTGAGTAATAACGCGCTCGGCGATCCGCCGGGGTGTGAGCGGAGCGCGCGGTGCCGTCTGGATAGCATCACCCCGAACCACATTCGGTCCCTCACGTAAGGTGTCGCTTATGGACCTGAACGGAGTTTCCGCCGTCGTATCCGGTGGCGCGAGCGGCCTCGGTGAGGCCACCGTCCGCGCGCTGGCCGCCGAAGGCGCCAAGGTGGTCGTCGCCGACCTGAACGAGGACAAGGGCAAGGCCCTCGCCGACGAGGTCGGCGGCGTCTTCGTCAAGACCGACGTGTCCAACGAGGAGCAGGTGCAGGCCGCGGTGCAGGCCGCCGTCGACACCGGCGCCCCGCTGCGCGTCATCGTCAACAGCGCCGGGATCGGCTGGGCGTCGCGGACCGTGAACCGCGACGGCACCCCGCACGACCTGGCCTCCTTCGAGACCGTCATCCGGGTCAACCTGATCGGCACCTTCAACCTGATGCGGATCGGCGCGGCCGCGATCTCCAAGACCGAGCCCGCCGACGCCGACGGCCTGCGCGGCGTGGTGGTCAACACCGCGTCCGTCGCCGCGCTGGAGGGCCAGACCGGCCAGATCGCCTACTCGGCGTCCAAGGGCGGCATCGTCGGCATGACGCTGCCGGCGGCGCGCGACCTCGCCGCGATCGGCGTCCGGGTCAACACCATCTGCCCGGGCATCATCGACACCCCGATCTACGGCTCGGGCGAGCAGGCCGAGGCGTTCAAGGCCAAGCTCGCCGCCCCCGTCCCGTTCCCGAAGCGGATGGGCACGGCGGCGGAGTTCGCGCACCTCGTGAAGGCCCTGATCGAGAACGACTACATGAACGGCGAGACCATCCGCTTCGACGGCGGTATCCGCTTCCAGCCGAAGTGAGGCACTGAATGACCGACGCTGTATCGCCCGAGGGGGGACGACCCCCCACGCCCCCCGGCAACCCCGCCGTACTGACCGAGGAAGACGGCGCCGTCCTCGTCATCACCATCAACCGCCCGGAGGCCCGCAACGCGGTCAACGGCGAGGTGGCGCGGGGCATCGCGGCGGCCGTCGAGGAGCTGGAGACCCGCAAGGACCTGTCCATCGGCATCCTCACCGGCGCCGGCGGCACGTTCTGCGCGGGCATGGACCTCAAGGGCTTCCTCACCGGCGACAACCCGGTCGTCGAGGGGCGCGGGTTCGCTGGCCTCACCGAGCGCCCGCCGGCCAAGCCGATGATCGCCGCCATCGAGGGCTACGCCCTGGCCGGCGGCTGCGAGGTCGCGCTGTCCTGCGACATGATCGTCGCGGCGCGGGACGCCCAGTTCGGGCTGCCCGAGCCGAAGCGCGGCCTGGTCGCGGCGGGCGGCGGGCTGCTGCGGCTGCCGCAGCGCATCCCGTACCACATCGCCATGGAGATCGCCCTCACCGGCGACAAGTACCCGGCGGAGCGGATGGCCGAGCTCGGGTTCGTCAACCGGCTCGCCGAGTCCGGCGGCGCGCTCGCCGCGGCCAAGGAGCTGGCCCTCAAGGTCGCCGAGAACGCGCCGCTGGCGCTCGCGGCGACCAAGAAGGTCATCGTCGAGTCCGCGGACTGGACGACCGAGGAGGCGTGGAAGAAGCAGCAGGAGATCACCCTGCCGGTCTTCACCTCCAAGGACGCCCAGGAGGGCCCGGCGGCGTTCGCCGAGAAGCGCAAGCCGAACTGGAAGGGCGAGTAGCCCTCCCCGTTCACCGGACGCCCGGAACCGCGAGGTTCCGGGCGTCTTGGCGTCTCCGCCCGGCGCCATGCCGATCGGGCAGGGCTCCCCGCACCGCGCCAGTAAGTGATCCCGTACTCTGTGGCGCACCCTTGCTGTGATCTTGGAAGTGGGAGCCCATGAGACGCAATGCGGCACTGGTGGTCGCCACCGCCCTGGCCTGCGGCGCCGGTACGGTCGCGCTGGCCGCCCCCGCGCACGCCGCCGGCTGGACGAACGCCCCCAGCACGGCCCTGGCCTACGACGGCAGCCTGGAGCGGGTCGACTTCGGTGCCGGGGACGCGGGCTGGGCCGTCGGCGCCGCCGGCTCCTTCTTCGGCCCGCAGGCGAAGATCGTCCGCTGGACGGGCTCCGCGTGGGTCGCGGACACGAGCCCGGTCGGCTTCACCCCGATCGACGTCGCCGTCGCAGGCCCGTCCAAGGCGTGGATCATCGGCTACAACCTCGGCGGCACCCTCGGCCTGTACTGGAACGGCACCGCGTGGAGCCAGGTCGCCTACCCGCTGGTGGGCTTCCCGACCGCCGTGTCCGCCGCCCCCGACGGCACCGCCTACTCCATCGCCGGGATCAACCCCTCCGGCGGTGGCCCGAGCGCCATCCTGCGCTGGACGGGCAGCGCCTGGGTCGACCCGGTGGTGCCGCTGCCGCCGTCCTCGTCCATCACCGCCTTGGACGTCCGCGCGGTGGACGACGTGTGGCTCGCCGGCACCACGGCCGAGACCGGCACGTCCGTCACCGGCCTGGTGATGCACTTCGACGGCACGTCCTGGACGCGGATCAACGTCCCCGGTGGCCTCGGCACCCCCGGCTACCAGGGCACCCTGCACCGCATCGTCGCCGACTCCCCGACGAACGTCTACGTCCTACGCGCCCGTCAGAACGCCCAGACGACCAACGCGCTCCTGCACTACGACGGCACGTCCTGGACGACGACCAACCTCCCGCTGACCGCGACCGGCATCGCCATGTCGTCGGACGGCAACGGCGGCGTAGTCGTGCTCCCCGCAACAACCGGCGCGAACACCCAGTACCTGCACTACGACGGCACGTCCTGGACGACCCTGAACGGCCCCTCCCGCACCGGCACCGCCCAGGCGACCGACGCCGACGCCCGCCCAGGCACGTCCGCCCTAGTGAGCGCAGGCACCAACACCCAGTCAGGCAAGAAGGTCCCCTTCATCGAGCAGTTCGACTGACCCACCCTTCACGGACCCACCCACCCTTCACGGACGCCCGCCCCGCCACCCCGGCGCGGCGGGCGTACGTGCTCGCGAACGGCTCTCAGCTCTCGCGTGGCATTTGCCGGCGGATCTGGTCGAGCATGGCGTTCGCGTCCCGCGACAGCGCCTGGACGATGTCGTCCATGCCTCGCAGCGTCTCCTTGAGCGCCTCGGGCTTGGGGACATCGGCGGCCGCATCATCCCCGTACACCTCGCCCGCGATCTCCTGCTTGCGCCGCTGCAGATCCTGGACGGCCTCACGACTGAGCCTGCTGATCGTCGCCGCCAGCTCCTCCGAACCCATCCGCATCGCGCGCGGGTCGATGTGCACCTCGGGAAGGCCCTCCTCGGGGGAGAACACCACGCGCACCCGGCCGTCCGGGGTCTCCGCCTCCCCGGTCAGCCCCGCGAGGCGCTCCTGCAGCTCCACCGATTTCTCGGCCATGCGCTGCGCGGACTGGGCGGCACCGGCGATGTCGATGCCGAGCATCGCCTCCACGTCGAACATGCCGGCCATGGTCGGTCCTTTCTGGTCAGGGACGTATGACCTGGTTGGCCATCTCGTTGCGGCTCAGGTCGCCGATGATCGGGAACACGGCCAGCAGGGTGCGCAGCGGCCCCCGCGCCTCGCCGGAGATCTGGACGGTGTACTCGTTTCCGAACCTGTTGAAGAAGTCTCTGGTGCCGCGGACCTTCGTCTGCCAGCCCCTGGTCGCGTCCACCTGGGCGATCTCCGTGCCGTCCTGGACGCAGGTATAGGGGAAATGGCGCCGGTGGACACGCTCGATACGCGCCGTCTCCGTCCCCCCGGCGTCTTTGATCTTGTAGTCCCAGGACCGCCACGGAAACGCGGGTGCGGTCAGGACGCCGATCACCGGTCCGGCGGGTTCGCTGACCGAGGCCCATACGCGCTGGGGAAAGCGCTGCCGCTTCTCGATCCTGAGCAATGGCATGCCGGCCCCGGTGCTGAGTAGCAACTCGAAATGAAACGGCTTGGGCTCGATCGGCGGCGCGATGCGCATGAGCAGCGGATTCTTGCGTTTTATCTCGACCGCTCGGCCGATCTCCTTCCGCTCACCGTCGGTGAGGACATAGGAGAGCAGACCGGTCTCATCGTCGAAACCTTCATTTGTCACGACGACCACGGGCGCGGAGAACGGATCGGACATGGTGTCCCAGTCTGCCATGGAGGCCGGGTGAGATGTCGCTGATCACCGTGCTTGCATATATTTTCCGGCGCCTCTACGATGCACAACCGCAGTAGTCAGAGCGGGAGGCGCGATGAGCCCCGGTGATGATGACCGGCGTGCTACGCCGGCCCGGATGGCCGAACATGGTCAGCGGCTGCATGCGAATGTGAACAAGCATTTGCAGGCCGCGTGGAACGATCTCCAGTTGTCGCGCGACGCCGTTCAGAGCGGCTTCACCGCCAGCTCCTACGTGTACGCGATGGCGTGCGCCGAGGCCGTGGAGTTCGCCGAGGAGGACCTGGAGACGAAGAAGAAGGCGCTCAACGCCTTCCGGGACCTCCTCGCCGTCTCGGCCACCAATTGGGAATCAGCGGAGACCAAGAGCGCCCTTCGGCGCCCGTGAACCCGACGATCGGAGCCGATCGATGACCAGCGCCAGCTCCCAGGCTGCGGTGGGCGCGTTGACCAGTGCCAACATCGTGGCGATGGTGATCCCGGCGGCATGGCCCTGCGCGGCGCTCATGTACGCGAACCAAGGGGATCCCGAGGCCGTGTTCAAGGCCGGGCTGAAATGGCTGGACATGTACGGGGAGCTCGGCGGCGCCCAGGAGGCCGCCGACGGCACCGAGCTGCCCAAGGAGGAATGGCAGGGCCGCGACAGGGACGCCTACGACGAGCGGATCGACGAGTACCGCGGCCAGCTGACCGGATCGAAGCAGCTCGCGTTCGCGGTCGGCACCACGATGACCATGATCGGCGGCCTGCTGCTCATCGTGGTCGCATTGATGGTCGTGATAGCGGTGATCCTGCTGGCGTGCTTGGCCTACGTTCTGGCGGCGCTGGCCGGTGTCTTCACCGCGCCGGCGGCGTACGCCCAGGCATCGGAGGTCGCGGTGGAATGCGAGACCTTCCTGGAGCAGGTCTCGACCGTGGTGGTCAAGGTGGCCGCCGCCTGCGCGGGAGTCGTCGCGGCGGTCATGGCACTGGACGTGGGCTGGCAGAAGGCGTTCCACAACGATGCCGTCTTCGCCGATCTGGGCGGATCCTTTCGCGACGCGGCCGACAACATGGTCTGGGGCACCCTCGCCAAGCTGGAGCAGATGGTGATGAGCGCCGGGATGAAGACCAATGCGCCCGCGACCGACCCGACCGGGCGGGTGCCGAATTCATGGGTATGGCGGCAGTCGCGGCACGGGAAAAGTCCCGTCTCCGGCGGCTTCGGTCTCGCGGGTCTGCTCCAGGGGGCCGGCGGAGCCAACTTCACGGAGACCATCCAGAAAATGGTTCCCGACTACAACAAGCGCGACAAGGGGCTGTTCGACGATCCTCCCAAGGAGGACTGACGTCCCTGACCAGGGAGGACCGACGGCCTTGCCGGCGGAGGACCGGCCCTTCTTCAGCAGGATTACCGGCGTCCGAGTCGGCGGTGGAGCGGGGTCGTTGTGGGTGGGGGGTCGGCGTGGTTATGGTCGGAGGTGGCGTCCGGTTTCTCCTGGAAGGAGCGATCCATGGACGTCCGTGCCGCGCCGACGGTGGTCCGGAAGGGAAGACCGCCCGCGCCGGCAGGGCGGTCCGCACTGCTCGCGACCATCGAGGCCAGTCTCGCGGCGAACGGAAGCGTCGTGCTGACCGGGCCGAGCGGCATCGGGAAGACGGCGCTCCTCGAAGCCGCCGGGGCCGCGGCGGACGCGCGCGGCGAGCTGGTGCTGCGGGCCGCGGGTACGGAGACCGAGCGGTGGGTGCCGTGCTCGGGCCTCGCCGAGCTGCTCGACCAACTGCCCGCGCCGCTGGTCGGTGAGCTGCCGCGCGAGCGGCTGAGCGGGCTGCCCGAACCGCACGCGGACCATGTCGGATGCCGGTTGTCCTTGCGGGGCCTGCTCGCCCGGTGCGCCGAGGAGCGTCCGGTGCTGGTCCTCGTCGACGACGCGCAATGGCTGGACGGGGAGTCCGCCGACGCCGTCCGGTACGCGGTCGGGCGGCTCGCGGGGAAGGGCGTCCGGGCCATCGTCGCGGGGCGGTGGGCGGACGGGTTCGCGGCCGGAGGCGGCGCCCCCTGGGCGCCCGCGCCCGACGCGCTGCACCTGCCCGTGCCCCCGCTGACCCCGGACGAGCTGGCCGAGATGTTCGACAGCTACGGCCTCCCGGTGCGGGTGGTGAACACGCTGCACTCCGACTCGGGCGGCAACCCCTACCTCGCGCTGGCGCTGGGCGGCGCGTTCACCGACCGCATCCCGCGGCACTGGCGGCCGGCTCCGCTGCCGCAGCGCGTCCAGTCGGTGATCGCGGAGCGGCTGGCCCGGCTGCCGGCCGAGGCGCGCGAGACGCTGCTCATGGCGGCGCTCGCGATCCGACCGACGACCGACCTGCTGTGCCGTGCGGGACGCACCGGCGCCGTGCGGGACGTCCGGGCCGCCGCCGGTCTCGGGCTGCTGATCAGCGAGGGCGGCGGCATCCGGTTCACGCCGCCCGCCGTCGGGACCGTCCTCGCCGAGTCCGCCGACGCGCGGCACCTGGCGCGGGTTCACCGCGCGCTCGCCGCCGTTGTCCCGGACGCTGCCGGACGGGCCCGGCACCGCGCCCTCGCCGACCCCGGCCCGAGCGCCGAGCCGGCGCATTCGCTGGTCACGGCGGCGGAGCAGGCCGTCCGGCAGGGCTCGCACCGGATGGCCGCCGAGCTGTACCGGCTGGCCGCCGACCGGTCCCCGGCCGAACGGCTGGAATGGCTGGTCGCGGCCGCCGAGACGGGCGCGAACGGCGGCCTGCCCGACCTGGTGCACCGGGCCGCCGAGGCCGTCCTCGCCGCGGACGCGACGCCGGCGCAGCGGGTCCGGGTCCGGCTCGCACTGCTGGACCTGTCCGGGCAGGGCCTCGCCGAGATGGGGGAGGTGTTCGCCGCCGCGCTGGTGGACGCCGACGGCGACCCCGCGCTGCTCGGCCCGCTCCGGCTGCGGATGGCGCTCGGCGCGCTGGTCAACGGCGCGCCCGGACGCGCCGAGCAGGAGGCCAACGGCGCGCTCGCGCACGCGCGGGCGACGGGCGACACGGCGCTCGAAGCGAAGGCGCTGACCGTCCGGGCGAACATCTCGCTGATCGAAGGGCGCGGCGACTACGCCACCGACCTGCGCCGGGCGCGGCGCCTGCCCGAACCGCCGCTGGACGGGCAGCTGCACATGACGCCGCGCTACCTGGCCGCCTACTGCGCGGTGTTCGAGGACCGCCTCGCCGAGGCCCGCGAAGACCTGCTCCGGATGCTGGCACTGGTCGAACGCGGGTCGGGCGAGGAGGTCGTGCACGTCCTGCGGAACCTGTCGGAGATCGCCGTCCACACGGGACGCTGCCGGGAGGCGCTCGACTTCGCCGACCGGGCCATGCGCGTCACCGAGGAGGCCGCGCTCAGCCCGGGACCGGCCTGGTACCACGGCGCGCTGGCGGAACTGGCCGGCGGCAGCCTCCGGCGCGCGGTCGCGCTCGCCGAGCGGGGGCTGCGCGCGTCCGAGCAGGAGGACGACGTCATCTTCCAGAGCCGCCTGCTGCACGTGCTCGGCGTCGCCCGCATGCGGCTCGGCGACGTCCGCGCGGGCGTCGAGGCGCTGTGGCGGATCGACACGCTCGGCGAGGGGCGCGGGCTGCTGTCGCCGTTGGTGCTGCGCCGGCACGGCGACCTCGCGCAGGGGCTCGTCGCGCTCGGCGACACCGCGCGGGCGGCGGAGGTGATCCGGACGACCCGCATCGTGGTCGGCGACCGGGCGCGCGGCATCGGCGTCACCGGACGGCTCGACCGCGCCGAGGCCTGCCTGCTCGCCGCCCGCGGCGAACCGGACGCGGCCGTCGCGCTGCTGAGCCGGACGGCGACGCTGTTCGAACGCCTCGGGCAGCCCCTCGAAGCCGGGCACTGCCTCCTCGAACAGGCCCGGATCGAGCGCCGCCGACGCCGCGCCGGGCCCGCCCGCGCGGCCGCCTCGGAAGCACTGGAGATCTTCCTGCGGTGCGAGGCGCGGCCCTGGGCGGAGCACGCGCGGCACCGGCTCGCGAGCCTGGATATGGGGCCGCGGGAGGGAGCCGCGCTCGACCGGACGTCCCTGAGCGAAGGGGAGCGGCGGATCGCGCTGCTCGTCGGGCAGGGCATCACGAACCAGCAGGTCGCGAACCGGCTGTTCCTGAGCGTGAAGACCGTCGAGGCGTCCCTCACCCGCATCTACCGCAAGCTCGGCATCCGCTCGCGCACGCAACTCGGGGCTCTGCTGGACGGGCCGGCGGCCCTGCCGGACGAGTCGGGAGCGACGCTGCCGCGATAGTCCACCCCTGCGCCCGGTAGGGGTTCCCCTTGCGTCCGGACGGATCTCCCTACGGTTCCGGCCGATGGTCGACTTTGCGGTGACTTGCCCGCAGATGCATGCGATCGTTCCGCAGGCACACCCGCCTCCGACCACTCCCGAGCCCCGGCCGGCACCACTATGCCCGCCGGGGCGAGCCCCCAAAGGAGTACCCCCGTGAGATCCACGACCCCCGGACACGCCCACCGGCACGTCCACCGGCGCGCCCACCGGCGCGTCGCCCTGAGCAGCGCTCTCGTCACCGCCGCCGCGATGGCGGCGGTCGCGCTGCAGGCGGGGCCGGCCACCGCCGCGTCCCCGCCGAACCAGGGCGATCCCGGCCAGCTGCCCGCCAAGGTGAGCGCGAAGGAGTACAAGGCGCTCGTCGGCCGGGCCAAGGCTCAGCAGGACGAGACCGCGTCGCAGCTCAAGCTCGGCGCCAAGGTCGAGCTGAAGACGAAGACCGTCGTCAAGGACAAGGACGGCACCACCCACACCCACTACGCGCGCACCTACGACGGGCTGCCCGTCCTCGGCGGCGACCTGATCGTCCACCGGGCGCCGTCCGGCTCCATCACCCGCGTCAGCCAGGGGGTCACCAAGACCCTGAAGGTGAACACCGCACCGAAGACGCTGGTGTCCACGCGTCCGGCCACGCCGAAGGCGGCGGGCAGCGTCGCGCCCCGCAAGGTCGTCTGGATGGCGGACGGCGAGCCCGTCCTCGCCTGGGAGACCGTCGTCGGCGGGACGCAGCGGGACGGCACCCCGAACCGGCTGCACGTCGTCACCGACGCCCTCACCGGCAAGAAGGTCATCGAGTGGCAGGGCGTCCAGACCGGCACCGGCAACAGCCAGTACTCCGGCACCGTCCAACTGGGCACCACCAACTCCGGCGGCACCTACTACCTGCGCGACACTGCGCGCGGCAACCACGACACCACCAACCTGAACGGCGCCACGTCCGGCCGGGGCACGCTGTTCAGCGACAGCGACGACGTGTGGGGCACCGGCTCGCCGAGCAGCGCCCAGACCGCCGCCGTCGACGCCGCCTACGGCGCCGGCGAGACCTGGGACTTCTACAAGACCGTCTTCGGCCGGACGGGCATCCGCGGCGACGGCGTCGGCGCGTACTCCCGCGTCCACTACAGCAGCGGCTACGTCAACGCCTTCTGGGACGACTCGTGCTTCTGCATGACGTACGGGGACGGGCAGGGCAACAGCCGGCCGCTGACCGAACTGGACGTCGCCGGGCACGAGATGACGCACGGCGTCACGTCGAACACGGCGGGGCTCATCTACCAGGGCGAGTCCGGCGGGCTGAACGAGGCGACGTCCGACATCATGGCCACCGCCATGGAGTTCTGGGCGAACAACTCCAGCGACGTCGGCGACTATCTCATCGGCGAGAAGCTGAACATCCGCGGCAACGGCGCGCCGCTGCGGTACATGGACCGCCCCAGCAAGGACGGCGGCTCGCTGGACAACTGGTCGCCGAACGCCGGCGGCGTCGACGTCCACTACTCGTCGGGCATCGCGAACCACTTCTTCTACCTGCTGTCCGAGGGCAGCGGCTCGAAGGTGGTCAACGGCGTCCAGTACAACTCGCCGACCGCCGACGGGCAGCCCGTCACCGGCATCGGCCGGGAGAAGGCCGCCGCGATCTGGTACAAGGCGCTCACCGAGGAGATGCGCCCGACCACCGACTACGCCGACGCCCGCCGCGCCACCCTCGCCGCCGCGTCCGGCCTGTACGGGGCGAGCAGCGCCGAGTACGCCGCGACCGCGAACGCGTGGGCCGGCGTCAACGTCGGCGGACGCGTGGACGACCCGGGCGACCCCGGCCCCGGCGACCCGGGCCCCGGTGACCCGGGCGGCACCTGGGCGGTCGGCACGGCGTACGACGTCGGCGACGTGGTGACCTACGACGGCGCGTCCTACCGCTGCCTGCAGGCCCACACCGCCCAGCCCGGCTGGACCCCGCCGAACGTCCCCGCCCTCTGGCAGCAGGTCTGACCGCACGCTCGCGGCGTCCCCCGCAGGAGGGACGCCGCGGGCCCCGTCACGCATCCCGCAGCCTCAGGCCGACACGGCAGGGCGCCTCGAAGGCGGCACCGCCCTCGTCCAGCAGGGTGCGCCGCAGTGCCGTGGCCGCCTCGGCGGTCGGCACGAACTCGATGGGGTGGTCATCGCGTGGTGTTCCGCCACCGAGTGTCACGTAGAGGCAAAGCCCCGCCCCCAGCCTCGCGGCGGTGATCAGCGAGCCGTCCACCACACCGGCAACGGCGGCCGGCCGCGGTGCCATGACGGTCGAGTCGGAAGTCTTCATCTGGCGCCCGCCAACAGGACGTGGGACGGCCGCGGAGCACGGGCGGCGCCGCGGATGCGGGTTCAAGCGCCCGGTCGGCCTCCTCCTCATAGCGGTACTGCACTGCATCCCGGACGACGAGAACCCACGGGGCATCATCGACACCCTCATGGACGCCTTCGTCCCGGGCAGTTTCCCCGCCATCACCCACCCCGGCATCGACCAGTTGCCCGAACAGATGAAGGCCGCCGAACAGGCCCTAACGAAATCCATGGGCTAAGGCTGATGGGGAAGTCGCAATGCGACACCGCAGGCAACGCACCGGCGTCCGGCCGTCCGCCCGGCATGCCTCCCTCGGCAGGTACCAGACGCCGCATAACACCCACGCGTATACGTAAAGCATGGCCCCGGCGGGCTTGGCGCCGCGCGGACGATCTGGCCGATCGCCTCCGGCACCGCGCCGGCCGGCTCGGAACATAGAGGCGGACAAAGGGGACTTTTAGGGAGATTTGCCCTGGGGGGTGGGTGCCTTCGAGGTTCGGGGTTAGGGATCACGTAGCGGAGGGAGGAAGCAATGATCAGCGAACGGCAGATTCCCCAGGTGCTGAACCACCCGCTACAGGACGTGGACGGCCGCAAGGTCGGCGATGTGAAGGACGTCTTCCAGGACGATGCCACGGGACGGCCCGAGTGGCTGGGCGTCCAGACCGGGCTGATGGGCACCAAGGAGACCTTCGTACCCGTCAGCGGCGTCGAGGTGGTGGCCGACCATATCGAGTCGCTCTACGAGAAGGACTTCATCAAGCACGCGCCCGACGTCGAGGTCGACGCCGACGGGCACATCTCGGCGAGCGAGGAGCGGCGGCTGTACGACTACTACAGCATCGAGCGGGGCCGCAGGCAGGCGCCCGCGAGTGGGGCGCCCACGACTGGGACGCCCACGACTGAGGCGCAGACGACTGGCGACAATGCGATGACCCGCTCCGAGGAGCAGTTGCACGTCGGCAAGGAGACCCGCGAGAGCGGCCACGCCAGGTTGCGCAAGTACGTGGTCACCGAGGAACAGGAGATGACCGTTCCGGTGAGCCACGAGGAGGTCCGGGTCGAGCGCGAGCCGATCACCGATGAGAACCGGGACGCGGCGATGCGCGGGCCCGAGATCAGCGAGGCCGAGTACGACATGACCCTGCACGAGGAGGAGCCGGTGGTCTCCAAGGAGACCATCCCGGTGGAACGGGTGCGGGCCACCAAGGAGACCCGCACGGAGCAGAGGACCGTCGGCGGCCAGGTCCGCAAGGAGCACATCGAGCTGGAAGAGGACACCGGCGAACGCGGTCGCCGCGACCGGTGACGGTAGAGCCGGGCCCGCTGCCGCCTTCGGGTGGCGGTGGGCTCGACGCGATCAGCGGGGTCAGTCCCAGCGGGCGGAGCGCTGGCGCTTGACCGCCGAGCGCCGCTTCTTGTTCTCCAGGCGCCGCTCGTTGATGCCGCGCGGGATCTTCTTCGGGATGCGCTTCTTCGGGGGCGGTGCCGTCGCGTCGGCCAGGAGGGTCGCGAGGCGGGTGCGGGCGGCGTCGCGGTTGCGCTGCTGGGAGCGGTACTCCTCCGCGCGGATCGTCAGGACGCCGCGGACGAGCCGTCCGGCCAGGCGTTCGAGGGCGCGGGCGCGCAGGTGCTCGGGGAGGGACGGGGAGTTCGCGACGTCGAAGGAGAGTTCGGCGGCGGTGGCGCTGGTGTTGACGTGCTGCCCGCCCGGCCCCGAGGAGCGGGAGAAGCGCCAGCCGAGCTCGGACTCCGGGATGGAGACCGAGCCGCGGACGTGGATCTGCTCGGGCATGTCCCCATTGTCGCAGCCGGGCCGTGATCTTGTCGCCTGGATTACCCTCCGGTAGCGACAACTGCAAGTACTTACTTACACTGTCCGGCATGGCTGACGGAATCTTCAGGGACGGAATCGTCCAGGACGGAATCTTCAAGGACGGCGACCTGATCCGCGTGATCTCCCAGGAGGGCGCGCTCATCGCGGCGGGCGGGGCGGCGTCGCTGCTCCAGACCGCGCATCCCAAGGTGGCGCAGGGCGTCTACGACCACAGTTATACGGCGGACGATCCCGCGCGGCGGCTGCGCAACACGATGGGGTGGCTCTACGTCGTCCAGTTCGGGACGCGGGAGGAGGCCGAGACCCTCAGCGCCCTCGTCACGAAGGGGCACGAGTCCATCACGGGGCCCGGCTACGAGGCGAACGACCCCGAGTTGCAGGTGTGGGTCGCGTCCACGCTGTTCGCGGTGGCGACGCAGTTCTACCAGCTGCTGTTCCGCCGGACGTTCAGCGAGCGCGAGCTTGACGAGTTCTACCGGCAGACCAAGATCTACGCGACGATCCTGGGCTGCCCGGAAGAGCGCATGCCGGCGACCTACCGCGACTTCCGCGTGTACTACGCGGGCATGCTCAACAGCTTGAAGATCAGCGACGCGTCCCGGGCGGTCGCCGAGCAGGTGCTGCACCCGAAACTGCCGGGCGGGCCGCTGAACGCGCCGGGCCTGATGATGATCCGGCTGCTCACTGCGGGGATGATGCCCGAGCCGATCCGCGTGCAGTACGGGTGGAAATGGAGCAAGGCGCGGGAGATGCGGTTCCGGCTGCTCGTGGCGGCGCTGGCCGCGGTGTATCCGCGGCTGCCGGTGCGGGTGCGCACCCTGCCGCGGGAGGTGTACCTGCACTCCACGCGCAAGATGCTGTCGAAGGTCAAGCGCAAGCCCGCGATCAGGGTCCGAAGCTCCTGACCAGACGGCTCGTGATCGGACGGCTCCTGACCAGACGGCTCAGGAAGCGGCCCGGGCTCATGAAAGGGCTGAACGGCCGCGTGATCCACAGGCAGGTCACGCGGCCGTTCTCCCTTGCCGGCCCTCCCATGCCCGGCCCGGCCGGGAGGACCTTCTGACCGGTCCGCCGCCCGTCCGCCCGCTCCCCCCAGAGCCTGGCCGGACGGCGACCGGGTCAGACCGTGGCGCCGGCGATGATCGTGTCGGCGGTCTTCTTCGCGGAGTCGATCGGGATGGCGAAGCCGACCCCGATGTTCCCGTCGCTGCTGCCGGACGTGGCGATCGCGGTGTTGATCCCGATCACCTGCCCGGACGCGTTCACCAGGGCGCCGCCGGAGTTCCCGGGGTTGATCGCGGCGTCCGTCTGGATCGCGTTCTTGATCACGGTCTGCTGCTGCTGGGACAGCTGCCCGCGCAGACCCGGCGGGAGCTGCTGCTCGGAGTCGCCCTCCTGGATCTGCCGTCCCAGCGCGCTGACGATGCCGGAGGTCACCGAGCCGTCCAGCCCGAGCGGGCTGCCCACGGCGAGGACCTGGTCGCCGACCGCGAGCCGGCTGCTGTCGCCGAGCGTCGCGGGCTTGAGGCCCGACACGTCCTGCGCCTTGATCACCGCGATGTCGTCACCGGTCTCGGCCCCGAGCACCTGCGCCGCCGCGGTCCTGCCGTCGCTGAACTTCACCGCGACCTGCCGCGCCCCCGACACGACGTGCGCGTTGGTGAGGATGACCCCGTCCGAGCGCAGGATCACCCCGGAGCCGGTCGCCGTGCCCGAGGCCGTCTGCGCCTGGATCGACACCACGCTCGGCTGGACGGCGGCCGCCACCTGCGCGGTCGTGCTGGTGGACGAGGCCCCCGAGACCGCCGTCGGGCTCGCGTAGACGGTCTGCTCGTGCGTCAGCGCCAGGGTCAGCGCCGCGCCCGCACCGCCCGCCCCGAGGGCCAGTGCCGCGGCGGCCCCCACCGCCGCGGCCTTCCGCCGCGCCGTGCCGAAGAGGCTCGGCCGGGCGGCCGGCTGCTCCGGTGCCGGGACGTTCTGCCATGACCATTCGCCGTGCGCGCCCCCGTGCGGGGTGAAGTCGGGTCTCTGCGGCTCCCAAGGCGGCGGCTGCTGCCGGTCGGTGTTCATCGGATCCCCCTGTCGTTCACTCGACAACGAGAGTGCGCTCCCCGCCTGCAGGCCGCCTGGACCCAACCTGAAAGTGTGCTGAAAACCGACAAGACATGAAAAACCGCGGCCGTGGGGACGTGTGGCGATTCGTCCCCTCGGCCGCGGCGCCCGGGCCCACCCGGCGCGCAGCCGGCCCGGAATGACGCTGGCCAGGGCGCGGACTCCCGTTCCCCGTCGAGACCGGGGCGCGCCCTGTAACACCACTTAAGCGCACAGACCTGAACATTCCCTGAACGTGACCCACGTCTCCCCTAAGCACCCGGAGCCGGCTTGAAGCGACGCGACCGCGCTGAGCCTGCGCCAAGCGGACTAGTCGTCGTTCAGGGGGAGGACGACGCGGAATGTGGCGCCTTCGCCCGGTGCGGAGTCGGCTTCCACGGTGCCTTCGTGGGCCGCGACGAGGGCGGCGACGATGGCGAGGCCGAGGCCGGCGCCGCCGTAGTCGCGGGAGCGGGCCTCGTCCGCGCGGTAGAACCGTTCGAAGACGCGTTCGGCCTGCTCGGGGGAGAGGCCGGGGCCCTGGTCGACGACCGCGATGACGGCCGCGGGGGCGCCGCGCAGCGTGCCGGACGTCAGCCGCACCTCGACCGGTGTGCCCTCGGGGGTGTGCGCGATCGCGTTGGTCAGCAGGTTCCCTATCACCTGCCGCAGCCGCGGCTCGTCCCCGTGCGCCTGGTACGCCAGGCCGCCCTCGACCGACAGATCTATCCGGCGCTCGGGTGCGAGGACTCGCGCCTCCTGGACGGAGTCGGCGGCGACCGCGAGCAGGTCCACCGGGCGCCGCTCGATCGGGCGCTGCCGGTCGAGCCGGGCGAGCAGCAGCAGGTCCTCGACGAGCAGCCCCATCCGGGACGCGGTCTCCTCGATCCGGCTGATCAGCCGGTCCAGCTCCGCGGGGCTGCGGGCGGCGCCCTGCCGGTAGAACTCGGCGAACCCGCGGATCGCGGTCAGCGGGGTGCGCAGCTCGTGGCTGGCGTCGGCGATGAACCGCCGCATCCGCTCCTCCGACCGCAGCGCCGTCTCCTCCGAGCGCCGCGCCGCCGCCTCCGACTGCGCGCGCGCCCCGAACGCCGCCTCGATCTGCCCCAGCATCGTGTTCAGCGACCCGCCGAGCCGTCCCATCTCGGTGCGCGGGTCGGCCTGCGGGACGCGCCGGGACAGGTCGCCGGCCGCGATCGCGCCCGCGGTCTCCTCCACGGCGGCGAGCGGGCGCAGGCTCGCCCGCACCACCCACACCCCGAGCACGACCAGCACGGCGAGCACCAGCAGGCCCACGATCGCGTCGATCACCACGAGCCGCTGGACGGTGCGGTCCACCTCGTCCAGGCTGAACGCGAGGACGATCACCCCGCCGGGGAGCGGCTCGGCCAGGATCCGCCACTGCGAACCGCCCGTCCCGCGCACGGTGAACGGGCGGTCGATGTGCGGGCCGAGATCGGCGGGGAGCCGCGGGTGGCCCGTCTCGCTCCACGCCGGGTTCTGCCCCAGCACATGGCCGTTGTCGGTGCGGACCTGCCCGTACATCTCGCTCGGGATCCGGACGTCGATGTTCGTCTCGCCGCGCCGCAGCTGCGGGACGGCCTGCTCGACCGCCCGCCCCACCGAGCTGCGCAGCTGGTCGTCGGCCCGCCCGACCAGGTACTGCCGCAGCACCGACGCGCCCGCCGCGCTCATCACCGTCATCCCGAGCGTGACCAGCACGAGCATCCCGGCGATCAGCTTGACGCGCAGCGACGTCCGCCCCCACAGCCGGGCGAGCGTGCGGCGCGGCGACCGGGACCGCGGACCGGCGGGGCCGCCGCCCCACTCCGGCGCCCCGGGGACGGCCGGGGCGGACGCCGGGACGCGGGTGGCCATCAGCCCGATCTCGACGGCTCGCGCAGGACGTACCCCACACCGCGCAGGGTGTGGATGAGGCGCGGCTCGGTGTTGTCCACCTTGCGGCGCAGGGCCGACACGTACGACTCGACGATGCCCGCGTCGCCGCGGAAGTCGTAGTTCCACACGTGGTCGAGGATCTGCGCCTTGGACACGACGCGTCCCGCGTTGGCCATGAAGTAGCGCAGCAGCTTGAACTCGGTCGGCGACAGCTGGATCGCGCGCCCGCCGCGCCACACCTCGTGGCTGTCCTCGTCGAGCTCCACGTCCGCGAACACCAGCCGGGGCGGGGGCTCGGCCGCGCCGCCGCGGAACCGGCGCAGCACCGCCCGGATGCGGGCGATGACCTCCTCCAGGCTGAACGGCTTGGTGACGTAGTCGTCGCCGCCGATCGTCAGGCCCTTGATGCGGTCCTGGACGGCGTCCCGCGCGGTGAGGAACAGCACCGGGGTGTGGTCGCCGCCGGAGCGCAGCCGCCGCGCGACGTCGAAGCCGTCGATGTCGGGCAGCATCACGTCCAGGACGATCAGGTCGGGGCGGTGCCGCCGCGCCGACTGCACCGCGTCCGCCCCGTTGGTCGCCGTGACCACGTCGAACCCGGTGAAACGCAGGCTGCCGGCGAGGAGCTCCAGGATGTTGGGCTCGTCCTCGACGACGAGCAGGGTCGCCTCCGCCGTCGCCGCCTTGCCGCTGCCGTTCGCCTGCCGCTCAGTCACGTGCCCAGTCCCCCTCCACATCATCGCAGAGGATTCCAGCCGAACCTGAACGTCCCCTGAATGCCCGCAGAGGATCGGTTGAGTGCTACATCGGTGGACTGCTACATCGGGGGAGTGCTACAGGTCACCGCTGGAGTGCGCGGATGGCCCGCATCGCCTCGCGGCGCGCGTCCCCGGACAGGACGTCGATGTACACGCCGCCCTCCAGGTGGCCGCACTCGTGCTGGAGGCAGCGCGCGAAGTAGCCGGTGCCCTCGATGCGGACGGGCTTGCCCTTCATGTCGACGCCCTCGACGACGGCGTGCGCGTGGCGCGGCGTCTCGAACCGCAGGCCGGGCAGGGACAGGCAGCCCTCCGACTCGATCAGCTGCTCGCCGTCGGCGGCCACGAGCCTCGGGTTGGCGACGTGGCCGATGTGGCGGCGCCCCTTGTCGTCCTCGCAGTCGTACACGAACAGCCGCAGGCCGACGCCGATCTGGTTCGCGGCCAGCCCTGCGCCGTCCTCCTCGTACATGGTGACGAACATGTCGTCGATGAGGCGTTCCAGGGAGGCGTCGAACGTCCTGACCGGGTCGCACTCGGTGCGCAGTACCGGATCGCCGAGGAACCTGACCGGCCGGACCGTCCCACCCCGCGCGTGTTTCCGCTTTCTCATCCGAAAGATCCTAAGCGACCCACTTGAGCGGGGACCCCAGCCGCCGATCACGGGTCGGGCGGCCGGAGGGCGCTCTAGCGCCCGCAGGCCGCCCGGCCCGCCGAGCCGGGCGACCGCAGCGACACCGGCAGACCCGCACGGTCACACCACACCGCGACGGTGGCGTGAGGATCGACCGGCTCGCAACGGGGGTTCCAGGGGGTCGCCCCCCTGGACGGATACAGCTACAGCTCGATGGGGCCGCGGGGCTGCTGCGGCGGGACGGGGGGCTGCGGCGGAGCGGTGTCCTCGACCGGCCGGACGGGCTTCGGCTGCGGCGGCGCGGCCGGGGCGTCGGCGGCCGGGGCCTCGGGCTTCTTCATCACCGGGGCCGCCGGCGGGGCGGCCGAGGCCGGCTTGGGCGCCGGGGCCTGGGCGGGCTTCGGGGCGGCCGGGGCCGGTGCCTGCGCGGGCTTGGCGGCCGCGGGCGGCACCTGCTTGGCGGCGGCGGGCGCGGGCGCGGCGGGCGGGGCCTGCTTGCGCGGGGCGCTCTGCCGGACGGCGTCCTCGACCATCTTCTCCAGCGGCCCGGCCTCGTTCTCGGCGGTGAGCAGCCGGTGCAGCGTGTCGCTGATCTCGGTGAGCCGCTGCAGGGCCTGGGTGTGGTTCTTGGTGAGCGCGGTGAGCCGCTGCGTGGCGCCCTCGTTGATGACGCCGGCGCGCCGCTCGGACGCGGTGAGGGTGCGCTCGGCCTCCAGCCGCGCGCTCGTCACCGTCTGCTCGGCCTCCTGCTTGGCCGACGACAGGACGCTCTCCGACTCCTTCTTGGCGGACGCGAGCATGTGGTCGGCCTTGTCCTGCGCCTGGGCGAGGTTCTTGTCGGCGTGCGCGCGGGCCTCGTCGATGATGCGCTTGGACTCGTGCTCGGCGTCCTCGCGGATCTCCGAGCCCTTGGCCTCGGCCTGGGCGATCTTGTCCTGGGCCTCGTCCTCGGCGAGGTTGATGATCTGGCGGAGCCGGTCGCTCAGGTCGTCGCCGGTGGGCTTGCGCGCCTCCCGGAGCTCGGCCATCTCGCGGCGGAGGCGCTCGCCGTCGTCCTGGGCGCGGGCGAGCCGCGCCTCCAGCTCGCGGTGCTTCTGCAGCGCGCGGGCGATGTAGTCGTCGACCTGACGGCGGTTGTAGCCGCGCATCACGATCTCGAAGGACTCGTCTTGGAGGAGGTTCGGGAGGATCTCGGCTTCGTTGCTCATGGTGCCTTGGGGGTCGTTGGCGGGGGTCATCACCCCGTCAGGGTCGGTTGCGATAACAGCCTCACCCGCCTGAGCGGGCCCACATGGAAACGTCAGGACGACTCTTGTCCGGCTCACCCCATTCGCGCAACCGGATCGCGGTTCTTGCTGCCGTTTCTTCATCTGGATGGGCTCGACAAGCTATCTAATCCCGGCAAAGTCCGCTTCTCGGACGGGGTCGTGTCGCGGGCCGGAACCGGACCTTCCGGACGGGAACCGCCCCGCCGGACGGTCCGCCCGCGGCGGATCCACGGGCGGACCCGGCGTCCCGGACGGGCCGGGACGCGTCCTAGCATCGGCCGCATGAGCTACCTCGGAGCGTTGGGTGACGACCGGCCGAAGATCGACCCGGAGGCGTGGGTCGCGCCGGGCGCCGTCGTCGTCGGGCGGGTGACGCTGGGCCGCGCGTCCAGCGTCTGGTACGGCTCGGTGCTGCGCGCCGAGGACGAGGAGATCGTCGTCGGCGACGAGTGCAACATCCAGGACCTGTCCTGCCTGCACTGCGACCCGGGGATGCCCGCGATCCTGGAGGACCGGGTCAGCCTCGGCCACAAGGCGATGGTGCACGGCGCCCACGTCGAGACCGGCGCGCTCATCGGCATCGGCGCGATCGTGCTGAACGGCGCCCGGATCGGCGCGGGGACGCTGATCGCCGCCGGCGCGCTGGTGCCGCCCGGCAAGAAGATCCCGTCCGGCGTGCTGGTCGCGGGGACGCCGGGCAAGGTCGTCCGGGAGTTGAACGACAACGACCGGCTCGTCCTGGAGCACACCCCGGCGATCTACAGGGAGAAGGCCGCCAAGCACCGCGCCGCCACCTGGCAGTAGTGTCCGGAGCAGCACCTGGCGCGGCGTCAAGCCCGGTTTAGGGGCCTGCTGACCTGCGGCGATGCGGCTTCTGCGCCGGTCAGGCAGGCCCCGGGCGTTTTCTGCTGACTACGATGACCTTCGTGGTGTGGGGACCGGGCTATGGCAGTGCTCCGCCGCCCAGCCCGCAGCGGGGGCGGGATCCGTACGCGGGGGATCCGTTCACGGGGGCGGAGCGCGACACGCGGGCGATGGTGGCCGCCGCGTGGTGGCCGACGGCGCCCCCGCAGCAGCGGCACCACGCCATCGGCGGCCGCATGCTCGTCCTCCCGGACGGGACGTGGTGGCTGTTCGGCGCGTGGGCCCGCTGGTACCGGCTGCACCCGTCCGACGGCCAGTGGTACCTGTGCCCGCCGCCCCGCACGCCCGCCGTCCGGATGGCGGCGCGGCCCGCGCAGCAGGGCGCCGGGCAGGTGCCGAACCTGCCGCCGCACGTCGTCCCGGCCGGGCCCGACTTCGCCTACGACCCGCCATCGGGGCTGCCGTTCGTCGGGCACGGGTTCGCGACGGAGCTGACGTCGCGCGTCCGGTCGACGCTGGAGTCCGCGGCCGTGCTGCCCGCGCCCGACTACCCGCACCGGTGGCCCGACTTCACGTCCGAGACGCCGTCCACCGTCGCCGCCGCGTGGGGCGTGATGCTGTGGTGCTCGGCGGCGCCCGCGTTCGACGCGCGGCTCGACGCGCAGATGCTCGACCTGTGGAAGCCGTACCGCGCCAGGCCCCTCCCGGACGTGGACGGCCCCCGCTGGCTCACCCCGCCCCCGCTGGAGTCGCTCGTCGCGCTCTACGCCGAGCGGCTGCGGGCCAGCCGGGTGGACGCGGCGGTCGTCATCCTGCGGACGATGTGGGCCGTCGCCAGCGCGCTCCGCGAGGACGTCCGGTTCCAGGTGCGGGCGGACGCCCTGCTCGCGATCCTCGGCACCACGCTCGCCAACCCGACCGTCGACTACGGGGCGCTGCCCTACGGGGACCAGGCGATCGTCCAGCAGTGGCTGACCCGGTGCCCACCGAACCTGGTTCCCTCGCTGCGGAACGAGAGCTCGCCGGGGGACAACTTCAGGCACGCCTTCTACACGCTCAGCGAGCTGATAGCGGAGTTGTCGGGGGATCCGGTCGACCCGGCCTACCTTGAGCCCCGCCTGGTGGCCGCCGCACTGCTCGCCGCCGACCTGAACGTCGTCCGCAAGGACATGGTGGGCACGATCGTGCCCTGGCTCGACCCGGAGATCCGCTACACGGTGCAGGCGGTGGCGGAGCAGAAGGGGCATCCGCTGCGGCGGCTCTGGCCCGAGGACATGCGCCTTCCCGAGCCGCTGCGGTCGGCGGCCGGGTCCGGGGCGGGCGCCGAGTCGCTGCTGGCCGCGATGTACGAGGTCGACCTGGCCTGGTGCCGGCTCGGCGGGATGCCCGCGCGGCCGCGCGGCTTCCCCGTCCCGACCGCGATCATCGCCGGGATCGTCGGCCGCAACCGCGCCCGCGCCACCGCCGCGTCCCCGGTGCCGACGCCGCCGCCGAACCCGGCGCCCGCGCAGCCCGCCCCGTTCGGCATGCAGAGCCAGCCCGGCCTCGCGCCGGGGACGCCGCCGCAGCCGCAGGGGACGCCGTCCGAGCCCGACCGGCCGTTCGTGCAGCCGCCCGCGCAGCCGGGATGGGAGAACGCGCCCGGCCCGGCGGCCGCGCCGGCGCAGCACCAGATGCCGGGCCCCGGTCAGCAGGCCGCGTTCGCCCCGCCGGATCCCATCATCAGCGGTTCTTCCGGCGAGGACGACGAAGCGAGCGCGGCGCCGCCCTACACCGAACTCGGTTTCCAGCGCCCCGCCGCCTCGCCGCAGCCCGCTCCCATGCAGAACCCGGCGCCGATGCAGAGCCCCGCTCCCATGCAGAGCCCGGCCCCGATGCAGAGCCCCGCTCCCATGCAGAGCCCGGCCCCGATGCAGAGTCCGGCGCCGCCTCCGCCGGAACCCGTGCAGGCGAACCAGGCGCCGGCTCCGCAGCCGGAGCAGCAGCTCGGCGGGTTCTCGCCGCCCGAGGAGGAGGCGGACGAGGACTTCGTGCCGCCCTACACGCAACTCGGCTACCAGCCGGCCGGCGCCGCCCCGCCGCAGCCGCCCGTCCCGTCACCCGCTCAGCCGCCCGTCCAGCCACCGCCGAACCAGCCCGTGGCGTCGAGCCAGCCCGCGCCCGCGGAGCCGGTGCCTCAGCAGAGCCCGGCCGACCCGCTGCCGACGGCGTTCGACGCGTACTCGACCCGCGTCGAAGGCGGCGGGCACCCTGCGCAGCCCGGCCCGTCCAGCCAGGGCCCACAGCCCAACCAGCCACAGCCCAACCAACCACCCGGGACGCGCATCCTCGGCCCGGGAGACCTGGAGGACGACCCCACCGGCCCGCCCCCCGTACCCGCAGGTGGCGCAGGCGGCGCGGGAGGGAACCCGCCCGGGACGAGGGTCATGTCCAAGACGATGGTCGGCGACTTCGACTTCCTGGACGACACGCCGTCCCCGGAGCGTCCCGTCGACGAGATCCCGCCGCCCAGCGACCGCAGCACCCGCCGCGTCCTGGAGCGGTTCGGGTTCGGGTTCCTCTACGGGGAGCACGACGCGTCCGTCCTGCTCGCCGACGTCCGCGCGCAGGCCGAGGAGTGGAACACGCCGAGCGGCGACCAGATCGAGGCGACCCGGGTGGACGGCGCGCCCAGCGCGATCAAGTCGGGCCTGCCGGGCGTGCTGCTGGTCGGCGACCCGCACTCGGGGCAGCGCCGGCTGTCCCGGATGATCGCGCTGACGCTGGCCAACGCGGGCCTCGGCGACGGGTCGATCCGCGCGCACGACGCCGAGGACGTCCGGAACGCGCCGCCGGAGCGGATCGGGCAGATCCTCGCCCAGCCCGGCCCGGTGATCCTTTTCGAGCGGCTGGACGTCGCGATCAACGACGCGGCCGATCCGGGCGCCGTCGTCGGGGCGGTGCGCCGCGCCCGCCGCGACCCGGTGAACACGGCGCCGGTGATCGCGACGTGCGAGCCGCGCGCGTACCGGCGGCTGCTGCAGGAGCATCCGAAGCTCGTGCAGGCGTTCCGCGTCCACCGGCTGCCCGACTTCAGCGACCTCGACAACCGGATGACGCTGCTGCACCTGCTGGCCGACGAGCGGCGCGTCACGATCGGCGCGGCCGCGCTGGAGACCGTCCGGGCCGACCTGGAGCGGCTCCGCGGGCCCGGCGACCTGGTCAACGCCCGGCTCGTCGAGGCGTACCTGGACCAGGCGGCGCAGCGGAACATGGAGCGCGCCGGGGCGTCCCACGACCGGCTCGTCCTCACCCCCGACGACCTCGCCGGCGTCGCGGAGGGCATCGAGCCGGCGCTGCGCCCGCCCGGCGACATCGGCGGCTACCTGCGGCAGCTCGACCACCTCACCGGGCTCGACGACGTCAAGGCGGCGGTCCGGGAGCTGGCCGACGAGGCGGCGCTCGCCGCCGACCGGGCGCGGTACGGGGTGTCGGCGGAGGACGCCCGGCATCTGGTCTTCACCGGTCCGCCCGGCACCGGCAAGACGACGGTGGCGGGGCTCGTGGGCGGCATCTACGCGGCGCTGGGGCTGCTGCGGTCCGGGCATGTGGTGGCGTGCCGTCCCGTCCACCTGGCCGGACGCGACCAGGTCGACACGCGCAACCGGGTCGCCGCCATGGTCGACCAGGCGCTCGGCGGGGTGCTGCTCATCCAGGAGGCGTACCGGCTCGACCGGACGCCCGCCGTCGTCGGCGAACTGCTGCGCCGCATGAGCGAGGGACGGTTCATCGTCGTCTGCTCCAGCCCCGCCGCGGAGATGGAGGGGTTCCTCGCGGGCAACCCCGCGTTCCGCGCCGAGTTCGGCCGGGTCCTGGAGTTCACCGGGATGGGCGACCGCGACATGGTGCGGCTCTTCCAGAGCTATGCCGAACGCGATCTCTACATGCTGGACGAGGAGTTGCGCGTCGAGCTGCTGTCCCGGCTGGCCTCGATGCGCGAGGACCCACGGTTCGCCTACGCCCGGACCGTCCGCGCCCTGTTCGAGCAGACGGTGGCGCGGCAGGCGGCCCGGCTGGCGGGCGCCGACGTCAACGCCGCGACCGTGGCCCGGCTCACCGCCCGCGACCTGCCCGAAACGCCGCTGGAGCAGCTCCTCGGAGACTTCCGGGCCGGCGGCTGATCCCGGGCCGCGTCCCTCTCCGGCCGGGACGGTGGCATCAGATGGGCATCACCCGGGAAGACCAGGGGGCAAGGTGGTCCGCGAATGGCCCTCTTGGGTCATGTGCCCGTCGGGGCCGGAAGCGTAGCCTCGACTTCGGGTGTGGGGGAAGAACGGAGGTGGACGCGGTGCGCCAGTATCTCGATCTGCGCGTCCACGACCGTGTCGCGCTGGACGAGATCGAACTCTATGCCGAGATGCTCAGTGCGGTGGCCGCGGCGGAGCGGCCGCTGACCGTCGCGGAAATCGACATGGTGCTCGGGGTACGGTCCGACGCTGCCGGTCGTCGCGAGCTGACACCGCAGGACTAGTCCGGTACTGGTTCCGGGGCTCGCAGGTTCCGGGGACGCCGATTCGGGGCGTCCCCGGTTCGTCGTACCACCCGTCGGAGGGTGCCGCGGCCCTGCCGGAGGGGGCGGCCACGCGGAGTGGTGTAACGAATCTCACGTGCCGCCGGGCGCGCCGCCGCAGGTGACCGCCATGGGACGCCGCCGGCCGCCGAACCGGCGGGCATTGCGCCAGATAGGGGAGCCTGCAAGGGGTATGTACCTGGTGATCTAGGGCAATCTTGTAGGTGAGAGGATGGGTGACACCAGCCGAAGCTGGGGCAAAGGTTCTTTTTACGGCGGGTAGCGCCTACGATCCTCTGCGGACTGTTCCAGCACATCAGGAGAACGACGTGCGCTTGCGTCTCACGCCGCGTGAGGACAGCTTCTACGACATGTTCACCGACTCGGCGAACAACCTGGTCACCGGCGCCAGGCTCCTCGTGGAACTCATCAGCGACGGCGCCGACCGGGCGGCGATCGCGGAGAAGATGCGCGCCTGCGAGCATGCGGGCGACGAATGCACCCACGCGATCATGCGGCGGCTGAACGAAACGTTCATCACGCCCTTCGACCGTGAGGACATCTACCAGCTGGCGTCGTCCATAGACGACGTCATGGACGAGATGGAGGAGGCGGCCGACCTCGTCGTCCTCTACAAGATCGAGGAGTTCCCCAAGGGCATCGTCGCGATGGTCGAGGTCCTGGAGCGTGCCGCCGAGCTGACCGCCGAGGCCATGCCGAGGCTGCGCTCGATGAAAGAGCTCAACGAGTACTGGATCGAGATCAACCGGCTCGAGAACCAGGGCGACCAGGTGTACCGCAAGCTGCTCGCGCAGTTGTTCAGCGGCGAGTACGACACGCTGACGGTGCTGAAGATGAAGCAGGTCATCGATCGGCTGGAGGACGCGGCGGACGCCTTCGAGCACGTCGCCAACACCGTCGAGACCATCGCGGTCAAGGAATCATGAGCGCAGCCAAGGATCCCGGCGTGACCGTCACCCGGGAACCGTCCCCGGAGGACGATGCCACCTCCCTCGGGGAGCAGGCCACGCGCCGGGTCTCCGGCCGGGCCTGGCTGCTGCTGCTGGCCGGCATCCTGCTGGTCATGGTGGGCGGCGCGCTCGGTCTCCGGACCGACGCGCAGATGGCCGTCCTCATCCTGGTCATCGTCGTGGCGCTGGTCTTCGACTACACCAACGGCTTCCACGACGCGGCCAACGCGATCGCCACGGCGGTCTCCACCCGCGCGCTGACCCCGCGCGTCGCACTCGGCATGGCCGCCGCCATGAACATGATCGGCGCCCTGCTCGGCGTGGGCGTCGCCAAGACCGTCAGCGAGGTCATCACCCCGCCGGACGGCCTGCACGGGCTCACCGTGGTCGCCGCCGGCGTGCTCGGCGCGATCACCTGGAACCTGATCACCTGGTACTTCGGGCTGCCGTCGTCGTCCTCGCACGCCCTCATCGGCGGCGTCGTCGGCGCCGGGCTGGCGTCGCTGTCGTCGGTGAACTGGTCCACGGTCGTCGACAAGGTCGCGATCCCCATGGTCGCGTCGCCGGTCGTGGGGTTCTGCCTCGCCTACCTGGTGATGGTCGCGATCCTGTGGATCTTCCGGCGCGCCAATCCGTCCCGGGTCGGCCGCCGGTTCCGCATCGCGCAGACCATGTCGGCCGCGTCCCTCGCGCTCGGCCACGGCCTGCAGGACGCGCAGAAGACGATGGGCATCATCGTCCTCGCGCTCGTCACGACCGGGCACGCGGACGGCAGCACGGTGCCGTGGTGGGTGGTCATCGTCTGTGCGGGCGCGCTGTCCGCCGGGACGTACGCGGGCGGCTGGCGCATCATGCGCACGCTCGGCCGCAAGGTCATCGAGGTCGATCCGCCGAAGGGCTTCGCCGCCGAAGCGACGGCCTCCATCGTCCTCTACACCACCGCGTTCATCTGGCACGCTCCAATCTCCACCACCCACACGATCACCTCGGCGATCATGGGCTCGGGCGCGACCAAGCGCCTGTCCGCGGTCCGCTGGGGCGTCGCCGGCAACATCCTGGTGGCCTGGGTCCTCACCATGCCCGCCGCCGCCGCGGTCGCCGCGGTGGTCTACTACGTCGTCCACTTCTTCGGCGCGTGATCTGACGCGCGCCCGCTCTGACGGCGCCTTGTTCTGACGAAACGGCCCGCCGTCCCTCTCGGGGCGGCGGGCCGTTCCGCGTTCACCCGGGTCACCGGATCGCCGGGTTCATGTCGCCGGGTCGCCAGGTCACTGGGGCATCAGGCCGCCGGGGTCACTGACCGGAGATGCGGGTCAGCGGAGGCGGGCTGACGGTGCCCTGGGCGTTGAAGTAGGCGACGAAGGTGTCCAGGTCGATGGCGCCGAGGACCTGGCCGGTGCCCTCGGTGAAGACGGTGAAGCCGTCACCGCCGCCGAGCAGGAAGTTGTTCGCCGCGACCTTGTAGGCGGCGGCCGGGTCGACCGGCGCGCCGTCGATCGTGATGGCGGAGACGCGGTCCCCGACGGGCTTCGAGCGGTCGATCGTGAAGTGCAGGTTCGCCGACGGCTGGAGGATCTTCTCGCCCGCGGACGTCCACTGCTGCTCCAGGAGCGCGTCGAGCTGTGCGCCGGTCAGCGACGTCACGCCCATCACGTTGCTGAACGGCTGGACGGCGAACGCCTCGCCGTACGTCACGACACCGTCGCCCTCCGAGCCGCTCGCCGCGTACGTGAGGTCGGTGCGGACGCCGCCGGGGTTCATCAGCGCGACCTGGGCGCCGAGGTCCTGCGTCCCGGCGAGCTGCGCGTCGGCGATCACGTCGCCCAGCGCGGTCTCGCCCGCGGGCGACGGCGTGCGGGTCAGGTCCGCGGTGACCTTGCCGATGGGCTTGTCGGCGATGGTCGCGACGCGGTCCTTCCAGGTCTGGACGAACTTCTCCGTCGCCGGGTCGGGCGCGATGTCGCGGGTGACGACGTGGTTGTCGGCCTTCACGGACGAGCGGATGATGTCGCCCGTCCGCCGGTTCACCTTGAGGTCGACCTGGGTGATCACGCGTCCGAAGGACGAGCCGGAGGAGAAGAGGCGCGGCTGCCCGTCCGGGTCCTTCACCGAGCAGATGTACTGCTGGTGCGTGTGCCCCGACAGGACCATGTCGATCTCCGGGTCGGCCTCCTGCGCGATGCGCGAGCCGGCGCCGGGGATGATGCCGCACTGGTCGGGACGGGTGCCGGCCTGGACCTGATCGCCCTCGTGGACGAGCAGCACCATCGCGCGGACGTGCTGGCGCTTCAGCTCGCGCGCGGCCCGGTTCGCGGCGGCGACCTCGTCGTCGAACTTCAGGCCCTTGATGCCCTCGGCGGTCACGATGCTCGGGGTGGTCTTGGTGACGACCCCGATGAACCCGACGCGGACGCCGTTGATGCGCCGGATCGTCCACGGCTTCAGGATCGGGCGTTCCCGGTGGCCGCGCTCCTTCAGCACGTTGGCGGCGAGGTAGTCGAACTTCGCGCCGCGCCACTCGCCCTCGGGGGAGCAGCCGTCGACGGGGTGGCAGCCGCCGTTCTGGATGCGCAGCAGCTCCTGGTAGCCCTCGTCGAACTCGTGGTTGCCGACCGCCGACGCCGTCACGCCGATGTCCCCCATGAACTGGACGGACGGCTCGTCGTGGTAGGCGGCGGAGATCAGCGGCGAGGCGCCGATCAGGTCGCCCTGGGCGACGGTGAGGGTGTCGCGGTTCCGCAGCTGCTTCAGGTGGGCCGCGATGTAGGCGGCGCCGCCGGCGAGGACGGTGTCGCCGTTCTCGTCGATCGCCCGGCCCGAGCTTCCGGACGGCGGTTCCAGGTTGCCGTGGAAGTCGTTGAGGGCGAGCAGGCGCACGGACGCGGTCGGTGCGGGGCGTGCGGCGGCGGGTTGCGCGGCCAGTCCCACGACCGTCAGCCCCGCCGCGGCGCAGGCCAGGATGGTGCGTCGTCGAGTCATTCTGTGGACGGTAGGTTCGCCCGGCATACGGATTCCGGCGACACGATGACGTTTTTGTGACGAATCAACCAGGACGCCGGAGGAGCCTCGGACGAGCCGCCGACGAGCCGCCGACGAGCCGCCGGCGAGCCGCCGGCGAGCAGCCGGCGAGCCCGGACGAGCCGCCGACGAGCCCTGCACGATCATTGTGCCCGCCCCGCGCATAGGGTTGCGGACGTGAGTGAGCTGCGGGCGCGCGGGACGCTGGAGAAGGACGAGGTCGCCGAGGCGCTGGCCCTGGCGGACGCCGCCGAGCGGGCCGACGGGGTGGGGCCGCTGTCCGAGCACGCCGTGCTGGCGCTGCGCGGCGGACGCCCCGGCCTGGCGGTCTCCGACGGCGGGACGATCGTGGCCTATGCGCACTTCGACCCCGCGAGCGAGGACGAACCCGCGGCGGGGGAGCTGGTCGTCCACCCGGATCACCGGCGCCGCGGGCACGGGCGCGCCCTGCTCCGGGCCTTGCGGGACGAGGCGGGCGGCCCGCTGCGGGTGTGGGCGCATGGTGATCTTCCGGCCGCCGCCGCGCTGGCCGGCTCGGAGGGGATGGCGCGGGTCCGCGCGCTGTTCCAGATGCGGCGTCCGGCGTCCGATCCGCTGCCGGAGACGCGCGTCGCGGACGGGGTGAGCCTCCGCACCTTCGAGCCCGGCCGGGACGAGCGGGCGTGGCTGGACGTCAACGCCCGCGCCTTCGCCGACCACCCCGAGCAGGGCGCATGGACGATGGACGACGTCCGTGAGCGCGAGGCCGAGGACTGGTTCGACCCGTCCGGCTTCTTCCTCGCCGAGCGCGACGGGCGGCTCGTCGGCTTCCACTGGACGAAAGTCCACCCCGGCAAGATCGGCGAGGTGTACGTGGTGGGCGTCGACCCCGACGCGCAGGGCCTCGGCCTGGGCCGCACCCTCACGCTGCGGGGTCTGCATCACCTCCGCGACACCGGCATGGACCAGATCATGCTCTACGTGGACGAATCGAACGTCGCCGCCGTCCGCCTCTACGAGTCCCTGGGCTTCACCCGACACGCCGTAGACGTCATGTACGCCTAGCCCCGCCACCTGCCTGTCGCCCAACCCCGTAGACGTCGTGTACGCCTAGCCCCGCCACCCGCCTAGCCCTGCCACCTGCCTAGCCCTGCCACCTGCCCTGTTGCCCGACTCCGCGGCGCGCTGCCCTGGTGCTGGCGTTCTCAAACCCGGTTGAGCCTGTCTCGACCGGGTTTTTGATTGCGTGAGCTGCGCTGTTAACCCGGCGTCCATGGCAAATCGGGGCATTCTTCGTGGTCGTGCACGGCTCCGTTCATCTGCCGTTCACCTGGAGCGGGGCGGCTGGTCACCTCGCCTGCCTAGCGTCGCACTCGACGGCGAACCGACGTCCGGCCGAGACCGCGACGAGGGGACCCGGCCGACGAAACTAAGAGGAGACCCTCCGGTGATGAACGGTTCCCGACTGGCCGCCCTGGGCGGTGTGGTCGTCGCGGGCGCGCTGGCCCTGTCCGCCTGCGGGAGCGACAACAACACGACGGCGAGCTCGAGCAGCGCGCCGGCCGGTGACATCGACTGCGCGAAGGCCAGCGTCAACGCGGCGGGGTCGAGCGCGCAGAAGAACGCGATCGAGGAGTGGACGAAGCTCTACGCGAGCAAGTGCGCGGGCGCCAACCTGAACTACAACCCGAGCGGCTCCGGCGCCGGGATCCAGGCGTTCACCAGCGGGCAGGTCGCGTTCGCCGGCTCGGACTCGGCACTGAAGCCCGAGGAGGCCGCCGCCGCGCAGAAGCGCTGCGAGGGCGGCAGCGCGCTGAACCTGCCGATGGTCGTCGGCCCGGTCGCGGTCGTCTACAACGTGCAGGGCGTGGACGGGCTGAAGCTGTCCCCCGAGAGCATCGCCAAGATCTTCTCCGGCAAGATCACCAAGTGGAACGACCCGGCGATCGCCAAGGAGAACGAGGGCGCCAAGCTCCCGTCGTCCGACATCAAGCCGGTCTACCGCTCGGACGAGTCCGGCACCACCGACAACTTCACGAACTACCTGCACACCGTCGTGCCGGACGTCTGGACGTGGGAGAAGGCCAAGAAGTGGCCGAACTCCACCGGCCAGGGCGCCGCCAAGTCCGACGGCGTCACCAGCCAGGTGAAGAGCACCGCGGGCTCGATCTCCTACGTGGAGATGTCGTACGCGACGAACAACAAGCTGCAGACCGCGCACGTGAAGAACGGCGCCGGCGAGTACACCGAGCTGTCGCCGGAGAGCGCGTCCAAGGCCGTCGCGGGGGCGAAGGTCACCGGCACCGGCAACGACGTCGCGCTGGAGATCGACTACGCGACGAAGGAGCCGGGCGCCTACCCGATCGTCCTCGTGACCTACGAGATCGCCTGCGAGAAGGGGCTGCCGGCCGAGCAGGCCGGGTTCGTCAAGTCCTTCCTCACCTACACCTCCAGCGCGGACGGCCAGAAGATCCTGACCGGCCTCGGGTACGCGCCGCTGCCGCAGAGCGTGCTCACCAAGGTCCAGGCGTCCGTGAAGGCCCTGTCCTAGGCCTCGACCCGAAGGACCTGCCCTGACGGCACGCGACCGCACCTCCAGCCCCGACGCCGGCGACCTCGGCGTCGGGGCCGGAGTGGGTTCGAACAAAGGAGGATCCCCCATGGCCACCGAGACCGGCGTCGGGGCCCACGCGGCCGCCCGGGAGCGCGCCATCGCGCCGATGGGCACCGGACGGGCCGGAGACCGCGTCTTCGCCGGCGCGGCGCGCGGCTCCGGCATCACCGTGCTGGCGATCGTCGCCGCGATCGCCGCGTTCCTCGTGTGGAAGGCGGTCCCGGCCCTCCAGGACAACGAGGCGAACTTCCTGACCAGCGAGACGTGGAACCCGAACGCGACGCCGCCGGAGTTCGGCATCGCCCAGCTCGCGTTCGGCACGGTGATCTCGTCGCTGCTCGCGATGCTCATCGCCACCCCGGTCGCGATCGGGATCGCGCTGTTCATCTCCTTCTACTCGCCGCGTCGGCTGGCGTCCGGGCTCGGCTACGTCGTCGACCTGCTCGCCGCCGTCCCCAGCATCGTGTACGGGCTGTGGGGGCTCGCGTTCCTCTCCCAGCACATGGAGGGGATCAGCGCCTTCCTCAACGGCACGCTCGGCTGGATCCCGCTGTTCGGCGGCGACAGCCCCGGCAAGAACTCGATCTTCACCGCCTCGGTGGTGCTGGCGATCATGATCCTGCCGATCATCTCGTCCATCTCCCGGGAGGTGTTCCTGCAGGTCCCGCGCGCCAACGTGGAGGCGGCGCTGGCGATCGGCGCGACCCGCTGGGAGATGATCCGGATGGCGGTGCTGCCGTACGGGCGGTCCGGCATGATCGGCGCCTCGATGCTCGGCCTCGGCCGCGCGATGGGCGAGACGATCGCCGTCGCGATGGTGCTGACGTTCGTGCCCGGCATCAACTGGCACATCCTGGAGAACGGCGGCGCGACGTTCGCCGCGAACATCGCCAACAGCTTCGCCGAGGCGTCCGTCACCGGGCGCGGCGCGCTGATCGCCTCCGGACTCGTGCTGTTCGTGATCACCCTGGTCGTCAACATGGCCGCCCGCGCGGTCGTCGCGCGCCGGAAGGAGTTCGCGTGACCACCGTTTCCACCGGCACGGGCGCGCCCCGCAAGGGCGGGAGCCTGACCTCGGTGTCGCCCGCCCGCAGGTTCAAGGACCGGCTCGTCCAGGGGCTGGTCTATCTGGCGTTCGCGCTCGCGCTCGTCCCGCTGGTGTCGGTGCTGTGGACGGTCGTCGTCAACGGCGCCAAGCGGCTCGACCCCACGTTCTTCCAGTTCTCGATGAACGCGGTCAGCGGCAGCGACCCCGGCGGCGGCGCCTACCACGCCATCATCGGCACCCTGGAGCAGGTCGCGATCACCACCGCGATCGCCGTCCCGCTGTCCATCCTCACCGCGATCTACCTGGTCGAGTACGCCGGCAACGGGCGGCTCGGCAAGATCATCAGCTTCACCGTGGACGTGATGACGGGCATCCCGTCCATCGTCGCCGGCCTGTTCGTGCTCGCGCTGTGGCTGCTCACCTTCGGGTTCGACTTCTCGGGGTTCGCCGGGGCGCTGTCGCTGACGATCCTGATGATCCCGACCGTGGTGCGCTCTGCGGAGGAGATGCTGAAGCTCGTCCCGAACGACCTGCGCGAGGCGTCCTACGCGCTCGGCGTCCCCCGCTGGCGGACGGTCTGCTTCGTCGTCCTGCCCACCGCGATGACCGGGATGGTGACCGGCGTGATGCTCGCCGTCGCCCGCGTCATGGGCGAGACCGCGCCGCTGCTGCTCACGATCTTCTTCACCAAGGCGATCAACAACGACCCGTTCAACGGACCGCAGGCGTCCCTGCCCACCTTCATCTGGGAGCAGGCCGCCGACCCCAGCCAGCACTCCATCGACCGCGCCTGGACCGGCGCGCTCGTGCTGATCGGGATCATCATGCTGCTCAACCTGGTCGCCCGCCTCGTCGCCCGGCGCACCGCGCCCACGAGCCGCTGACCCTCAGAAAGGACAACCATGGCCAAGCGGATCGACGTCTCCGGGCTGCACGCCTACTACGGCGGCGTCCACGCCATCGAGGACATCTCGATGACCATCGAGCCGCGCTCGGTGACCGCGTTCATCGGGCCGTCGGGCTGCGGCAAGTCGACCTTCCTGCGCACGCTGAACCGGATGCACGAGGTCATCCCGGGCGCCCGCGTCGAGGGCAAGGTCATGCTGGACGACGAGGACCTGTACGACTCGTCCGTCGACCCCGTCGCGGTGCGCCGCGTCGTCGGCATGGTCTTCCAGCGCCCTAACCCGTTCCCCACCATGTCGATCTACGACAACGTCGCCGCCGGGCTCAAGCTGAACGGCGTCCGGCGCAAGTCCCGCCTGGACGAGATCGTCGAGGAGTCCCTGCGCGGCGCCAACCTGTGGAACGAGGTCAAGGACCGCCTGGGCAAGCCCGGCGCCGGCCTCTCCGGCGGCCAGCAGCAGCGCCTCTGCATCGCCCGCGCCATCGCCGTCCAGCCCCAGGTCCTGCTGATGGACGAGCCCTGCTCCGCCCTCGACCCCATCTCCACCCTCGCGATCGAGGACCTGATCGACAAGCTGAAGACCCAGTACACGATCGTGATCGTCACCCACAACATGCAGCAGGCGGCGCGCGTCAGCGACCGCACCGCCTTCTTCAACATCGCCGGCACGGGCAAGCCGGGCAAGCTCATCGAAATCGATGACACCAGCAAGATCTTCGCGAACCCCGAGCAAAAGGCCACCGAGGACTACATCACCGGCCGCTTCGGCTAATCCCACCCGCGCGAACCCTGCCCAGGCCGTCTCTCCGCTGACAAGCGCCTCTGACAACCGTCAGTAAGGCGCCCACGGCCATACCCGAGTTAACGACGCGAGGCGGTCCCACCACCCCTCACCGCCGCATGTAGCAGCAACTGCACCCGCAGCCCAGCCCGCGTTGCGTTGGCAATACACCGCACCGTGCCAGGCTGCTTCTCTGCGTTGCGGCGCTGCGTGCGCTCCGCTGCGCTGCGCCGCCTGAGGGTGCGCTGCGCTGCGCCGCCTGAGGGGTGCGCTGCCCTCCATGCCGGCCCCTGTTTGCAATGTTCCGCACCACACGCCACCGCATTTGCACTGCTTGGGTTGTGCTGCCCTACACCGCGGAACGCACTGCGCTGACGTCATTCTGCGTTGCCCCCATGACGTAAATGTGGTCCTCCATGGTGCCGTCGTTTATGCGGACGCCTTGGTGCAGCGGCGCGCCGACTAACCAGGGGTCGATGAAGAATAACGCTGCGTGTTCTACTCTGCCGTCGGCTTCAAGGGTGACTGGCGACCTGGGCGGTGATCAGGATGACGGGCAGACCTCGCCGCGTCCTGGTGTGCCTGATCACTGCGGCCTCGGCGTTATCGGGGTGCAGTGGGGATTCGGGGCCGGGCGCGGCGACCGTCCAGGTGGGGCGGGCTCATTGCGGGCAAGGCTGGCCCCGGGGGCGTACGGGGTCAGGGACCATCCTCGTCCACAACGGCGACTCCTCAGCGGTCGATGTCACCGTCGTCTCGGGCGGGGCGGTCTTCGCAGAACTGGAGGGCGTGGGGCCGGGAACGACCCGTCCGCTGCATCTGAGCCTCGCGGCCAGAACGTACAGAGTCACCTGTCGGCCAGAGGACGCCTCGCCGATCACGGGGCCGGCCATCGCCGTGACCGGCGCGGCCGGGGGAGTACCCGGCATCCGACCGATCACGCGCAACGACTTGTATCCGGCCTTGCGCGCCTACCGTGCTTACGTTTCTCACGGACTCGGCACCCTGGAGGAGAGCACGAACGAGCTGCGCGACGCCGTCCGGTCGGGCGACCTGGACGCGGCACGCGCGGCATGGCTACCCGCACATCTCGCCTACGAGCGGCTCGGCGCCGCCTACGGAACGTTCGGCGACTTCGCCGACAAGATCGATGGTCGCCCGGCGGGACTGCCGAAGGGCGTCCACGATGCCGATTTCACCGGGTTTCACCGGGTCGAGTACGGATTGTGGCACGGGGAGTCGGCGGAGTCCCTGCGCGCCCCCGCCGGCCGCCTCGCCGCTGACGTCAAGTCTCTGCGGGACGACTTCCCGCGCGAACAGATCGACCCCGGTGACCTCGGGTTACGCGCACACGAGATCCTTGAGAACACGCTCCAGTTCGAGTTGACGGGCAAGGCCGACCAGGGCAGCGGGACGATGCTCGCCACCGCCGCCGCCAACGTCGATGGGACCCGTGCCGTCCTCCGCCCGCTGCGTCCGCTGCTCAAGGACCGGATGGACCTGGCCGAGATCGACACCTGGCTAGGCCGCACGGCGCAGTTGCTGCGGACTCGACATCGGCACGGCGCGTGGACGCCGTTGGACCGGCTGAGCACCGCGGAACGCGAACGCATGAACGGCACCGTCGGCGAACTCGTCGAGCGTCTGTCATCGGTCGCGACGATCGCCGCGGTCAGAACAAGACCATCAACTCCATGAGCACTGGCGTTGGCAGGGCGGCTGAGCGCGGAGAGCACCTCACCGGCAGGGAACGGAAACTCGTCGCGCGGGACGGAGGTCGTCCGAGCCGGGACACGCCCTTGGGTGGCCCGGGGTTACCACGCGGCCAACACCGTCGGGTGCGGGACAGGTGCTGTCAAGGCCCGAAGGCTCCTGCCTGGGGGACGGCGTCGAGTGCAGGCCGAGGTCGCCGATGGGCCAGGCGTCGGGTGCCGTAAGAAGAGGGAGGTTGTCGTCTGGAGCGAATATCGGCGCGAGCTGGCGAAGGCCCTCGAGTGCGGGGCAGACGTCGGGCGTGAAGAGCGGACGCCAAGTGCGGGGCGGACGCCAAGTGTCGGGTGGACGCTAACTGTGGGGCGTATGCCAAGTGTGGGGCGTATGCCAAGTGTGGGGCGGACGTCGAGTGCGGGGCGGACGTCGAGCGCGGGGGGACTTCGAGACGGAGTGGACGTCGGTACGGGCCGTTTGTTTGTCGGGGTGAGTTCCTAGTGGGGGTGGGGTGTGGGGGTGGAAGGTGTGAGTCGACCGGGGCGTCGTGCGTTTCTGCGTGGGGCTGCGGTTGCCGGCGTCGCGGGGGCGGTCGTCCGGGGCGGGCCGGGCGGGGGCGCGACGGCATCCGGGACGGCTTCGCCGGTCTCACCAGACTCACCAGCCTCACCGGGCTCGTCGATCGGGTTCCACGGCGTCCACCAGGCGGGGATCCTGGACGAGCCGCAGCCTCGCGCGATCATCGTGGCGTTCGACGTGATCGCTGAGCGGCGCGCTGAGCTTGTCTCCCTGTTGCGGACGCTGACCGAACGTGCCCGTGCGCTGACCAGCGGAGGCGCGCCGCCCCCGGTGGGAATCGCCGGGCCGCCGCCCGACTCCGGGATCCTCGGCCCGGACGCACCGGCGGGCCGTCTCACGGTGACCGTGGGCGTCGGCGCGTCCCTCTTCGACGACCGGTTCGGCCTGGCGTCGCGGCGCCCCGCGCGCTTGGCGGCGATGCCGATGTTCCCTAACGATGACCTCGATCCCGCCTGGTGCCATGGCGATCTGCTGTTGCAGTTCGCCGCGCCCGACGAGGACACCGTCCTGCACGCACTGCGCGACGTCTGCCGGTACACGCGCGGCGCGATGCAGATCCGCTGGCGGATGAACGGCTTCGTCAGCCGGCCGCGCCCGTCCGGGACGCCTCGGAACCTCATGGGCTTCAAGGACGGCATCGCCAACCCCCACGTCGGGCATGGCGGGGACATGGCCCGCCTCGTCTGGGCCGCGCGGGACGGGTCCGAGCCCGGCTGGACGGCGGGCGGAACGTACCAGGTCGTCCGGCTCATCCGGATGCTCGTGGAGTTCTGGGACCGAGTCGGTCTCGCCGAGCAGGAGCGGATCTTCGGCCGCAGCCGCGAGACCGGCGCGCCGCTCGACGGCACCCGTGAGCGGGACGTTCCGCGCTACGCCATGGATCCGATCGGCGACGTCATACCGTTGACGAGCCATATCCGGCGGGCGAATCCGCGCGTCCGCGAGACCGAGGACAGCCGCGTGCTGCGCCGTTCCTGGAACTACGACCGTGGTGTGGACGAGGTCGGCAACCTCGACATGGGCCTGCTCTTCACATGTTTCCAACAGGACCCGCGCCGCCAGTTCGAGGCCGTCCAGCGGCGGCTGCTGGACGAGCCGCTCACCGACTACATATCTCCGTTCGGCGGTGGCTATTTCTTCACACTTCCGGGTGTCGTTGATGCCTCGGACCACTTTGCCAGGGCTCTACTCGCGTAGTAGAGGGGGAGAACATGCGAAAGTTCGCAGCATCGGCCATGTCCGTGGTGGTCATCGGGGTATTGACGGCTGCCTGCGCTTCCGGGACGGCCGACCGGGTCGCGCCTGCCTCACTTGGGGCTTCGCCGCGGACGCCGATCGAGCATCTGGTGGTCATCTACGGGGAGAACGTCTCGTTCGACCACTACTTCGGTACATATCCGAAGGCTGCCAATACCGATGGGACGCCCTTCCACGCCGCCGCACACACCCCGGGTGTCAATGGTCTGACGAAGAGGCTCCTGAACGACAACCCGAACCGGTACAACCCGAAGCGCCTTGGCCCGTCCCAGGCCCTCACCTGCGACCAGAACCACGGGTACGGCGCCGAGCAGAAAGCCGTCAATGGCGGCCGCATGGACAAGTTCGTCGAGTTCACCGAGCGCGGCAGGTGCACCGGAGAACCCATCCTCTTCGGCGAGCCCGGTCTGGTCATGGACTACTTCGACGGCAACACCGTCACCGCCATGTGGAACTACGCGCAACACTACGCGATGAGCGACAACTCCTGGGACTCGGTGTTCGGGCCGTCCACTCCCGGTGCACTCAACCTGGTATCGGGGCAGACCTATGGCGCCTACGCGGTCGATCCTCGAACCCATGACAAGGTCGCAGATCCGTCTGTGGTGGCGTCGCCGGACTCCAAAGGCATAGGGACCGTCATCACCGACCCCGATCCGGCGTTCGATGACTGCTCCGATAATGGTCACGCGTCCGACAACAATCTCGCGGTGATGACCGGCCGTAACATAGGCGACCTTCTCAACGCGAAAAGCGTTACTTGGGGATGGTTTCAGGGCGGATTCCGCCCAACGGCCGCCAAGGATGGCTACAGGGTTTGCGGTTCGTCCCATGCCAATATCGGGCAGAATCAGGTCATCGACTACAGTCCGCACCACGAGCCGTTCCAGTACTACGAGTCGACGGCTAACGAAAAACACCTGCCGCCGTCATCGGTGTCCGCTATCGGCCGTACTGACCAGGCGAACCATCAGTATGATCTGGAAGACTTCGGCGCTGCTCTGGCGGCGCACAATATGCCCGCCGTGTCGTTCCTCAAGGCTCCGGCCTACCAGGATGCCCATGCCGGTTACTCCGACCCGCTGGACGAGCAGCGATTCGTCGCGTCCACTGTCAATATGATTCAGAAGTCGCCGGAGTGGGAGTCCACGGCGGTCATCCTCGCCTACGATGACTCGGATGGCTGGTACGACCACGTCCGACCTCATATTACTAATGGTTCGAACGATGCATCCGAAGACCAGCCTGCATGCCGCCGTGTCGAGGTGTCCGGTGGACGCGATGATCGTTGTGGGCCTAGCCAGCGCCTCCCGCTGTTGGTGATCTCGCCCTACGCGAAGGTGAACTACGTAGACCACCATCCGGTGGAACAGGCGTCCATCCTGCGCTTCATCGAGGACAACTGGCGCACCGGTCGCATCGGGCGCTCCTCCTTCGACCGCCGAGCGGGAAGCCTGATGCACTTGTTCGACTTTCAGCGGCCGAAGGCTGGACGTCTTCTGCTCGACCCTGCTACTGGCGCTGTAACCGCCCGCCGCTGAGAGCGGACCGAAAGGCCGGGAAGTGTGGACCTGGCGAATGCAGCAGCCGACGGCAGTACGGCCTGTTAGTTGCTGCTGCCAGGCTCACCCCTTGTTGCCAGTTGGCCAGCGGGCGGGAAGGTGAATCGAGCATGAACAAGCGTTATTCGTGATGCCGTGGAATTGTGGTGGGGGCGGCGCTGCGTACGGGGCCGCCCCTCCAAAGTCAAGGGCGCCTTCGGCGTCGCTTCGCGATGGCCTTCGGCCACCCTTGACTTCGGAGCCTCTGCGGCCCCTGAGTGCAGCTTTCGTCGGGCAGGCTCCGCCTGCCCTCTGCCCGACGCGCCGCCCCCACCCCTCCAAGACCCACCACACACCCACCAGCCCCCGGGATCAGCCCTCCCGCTGACCACGCACCCAACGACCCAACAAACTGCCCCACCACCCCCAAAAAAGAGGGGAACCGTCCGACCAAACACTCGACGGGCCAGCGCAACAGGGCAACCGAGGGACGGGCCGACCGCACCCCTGTGACAAAGGCGCATTCCGGGGCCAAGCAGTTCCCCGGCGGGCGGTGCCCAAGAGTCCCCGACCACCCCTGGACCAGCCGCCCGACGCAGCCAACCACCCGACTGAACGCTCGACCGGCCAGCGCAGCAAGGCAACAAGGATGCGGCGACCGCACCCTATGGCGAAGGCGAAACCTGGGGCCTGGGGCCCGGCAGCTCCCCGGCGGGCGGTGCCCAAGAGTCCCCGACCACCCCTGGACCAGCCGCCCGACACAGTCAGCCGCTCGACACAGCCAGCTGCCCGACACTGTCAGCCGTCCGAGCGCGTGTCCCACTGAGCGCTTGAGAGCCACTGGCAGTCCGTCCCGCCGAGTGCCCGTCCCTGCGAGCGCCCGTACCTCCGAGTGGGCGTCCCTGCGAGTGCCCGTCGCGCTGAGCGCGCCTCCCACTGAGCGCCCGTCCCTGCGAGTGCCCGAGAGCCCTGACAGTCCGTCCCACTGAGCGCCCGTCCCACTGAGCGCCCGTCCCACTGAGCGCCCGTCCCAGCGAGCGCATGGCCGTGCCAGCGAGCGCCCGAACCGCCGACAGCCGATCCCACCGACAGCCCGAGCGGCTCGCGGCTCGAGCGACTGTCGGCTCGAACCGCCAGACGGTACGGCAGGGCAAACAACGGACGGGCCGGCCGCCGCACTGGAACCAAAGGCGAGCCCCGACACGCAGCCCCCGAGGCATCCGGCAGGCGGTGCCGGAATTTCCCGAAATGCCATTCCTGAGAGCATTTGCTGCACTTTCGGTGCACGGCGAGAAGACGGCAAAAGATTCGAACCGGTATTCGATGCAATGGTGGGTCGGGGCGGGTAAAATGGGGGTCATGGAAGTGGCCGGGATCGACGTTGCTGAGGCGTCCACCACCGAATTGGTGGACGCCGCTTCGGTGATCGCGGCTGAACTCGCCCGCCGGTCCCCGCCCGAGTCCGCGGCGGCGTGCATGGAACTGGCCGAGGCCCTCGCCGCGGCGGGTGACCTGCAGGAGGCGGCGCTGGCGGGGCTGGTCGAGGTGGTGGACCGGGGCCGGGAAGTGCAGCGCTGGGGGTTCCCCTCCACCCGCGCCTGGCTGCGGTCCCGGCTGGGCATGCGCGAAGCGCGCGCGAAGGAGCGCCTCACCCTGGCGCGGCAGCACCGCCGCCTCACCGAGGTGGCCGGGCGGTGGGCCGCCGGGGAGCTGTCCACCGGGTACGCCGCCACCATCGCCGACGCCGCCGCACGCCTGGACGACACCGACTGCGCCGCCGCTCAAGAGATCCTGCTGGGGTTGGTCGAGCAGGGGTGCTCGGCGGGGAAGGTCGCCTCCTTCGGCCGCCGCATCCGCGACATCATCGCCGAACGCGACGGCACCGGCACGCCCCCACACGACGCCCGCCACGGCTACGAGCAGTCCTGGATCGACTCCAGCCGCTCCCTGGACGGCGGCCGCTACATCCGCGGCTGGCTGAACGCCGAAGACACCGCCATCTGGGACGGCACCCTGGCCCCGCTCGCCAAACCCGCCGGCACCGACGACCACCGCGACCAGGCCGAACGCACCGCCGCAGCGTTGAGCAGCGTCCTGTCGGGCGGGCACAAGGCCACCAAAGTCACCGTCATCTGCGACCTGGACACCCTCACCGGCGGCACCACACCCGCCCGCCTCACCGACGGAACACCCATCCCCGCCGCCCACGCCCGCCGCATCGCCCTGGCCGCCGGAGTCTCACCCCTCCTGCTCGGGCGCGGGAACCTGCCCCTCTACCTCGGCCACCGCGTCCGGTTCGCCAGCCCCGCCCAACGCCAAGTCCTGGAAACCCTCTACCCCACCTGTGCCGTCCACGGCTGCGAAATCCCCGGCACCCTGTGCGAAGTCGACCACGTCCACGGCTGGGCCCTGGGCCACAGCCCCACCGACATCGACCAACTCACCCTCACCTGCGGCTGGCACAACCGCTACAAACACACCAACCCACGCCACATCCACATCACCCGAGAACACAACGGCAACCGCTACACCTACCGCCTCCACCCACCCGGGACCGACGACCTCACCACCAGAGCAACATGGAACACCGCTGCCAGTCGGCCGCCCCCGACATCTCAGGCCGCCTAGTCTCCGCGCCGCGCCATGACGCCCAAATGCCCGCAGCTCGCAGGGCCGCACGGCCCGCGGGCACTTCCCCACCGATGAGGCGGTGGTCAAGCTGCTCTGGCTGGCCATCGTCAACATCGAGGACAAACGCGCCCGCGAACGCGCCGCCAGAGCCGCCCAGAACGGCGCCCGCACCGGCTACCCCGCCCGCCTCATCGAAGGCCAGAAAACCTACGGGTGGAGCGAAGCCCTCAACGAACTCGCCGACGCCTACCCAGGCCGCATCCAGTAAAGACAACCAGACCCACCACAAGATCATCTTTACACACTTCGAGTTACAAGCTCGCAGTTCGCAGGGCCGCACGGCCCTGCGAGCTGGGCGGTCTGAGCCCGTGTCGCATGCCCACAAGCAGGGGTCCATCCGTCTGCTGCTGGCCGGATGGACGTGCTGCGGTCCATTGAGCTGTTGCTCGTGGTCCGGGTGTCTCTCAAGGGCAGAATGATCTTGGTGGTCAGTCCGTCTCGTTGCCCGAGGCGGACGCTGCTTGGTCTGGGCTGGCATTGTGTGCTCGGGCGGAAACGTCGACCGCGCCCGAGACCGTGGGTGGCACGGTCGGGCGCGGTGCGACGGGCTGGTAGGCGGCGGTCACTTGGCGTTCGTGGCCTGAGTGGTGACGCGCTGGATGGCTTGGACGGCGATTTCGGGCTGGTCGGCGTAGATGTAGTGCTCGCTGTTCTTGGCCGTGCTCAGCTTGCTCTGGCTGGACACCGCGAGCCACTTGCGCTGGCCGGCGGCCCATGTCCGCTCCAAGGCCGGTCCGTACTCGGGGACGGCCGCGAGGTACTGCTTCCCGTGCTGGATCACCTCCACAGGGATGCTCCCGGCGGAACGGACCTCCCCATCGGGGATGATGAGCTTCTCCGGGTTCTGCCCCTCCGTCACCGCGAGGCTCTGCGCGCGCAACTGGGTGGCCTGGCCGGTCGCGGACTGGGGGATCGCGTTCTTCATGTCGGCGACCGAGGTCGGCGAGGTGGCGTCCATCAGGACCAGTCCCTTGACCCGGTCCCCGTGGTCGGGTGCGTACCTGGCGGCGATCATCCCGCCCAGCGAGTGCCCGGCCAGGACGACCGGACCGTCGTCGGCGACGCTGTCCAGCACAGTGGTCAGGACCTTCCCGGTGTCGGACAAGGTCTGCGGGCCGCCCGGCTTGCTGCTCTTGCCTTCGCCGAGCCGGTCGTAGGAGCAGACCCGGTTCTTCTCGCTCAGGGTCTTCTGGATGGCGGCCATCTGGTCCAGCCCGTCGCCGAGCCCGGGAAGCAGGACGATGACAGGCTTCTTCTTCGCCAGATCACCCGAGCAGGACACATTCACCGACTGACCCCCGACCTTGATCTTCTGCACGCCGGTGAAGTCGGCGGCGGACTTCCTGGGCGACGGGGAGTCGAACGGGAATGCATCCGTGTCCGAGATATCGTCGCAGCCGGTGAGCCCCGCCCCGACCACGGCGCAGCAGATCGCGACGACAGTGGTCTTCTTGATGTTGCGGATCATCGTTTCCTCCGGCGAAAGAATTGGTTCTCGAAATTTTTTTGGGTGAGTGCTGTGCTCACGTTGAGAACGCTATTTATTCACCGCTGCTGAAAGCATCACCGCGCGGTGGACAGTCACAGGTAGCTCGGACAGGGGACGAGCGCGTGCAACATCACGACACCCGCCACATGCGCGACGAGCATCGTGCGATCACTGAGAAGCCCCGATGCGGTGTTACGGACCATCTCGGGCGGGAACGTTTGAAGCGACATGGAGCCAGGCTCTGGTGACGGTGAGCTGCCCGAGGGGGAGATCCGACGCCGAGGCCTGTTTCATCGGGCAGAAGTAGATGGTCAGCTGGCAAGCCGGCTGTGCGTTGCCGCTGGCGACTAACGCCGTTGAGCGTGGGCCAGACGACCCGGTATGTGGCGGCTGGCCACGTGCCTAAATGATGGCGCTTGATAGAGGTGATCAAGCCTGGCACCCGTTGCGTCCCATGGCGAGGCTCAGGCGGGGTGGTTCTGAATCTCAGACGCGGACGGACGTCCCGGGGCGTCCGTTAGTCCATGCCGCAGCCGGCTTGGACCTTCTTCGTCCACCTGGCGTGGTGTTGCGAGACTTATCGTGTCCGAAGGCGAATGCGGTGTCCGGTGAATGGATAAAAGGATCAGCGGAGACCCGTAGGCGGCGCTAACCAGACAGGCCAGTGGTGGAGGTTAGAGCCGCTGGCGTGTCTGGTGAGGGCGGGCACCGGCAGTCGGTGGACGGTTTGTCTTGCGGTTTCCAGCGCGCTGGGATCTGGATGCTGGACTGGGCGAAGCTGGGGTCTGCACCGACACCATCGGGTTGATCGGCTGGAGCGTATCGGTGGACGACCATCAAATGAGCCCCGCCAGTACGCCGCCGACTGCGTCCCATGACACCGAACAGGCCAAGCGACTGAGGGACGAGCCGCTCTCGATCACGGGCTGGGGGCCCGAGCGGTAGCCGGACCACCAAGGGCCACCTGACCTGCGAACAGGGCTGGAAACCGAAGTCGGCAGTTCGTCCGATGATCGGGCGGGCCCGGGTTGGCCGCCAGGCGTGGGCCGGCGCATACCTGTTCGGATCGGGCGTTGGCTGACAAGCGCGCTGGCAACGTGCATGAGCGAAACGCGCCCTGCGATCTAAAGGCTGTCCCGTAATGGAGGCGTGGGACCGGGCGTGCCGCGGTGACGTGCCGCCCCAAGCCGGATCAGCCGGGGGTCGCCAGGTTGTGCATGAGGGCGATGCCGCGGGTGGCGTGGTGGACGCCGTCGCGTTTGCGGCGGCAGTTGCGCAGGATGTTCCACCACTTCATGTGCGCGAAGGCGTGCTCGATGCGGGCACGCACCCGTTTGTGGACGGTGTTGAGCTCGTGCTGCCAGGCAGCCAGTTCGCCGCCGTCGCGGGGCCGCCGGTAGGGCATGATGACCTGCCGGTTTCCCTGGTAGCCGCCGTCGGCCATCACGTACGCACCCCTGCATGCCCGGTCCGGCGCAGGAGTCGCGGAAGGCGGTGCAGTCGTTGTGATTGCCCGGGACCGGACGTCCGACCGCGACCACCAGCCGGGTGTCGGCGTCGATGACGACTTGCATGTTCACCGAGTACCGGTGGTTCTTGGACGAGGCGGTGACCGTCCGGTCGTGGACCGGGACGCGTGTGCCGTCCACGATCAGCACTGTGTCCGGGCTGTGCCGGCGGGTGACCGGGGCCAGTGCGAGCAGCGGCGCCCAGCGGTCCACGACGCGGTGCGCGGCGGACTTGGACACCCCGAACAGCAGTGCGACCTGCCGCAGCGTCAGGTTGGTGCGGTAGTACACCGCGATCAGCAGCACCCGGTCGGCCGGCGGCAGGCTCCAGCGCCGCCCAGTCCCGGCCTGCTCACCGCCCCGACCTGCGACGATCCGCACCAGACGCCGGAACTGCCGCACCGACAGGCCGGTGAACACCGGCACCCACTCGCCCCGATCGCCCCTGATCACCCGCTCCACGCCAAGATCAACAATCTTGAACGCCTGACGTTACGGGACAGCCTTTAGCTGATCCTTGGGTTTGCTCGCGCGGGGCCAAAGGCGTCTGTCTGTGTTGCCGCAAGGTCATGGCCACTCCTTTGGTCAAAGCCGACCCAGCAGGTCTGTCGCGGGGCAAGGGCGGCTACGGAGGGCGCATGGTGATGCTCGTCCCCGGCGCCCGTCGGCTCTGCATGCCTGGAGCGCGGCATCAGCCTGCTGAGACAGCGTCAGGTGATTGCGATCTGCTCTGACGACCTCGCCGTGATCGACGTCTGGCTCCGAGCTTTCGCCGAGCTTCCTTCCGGACAAGCCCTGGCCGCCGTGTTGGTGGGTCACTCCGATTGATGGTCGGCGGGGTGACTCCAGTTTGTAGCGGTCGGCCATCAGTAGGCCCTGCGTCCTACGGCGAGGTTCCAGGCAGGTGTGTCTTAGAAGCCCGGATGTGCTGCGCAAGGGCCACAGCCTCCGTCAGGCCACGCGGTGGCCTGTAGGCCCCTTGACGTGGTGTCTTCTCGGTGGCTTCGGGCTGTCCGGCTGCCGCAGAGTTCGCTGAGCGGGAGCCGCTGTCAGGGCGCGGACGATGTGGGGCGAGCATGCCTGAGCTGCGGGCAGACCGGCATGTTCGGTGCCAGGCGGGGCGGGTGCGCGTCTGGCCGCCGCCTTTCGTTGCGTCCGCAAAGGACAATCTGTTGCGGATGAGCGACTGCCCAGGGTCATGCGCGGGCGGGGGTCTTCTCTTCCGTGTCGCCCGGACGGTGGTCGGGGACGAAGCGGTACCCCACGTTGCGGACGGTCCCGATCAGGGATTCGTATTCGGCGCCCAGTTTGGCGCGGAGTCGCCGGACGTGGACATCGACCGTCCGGGTACCGCCGAAGTAGTCGTACCCCCACACCTCCTGAAGCAGTTGTGCGCGGGTGAAGACGCGGCCCGGGTGCTGTGCCAGGTACTTCAGCAGCTCGAACTCTTTGAACGTCAAGTCGAGGACGCGGCCGCGGAGGCGGGCGGTGTAGGTGGCCTCGTCGATGGTGAGGTCGCCGCTGCGGATCTCGCCCGGCACCTCGTCGGAGTCGGCGTCGGCGGCGGCGCGTCCGACGGCGAGGCGGAGGCGGGCCTCGACCTCGGCGGGGCCGGCGGTCTGGAGCAGGACGTCGTCCAGGCCCCATTCGGGGCTGAGGGCGGCCAGGCCGCCTTCGGTCACGATCGCCAGGAGGGGGCAGTCGAGGCCGGTGGTGCGCAGCAGGCGGCACAGGCTCTTGGCCTGGACGAGGTCGCGGCGGGCGTCCACCAGCACGACGTCGGCCGGCGGCGCGTCGATGAGCGCGGACGCCTCGGCGGGGGCGACCCGTGTGGAGTGCAGCAGAAGTCCGAGCGCGGGGAGGACCTCGTCCGAGGGTTCCAGCGCGTTGGTCAGTAAGAGCAGGCTGCTCAAGTGCCGCCTCCCGTCAAATGACGTAGGACCCGGACGGCTCATCCTCCAGCCCGACGGCGCCGGTCAGCGGCTCGCGGACGAGGTGACCGTGAAGGGCCTTACGGATGAACTCCATGGCCTCGTCGCCCGGATCCCTCACCCGGATCATATCGGAACCGTCACGGACGGTCCCTGGCCGCCACCGCGCGACCCGGCCGCCGCCGCGTGACCGGCCGGCACCGCGGGACCCGGCCGGCGCCGCGCAACCCATGGCCGGTGGCCGTGAATACTGGACGCATGGCCAAGGGGACGATGCGGTACTGGGCGGCCGCCAAGGCGGCGGCGGGGACGCATGAGGAGCCGTACGAGGCGGTGACGCTGGCGGAGGCGCTGGCGGAGGCGTCGGCGGCGCGGGACGAGGAGTTCGCGCGGGTCGTCCGGCGGAGTTCGTTCCTCATCGACGGGAATCCGGTGGGGAGCAGGCCGCACGAATCCGTCGAGCTGCCCGACGGCGGCGTCGTGGAGGTGCTGCCGCCGTTCGCGGGCGGGTGACGCAAGGTCATTCTCCGGCGTGACTCGATACGGGCGGATTGCGCATTAAGGTGTGGCGATCGCATGCCGCAGCCCGAAGGAGAGACATGCGGAAAGTACTGCTGGTGCTGTTGGTCCTCGCGGCCGTGGTGCTGGTCGCCGCGGACCGGATCGGCGTCCGGGTCGCGCAGGACAAGATCGGCGAGCAGGTGGCCGCGCAGTACGCCCTGCAGCAGCAGCCCGACGTCACCATCCACGGCTTTCCGTTCCTGACGCAGGCGATCGGCGGCGAGTACAAGCACATCGAGGTCGGCATCGGGGACTGGACGGAGCAGGGCGTCACCGTCACCGACGTCAAGGTCGACATGCGGGGCGTGAACGCGCCGCTGGCGGAGGTCAGCAAGGGCAGCGCCGCGAACGTGACCGCGCGCACGGCCACCGCGTCCGCCGTCGTCCCCTATGACGTGATCAAGAAGGAGGCGCCGAAGGAGGTCAAGTCGATCGGGCCGAAGGGCGACGACCTCGAGGTGGAGATGACCGGGACCGTCCTCGGCTTCACCCTCACCGGGACCGCGGTCGTCGAGGTCGAGCCGACCGCCAAGGGCATCGCGATCTCGCCCGTGTCGGTCGGGTCGAACGGGGCGGCGCAGATCCCGCTGGCGCTGGTCAAGCGGCAGCTGACCTGGGTCGTGCCGGTCGCCGACCTGCCCGTCGGGTCGCGGATCAGCGAGATCCAGCCGACGCCGGACGGGCTGCGCGTCGCCGCGACGGCGCAGAACGTCCACCTGAACGATCTCCAGCAGGCGGGGAAATAGCCGGAACCAGGGGTGAACCGGCCGGTCGGCGCGTACGTGTACGTGATGTGGGTCCGACCGCGGATGAGGGTTTGCTTCGCGCCCTGTACAGCGAGCACGGGGGTCCCCTGCTCGGGTACGTCCTGCGGCTGACGGGAGGGGACCGAACCCAGGCCGAGGACGTCGTCCAGGAGACGCTGCTGCGCGCGTGGAGGCATCCCGAGGCGCTGGCGGGACGTCCGGTACGGCCGTGGCTGTTCACGGTGGCCCGGAATCTGGTCGTGGACGCGCACCGGGCCAAGCGCGCGCGGCCGCCGGAGACCGGCATCGACGAGCACGTCATGATGACGGCCGACGGCTCCGACGACATCGACCGCGCCCTGGAGTCCTGGACGGTCGCGGAGGCCCTGGCCGGGCTGAGCCCGTCGCACCGGGCGGTGCTGGTCGAGACCTACTACAAGGGCCGGTCGGTGGCGGAGGCGTCCAAGACGCTCGGCATACCGCCCGGCACGGTGAAGTCCCGCACCTTCTACGCATTGCGGGCGCTCAAACTCGCATTGGAGGAGCGGGGGTTGGCGCCATGAACGACTGCACGGACGTGCGCACGTCACTCGGCGTGTACGTGCTCGGCGCGCTGGATCCCGGCGAGCGGAGCCAGGTGGAGGGCCACCTGGAGCGCTGCCCCGCCTGCCGGGACGAGCTCGCCGGGCTGGCCGGCCTGCCCGCGATGCTGGGGCGGGTCGAACTGGAGCAGCTCGAAGGCGTGGCCGGGCCGCCGCCCGAGCTGCTGGACGGACTGCTCACCAGGGCGGCCGAACGACGGAGGGGATGGTTCGGCCGCCGGGCCGGGCGGGGCCCCGCGGGGTGGGCCCCGCTCGCCGCCGCGGCCTGCCTGCTGCTGGTGATCGGGGGGCTGTTCGGCGGGTTCGTCCTGCCGATCGGGTCGGACGGCGGCAGCGGCGGGCCCGCGGTGCAGCCTCCGCCGCCTGCGACGTCCGTCCCGGCGACGACTGCCGAGCGGATCAGCGCCTCGAACCCCGCGAGCAACATCAAGGGCTACGTGGTGCTGCGCAAGAAGGAGTGGGGGACCGAGGTCGAACTCCACCTCGCCGGGGTGCCGAAGGGGTCGCACTGCCGGCTGCTGGTGATCGCGCGGGACGGCCGCCGCGACGCCCTGGGCAGCTGGTACGTCCCCTACGACGAGGGCTACGGCGAGTACCGCGGATCCACGATGTTCCCGCGCGGGCAGCTGTTCTCGTTCGAGGTCGTCGGGCTGGACGGGCGGCCGCTCCTCACGATCCCGACCTGACCGGCTTGAGCGAACCCCTCCACCGCGTGGAAGAACGCGTGGAAGAACGCGTGGAAGAAAACGCGGCCCGCCGTGGTTGTCGATGGGAATGATCGGAGCTCTGGTCGCTGCGGCGGTCCTCATCGCGGCCACGGCGTTCGCCCTCGTCCGGCGGCGCCGTGACGGTGTGCTGCGCGCCCGGCGAGGGGAGGACGACGCGGTGGCGGAGACCGTCCGGCCGGACGACATGGGCGCCGAGCTCGGCGAGAAGGCCACGCTCCTGCAGTTCTCCAGCGCGTTCTGCGCTCCGTGCCGCGCCACCCGCCGCGTCCTCGGCGAGGTCACCGAGATGGTGGACGGCGTCGCGCACGTCGAGCTCGACGCCGAGGCGAACCTGGACCTCGTCCGCCGGCTGAACATCGTGCGGACCCCGACCGTCCTCGTCCTGGACGGCGCCGGACGCGTCGTCCGCCGCGCCACCGGCGCCCCGCGCAAGCCCGATGTCATCGCCGCTCTCGGTGAGGTCATCCCATGAGCGGCACCGCGACGACCTGCGATAAGACGAATGTCACTGTCTCGGAAGGCGAGACGGATGTGACAGCGCGTGGATTGCCGCTTAACATCGAGTCCGTGCGTAACTGGACAGAGCAGATGCTCACGAAGCGCCGTGCGGTGGATTTCTGCCGCGTGGCCGCCTCGCTCTGTCGCATGGCCTGAGGCATCGAGCCCACCCGCCCCCGAGCGCTTTTCCGACTTCTCAGCTCGTACGCACGCTTCCCTCCGCCAGGAGCACCCCAATGCAGGTTGATCCGCGTGGGCCGCGCTTCGGCGCTGCCGTCACGACAGCCGTCCTCATCGTGGTGCTGGTGACCGGAAGCTGGGCATTGCTCGCCGCTCAGGCCGTCGTGTTCGCGCTCGCGACCTTCCTCGGCCTCCGGTACGCCCCGTACGGACTGGTGTTCAGAGTGCTGATCCGTCCCCGGCTCGCCCCGCCCAGGGAACTGGAGGACGCCGCCGCGCCCCGCTTCGCGCAGGGGGTCGGCCTGGCGTTCGCCCTGGTCGGAACGGTCGGCTACGTGACGGGGACCACCTGGCTCGGCATCGGTGCCACCGCCCTCGCACTGGCGGCGGCGTTCCTGAACGCGGCGTTCGGGTTCTGCCTCGGCTGCGAGATGTATCCGCTCTTCCGACGTATCACTGCGAAAGTTCGCTCCGAGAGGGAGGTTCCGGCATGAGCCGCTCCGACGTCCTGGTGGACACCGCCTGGGTCGAGTCCCACCTGGACGACCCCGGCCTGGTTCTCGTCGAGGTCGACGAGGACGTGTCCGCGTACGACAAGGGCCACATCCGTGGCGCCGTGAAGATCGACTGGAAGACCGAGCTGCAGGACCCGGTCCGCCGCGACTTCGTGGACAAGACCGGGTTCGAGCAGCTGCTGTCCGCCAAGGGCATCGCCAACGACGACCTGGTGATCCTGTACGGCGGCAACAACAACTGGTTCGCGGCCTACGCGTACTGGTACTTCAAGCTGTACGGCCACGACAAGGTGAAGCTGCTCGACGGCGGCCGCAAGAAGTGGGAGCTGGACTCCCGCGAGCTCGTCACCGACGTCCCGACCCGTCCGGCGACCGACTACAAGGCCAAGGACCAGGACCTCACGATCCGCGCCTTCCGCGACGAGGTCGTCGAGGCGATCGGCAAGCAGAACCTGGTGGACGTCCGGTCGCCCGACGAGTTCAGCGGCAAGCTGCTCGCCCCGGCGCACCTGCCGCAGGAGCAGTCGCAGCGGGCCGGCCACATCCCGACCGCGGCCAACATCCCGTGGTCGAAGGCGGCCAACGACGACGGCACGTTCAAGTCCGACGAGGAGCTCCGCGAGCTGTACACGGCGGCCGGCGTCGACCTGGGCAAGGACACGATCGCCTACTGCCGGATCGGCGAGCGCTCCTCGCACACCTGGTTCGCGCTGCGCGAGCTGCTCGGCATCGAGAACGTGAAGAACTACGACGGTTCCTGGACCGAGTACGGCTCGCTGATCGGCGTGCCGATCGAGCTCGGCGCCGCCAAGTAACCCGGCCGACCTTCCCCTAGGAGGAGCAATGACCCAGGGCTGCGCAGCGCCCGAGCAGACCGCTCACCTTCCCGCGACCGTCGACCTGACCAACGAGGCCGTCATCCAGGGCACCGTCACCCGTGACGGCGCGCCGGTGTCCAGCGCCTACGCCCGCCTGCTCGACTCGTCCGGCGAGTTCACCGCCGAGGTGGTCACGGGCGACGAGGGCGTGTTCCGGTTCTTCGCCGCCGACGGCGACTGGACCGTCCGCGTCCTCGCGGCCGGCGGTGTGAGCGTCGACAACACCGTCACCGCGAAGACCGGTACGGTCGCCGGCCTCGAAGTCGCGATCTGATCGAACTGATCGACCCGACCGGCAGACCGGTCCGGCCGACCCGCTCGGAGCCGAACCCCGCCGTCCCACCCCACCGGGACGGCGGGGTTCGTCGTTGTGAAGCCTGCGGCTTGAGATGGGTGGGTATGCGCTGATCGTCTACGATCGGGCGCCATGGCCTGGCCGTCCGCGCGTTCGCCGCTGATCCTCCCGTGGGCCGCGCTGAAGCTCGCGGGGCGGTTCGTCCTGCCGCTGTCCCTGTGGTTCACGGTGGGGGAGCTGCTGCGCTACGGCGCCATGTACGGGGGCTACAAGCTCGGGACGATGAAGGGCACGGCGGCGTCCGTCGCGCCGATCGTCACCGTCGGCCTGCTCGTGGTGATCACGCTGACGGTCGCGGTGCTGATGGTGCACAGCGTCCGGGAGGGCCTGGACGTCGTGCACGCCCGCGCCGCGGACGGCGACCTGACGCCGTGGGCGGTCGGCAACGAGGAGCCGGTGATCGGCGCGATCGGCCGCGCCGCGCTCCCGTTCGTCATCTTCTACCTGGCGTGGGGGCTGCAGAGGGAGGACGCCCGCGAGTTCGCGTCGGCGGCGGCGAGCCGCGGGTTCGCCGAGGGCGGCATCCAGGGGCAGATCGAGGGCGCCGGGATGCTGCTGTCGCTGGAGAAGCACATCGGCCTCGCGATCGGCCTCACCGCGGGCCTGTTCGTGCTGAAGGTGCTGGCGGAGTGGCGGCTGGAGGAGCGGCTGCCCCGCGCCGTCGGCGCGCTCGTCGCCTTCCTGGAGATCAACTTCGCGCTGTTCGGCATCTTCACCATCGACCATCTGCGCGGCCTCGGCGTCGGCTGGCTCACCGAGCGGGAGGTGTGGGGCTGGCTGAGCGGCGTCGCCGGCCCCGCGTTCGGCCTGTGGCCGCCGTTCAAGGACGCCGTGCTCGGCGCGCTGATCTGGCTGGTGATCGCCGGGGTGATCCTCGGGCTGGACGCGGCGGACGAGCGGGTCGTGCTCGGCGGCGGCCGGGCGGGGCGGCGGCTCGCGCGGGCCGGCGGGATCGACCGGACGAACAGCCCCCGCGAGCTGCTCACCCGCGGGCTCCGGGAGATGTGGCTGCCCGCCTGGTACGGGCTGCGGCTCGTCCGCCGGTCCGGGATGATGCCGTTCGCCACGTTCTGCCTGCTGTTCGCGGGGCTGTACGCGGGGGAGGACGCGTCCCGGCGGCTGGTGTACGAGCTGATCGGCCCGCACGAGGTGACATGGTGGATGCAGTGGCTGCCGGCCATCGGCTACGGGACGGGCCTCGTCTTCGAGATCCTGCGCGTGTGCCTGCTGGCGGCGGCGTTCAACCTGGTGATGGCGCGGGTCAGCGGGCGAAACGCAGCGAAGGCAGTGGGTCCTCCGGTTTCCGCGTCTCCTTCGGTGCCTGGATCCGCAACTCCAGCGCGTCCGCCTTGGCACGGGGCACCGTCCCCCTGACGGTGATGCGCGTCGCGACGCCCGCCTTCGGCTCCTCCGTCCGGATCCCGTTCGCGGACCATGCGCGGCCGTCGCCGTCCTGGAGGCGGTACTGCAGGCCGTAGGAGCCGACCGCCTTGGCGCTGGCGGCGTCCGAGGGGCGGACGGCGACGGCGAGCCGCAGCTCGACGACGTCCCCTTGGTCCTTGCCGGTGAGGGGTTCGGTCACGCGCCGGTCGTAGACCTTCCACTTCGCGCCGACCAGCTCGCCGATCCGGCCTTCGGGGACGGTCGTCACCTTCTCCGGCGGCTTCAGGGATTTCCGGATCGTGCTGGTCTCGTCCGCCCAGGGGATGGCGAGCATCGCGGCCATCGCGCAGACGAGCGCGATCGCCTGCACGATCCGCCGGTCGCGGGGACGCATCCCGGGACGTCCGGGGAGCGGGATCCCGTCGGGACGGGTGTCGGAAGCCGTCATGAGGTGCCCGTCCTGACCTCGTACCGCTCGGTCGCCTTCCGGAGGAGGTCGGCCGCCCGGTCCTCGCCGAGGCCCAGGTCGATGTCGGCCGCCGAGGACAGCTGCGGCAGCAGCCCGCCGGTGCCCACGACCAGACGCGCGCCCTCGACCCGGTCCTCCGGCAGCTCGAACACCAGCTTCGTGGACGTCCAGATCATCGGCTGGAACGTCGGTTGACTGACGGAGACGGCCGCGGTGCGCGGGTCCTCCCGGAACGTGTAGCCGCCCGGCGTCTCCAGTTCCGCCGACCTGAGCTGCAGCGGTTCCCGCGCCGCCGTCGCGCTGAGCCGGACGATGAGGTAGACGCCGTCCGTCCCGACCGGGGGCTTGCCGCCGAGGGAGAAGCCGGGCGCCAGCGACCGCGCCGCCGCCACGCCGTCGACCCGGACGCTGAAGTCGCGGGTCGCGACCTCCTCGCCGATCGTCCCGCCGGTCCGGATCGGGTCCAGCGCCGCCGCCCGGATCTCGGGCCGGACGGAGTGCAGCCACATCGCGCCGGCGAGCAGGGCCGTCCCGCCGACCCCGGCGCCGCCCCGCAGGAGCACCTGCCGCGCGTTCACGACGCCGCCACCGGCAGGGTGAGGCGTCCGGCGAACTCGTCGCTCTTCTGGTCGACGATCCAGTTGAAGTCGCTGTCGGTGAACCCGTGCTCGTATCTCCACTTGCGCAGGCCCACGGTCAGCTCGGCAGGCGAGTCCGCGGGGCCCATCTTCCACTTCGCGGACGCCTCGACCGGCAGCCCCGGCTGCGTCGTGTCGGTCTGCGCGCCGCCCGCGACCCCGTCCACCCGCTCGGGCTTGACCCATGTGCCGGCCTTGGTGAGCGCGACGACGCCGTCCGTCAACCCGCCGCTGCCCAGCGACTCGGTCTCCTTGCCCTTGTTGAGGACCCGCATCCGGACGATGAGGTACCGCTCCTGCGCGGTCCCGAACGTCTCGCGGGCCGACCCGATCCGCACGTCGTGGACGGTCACCTCGAACAACCCGAGGTCGAGCCGCTCTCCGGCCTTCTTGACCGGCTGCTTGGGCGTCGCCTTGAACCCGCCCGCGACCCACACCACGGGCACCAGCACGGCGACCACGCCCAGCAGGGCCGCCGGCACGGCCCACCGCCGCGCCGCCGGACGCTGCTCGGGCCCTGGAGGGTGAGGCGCCGTCGACTGCATCCGCCAGATGGTATTACGCCGACATGTCCGTCCCGGCGCATCCCGGTAGGGTGCTTGTTGCTCATGCCGCGATTCGGGCTCTGGAGGAACGGTGGTGCGGCGTACGTCGACACTCGCTCTCGCATCGGCCATCGCGCTGGGCGCGCTCCTCGCGCCCCCGCTCCAGGCCGGCCCGTTCCAGCCGGCACCGGCGCAGGCGGCGGGCTGCGAGCAGGAACTCGTCTACGGCAGCCCGGCGAAGGAGCTTCCCCGGCAGCTCTGGCCGCAGGAGCGGCTGAACTTCACCGACGTCTGGGAGCACACGCGCGGCAAGGGCGTGAAGGTCGCCGTCGTCGACAGCGGCGTCGACACCTCGCACCCGCAGCTCAGAGGCCACGTCAAGGCGTACGACGTGACGAAGAGCGGCCTGCGGGACTGCGTCGGCCACGGCACCGCGGTCGCCGGCATCATCGGCGCCGCGGACATGCGCGACAAGGGCATCCCGTTCGTCGGCGTCGCCCCCGACGCCGAGATCATCTCGGTGAAGATGGCGGTGAAGGCCAGCGGCAACCGGTCCGAGTGGGCCGCGCAGGCGATCAGGAAGGCGGTCGACCTCGGCGCGAAGGTCATCAACATCTCGTCCCAGTCGCCGGACCTGCCCGACCTGCGGCAGGCCGTCCACTACGCGCAGCAGCGCGACGTGGTGATCGTCTCGGTGGCCGGCAACCTCACCGACCGGACCAAGCAGACCCCGCAGAAGGCCTACCCGGCGAGCTACCCCGGCGTGATCTCCGTCGGCGCCCTCGCCAAGGACGGGACGCTCGCCGGCTTCTCCAACACGGTCACCCCCGTCACCGTGACCGCACCCGGCCAATCGGTGGTCAGCACCTGGCCGCGCGGCTCCTACAAGCTCGACGACGGCACGAGCCTCGCGGCCCCCTACGTCGCCGGCACCGCCGCGCTGATCCGCGCGTTCAACCCGAACCTGAACTACCAGCAGGTCAAGCACCGCATCGAGGCCACCGCCGACGGCGCCCAGGCCCAGGGCACCGGCTCCGGCGTCGTGAACCCCCTCCGCGCCGTCACCACGGTCGGCACCGCCGGCAACCCGAGCGCCGCCCCCGTCGCCGGCGTCCAGCGCGTCTCCATCGACCAGCCGCCCCCCGAAGACCGCTTCGGCCGCAACATGGCCTTCGCCATCGCCGCCGCGACCCTCGCCATAGCCGCCGCCGTGGGCGTGGCGGCCACAGTAATCCCCACCGCCCGCCGCCGCCCCTGACAACGGCCCGGCACCGTCTCCACTCGGTTCCGCCAGGCTCGTCGGGAGCTTCGGCGCCTCCACGGGAAGCGGACGCCCCGCCCGCCCTTGAACAGACTCACACCGCGCGGGCCGACTGGAGCCGGGGCGGCGATATCCCCATGTGAGATCGCGGCCGACCGGAACCCCATTCTTCCCGGCGACGGCAAATAGCGCTGCATATGATGCTTGACTCGGTTCTCATTGCTCCTTTCGGAGAGGCGTTCAATGGAACAGAGAAGTCTCGTGAAGCTTGATTCCGGTCTGTCGGCGACGTACAAGTAAGGCATCGTCGCAATGGCGACGTCCGCGGCCGGCGTGTCGGTCTTCTTCCTTGAGATCATGCTGGTCGGCGGCCCGGTCTGGAAGGCCGCCGCAGTCGTCCTGGCCTGCCTGGGCGTCTGGCTGTGGCTGAAGGCGGTGCTGAGCGTGTTCCGCTACCGCGTCTGGCTGGACGCGGGAGGCGGTGGCCGACGCCCTTGCCGCCGGGCCGCTGGCGAGCGCGCCGCAGACCAGAGAGGCTCTGGCCCGCCTCGGCGTGACCCGTTAACGGGCGGTGCCGCGGACCTGGCGGGTCAGCCGGACGGCGATGGGCAGCGCAAGAGCCAGCGGGCGAAGCGCCTCCGAGCACTCGTGCGAGAACTCCAGCCACATGCGGCTGTTGTCGGCGCTGCTCTTGGTCCGCAGGGACGCGACCTCCCGTCCGGTCGCGTCCGTGACCGCGTATTGGTCTCCGTCTTGGCGGGCGGTTCCGAGTGGAGTGCCATCGGCCGAGCGCAGCGACATGGTCCCCCGCCCGCTGAGCTCACCGAGCCGGTGCCCGTCGGAGTCGAGAACGGTGATGCGCTCCTTGCCCAACGTCCGGGACGCCCGGTTGATGATGAGCAGCGTCCGGGCATGGGGATCGCGCAGGACGATGCTTCTGCGTCCCTTGTTGGGGTTGATGCCCCAGAAGCTCGCCCCCTCCGTCGTCTGCTTCACCAACGGGCCGCAGGCTTGAGCGAGAAGGGCGCCTCCGCGTTCGTTGCGGTAGCGGCCTTCACCGTCCACGAGAACGCGATCGGCCTCGAACAGCGCGCGCCGCGGCGGCTCTGGGACCTCCTGACCGCGATCGTCCAGAACGCGCCAGGCGGCGTCGAGGATCTCCGTGGCGGTCCGGACGGCCTCGAGCCAGCCGACGGGCAACGATCGGTCCCGCAGCAGGGTGGCGGCCGCCTCATGGCCGTGCTGTTCCACCTTGGTCACGGTGTCGATGCCCGGCCCCGCCGCCGGGTCGTACCAGAGCGTCCACGTCGGATCGCTGATGGGCCACGTGATCCCGATTGCGCACACGCCGCTCGCCGGAAGCGCTGCCTCAGCGTCGCGGCGACGCAACACGACACCGTCGCTTCCCATGGTCACGATGAGCCGTGTCCTATGGACGTGGAGAGCCCAAATGAGACCGGCTAGACCCACGACCAGCCCACCGCCGCCGTAGAAGAGAGCGGTCGACATGGGAACGCCGGACCCCCACGCCATGGCGTCGGGCAGCGTGGACGCGACGATGAGCAGCCCGACCACAGGACCGGCCACCGCCATGCCTACCGGCCATCGGTAAGCCCGCGGTCCCAGGGTGACCTGGAGCTCCTGCTGGTCTTTGGACCCCGGCGCCCACTGCTGCACGCCTGCGCGTGCGGCCCAGCGCCTACGCCACCAGACCCGCACGACCAGCGGAAAGGCGATAGCGGCGAGCAGGACCGCCAATGCCGAGAACTCCGACATCACAATGCCCGCCTTCTGCTCGGCGCGGTCCCGAGGAGATGCCGCGTAGTATGCGGGCTGGCCATGAGGAGATCACATCCTGCGGGGCCGAGGAGGTTCACGCGCTCAGCGCATCGCGGCGGAATCATTCCACCGGGGGCCCACCGACCGCCGGACGGCCTTGATGGACTTGCAAATGATAAAGCGGCGCGGGGAGTCGCCGGGATGGGTTCTAGTCGGAGGGCTCGCCTCGCCACCCGCGTTGTCGGCGGGTGGCGATGGTGGCGTGAGCCGTGCCTGCCGAAGAGGTGCTCACTCTTTGCCAGGGCGCAGGCGGCCCAGGTCGGCCTCCATATTCGCGAAGATGTCCGACGCCCCGGCCAGTGCGTCCTTCATCTCCTTCGGCATTTCGAAGGCGTTGTCGCCGGATAGCATGGACAGAACTCCGTTGTTGGCTCCGAGAATAGGCTCCATGAGCGCGTTGATCTTGGATGTCGCGTCCACTGCGGCCGCCCTCGACGCCTCGATGATCGCCTCGCCGAGCGCCTCGGACCCCAGGCGCATCGCCCTCGGGTTGATGTTGACCTCCAGCAGGACGCCACCGGGAGCCGCGATCACCTCGACCTTTCCTTCTTCCGCGGTGCCGACGCCTCGCACTTCTTTCAGCTTGTCTTCCAGTGCGCCGATCTCTTCGAACTTCTTCTGCCAGCGCTGGCTTTCCCGCTTGATCTCTTCTTCCGTGGGCATATCGGGCATCATGCGTATCGGCTCCTGCTTGTCGTCGGAGAGTCGGGTTCAGTCGTCGGCCGCGATGGAGAGGCGGCCGGTGGTGAGCGTTGCGATCCTGGCCGACAGTTCGTCGGTCGATCCCCGCCAGAACGCGCTCAGGTTGATGAAGATCGGTGCTTCGTAGGCGGCGAGATTCGCGCGCATCCCGTCCTGCCGCTCGGCGGGCGCTCGCGCAACGAATCCGGCCGTCTCGGCGGGCCTGATGCAGAGCAGCAGGTCCCCGGTCGTCGCGCGGCGAGTGAAGACCGATTCCACCTCCGGCCACGCGATCGCTTGGCCGCCTCTGATATGGATTCCCGTCGGGTCCATCCGTGCGACGGAGCCGGCGCCGCCCTGCCGAACCTGCACGAACCAGCTGAAGCAGGCGAACAGTGTTCCGATGAGCGATACCGGCCAGAGGCAGAACAGGACGATGCTCATCCCGAGCCAGAAGCCGGATCCCTGGTCGGGGGATGCCGCGAGGAACACGATGAGCGCGACCGAGCAGGCCACGAGGAGTGCGATGACGATCCGGCGCCATGGTCTGCGCGGCGCGGCGAACGTGATCTCTCGCCCGTTCGAGTGCACGGGTCGCTCCCCGCCCTCAGGGGTTCCGGACCGTGACCACGGGGTACTGGAGCTTGACCTTGTTGAAGTCGGAGCCCTGGCCCGGCAGGTCGTTGGTGTCCGCCAGGAACAGGCCGCCCAGGAACTGGGTGAGCAGACCGATCAGCGCGGCGCCCGCGGCGGAGAGCATGGCACCCAGAGCGCCCACGGCTCCGCCGGTGGCCGCCACGGCGGCGGCGCCGGTGGCCTCAGCCGCCGGCCTGGTCAGCGGCGTGCCCGCCGCCCATGCGATGAGCACTGCCCGAACGGCCCACCAGAACGCGATCATGGCGACGTAGAGCGCCACGTAGCCGGCCAGAACGCCCCACATCGCGGTCGCCATGCTCGACGCGGCTGCCTTGACCTGCTCGAACTCCGCCTTGATCTTGCGGATTGCGGTGTCGAACTGCTCGCGGCCGGCGCCCTGCCAGTCCTCCTTCTCGAGGTCGGTCGGCCATGCGGCCAGAGCGGTGCCGAGGGTGTTGTTCAGTTGGTTCCAGGCGATCGCGGCCTGCCCCATGCCGAACGGATTGGACAGCGTGAGCGCGATGATGGGAATGGCCGCGAGGCAGGATGCGGCCAACGGAACAGAAGACTCGATCGTGAAGTTGAGAAGGACGAACCCGGACGCGACGATCGCCGCACTTCCGAGGCCCATGGTGATCCCGCCGGCGACATCAGTCATCTGTGCTGCCTTTCTATTGCCGTCGCGGTCTTGACGGCGTTCTTCTACTTGTCGGTCATCGTGATCTGGATCTCGCTGTTCTTCTCCGCCAGTTCGATGGCCTGAGCGGTTTTGTCCAGCTTGTCCGCGATCTCGTCGATCTTCTTGAGCCCGGCATCGAGCGTCTGCGTGTAGCTGTCCCGCGCATTGTCGTAGAACGCGCCGAATGCCAGGCCGATCACGCCGAAGGCAGGTGTGTGGACGACGGTGCTGGGGAGGTGGTTCTTGGCGTTTTCGAAGTCCTTTTTGACTTCCCGGTAGGACTTCGCCTTCGCTTTTACGTTGTCGGGAGTGCCTTCGAGTTCTTTGCCCATGTCAGGTGACTTCCCTATGCTCGGCCGGCCCTTGGTGCCCGTGCGGCACCCCCTTGCCCTGGCCTGCCATGACGGGGGTTATGAATATGCCCCAGTACCTTATCAAAGGCCTGACTCGACCGCATCCTGCCGACCGGCTCGGGGTCAGTCGATCGTGTCGGCGATGAGTGCGTGACTGAACGAACGCGTTCTTTATCTCGGTCGATGCCGCCGCCTATCGGCTTCTTCTCCTTAAGGCGGTGGATTCCATCGACCTCACCGGATACTGATCTCTTGGTGGGGGCTTCTCCTTGGCGGCCTCGGCGCTTACTGGGCGGGGTCGTCGTTGCGGTGGGCGGTTTGGATGAGGCGGGTGCCGGTGCGGCGGTCGATGTGGTAGCCGCGGCCCGGGGGGAGCTTGTGGGGCTTGATGTTGCCGAGCAGGATGCCCTCGTCCTTGTTGCCGGACATCAGCAGGCCCGGGGACGCCATCTCCTTGATGCGGGTGATGGCCGGGTCGAACATGCCGCGTCCGGCGCCGCCCATGGCGCGGGCGAGGATGATGTGCAGACCGATGTCGCGGGCCTGCGGGAGCAGTTCGACGAGGGGGCGCAGCGGGTTGTCGGACGTCGCGACCATCTCGTAGTCGTCGATGATGAGGAACAGGTCGGCGCCCGTCCACCAGGAGCGGGAGCGGAGCTGGTCGGGGGTCAGGTCGGCCGGTGGGAGCCGCTGCATCATCGCGCCGCGGATGTCGTTGACGAGGGACGTCGCCGCCGGCGCGGAGGCGCCGAAGCCGATCTGGTGCTCGGTGTTGGCGACGTCCAGGAGTGAGCGGCCGTAGTCGATGAAGATGATGCGGGCCTGCTCGGGGGTGTAGCGGCTCGTGATGCCGGTGGCGATGTGCCGCAGCAGGTTCGACTTGCCGCATTCGGCGTCGCCCAGGACGAGGAAGTGCGGGTCCTGGGTGAAGTCGAGGTAGACGGGGGAGAGGGACTCCTCGTCGATGCCGATCGGGATGCGCATGCCGGTCTCGGCCGGGGACGGCAGGTCCGACACGGGCAGGACGTCCGGGAGCATGCGGACCTGCGGGGCGCGCTGGCCGGTCCACGACTCGCTGATCGCCTGCACCATCTTCAGGACGCCGTCGTTCAGCGACTCGTCGGCGCCGCCGCCGTCGATCCGCGGGACGGCGGTGAGGAAGTGGAACCCGTCGCGGGACAGGCCGCGGCCGGGACGCCCCTCGGGGACGTTGTCGGCGAGCTTCCGGTCGATCTCCGACTCGTACGGGTCGCCGAGCCGCAGCTCCAGCTTGGTGCCGAACAGGTCGCGGACGTTGCTGCGGAACTCCGTCCACTTGTTGGACGAGGCGATGACGTGGATCCCGTACCCGAGGCCGCGGGCGGCGAGCTGGGTGATGGTGTCCTGCATGGCCTCGTAGTCCTGGCGGAGCGTGAGCCAGTTGTCGACGACGAGGAACACGTCGCCGTAGCCGTCGCCGGGGTGCTCGCCGGACGCGCGCATCCGCCGGTAGGTGGCGATGCCGTCGATGCCGCGCTCGGCGAACTCGCGCTCGCGCTGCTCCAGCAGGCCGCTGACCTCGGCGACCGTCCGGCGGACGCGGTCGGCGTCCAGCCGGGTCGCGATGCCGCCGACGTGCGGCAGGTCGGCCAGCGCGGCGAGCGAGCCGCCGCCGAAGTCGAGGCAGTAGAACTGCACCTCGGCGGGGGTGTGGGTGAGGGCGAGGGACGCGATCAGCGTGCGGATCGTGGTCGACTTGCCGCTCTGCGGGCCGCCCGCGATGCCGACGTGGCCGGCGGCGCCGGCCAGCTCCAGCCAGTACGGGTCGCGGCGCTGGTGGAACGGCTTGTCCACGATGCCGGCCATGGCGTACAGCTTGCCGCGCCCCTCCCAGCCCGCGGCCGTGAGCCCGTACTCGTGGGTGACCTGCAGGGGCGGGAGCATCTCGTTCAGCGGCGGCGGGTCGTCCAGCGGCGGCAGCCAGATCTGGTGCGCCTTCGCGCCGTGCCCGGCGAGCTGCCGGACCACCACGTCGAACAGCGCGTCCTTGTTCTTGTTCTCCTCCGGCTCCGGCTCGGGCTGGTCGGGCTGCTCGATGACCTGCGGCCGCATGTAGCCGGGAAGGTAGGGGACGACCTGCGCGGCGACCTGGCCGGTCTGGCGTCCGCTCTCCTGCTTGCTGGGCTGCTCGTCCACCGGGCCCGACACGTACGCGGCCTTGAACCGCACCATCGGCTCGGTCGCGAACTTCAGGTACCCGTTGCCCGGGGCCGGCGGCAGCTCGTAGGCGTCGGGCACGCCGAGGACGACGCGGGACTCCATCGCGGAGAACGTCCGCAGGCCGATCCGGTAGGACAGGTGCGTGTCCAGGCCGCGCAGCTTGCCCTCTTCGAGGCGCTGCGAGGCGAGCAGCAGGTGGACGCCGAGGGACCGGCCGAGACGTCCGATCATGACGAACAGCTCGGCGAAGTCGGGCTTGGCGGACAGCAGCTCGGAGAACTCGTCCAGGACGAGGAACAGCGTCGGCATCGGCGGCAGGTCGGCGCCGTCCAGCCGGGCCTTCTCGTAGTCGCGCAGCGAGGCGTAGTTGCCCATCGCCCGCAGGTACTCCTGCCGCCGCACCATCTCGCCGTGCAGCGCGTCGTACATGCGGTCGACCAGCGGGAGCTCGTCCTCCAGGTTGGTGATGATGGCGGAGACGTGCTCCAGGCCGTCCATCCCGAGGAACGTCGCGCCGCCCTTGAAGTCGACGAGGACGAAGTTGAGGATCTCGGGCCCGTGCGTCATGGCGAGGCCCAGCACCAGCGTGCGCAGCAGCTCCGACTTGCCGGACCCGGTCGCGCCGATGCACAGGCCGTGCGGCCCCATGCCGCCCTGCGCCGACTCCTTGATGTCGAGCTCGATGGGGCGCCCGTCGGCGTCCAGCCCGATCGGCACCCGGAACCGGTTGCGCTGGGCGCGCGGCCGCCACACCCGCGCCGGGTCGACCGCGTACGGGTTCTCGACGCCGAGCAGCGACGTCAGCGTCATGTTGCCGGAGAGGACGTCCTCTTCCTCGGTGGTGTCGCTGGCGCTGGCGCGGAACGGCGAGAGCTGGCGGGCGAGGCTCTCCGCCTGCGGAATGCCGACCTTGTCGGGGGTGCCGATCGAGGACGGGACGTCCTTGCCGGTCCGGTCCTTCTTCAGCATGTGGACGCGGTCGGCGGCGACGTTCAGCCGCAGCGTCCCGCCCTCGGTGGTGTGGCCGACGGTCTGGCCGAGGTCGATGACGCAGACGCCCTCGATTCCGTCGGCGGCGAGCTGGGAGTCGTAGGACGCCATGCCGCCGTCCACTACGACCACGTGCAGCGGCAGCTCACCGGACGGGCGGCCCGCCACGAACCGGGAGCGGTCCTTGACCTCCGGGCCGAGCAGGATCTCCAGCTCCGACATCGTCGGCGCGATCCGCCGGACCTGCCCGGCGGCGTCGTGCTCGGTGGGGTGCAGGGCGTGCGGCAGCCACTTCGTCCAGTCCCAGTGGGGCAGCTGCTCCTGGGACGTGCAGATGCTCACCTGCAGGTCGTCGGGGGAGTGGAACGCCGCCATCTGCATGATCATGGCGCGGACCATGGCGCGGCTCGCGTCCACGTCCCCGGACAGGAAGATCCGCGAGAACGACCGGAGGTTGATCGCGACGGGCAGCGCGGGGACGGTCGAGTGCGTCCGCATGAAGCGCCGCAGGGCGCCCGCGCTCATCGGCTCCAGGTCCTCGACGGGCTTGGTCTCCGGCGCGATCAGCTGGACGGCGAGCCGCTGCGGCCCGGAGCCGACCCGGACCTGGCCGAAGTCGCCGTCCTCGGGGCGCCGCTCCCACAGCCGGGAGCTCATCACGATCGACCACAGCCGCGTCGGGTCGGGGTTGTACCACTCCAGCGCCTCGCGCTGCTGCGACGCCGCCTTGCGCACCTTCGCCCGGACCTGCCCGAGGTAGCGCAGGTAGTCGCGCCGCTCGCTGTTCAGCTTGGACTTGCGCTCGCCGGACTTCTGGCCGACCTGGCTGAACATCATGCCGAACATCGACAGGCCCATCATCCCGCCCGCGACCATCTGCAGCGGGTTGGAATTGGGGTTCAGGAACATGAACGCCATCGCGCCCGAACCCGCCGCCATCGGCAGGTAGGTGAGCACGCTGCGGAACCCGTCGTTGGTGACCTCTGGCAGTTCGGGCGGAGACTCCAGGAGCACCTCGCCCCGCGGCATCTCCGGCGGCTTCCTGCGTTCCTTACGCCGCACCAGTACCGTGCTCACTGGACCGGGCTCCCCTCTGGCCGACAGGCGTCGCAGGCCGACATCATACGGATATTGCGCTCTCCGCGACCTTCGGGACAGCACGCTATAGCGAATCGGACGGCCCGCACCCGGCAGATGATGGACGAACTGCGCCGCGAACTCGGCGTCCGGGACATGGGCCGGTGACCGCGCCGATCCTCGTCCTGACTGGTGCCATCGCGGTGGCGGGTGACCTGGCGAGGGAGGACTCCTTGGACTTCACCGGATCGCGCGTCGCCTTGGCCGTCGTCGCGCTGCTCGCCTTGGTCGGGATCTTCGTCGGGGGCGTGCTGGCCTTCACCGGGCGGTGGCGATCCTGGTATTCCGGCGGCTGGCAGGCGAACTACAAGCCGCTGGCGGCACCGTGGTTCGCGGGCGGGTTTCTGCTGATGGCCGCGCTGGTGGGGCTGGACGCCCTGTTCGACGCGGCCCCGCTGCCGCTGATGGTGACGGGCTTAGTGCTCGTCCTGGTCTGCGTGGTCCTCGGTGTCATCTACGCCATCCATCCTCCGCGCTGCCTGCTGCCCCGGTGGATCCGCGCCGTGGAGAGTGATCCCCTCGGCGTCGAAGGGCGCACACGACCGGCCGCGGACAGGGCCTTGTCGAGATGGAAGTCGTGGTGGTCGGGGAGCGGTCTGCGGAAATGGCTTCTGATCGGCGTTCTCTGTGCGGCGCTGCCGATGGGTTTCTTCTACTTGTCGCGTCCCCTGTGGTGGTACGCGACGGGCACATCGGCGACGGCGACCGTGGAAGGCTGCGGCCACTCCAGCACGAGCAGGAATCGCGTCTGCTGGGGAGAATGGACGCTGCCCGGCGGCGGCAGGGGCCACGGCCGGATCACCGGCGCCGGAGAAGACGACGTGGGCGATACCGTCGAAGTGCGAGCCTCCGCGACGCATGCCGTGACCCTGACGTTCGGGCTCGTCGCCTCGCCCCTTGTCCTCTTCTTCTTCGCCTCGGGGAGCGGGTACGGCGTCTACCGGAGACGAGCCGCGCGGAAGCAGGATCCCGCCGCCGCCTCCCCGTGACCGCCGGCGTTCGGGCTCCCCGAGATGGCAGGGGCTGCGGCGTGCGGCGGGCGCCGGCGGACCCGGCTCGTGGGACGGGGTGCTTCCGGCGGCGGGCTCTGCTCGGTGACGGCCGACCCTGGTACCGTCCTTCGACGGTGGAACGACCCCGTAGGCGCGCGATTTCAGATTTGTCGCGGTCATGGTTTCGCCGGTGTCCGGACGCTCCCCAGGAGCCATGCTTACAGGTGAGGAAGAACAGTGGCTTCAGTCACCGGGGCGGAGCTGTGCAGGGTCACTGTGGTGGCCCCGAAGCGCCGCATCGATATCTCGCTCCCCGCTCACGTGCCCTTCGCCCAGTTCTTTCCGGCGATCCTCCACTACTCCGGCGCGCAGATGGCCGATGCGGGTCTCGCCCACGGCGGATGGGTCCTGCAGCGGCTGGACGAGGCCCCGTTCGACGGCGGGACGACGCCGTCGCAGGCGGGGCTCCGCGACGGTGAGGTCCTCTACCTGCGGCCCGGCATGTCGCAGCTGCCGGAACTCGCCTTCGACGACGTCGCGGACGTGGTCGCGACGGCCATCAACGACCGGCGCGACCGCTGGCGGCCCGAGTGGACGCGGCAGTTCTCGCTGTCGGTCGGCGGCGGCGCCTCGGTGGTGGCCGCCCTCGTGGTGCTGCTGGCCGGTCCGTCCTGGATCGTCCCCGCCGCCGCGGCCGGCGTCATCTGCCTGCTGTACCTCGCCGCCGCCGTCTCGGTATCGCGCGCCGCGGGCGACGAGCGGGCGGGGACGGTGCTCGGCTTCGCCGCGCTGCCGCACGCGTTCCTCGCCGGCCTGCTCGCGCCCGCCCGCGACACCGCGTTCTCCGGCCTGGACGCGCTGAACGCGCTCGCCGGGTTCGGCACCCTGGTGCTGGCCGCGGTGATCGCGGTCGTCGGCATCACCGGCGGCGCGTCCGTCTTCTGGGGGATGGTCGTCGGCGGGCTGCTCGGCGCGGTCGGCTCCGCCGTCGCGCTGGCGTTCGAGGACCTGTCCGCGGGAGGCATCGCGGCGGTCACGGTGGTGGTCGCGATGATGCTCACCCCCCTCACCCCGACGCTGGCCTTCCGTTTCTCCAAGGTGACACTTCCACCGGTGCCGCAGAGCGCCGAGGACCTGCGCCGCGACACGATCATGGTGGACGGCCGGCAGGTGCTGACCCGCACCGGCCGCGCCAACCGGTTCATCACCGGGTTCACCGCCGGGCTAGGCGTGATCGCGTTCATCGGGCTCGTCCCGTCCGCGTTCGACGACGGCTGGCTCGGCCCGACCACCGCGTCGGTCATCTCGGTGCTGGTGCTGCTGCGCTCGCGGCTGTTCCGCAGCCGGGCGCAGCGGCTGAACCTGCTGGTGCCGGGCGTGCTCGGCATCGCCGCGGTGGTGGTCGGGCAGGCGTGGGACGCCTCGGCGGCGGGCCTGGTCGCCGGCGCGATCATCCCGCTCGTGCTCGTCGCGGGGACCTTCACCGGCGTCGGGCTCTGGCTGCCCGGGCACCGGCCGTCGCCGTTCTGGAGCCGCGCCGGGGACATCCTGGAGATGTTCCTGCTGATCGCGCTCATCCCGCTGGCCCTCGGAGAGTGCGGTCTGTTCGCGTACATGCGCGGGCTCGCCGGTTAGGAGCCCCCCGTGCAGACTCGCAAGGACCTGCTGCAGGCCCACCGCCTGATGAGCCAGCGCGCGTCGCTGGCGCTCATCTCCGGTGAGCCGGACCACCCCGAACTGCCGATGCGCCGGATGAACATCGCCGCGTTCAGCGGCATCATGATCGGCATCCTGTGCATGGCGGCGTTCGGCATCTACGGCATCATCCGGCCGGGCGGCGCCACCGGCCTGGAGAAGGCCGGGATGCTGATCGTGGAGAAGGAGACCGGCGCCCGCTACGTGTGGTGCGAGAACGGCAAGCTGTGCCCGGTCAGCAACTACGTGTCCGCGCGGCTGGTCGCGGGCGCCGACGACAAGAGCCGCCGGACGGTCTCCGGGGCGTCCCTCAAGGAGTTCCAGCGCGGCCCCGCCATCGGCATCCCGGGCGCGCCGAACACCCTGCCGAAGCCGGACGACCTGACCCAGGCCCCGTGGGCGGTCTGCGTCCGGACGGTCGAGGGCACCTCGCTGGGCCGCCGGTCGCTCGTCACGCTCACCGCCGGGCGCAAGGTCGGCGGCACCCCGCTGAAGGACGGCCAGGCGCTGGCCGTGCAGGCGGACGGGCAGAACTGGCTGCTGTGGCGCAACACGCGGATGCGGATGCCGCCGTACGCGCTGGCCACGCTCGGCGCCACCCCCGTGCAGATCGCCGGGAAGTGGCTGAACTCCGTCACGCAGGGCCCGGACTTCGCCGCACCCCGCATCCCCGGCCTCGGGCAGGACGCGACCGGGCCGGCCGGCAAGGCGCGGGTCGGGCAGATCTTCAACCTGAGCACCGCGTCCGGCGCGTCCTCCTCGTTCGTCCTGCTCGCGGACGGGCTCGCGCCGATCACGCCGATCCAGCGGGACCTGCTGGTCGCCGACCCGGAGACCCGCAAGGCCTACGGCGCGGGCGGCGTCCGTCCGATCGACATCAACGCGGGGCAGGTCAACGCCATCGGACGGTCCGCGCAGCAGATCCGGGACCAGAAACTGGAGGGCAAGGCGCCCGAGATCGTCCCCTTCACCGGGACGAGCCCGCTGTGCGCGCTCTACAGCGACCCGAGCGGCAACGAGGACGCGACCCTCACCCTCAACGGCTCGCTGCCCGCGCCGCCGGAGACGGCGAACGCGAACGGCGCCGACCAGCTCGTCTTCCCGCCCGGCAGCGCGGCGCTCGCCGGACGGGTGCCGAGCCCCGGCCAGGCCGACCAGGTCAACACCTATTACCTCGTCGCCGAGGGCAAGCGATTCCCCATCAAGGACAAGGAGACGGCGGAGAAGCTGGGCTACTCCCTGCCCGGCGACGCGTCCAATGTTCCGGCGGGTGTGCTGGACCTCATCGTGCAGGGTCCGGTGCTCGATCCGGCCGCCGTATCGGCCACCCAGACCGCGAATACGCAGGCAGGGAACTGATCAGCGGATGGTTTCAGATTCAACCGAACCGCAATGGACGTTATTGCGTCTAACCCTGCGCATGAACGGATGGACACCCGGCGAGGAAGATCCTATGGTAGGAGGCACTCTGCGGTGCGACCCCCCGCCTTCAAGGGCCACAGGGTTGAAAGCGCTGCCGAAACGGGGGCAGTTGGTGTTGGCCCGGCGCCTCTGTTCCGGACCACCCTCGCGGGTCACGACGATACGAGTCACTGGAGGTGACTGATGGGGCAGCAGTCTGCCGTCGACAGAGCGGCAATGAAGCAGGCCGCGGACGACATCGACGCATCCGCGAACATCATCAAGGGGCTGCAGACGCAGCTCGAAGGGCACAAGCAGCAGGTCCGCTCGGCCTGGGAGGGTAACGCCTCCATGGCCTTCGAGTCGGTGTTCAACCGGTTCAACGAGGACTTCGGCAAGGTCCTTCGCGCGCTGGAGGGCATGCACCAGAGCCTCGTCCAGACGAAGATCACCTACGAGTCGAAGGAAGAGATGTCGGAGCAGGCCGTGAACAAGGTTCAGTCCCTGCTCAACGGCACGACCTGACCGAATTCGCTTTAGGTGTCAACGGCTGGAGAAGGAGAATCATGAGCTACACGAGAGCCAATTTCGGTGGCCTCAGCGAGGGTGAGGCGCAGTTCAGCCAGGCCGCGCGGGCGCTGATGGACGAGCTGAACGACCTGGAGGGCAAGCTCCGGACGAAGCTCAACCAGTGGGAGGGCTCCGCCCAGGAGGCCTACTGGGTCTTTCAGAAGCAGTGGGACGGCGCCGCCAAGGACATGCAGAACGTCGTCGCGCAGCTGGGCCTCGCCATCCGCGACGCCCACGACAACTACCAGCAGGCCGAGCGGAGCAACTCCGGCATCTGGGGCTGATCGGACGGCCGACGACGGCTCATCCGAACTCTGGATGAGATGGCCCTGGCCGTGCACGCGGCCAGGGCCAGCTTCGCCGCACCGGGTCCGACGGGGGAACATATGCCGTCCTGTGTCCCGGACAGTCGAAGAGCCACAAGACTGACAGGAGGTAAGCGCATATGGGTCACCCGCATCTGCCCGCTGCCGGCGGCAAAGAGATCAAGATCGACCACGATGCTCTCGACGACATCGTCAAGAAGCTCGAGAAGGATCTTCACGAGCTGGAGAACATGCGCTACAGCGAAAGGATCACGGACGCCACGCCCGCCGAGGGTGCGATGGGCGACTACACGGCCGGCCGTGGTCTGCACACCACCATCCGGACGGCCCGGGACTCGATCGGTACCACATACGACGAGTTCATCACGTCGTACAAGAAGGTGATCGAGGCCATTCGGAACTCGGACAAGACCCACCGCAAGGCCGACGACGCATCGAAGCGCGGTGTGGAGGCGGCCGGGTCTCCGAATACCTACGTCTGATGCGGCACACGAGCCGACAGGGGTGAGCAGCTGTGGGTCAAGAAAAGAAGATCAGGTTCGACCAGCTCCAGAAGACGGGCGAGGACGTCGGCGGCTGGAACATGCTGGCTGTCTGGCGCGACAATTTCGATAAGGTCCGCGAGATCGTCGACGGCATGCAGCCCGGTCAGTTGGAGACCGGTGCGAGTGCTTACGCGGCCCTCGCGAAGCGGATGAACAGCTCCGCAAAGCTGATTTACAACCAGGGCACGCGCATGGCCGAGGCGTGGGGCGGGGACGACGCCAAGAAGGCCATGGAGGCTATGAACAAGACGTACCGCCAGGTCCAGGAGATCGAGAGTATCTCCGACAAGACAGGCAAGGCCATGTCGGCTCATGCCAAGTCTCAGCATGGTTGGAAGAACGCGTACGGTAGCGGCAGCCACATGGACGGCTGGGTCAAGGACGTGTTCAACTGGGGCAATCGAGCCCTATCGCTCAATCCGGCGACTGCGCCGGGGGCCATCGCCACCCTTATCGGCAACAACGTCGGGGCCAGAAACGTGATGGACAACATCAACGATGGCACCGAGCAGTCCAACAACAACTTCCCGCCTTCCATCCGCCAAGACCTGGCCAACCCCAACGTCCTGGGGACCGACCCCATCGGTGACCCCCCGGGACCTGGAGGCGGCCCCAAGTCTCCCAAGATGCCCGGTGGCCCCGGTGGCCCCGGTGACATGCCGGGCGGACCGGGCGGTCCGGGCGACCTCCCCGGCGGTCCCGGCGACCTCCCCGGTGGCCCCGGCGGACCCGGTGATCTTCCCGGTGGCCCCGGTGGTCCTGGCAACCTGCCGGGCGGCCCGAACGGACCGGGCGGCATCCCCGGCGGTCCCGGCGGTCCCGACTTGCCGGGCGGTCCGGGCGACTTCGGCGGGCCCGGCACCGACCTGGCCAGCCTGCCGCCCGGCGGCCCCGGCGGCGGCCCCAGTCTCGGCGGCGGCGGTGTTCCCGGCGGCCCCCCCGGTCTCGGCGGCGGCGGTGTTCCCGGTGGTCCCGGTATGGGCCCGGGAGGTCCCGGCCTCGGTGCCGGCCCGGGTGCGTTCGGCGCCGGTCCGGGTGCGTTCGGCAAGAACGCTCTCGGCGCCAAGGGCGGCATGACCGGTATGGGAATGCCGATGGGCGCCGGCGCCCGCGGAGGCGGCGGCGACGGCAACGAGCACGAGCGCAGCACGTGGCTGACCGAGGACGAGGACGTCTGGGGCGGCAACGACGACACCGCACCACCGGTGATCGGCTGACGTAGAGACGTCGGATGGCAGACGTGATGGTATCGGCAGACCAGGCGCCGCCTGGTCTGCCGATACTTTTGTAAACCGGTTCCCGTAGGCGAGGAGTGCTGATGCTGCAACGGGCTCGGAGACTGGTCAGCTCGACGTTGGCCGTGCTCATCATCGGTGCTGTTGTCGGGCAAGGCTCCGCAGCGGCGGCTCCCAAGCCACGGCCGGACGAATGGTGGTTCAAGGCCTGGGGCGTGCAGGACTACCTTTGGCCGCTGTCCACGGGTAAGGGCGTCACGGTCGCCTTGCTCGATACCGGCGTTCAAGCGGATCTTCCCGAGTTGCAAGGCGTCGTACTTCCCGGAACGAACGCCGAAAGCGGAGGCGGTGACGGCCGCGAAGACCTTGACACGTTCAACGATCCACCCGGGCATGGCACGGCGATGGCGTCGCTGATCGCCGGCCAGGGAGGCAATACCGGGATGGTAGGTATTGCTCCGGACGTGAAGATCCTTCCCGTGGTTGCGCAAAGCACGCCCGCCTACACCAAGGGCATCCGGTTCGCGGTGGATCACGGGGCGCAGGTGATTAACCTTTCTCAGGCGGTCGCCGGTCGGTGCCCGGAAGACCTGCAGGAATCGATCGCCTACGCGTTGAGCAAGGACGCCGTAGTCGTCGCTGGAGCGGGAAACGACGGAAATGGCGGAAATGCCAGCAATTCCCCGGCCAACTGCAAGGGTGTTGTGTCAGTCGGCGCCGTCGACCTGAAGGGTAATCCTTGGGAGAAAACACAGAGGCAGCCGTATGTCACCGTGGCTGCCCCCGGGGTCAACACGCGAGTCATCCTCAAGGATGGAAAGGTCTACCGGGGTGATGGCACGAGTGCCGCGACGGCACTGGTTTCCGGAGCTGTGGCGATCATTCGAGCCAAGCATCCGGATATGAAGAACCGGGAGTTGGTGGGAGAGCTCATCGCATCCGCGGCGGACCTCTATGAGAAGGGAAAGGATGATCGGACCGGCTACGGGATGATCCGTCCCTACCGGCCGCTCGCGGGGAAGGCGCCGAAGGGGACCGCGAACCCGGTGTTCGAGGAATTCGATCGCTGGATGAAGACACATCATCCTGAAGGAGCGAAGTCAGCGGCTCCGGCAGCCTCGAAGGACGACAGCTCCACGACCGTCTTCCTAGTGTGGGGGACGGTCATCGTCGTGGGCTTGGCGATGTGCATCTTCTTGTTCTTCCTCTCTCGCCGCAAGCGGGGTGGGCCGCCGCAGCCTCCGATGGGGCCTGGTGCCGGTTATGGCGCGCCGCCGGGGTTCGGACAGCAGCAGCCGCCCGGACCGCTGCCGGGAGCCCAGTATCCGCCGGGCGGGCAGCCTCAGTTCCAGCCGCACCCGCCCGCGCCGCCCGGCCAGCGGCCGCCGGCGGGCGGTCCTCCCGGGCAGCCGCCCAGGTAGCGCGGAACGTACAGGGATCGGCACGGCTGGACCGGCAGGGCTTGACCGGTGGGGAGCACGGATGCTGCGGCGGACTCGGAGGGTCGTCGGTTCGGCCTTGGCCGTGCTCGTCCTTATGGCTGTGGCCTCGCCCGGCTCGGCTGCGGCCGCGCCCCGACCGGGCCTGGACGAGTGGTGGTTCACATCGTGGGGCGTGCAGCCCCACCTTTGGTCGCTGTCCACGGGCAAGGGCGTCACGGTCGCATTGATCGATACCGGCGTGCAAGCCGATCTGCCGGACCTGCAGGGTGTCGTGCTCCCCGGCATGGACGCTGGGAACAGGAGCGGCGACGGGCGAGAGGACGTGGACCCCTCCCAGGAGTCTCCTGGCCACGGTACGGCGATGGCGTCACTGATCGCCGCACAAGGGCGCGGCACGGGACTCGTAGGGGTGGCGCCGGACGCGAAGATCCTCCCGATCGTGGCCCAGGGCCACGACGCCTACGTCACAGCGATCCGGTTCGCAGCGGATCGCGGGGCCCAGGTGATCAACATCTCTCAAGGGTTTCCCGGTCGGTGCTCGGCCTTGATGCAGGAGGCGATCGCCTACGCCGTGGGCAAGGACGCGGTGGTCGTTGCGTCGGCGGGCAACTACGGTGACGGCGCCAATACGTTGATGACGCCCGCCAGTTGCAAGGGCGTTCTTTCCGTAGGTGCGGTGAACGCGCACTTCGAGCCATGGGAGAAGACGCAGCGCCAGGCTTATGTGAAAGTCGCAGCTCCTGGCGTTGAGATGCGGGTTGTTCTCAGAGACGGGAAGCTCTACAGGGCACGTGGCTCGGATGCCGCGGCCGCTGTGACGTCGGCGGCGGTGGCGATCATCCGGGCCAAGCATCCCGGTATGAAGAACCGTGAGGTCGTCCGGCAGCTCACCGCCTCGGCCATGGACATCTACAAGAAGGGGAAGGACGACCGGACCGGGTACGGGATCATCCGTCCGTATCGGCCGCTTGCCGGTAAGGCGCCGAAGGGCACGGTGAATCCGGTGTTCGATGAGTTCGATGAGTGGATGACGACGCAAAGCCCCGGAGCGGCCGAGCCGGCTGCACCGGAGAAGGACGATGATTCGTCCTTGCCCCTGTTCGTCGTGTGGGGTGCGATTCTCGCCATGTCTGCGGCGGTGTGCGTCTTCGCGTTCTTCTTCTCTCGGCGGAAGCGGGGTGGACCGCCGCCTCCCCTGGGGCCTGGCGTCGGGCCTGGGGCCCCGGTGGGTTTCGGGCCGCATCAAGTACCCGGACCGCTCCGGGAAGCGGGGCCGCATTACCAACCGCATCCGCCGCCCGTACCGCCCGGTCAGTCTCCGCCGGACGGCGCTCCGCCTGTGCGGCCCCCTCGGTAAGGGCCGGCTCTGCGGACGACGGTGCGCATTTTCGGGGTGTTACCGGACGTGACGTGGGTGGATGGGCCGGAGTGACGTTGATCGTCGAGTGGTCATGACGCGGTGCGTCAAAGTTGGTTTGGTGAAATGTCGGAAACCGCATCGGTGGGTCTGCGGTCCATGACATGATGTGCGCTCGTTGGCCGGATGCTGCGGCAATTTCTTGGGTTGCTTGCATCGTGTTCGTGTTCGTGCGGTGAGGGTGCGTTGTGTTACGGACGACTCGGCTCGTTGCCGAGAGCAACGGGGCCGCGGGCCATGTGCCGCCGGAGCCTGCGGGCGGCGCGGGCGCATGGCGTGATGGACGGCGTTGGGGCGGCCTACTCCGAGACGAAGAGCGGGGCTGCCGCGTTGCTCCATCGCGATGGCGGCATGTTGGCGTACGCGGCCACGAATCAAGTTGGCCGGTGAGTGCGCGGCTGTCGAAATGGGTTCTGGCGGTCATCCGCTGCCGGGCGGCCGTCCTTCGGGTGTGCAGTCGAACGACAGGAAGAGTGGTCATGAAGAAGGCTCTGTTCATTCCGGTTGCCGCTCTCGCGGTGGCGTTGAGTGTCAGCGCGTGCGGCGACTCCAAGGACGATGCGGGGCCCACGGCCGCGTCGACCGGTGCCACTGCGCCGGCGACCCCGGCGGGGGGTGAGACCGGGGCGACGCCTGGAAACGGCGGGCAGACCTCGAACGGCGGTGGGAAGCTGACGCCGGCGCAGCGGGAGTTGCAGGCCAAGCTTCGGGACTGCATGGTCAAGAAGGGGTACGAGATGCCCGCGGCGAGCGTGGACAACCCCGGTATGAAGCCGACGAACACGAACGGCAAGAGCCAGGAGCAGGTCATCAAGGACCAGGGCGAGTGCCTGAAGCAGACGATGCCGTCGATGCCGCCCATGCCGACGGGCGGGTGAGGCGGGTCCGCCGAGCGGCGGGGGGACGCGGTGCGGTCGGGACCTCGTAGGCTGTCGTGCGACGAAAGGAGGGCGGGTGCCGGACTCCACTTGGCAGCAGGGCGTCCTGCGCGATCTCGGCGTTTCGCGGCGGGGGCTGCGGGTGCTCGATCCGGCGGCGTCTCAGGCGCAGCCCGCGTGGGGTGCCGACGCGCCGCCGCTGCCCGTTCCGGAGCCGCAGCCTTCCGTGACCCCCGGCGTCATGCCGGAGCAGGTCCAGGCGGCCCCTCAGCCGCCGCCCGCGCCCGTCGAGCCCCCGCCCCCGCCCCCTCCACCGCCCGCGTTCACGCCGCAGGCCGAGGCGCCGTCGCAGGGCGACGCCGAGCCGCCTCCGCCGCCGGTGGCTCCGCCGCGGGCTGAGGCGCCTTCCCAGGGCGATGCCGAGCCTCCGCCTCCTCCGCCTCCTCCGCCTCCTGTGTTTCCGCCGGGGGTCGAGGTGCCCTCCCAGGGCGACGCCGAGCCTCCGCCCCCTCCGCCTCCTGTGTTTCCGCCGGGAGTCGAGGTCCCGTCCCAACGCGACGCCGCGTCTTCGCCCTCCCGTGAGGACGTCGAGCCCCCGGCCCCGGTGGAGGCGCCGCCCGAGCAGCCCCAGCCGGACCCGGCCCCGCAGACGCACTTCGACTACGACTGGGCGGCGGCGGTCAATCCGCTCATCGGGGTGGACAACGCGGACGCTCCGGCGCATCCCGCACCCGAGCATGCCGCCGCGGGGCCGTCCGCGCCGGCGTCCACCGAGCCGCACGCGCAGCCGCAGCCGCCGCAGGCGCAGGGGGGAGCGGCGGTTCCGGCGGCCGAGGAGCTGGTCCGCAGGAACCAGCACGGTGACCCGCTCGCCCGCCGGATGGGGCGGTCCGTCCGCAAGGCCGTCGGCGGCGGGTCCCGCGAGGCCCGGGAGATGGGCGCGTTCCTGGAGCTGATGCGGACCCCGGTCCCCGGCAGCCGCCAGATCGCGGTCGCCAGCGTGCGCGGCGGCGCCGGCAAGACGACGATGGCGGCGCTCGTCGCGACCGAGCTGGCCCGGTACCGGCAGGACCGCGTGCTGGCCGCCGACGCCGACGCCGAGCTGGGGTCGCTCCCGCTGCGCCTCGGCGTCCGGACGCAGCTGTCGCTGTTCGACCTCGCGGGCCAGAACCCGCGCACGTTCGAGGAGGCGGCGCGGTTCCTGGCGCGGACGCCCGAGGGCCTGTTCGTGCTGTCGTCGACGCGGGGCGGGCGCATCGCGGGCGAGTTCACGCTGGAGATGTTCCAGAGCGCGCTGAACGTGGTGGCCCGCTACGTCGGCGCGACGGTCGTCGACTGCGGCGCCGGGATCCTCACGGAGCTGAACCGGGGCGTCGTCGCGTCGTCGCACGGCCTCGTCCTCGTCACGCCGGGCACGGTGGACGGTGCGCTCAGCGCGCGCGGGGCGCTCGAATGGTACGCGGGCAACGACCAGCAGGACCTGCTCCGCCGGACGGTCATCGCGATGGTCTCGCACGCCCCCCAGGTCGGCGCCGACCTGCACCGGGCGCACCAGATGCTCACCGCGTGGGGCCTGCCGGTGGTGTTCGTCCCCTACGACCGCCACCTGGCCACCGGCAGCTCGGTCGACCTGTCCAAGGTCTCCGCCGCGGCGAGGGCCGCGGTGACCCGCGTCGTCCACGAGGTGTTCGCGCGGGCCCTCAGCGCCGGCACCGGCCGCTGAACGCCACGGTCCCTCGCTGAGCGACGGCGGCCCGCCCGGCACACTGACCGAGCCGGGACGCTGGGCGGCGCCGACCGTGTCGGCGTGTTGACCGTGTCGGCGTGTTGGTCGGGGCGGCGTGTTGGCCGGGGCGGGACGTCGGCCGGATCGGCGTGGTGGTCGGGACGTGTTGGTATCTCGGCGAATGGTTAGGTATGTCGAGGGAGGCGGGCCTTCCCGTGGGCAGCGCGTGCGGATCTCTCATAAAGTTGCGGTGGAGAGGGGAGGTAGGTGGCCGATGAGCAGTGACCTCGTGGCGCTGGTGCGCCGGACCCCGGATGTGCACGCCGTGGCCGACGGGATGATCGCCATGGGGGAGCCGCTGGAGCTGCGCGGCGGAGAGCCCGAGCCGACCCTGCTGTACGACGCCGAGGGGCGCCTGCTCGTCTCCATCGAGGACCCGGTGCAGGTGTCGGCGCAGAGCGAGATCCGGCGGCTGCTCGGCGCCGAGTTCGCCGACCGGGTCGGGGTGCCGGTGTGGTGGATCGACGTCCGCGCGGTCGCCGACATCCCGGAGGCGATGCGGGTCGCCCGCGCGTTCGCCGACTCGCTCGTCCGCTGGCTCGGCGGGACCGTCTACCCGGACGGCGCGACCGACGCCCCGGCCCGCAGCTGGCGGGCCGCCGGGCCCGGCGACGAGCCCGTGGGCAGCGCTCCGGCGCCCGGGGACGCCTACCAGGGCGGCGTCATCGGCTGACCGGCGCTCAGTGCCAGTCGCGGGCCAGTCGCGGGCCAGTCGCGGGTCAGGTCCAGTCGCGGGTCAGGTCCAGGTCCCACGGGACGAGGTTCCACGGGCTGCGCGGGTCGCCGGCGAGTTCCTCGACGAGCCGCTCGTGCTCGGCCTGCGCCGTCCCGCCGCCGCCCGACCACAGCAGCCGCCCCTGCAGGTAGCAGGTGGCCATGTCCCGCCAGGACGTGTACCGCCGCTGGATGTCGATCGCCAGCGGGAGCATCCGCTCCCAGCAGTACTCCTCGGTCAGCCACCCCGCCATGCGGCCCCACCGGTAGAGCATCAGCGCCCGCCCGTAGTCCCAGATGAGGAGGCGTCCGACGTTGGCGCGCAGCGCCGGGTCGGCGAGGACCCGCAGCCGGTGCAGCTCCTCCGCCGCGTGGTCGCGGTCGTTGAAGAGCTGGTGGAGGAACAGCGCGAGCTCGGCGCCCTCCTCGCTCGCGTCGGCGCCCGGTTCGTCCCGCAGCAGCGCCGGGACGAGCCGCGCGTACGAGCCGCCCTCGTCCCCGTACCGGACCCGGACCAGCTCGATGAGCCGCTCCACGAACGGCGGTTCGAGCCGGTCGCCGGCGATGAGGCCGTCGACCTCGCGCAGCAGCGTCCCGTACTCCTCCCGCGCGGCGCGGGGCCGGGCGGCGAGGCGGGCGTCGCGGGGGACGTCGGCGCGGTGCCCGTCCTGGACGAGCCAGTTGACGGCGGCGAGGAGCTGTTCGAGGTCGTAGGCGCCCCACGCGTCCCGCAGGAGGTCGTGGGCGGCGCGGCGGTCGGCGGCCGCGGCGGACTCGCCGGAGGCGGTGCCGAGCCGGTCCACCCGGAAGCCGTGGACGGCGCCGTAGGGGGCGCCCGCCCCGATGATCCAGCGCTGCACCGGGGTGAGGCCGCCGCCGCGGGCGAGGACGCCGGGCAGGCCGGGTGCGGCGATCAGCTCCCAGAGCCGCCGCCGGAACTCCTCGGCCTGCCGCTTCTCGCCGCCGGAGAACCCGGCGAGCTGCTTGCGGAGCGACGGATGCCGGACGTACAGCCGCCGGAAGACCGGCCCGGTCTTCCACACCAGGTGCTCGGGGCGCAGGTCGCCGAACGGGATCCGGGTCCGCCGGTGGACGATGGCCCGCTCCTCGAACCGCAGCTCCAGCGACGACCACGGCCGGGCGAGCGGCCCGAACCGCCACAGCAGCAGGAAGCAGCCGACGGCGGTGAGCAGCGCGGCGCCGGGTGCGAGCGCCCACCGGGCCTCGTCCTGCAGGCCGGTGAGGGACAGGACGGCGCCGGCGAGCAGCAGCACCACGCCGCCCGCACCGACGCCGAGGAACCAGCCGGTGGTGAGGACGAGGGACCCCTCGATGCGCAGGACCGCCGCCTCGGCGTCGAACGCGAACGACCCCTCCGCGAGCGTCCCCTCGACGGCCCGTTCAAGCGCGTCGAGCCGGCCCGCCATCCCCATGGGCAGGACCGTACATCATCCCTTCCGGGTAGATCATCCGGCCGAGTGGCACCGTGCTGCGGGTCGTCCCGACGTGTCCGGATCAGGACGACTGGAGGTGCTGCATGAGCATGCTGTGCCGCTGCCAGCCGTCCGGGGTGCGGCCGTCGCCGAGCGGGAAGAACGTCAGCGGCGCGCGCGGCGGCCCGACCTGCTGGCCGGGGATGCCCTGCGGGCCGGTGACGGTGCCCGCGACGGCCAGCGCGACGGGGGCGGGCGCGCCGGTCCAGCGCGGTTCGGTGGTGAGGTCGGCGCGGCCCGGGGTGAGCTGGACGAACAGCGACGCGATCGGCTGGTCGGCGGCGAACGCCCCGACGAGCGAGGGAAGGTGCTGCAGGGGCGGCGGGTCCTCGGGCGCGTAGCCGACCGTGACGGTGCTGGTCTCGGCGACGGCGCCGCCCTCGCCCGCCGCGTAGTCGCAGATCGCCTGCGCGGGACGCGGCCCGTCGCCGCCGACGACGAGCCGGACGGTGGACCGTCCGCGCGCGTACTCGGTGAGCCGGTCGCGCCGCCACGGGTGCTCCAGCGGCTCGGCGGGCCCGAGCCCCGACGGGTACTTGCCGGTGAGCAGTTGCAGGAGGCGCTCGACCGTCCCGGCGAGGTCGCCCTCGGCGCCGTGCCGGACCCGGTAGACGAGGGTGAGCTGCGATCCGATCGGCGCGCTCGGCCGGGTGGTGAACCCGGGCGCGTAGTCGCGGGCCTCGGGGACGGGGACGAACGTCCGCCCGCCCCACTTCATCGGACGCCCGGTCAGCCCCTCGTAGTAGCCGTCGCCGTTGCGCACGATCCACTGCAGGACGTCGCCGGAGGCGGCGGTGCGCAGCGGAAGCGTGAGCCGGGAGTCCAGGGGGGTGACGAGCTGCAGGGTGCGGCCGGTATCGGCGCAGTCGCCGAGGGCCCTGTTCAGCCAGGTGCTCAGCGGCACGACCGGCCGGTCCTGGAGGACGACCATCGCTTGGTCGGTCAGCGCGTCTACGGTGCTCATCTCGACGGGGAGTCTAGTCATCGGCGGCGCCCCGCGACCGCTCGGCGGTGCGGTCGCCGCGCGGGGCGGGGGAGTTTCCCGTGGCCGCCGTGGCCCGTGTCCAATCTGTGCTGAAATGTTACGGATGCAGCGAACCGCCGCGCCCGCCGGGGTGTACTACGCGGAGAGCGCCCCGCCGCCACCGGAGCCGCCGGTGCGGGGGCGCCTGTGGCGCGTGCTCGGCGGCATCTCGATCGCGCTCTCGGTGCTGCTGGTGGCCGGCAGCCTCACCGCGTACGGGTTCTGGCGGCGGCTGGACGGCCAGATCGACCGCGAGAACGTCGACGGCCGGCTCGGCCAGAACCGTCCGCCCAAGCTGAACGGCTCGCTGAACATCCTGCTGATGGGGTCCGACAGCCGCGCCGGGGAGAACGCCCGCTACGGCGAGGAGGCCGGGCAGCGCTCCGACACCACGATCCTGCTGCACATCTCGCCCGGCGGGGAGAGCGCCATCGGCATCAGCTTCCCCCGCGACTCGATGGTGCGGATGCCGCCGTGCAAGAAGAAGAACGGCCGGACGGTCCCGGCCCAGTTCGGGATGATCAACGCGGCGTTCTCCAACGGCGGCCCGGCCTGCACCTGGCGCACCATCGAGTCCCTCACCAAGATCCACATCGACCACTACGTCGAGGTCGACTTCGCCGGCTTCAAGCGGGTCGTGGACGCGCTCGGCGGCGTCGAGATCTGCGTCCCGAAGCGCATCGACGACCCCAAGGCCGAACTGCACCTGCGGGCCGGCCGGCAGGTCGTGCACGGCGACCAGGCGCTCGGCTACGTCCGCACCCGCTACGTCCTCGGGGACGGCTCCGACCTCGACCGCATCAAGCGGCAGCAGGCGTTCATGGCCTCGGTCGTCAACAAGGCGACCAGCAAGGGCATGCTCACCGACCCCGGCCGCACCTACGACTTCCTGTCCGCCGCCACGAAGTCCATCAAGGCGGACGACCGGCTCACCCTGTCGGTGATGCAGAAGCTCGCCGCGAGCCTGCGCGGGATGAGCGCCGGGAAGGTGCGGTTCGTGACCGTCCCGGTGCAGGCGTATCCGCAGGACAAGAACCGCGTCCAGTTCAACCAGGCGCTCGCCGAGCCGCTGTTCGAGGCCGTCCGGGAGGACAACAGGCTCCCCGACCCCGCGCCTGCGCCGGTGCCCGCGCAGAACAAGGTGCAGCCCGTCCCGCCCGCCCAGGTCCGGGTCGGCGTCTTCAACGCGTCCCCCACCGAGGGCCTCGCCGGACGGACCGCCGAGCAGCTCACCGAGCGCGGCTACAAGGTCGTCAAGGTCGGCACCAGCAAGAAGAAGTACGCCCGCACCCGCATCCTCTACGGTGCGGGCGCCGAACGGCAGGCCGCGCGGCTGGCGATCGCCGTGCCGGGGCATCCGCCGCGGCCCTGGCGGTCGGCCAGGCCCGGCTACGTGTACCTGTTCATCGGCAAGGACGGCGCCCGGCTCCGCGGGCTGACGCCGGCCGTCCCGAAGGTGGCCGGCGAGATCCGGGCGGACCGCGACATCTGCGCCCGGACCTGATGTGGCCACGCATCACCGGTATCTTGGCCCGCGCCAACCCTTGACCGCCTCAAAGCGTCCCCAATAGGACGGCGTAGTTGAATCCCCCCGACCGTGGCCCGACGAGCCGCCTCCCCGCCTCCGGGCTCGACCGGCCGCCACAGCTCCCCCGGAACGGACGCATGCAGCCCGAACCCTTCACCCTGTTAATGACCGTCTACGGCGGCGACCAGGCGGAGCACGTCCGGGACGCGTTCCGGAGCGCCGTGCAGCTGCAGACCATGCGCCCCGACCAGGTCGTCCTCGTCCAGGACGGCCCCGTCCCGCCCCCGCTGGCGGACTGCCTGCGCGAACTCGTCGCCGGCAGCCCCGTCAAGGTCGCCTTCATCCGGCTGGAGAACAACCGCGGCCTCGGCCCCGCCCTCGACGCCGGCCTGCACGCCGCCTGGCACGACATCGTCGCCCGCATGGACGCCGACGACGTCGCCATGCCGCACCGCTTCCAGACGCAGGTCCCGCTCGTCCGCGCGGGCGCCGACCTCGTCGGCGCCGGGCTGCTGGAGTTCGGCGCCGACATCACCGACGTCGTCGGCCGGCGCATCCCGCCGAGCGACCCCGCCGACATCGCCCGCTACTCGCGGCTGCACGACCCGTTCAACCATCCGACGGTCGTCTACCGGCGCAGCGCCGTCATCGCCGCGGGCGGCTACGGCGACCTGCCGCTGATGGAGGACTACTGGCTGTTCGTCCGCATGATCGCGGGCGGCGCCCGGATGGTGAACGTCGCGGAACCCCTCGTCTACTACCGTGTCGGGGAGGGCGCCTACGAGCGCCGCGGCGGCCGCGACCTGCTCCGCTCCGAACTGCGGCTGCAGCGCGCGATGCTGCGCGAGGGCTTCATCTCCCAGCCGCAGTACTGGCGCAACGTCATGGTCCGCGGCGGCTACCGCCTCGTCCCCACGGCGATCCGCAAGCCGTTCTACCGCGCCGTGGTCGCCCCCTACGGCGCCCGCCGCAACCGCTCCCGCGACCGCGCCGCCGGCGGCACCCCGCCGGGCGCCCTCTCCTACATCCCCCGCCACGCCCGCCGCCCCGACCAGACCCCGGCGCCGATCCCGACGCCCCCACCGGAGCCGCCGGCCCCGCCCGTCCGCTGAGCCGGGCCGAGCGACCCGGCCGGGTGATCCGGCCGGGTGATCCGGTCAGTTCGACCGGGCCCACAGGACGGGCTGGTCGCCGTTCGCGTCCGCGCTGCGGCCCACGCCGAGGAGCGTGCCCCCGAAGGCCGCGAGGCCGGTGATCTGCTGGTCGCCGACGCCCGCGAGACCGGTGCCGCCGGGTGTCGAGGCCTTCCACGAGACGCCGTCCGAGGACGTCCAGGACACGACGTCCGTGGCGCCCGCGCGCCCGCTCGTGCCGGTGGCGGCGAACCCCTTGGGCGTCGCGGCCATCGCGGTGACGGTGACGAGCGTGCCGCCGCTCGGGGACGGGATCGGGCGCCACGTCCGGCCGCCGTCGGTGGAGACGTAGCCGATCCAGTCGATGCCCTTCGCCGTCGCGGCGATCCCCGCGGCGACGATCGTGTTCTCCCGCGCGGCGACGTGCGTGAGGTGGGCCTCGGTGACACCGGACGCCGGCAGTTGCAGCTCCTGCAGCGTCCACGTCTTGCCGTCGGGCGACAGCCACACGGACGGCCGGTTCCCCTGGGCGCCGCGGCTGCCGCCGACGGCGGCGAAGCCGAACGGACCGGACGCGACGTCCAGCATCCAGCGCGGGTTGGTCTGCCCGCCCACCATCATCTTCGGGTCCGCCCCGGTGCCGCGGGTCCAGGTCTTGAGGTCGGGGGAGAACCAGGTGGCGACCGAGTACCCCTGGGTGCCGATGACCGCGTACCCCTGCGAGCCGGCGGTGACCGCGTAGGTGACGGGCTGGCCCGTCTTGCCCGCGGCGAAGGCGGCGCCCGAGTCGGCGGCCTGCCAGGTCGTGCCGTCGGCCGAGGTGACGACGAGCGGACGCCGCGGCGCCGCCTGGTCGTAGCCGACCGCGACCCAGCCCGCCGTCCCGGCGGCGACGTCGTTCAGCTGCTGCGGCCCAGGCCGGGTGAACGCGGCCCCGAGCCCCTGCGCGGGCTTCCAGGTGTTCCCGTCCTGCGACGACCAGACGGCGGCGTCGCCGCTCGCGCTCCCCACCGCCACGGCCAGTTTCCCGGCGGCGCCGACGGAGCGGACCGCATGGTCGGGCCGGACGGCGCCCGGGACCTTGGACGGGTCGACGGGGAGCGCCGTGCCGTTCGCGTCCCAGACGCCGAGCACCGCGTTGGTGTCGCCGCCGCCGGGCTCGCGGCCGACCAGGACGGTCTGGCCGCCGGACGCCGCCGCGCCGGTGAGCTCGCGGCCCGGCTTCGACTCGGCCGTGCCCGCGCCGCGCCAGGTCATGCCGTCCGCGCTGCGCGACAGCAGCGTGTCCCCGTTGCGGACGACCACGGCGGTGAAGCCCTGCTCGTCCACGGCGATCCCGCTGGTCATGCGGTAGCCGGACGCGCCCAGGGTCCCGGCCTTGGTCCAGGTCCTGCCGTCCTTGGACAGGAACGCCTGGCCGGCGAGCTTCCCGGACGCCTTGATCTCCCGCATCGCCAGGAAGCCCGCGGGCCCGCCGCCGATCATCAGGCCGCGGCTGCCCTTCGGCACCGGCACGTCGGAGGTCGCCCAGGTCCGGCCGCCGTCCTGCGAACGCCACACCTTCCGGTACGGGCCGGGCTTCTTGGAGTCGGGCGTGACCAGCCCCTCCAGCAGGATCACGTCGCCGCTCGCGGCGGCCTCGACCAGGGAGAGCGCCGCCTTCTGCACGTCCAGGCCGGTCTGGTCGCCGATGCGCGCCTCCCAGCGGCGGCCGTCGGCGGACAGCCACACCGCCGGGCGGGAGTCGCTGAAGTCGCCCTTGGGGGAGTTCTCGCCGATGGCCATGAACCCGCTGCGCGTCCCGACGATGCGCTTCACCCGGTCCTTCGGGCCGAAGACGTCGCCGACGGCGTCGGGCTGCCGCCGCCATTCCGTCCCGTTCTCGCTCGTCCACACGGCGCCGCCGCCTCCCGCGCGGCTGCCGATGGCGACCCAGCCGCGGGGCGAGCCGCCGACCGCCTCGGGCACGCCGCCGGACGGCGCGACGCCGCCGTCGGTGCTCTGCTGCGGGACGGACTTGAAGGTCCGGCCGGCGTCCGTGGAGACCAGGAACAGACCGCGGGCGTTCTGCGGGTCGGTCTCGCCGCCGACCGCGACCACGGTGGAGCCGAGCGCCGCGACGCCGCTGATCTGCTGGTCGCGGCCGTCGGTGGCCGCCGCGCCGTCGACGGGGAACAGCGCCCCGGCGAGCGTGGCGCCCGCACCGCCCTCGTCCTCGTCGCCGCCGAGCAGGCCGGGCACCACGATCACCGCGGCGGCGACCAGGGCCGCGGCGGCCAGACCCGCGCCGGCGATGAGCAGCGGCTTCTTGAGGCTCCTGCGCGGTTTCTTGGGCTTGCTCTGCGTCGTCCGCCACGGTTCGTCGACCACCGGCGGCGGCGCCACCGGCTGGACGCCCTCCTGGGCGGCCTGCGGCGCTCCGGGGACCTGCTGCGCCCACGGGAACGGCTGGGCCGCCGGGGGAGCGCTCGGCGCGCCGCCCGGGACCTCCTGCGCGTAGGGGAACGGCTCCGGTGCCGGACGGGGCGGCGCGGCGGGGATCTCCTGCGCGTAGGGGAACGGGTCGTGAGCCGGGGGGCTCTGAGCGGGCGGCGGCTGCGCGGCGGGCGGCTGCGCGGCGGGCGGCTGCGCGACCGGCGGGCGCGGAGCCGGCAACTGCGCGGGCGGAGCCGGCGGAGGCGGAGCGGGTGGTGCCGGCGGCTGCGGTGCCGCCGGCTGGGCTGCGGGTGGTTGCGGTGCCGGCGGCTGGGGTGCGGGCGCCTGCGGTGCGGGGAGTTGCGGTGCGGGGAGTTGCGGTGCGGGCGGCTGCGCGGGTGCCGGGTGGGGCTGCACCTGCGTCGCGTCGGGCATCTCCTGCGCGTACGGGAACGGCGGCGGCGCCGGGATCGCGGCGGGACCGCCGGCCGCGGGAGCCTCCGCGGCGGGCTCTGCCTCGTCGCGCTCGAACCTGAACTCGAGCATGGTGCGGTCGGCCAGACCGGCCTCCGCGTCCTTCTCACCGGAGTCGTCGGCCGCGGGCGGCTCCGCCGCGGGCGGTTCGGGCGCCGGCGGCTCGGCGGGGAGCCGCTGCGCCGGCCCGTCCGACGGAAGCAGCGGGCCGGACGGGCCGCCCTGGTCGTCCAGCCAACGCGGCGGGGGCGGGACCTGAGCCGGCTCGCCCGAGCCGGGACGCTCCGCCTCGTGGTCGTCGTCCGGCTTTCCCGTTGGAGTCACGCCCGCTCTCCCCGCATCGGCTCACCCTGTATCCGGCTCGCGGTGCACATCGCACCGAGTCGCCGCAATCGTCAGCGATGATAGCGGCGCATAAGGGACGCGAGCCCTCACCGGCTCCGGCCCGCGTCGGTGCATTTGGCGCCCGCGCAGTGCGTCAGCGCGTACAGCAGATCGGACAGGTGCCGCCGCCGCTGCTCCGGCAGGGTCGCGGCGATGTTGCTCAGCTCGTGGGGGTCGCGGGTGCGGTCGTAGTACTCGCGTTCCCCGTCGGCGTACTCGACGTAGAGCATGTCGTTCGTGCGGAGCGCGTTGTAGGTCGTCGGCGCGCCGGGCGCCGAGTCCTGCCGGTCGGGGTCCTCCGGGGACGGCGCCGGCTTGACGTGCTCGATGAGCGCGGTCTCGCGCCAGTCCGCCGGGGTGCCGCCGCGCAGGAACGGGGCGAGCGACCGGCCGTCCGTCGCGGCGGGCGGGCGCAGGCCGGCGAGGTCCTGGAAGGTGGGGGCGAGGTCGGTGTTCTGCGCGATCTGCGCGACCTTGCGCCCGGCCGGGACACCGGGCCCGGTGAAGACGAACGGCACCCGGACGTCGGTGTCGAACGCGGTCATCTTGCCGCCGGCGAGCCGGTGCTCCCCCAGGTGGAAGCCGTTGTCGGAGCCGAACACGACATAGGTGTCGCGGTCGATGTCCAGTTCCTTCAAAGTTGTCCGGATCCGGCCGAGCATCTCGTCCACCGCCTGGACCATCCGGACCCGGTTGCGGAAGCCCTCGTCGATCCGCCGGATCCCGGGCTTGCGCAGCTTCGGGTGCGGCCGCAGCCAGGACGGCTTGTCGCGGACGTCCGCCTCGTTGAACGACGGCGGCCGCGGCGCCCGCAGCGCGGGGAACTTCCCGGCGTGCCTCGGCGCGGGCACGAACGGCCCGTGCGGCGCGAACGTCGCGATCTCGATGAAGAACGGCTGCGCCGACCCCCGGGAGCGGTTGATGAAGTCCACGCCCTTGTTCGCGAGCACGTCGGTGAGGTAGTCCTGCGGCTCGGAGCCGTAGTGGACGAGCCGGCCGTTCTCGTTCAGGTTGTAGTCGTACTCGGGGTAGCCGTTGCCGTTGACGTACCATTCCGTCCAGCCAGGCGGGACGTACGGCTTCGTCCCGCCCTGGACGTCGCCGGGCTGGTAGCCGTTCATGTACTTGCCGAGCAGCGCGGTGCGGTAGCCGGCCTTCTGCAGGAACGGCGCGAAGGACGCCTGCTCGCCGCCGTTCCCCTTGAAGACCTGGTAGCCGCCGAGGGGCGGGAAGTTCGTCCGGACCCCGGTGTTGTGCGGGTACCGGCCGGTGAAGATCGTGGCGCGGGAGGTGCAGCACAGCGAGTCCGCCACGATGAAGTTGTCGAACGTGAGCCCGTCCCGCTGCATCCGCAGCACCTGCGGCATGTGCGCGACGAGGTCCCAGGACAGGTCGTCGGTCAGGACGAAGACGATGTTCGGCTTCTTCGCGGCCGTGCCGGGCCTCCCCTTCCCGCCGCCCTTCCCGTCGTCGGCGTGCCCGCCCGGCTGGAGGCTGCAACCGCTCAGTGCGAGGAGGGCGAGCACGCACAGGACGGCCGCCAGCCGCCGGTGTCGGGTCAACGTCTTCCCTTCCACGATGCGGTCGCCGGGCCAGCGTAACGATCTGGACGACATTCCGCGTACTCCGGGCGGTTCGCCGTGCCCGCGGTCTGTTGGCATGATGCCGGATGGGATGAGGAGACCTGGCGGGGACCTGCAGGCGCTCGCGCCCCTGCTGCCGCTGCTGGCCGGGGCCGCGATCAGCGCCGTGATCGCGCTGGTCATCGGGCTGGCCGTGTCCTGCCTGCCCTCCTCCGACGCGACGGCCGCGCGCCCCTCACCGGGGGCCGCGCACGGCTCCGGCAAGCCGGCGAAGCCGCCGCCGCCGAGCCCGGCCGGATCCCCGGTGCCGATCGACCCGCCCGGCTACTCGCCGGTCAAGCCGGTGATCGCCGGGTCGTTCGCCGACCCGACCGTCATCAAGGCCGCCGGGACGTACTTCGCCTACGGCACCAACAACGCCGACGCGACGATGCCCGTCGCCACCGCTCCGACCCCGACCGGGCCGTGGACCCCCTCGCCCGGCGACGGCCTCGCCCGGCTCCCCGCGTGGGCCGCCGAGGGCTGGACGTGGGCGCCCGAGGTCGTCCCGCCGCAGGGCGGGTCCCGGTCGTACGTGCTGTACTTCTCCGCCCGCCGCAAGGACGGCGACCAGCAGTGCATCGGGGTGGCGACCGCCTCCTCCCCGGCCGGGCCGTTCGTCCCGATGGAGGGCGATCCGCTGGTGTGCCCGCTGGACCTGGGCGGCGCGATCGACCCGGCGTCCTACATCGAGAAGGACGGGACGCGCTACCTGCTCTACAAGAGCGATGAGCGCCGGACGGCGGCGATCTACCTGGTCAGGATGAGTCCGGACGGGCTGCGCCCGGCGGGCCCGCCGAAGCGGATCATGGGCCGCGCCGCGGACGAGCCCGTCCTGGTGGAGGCGCCCGACCTCGTCCGCCGCGGCGACTCCTACGTGCTGCTCTACGCGGCGGGCTGGTACTTCCAGTCGAACTACCAGACCCGCTACGCGGTGGCGTCCGCCATCGGGGGGCCGTACCGGAAGGGCGGGCCGATCCAGTCGACCGGCCAGTACGGCGGGCAGGTCGACGGGCCGGGCAGCGCCGACGTGCTCAGCGACGAGACGGGCGACTACCTGGTCTTCCACGGCATCCTGGACCGCCACGGCGGCTCCCGGGTGACCCGCGGCATGTACGTCGCCCGGCTCGGCTGGGACGGCGCGCGTCCCGTCGTGCGCGGGGTGCCCGTCCGCTACGAGGCGGAGCGCGGGCGGCTGAACGGCTGCGTCTCCGTGCTGGCGCGGCCCCACGCCTCCGGCGGGCGCGCCATCGGCCCGTTCGCCCAGGACGGCTGCCGCGTGGACGTCCCGGTCTTCGCACCCGCCGCTGGGAAGTACACGGTCCGGACCCAGTACGCGAACCGCTCCGGGACCGACTCCTACCTGGAGCTCTTCGCGAACGGGACCGTCGCGACGTCCCTGCGGCTCCGCCCGACGAAGGGCGCCGGCTGGGCGTCCGTCTCGGCGGAGGTGAAGCTGGCCGCCGGGTGGAACACCCTCAGCCTGCGCCGACTCGGCGGGCAGGGCCAGGGGCAGGTCGACTACCTCGACGTCCGGTAGGGGCCGGTCCGCACGTACAGGACGAGCCAGCCGCCCGTGTACGTCCACCTGCCGACCTGCCGCCAGGGCCCGCCCGCCTGCACGGCCCGCTCACGGCGCTGGATGACCGGGTTGCCCAGGTCGAGGTGCTGGTGGCTCATCACCCACACCCGGTCGATGCGGGCGAGCTTCGGCGGCAGGTCGCGCGGGTACACGTCGCGGCCCTTGAGGTTGGCGGCCCTCACCGGGTCGATGCGCTGGTCGACGTCGCGGAGCCGTCCGAAGACGTCGGGGTAGGCCGCCGCGCTCCACCGCACGACGCCCGCGAGGTACACGATGGCGTCGCCCGGCCGCGCGTGGTCGCGGATGACGTCCGCGGCCTTCTCCATGTCCTCCGGGCGGCTTCCCTGCTCCCGGATGAACATGTGGTCCTGGATGGACGGGGTGACGAGCGCGACCAGGGCCACCGCCATCACCGCGGCCTGGTCGGCGCGGCGCCCGGCGGCGGCGAGGACCCGGGCCAGCCCCGCGCCGACGAGCAGCGCCATCGCGGGCAGGCAGTAGGTCGTGTACCGGAAGAAGAAGACCGGGTCGCTCACGAGCGAGACGGCCACCAGCAGCACGGTCGGCAGCACGAGCCAGGGCAGGGCCACGGCCGGCAGCGAGACCGTTCCGGGCGACAGCAGGGCGATCGGGCGGCCCCGCCGCACCCGGACGTCGGCGATCACGCCGATCACCGACAGCGTCACCACCAGCCAGACGATCGCCCGGCCGCCGCTGAAGAACTGCAACTGCGACCAGGCGACGTCCCAGGTCGGCTTCGGCAGCCACTCGACCTGCAGCTTCTGGTTCCGGGCGGCGAGCGCGAACGGCACCAGCGGCGCCGCGGCCAGTACGGCGGAGACCGTCCAGCGGACCCAGACCCCGGCCCTCGGGCGGATCAGCAGGAGCGTGGTGCCGTGCGCCGCCAGCAGCAGGGCGCCGTGCAGGTGCAGGAACCCCAGCAGCGCGATCGCGGCGGCGTAGCCCGCGAACCAGGGCCACGGGCGCCGCTCGTCTCGGTCCACGGCCCGGACGAGCAGGTAGGTCGCGAGCACCGCGACCGCGGCCGTCATCGCGTAGGAGCGGCCCTCCTGCGCCCAACGGGAGGTCTGCAGGGCGACCGCCCACGCCAGCCCGGCGAGGACCCCGGCGGCAGTGCCGAGGCAGCGGCGGCCGATGACCGTGATCCCCGCGGCGGCGGCCGCCATCGCGAGCGCGCTCGGCAGCCGCAGCGCGACCGCGCTCGTCCCGAACACCGCCACCCACGGCTTCATCACCATGTAGTAGAGGGCGTGGACGAGGTCGAGATGGTCGAAGACGCGCAGCATCTCCCCGTACGACCGGGTCGTCATGCTGATCGTGGCGGCCTCGTCGAGCCAGAGCGACGGGTTCCCGATGCCGATGAGGGTGATCGCGAGGGTCAGCGCGGCGGGGACCAGCGGCAGGGTCCAGGGCGCGGTCGGACGCCACCGGGGCGCGTCCGCGGGGGCCACGGCGTCCGTGCGGGCCGTGGCGTCCGTGCGGGCCGGGCCGCCGGCACCGGCCGGGGGCGGTCCGGGCGCTTCGCCGTCCGGCCGGCCGTGCCGTTCCGTCTCATGGGGCGTCGCCGTCATGCTGGGGGACCTCGACTCCGATTTCGCGCAGCAGCGCTGGGGTGGGTTGCGGGCGGCGGGTGAACCCGTCCTTGAGCCCGCGGAGCATGGCGCGGCGCAGGACCGTCCGGTCCGATGATCCCGCGAAGGTGCGGGCCCAGCGCCGCAGGGTGGAACCGGCGTACAGGGCGCGTTCGGCCGGCGCCAGCCCCCGGCTGCCGGTGAACAGCCAGATCTTGTTGCGGACCTCGAAGAAGAAGCGGTCGCCGGGGTCGGCGTCCGCGCCGCCGAAGCCGCGCGTCTTGTGCACGACGACGCTGTCCGGGCAGAGCAGGCCGCGCCGGCCGCGCAGCAGCCGGGTGGTGAACTCGAAGTCGTCGTTCCACAGGAAGTAGTCGGCGACCGGCAGCCCGCGCTCCCGCACGGCGGCCGCGTCGACCAGCACGGAGACGAACGACGCGGAGCGGATCGGGACGCAGCCGGCCGCGTCCGCGACGCGGGACTCGGCGGCCGTGGCGCGGGGCTTGCGGCGCGGCGTGTTCATCGGGTGGTCGCGGCCGTCGGTCCACACGACGCGGCTCGCGACCAGCGCGGGCGGGCCGTCGTCCGCGGTGGCCCTCGCGCGGGCCGCGAGCAGTTCGCCGAGCGCGTCGGGGCGCGGCACCGTGTCGTCGTCCAGCAGCCAGACCAGCCCGGCGCCGCCGCCCAGGGCGCGGGCCAGCCCGGCGCTGAACCCGCCCGCCCCGCCGATGTTGCGGGGCAGCACCAGCAGGTCGGCGTCCGGGAAGCGCTCCGTGACCATCGCGGCGGTGCCGTCGGACGAGGCGTTGTCGACCACGATGGTCCGGTCCGGCGGGCGCCGCTGGGCGGCGAGCGCGGACAGGGCCTCGCCGAGGAGGTCCCGCCGGTCGTGGGTGACGACCACCGCCGCGACCGGGCCCGGGCCGGGCGTCACCGGCCGCGCCTGCCGGTCGCGCGGCGGGCGGCACGCTGCAGGGCCGGGGACGGATCGGCCGCGGTCTCGATGAGCTCCCGCAGGTTCTCCCGGACGCCGGCCAACTCGCTGTGCAGGTGCGCGAGCCCGATCCGCTCGTCGGCCGCCGCGAGCTCCGCCAGGAGGTGCGCCACGACCCCGACGGACGCGGTCGCGATCAGCTCGTCCGGGACGTCGCCCGGAAGGAGGCCGGGTCCGGGCTCGCGGGACGTGGTCAGCTCGGCGAGGTCGCCGGCCACGGCATAGCCGGAGGCGCGCAGCGACGCGGTGATCTCCCGCGTCTTCGCCGCCGCCCACTCCGCGTGCCGGGCGGGCAGGCGCATCCGCGTCCGGCCGTCGCCCGCGGCGCGGGCGCGGTCGACGAGGTGCTCGCGGACCACGCGCTCGTAGTCCTCGCCCAGCGCGGGGCCGATCCGCTCGTTCAGCCGGCGCAGCAGCTCCGCGTCGACCGCCGACAGCGGCTCGTCCGCCGGTATCCCGTCGGTGTCGCACACACCGCCGCCGATCCCGGTCACCTCGCGGAACCGGTCCCACGGCACCCCGGCGGGGCCGCCGGGCGGCGGAATCGTCAGCACGTGGACGCGCTCCTTCGGCACCGCCGACTCCCACGCGGCGAGCACCCGCACGGGGTCGTGCTGCCCCCAGAACATCTCCCCGTACGGTTCCGGCGCGTCGATGCCCCGCTTGACCAGGTCGTCGACGAAGCGCTCGAACGTGATGGTGTGGGCGTGCCGGATCTGCTCCTGCCAGTCGAGGATCAGCTGCCAGCCGAGGTCGCGGGTGGCGAACACCACGTGCACCTCGGCCGGCTCCAGGGACGCCACCGCCCGCTCGACCTGCCGCTCGGTCGCGCCCGCCAGCAGCCCCTGCGAGAAGACGACCGCCGGGCCGTCCCAGTCGCGGGCGCGCTCGGCCATCCGCTCCCAGGCGCCGTCCCAGCTCGGGTCGCGGCGGCCGCCCCAGCTCATCTCGCGCAGGTCCATCACGGCACCGAAGTGCTCCTGCGGCCCGGCGATCGGGTAGCAGACGCCGGCGTCGGCGAGGCGCCGCCGGTTGCCCCACAGCGCCCGGTGGAGGAAGGCCGTTCCGGCGGCGGGCGCACCGATGTGCAGATATACCGACTTGGCGGGCTTGTCGGGCCGCCGCTCGTCCATCCGCGGGTTCACCTCGCAGTCGTTTCAGTGCTCGTTTCAGTGCTCGTCCCGGTCTCGGACGGCGCCGCCCTGCCCTGCACCCTCCGGTAGGCGCCGCCGAGGCGGCGCACGGCCGGGTACCGTTCGCGCGCGCTGCGTGCGGCGCGCTCGACGAGCGGGGCGGCGTCGCGCGCCAGCCGGCCGGTGGTCTCCGCCAGGCCGGCCGACTCGCGCCGCAGCAGCCCGACCCGGTCGCGGACCGGCATGCCGGCGCCGGGCACGGACGCGGCGTGCTCCTGCCTCTGCTGGACGCGCCGCAGCAGCGCCGCGATGGCATCGATGCCCGCGTCCGCCATCTCCGTCCAGCGCGGGTCGGCCGGATCGGGGGCGGGCGCCGTCCCGAGCGCGGGGCCGGATGCGGCCATCGGCATCAGCTCGTACAGGTCGCCCACCACGTGGTAGCCGGCCGCGCGCAGCCCCTCGACCGTCTCGATGGCCCGCTCGGTCGCCCACGGCAGGTGCTCGGCGGGCAGCTCGATCCTGACCGGACCCGGCCGCCCGGCCAGCACGTGCTGCGCGAGGAAGAGCTTCACCTCGTCGTTGTAGACCTGCCAGCCGATCCGCTCGGTGAGCGCCGCGTTGAGCTGGAGCAGGAACTGGGTCTCGGTCAGGCCCAGCGACGCGTTGGCGTACGTGCCGGAGAGGTCGGCGTCGTCCGGGGCGAGCCCGGTGGCCGCGCAGAAGCGCCGCCAGAGCAGGTCGCGCGGTGCGCCGGGCCGGGGCAGCGTGACGACGTGGACGCGTTCGGGCGGCAGGTCCGCTCCCCAGCGCCCGAGCACCGCGACCGGGTCCTGGAGGCCCCAGAACAGCCGCGCGCTCTCGAACGTCCGCCAGTTGCGCCGCCGGAGGGCGGCCACGAACTCGGTGAACGACGTGGCGAACCGGTTCTTGACGTCCTCCTGCCAGTGCGCCGGGATCTGCCGGCCGAGGTCGCGCGCGGTGAACACCACGTGGACGTCGGCGAAATCGAGGTCGGCCATGGCCTGCCGGACGTAGGCGGGCCGGGCCGGGGCGAGGAGCTCCTGCGAGATGATCGCGGTGCCGGGCCAGTCGCGGATCTCGTCCACCAGATCCCGCCAGGCGCCGCGCGTCCTCGGGTCGGACGCCTCGCGGAAGAACGTCCGGCGCAGGTCGAAGGCCGCCCTGACGTGGGCGGAGAAGTCCGCGCCGGGGTAGAGGACGCCCTGCTCGCGCAGCCGGGCGCGGTTGTGCCACAGCACCTGCTGGAGGAACGTCGTCCCGGACTTGGCGGCTCCGACGTGCAGGAAGACCACCGGGCGCGTGCCGCGCGACGTGCGGCCAGGAGTGGACGAGACCACCGCGATCCTTGGGAGCCCTGCCTTGGTGCCGATGAAATCCCCGGTATCTTAGCCGCGATCCGTACGTATCGACCGGCCGGTGCCGTAGTGCGGCCCGGTCCTCTGCTCCCCGCACGGGATGGACACCGTCCAGTGAACGTTGATCTCGTGGTGGCCGGTTCCGGGTTCTTCGGGCTCACGGTCGCCGAACGCTGCGCGGCCCGGCTCGGCCTGCGCGTGCTCGTCCTCGACCGGCGCGACCACATCGGCGGCAACGCCTACAGCGAGGCCGAGCCGGAGACGGGCATCGAGATCCACCGCTACGGCGCGCACCTGTTCCACACCTCCAACGAGCGGGTGTGGGAGTACGCCAACCGGTTCACCGCCTTCACCGGCTACCGGCACCAGGTGTACTCGACGTTCAAGGGCCGGGTGTACCCGATGCCGATCAATCTCGGCACGATCTGCACGTTCTTCGGCAGGGTCTTCAGCCCGGACGAGGCGCGGGCGCTGATCGCCGGCCAGGCCGCCGAGGTGTCGGACCCGGCCAACCTGGAGGAGAAGGCGATCTCGCTGATCGGGCGCCCCCTGTACGAGGCGTTCATCCGCGGCTACACCGCCAAGCAGTGGCAGACCGACCCGCGCGACCTGCCCGCCGAGATCATCACCCGGCTCCCGGTGCGGTACACCTTCGACAACCGGTACTTCAACGACGTCCACGAGGGGCTTCCGGTCGACGGCTACACCGCCTGGCTGGAGCGGATGGCCGACCACCCGAACATCGAGGTCCGGCTGAACACCGACTTCCTCGACCTGCGCGACGACATCGTCGGCAACGTGCCCGTCGTCTACACCGGGCCGCTGGACCACTACTTCGGCTACGCCGAGGGCGAGTTGGGCTGGCGGACGCTCGACTTCGAGCTGAGCGTCGAGCCGACCGGCGACTTCCAGGGCACCCCGGTGATGAACTACGCGGACGAGGACGTCCCCTACACCCGGATCCACGAGTTCCGGCACTTCCATCCCGAGCGCGACGGCCATCCGCCCGACAGAACGGTGATCATGCGCGAGTACTCGCGGGCCGCGGGACGGGGAGACGAGCCGTACTACCCGGTGAACACCGCCGCCGACCGCGCCCGCCTGCTCGCCTACCGCGACCTGGCGAAGGGCGAGCACGGGGTCCTCTTCGGCGGGCGGCTCGGCACGTACCGGTACCTCGACATGCACATGGCGATCGCGAGCGCGCTCAGCATGGTCGACAACAGACTGCGTCCCCATTTCGCCGAGGGTTCGCGTCTCATAAGCGGAGGTGTGGACGAGTGAGTGAACCCGCCGCGGCGACGGCCGAGGACGAGACCCCCCGCCGAGCGCGCGTCCTGCAGCGCGTCGTGATGCCGGTCGACCGCGACCTCGACGTCCTCAAGCTGTACGTGGAGGGCGAGATCGCCCGGGGGGCCGAGGCCCTTGCCGCCGAGACCGAGGTGGAGGCCGGGCCCGCCGCCGCCGTGGGGCGGCGCAGCGTCGTGGTCCCCGTCGGGCGGCGCGCCTCCTTCGCCACCTACTTCAACGCGTTCCCCGCCAGCTACTGGCGGCGCTGGACGCGCGTGGAGGAGGTGACGCTGCGGGTCCGGATGCGCGGCCAGGGCACCGTCATCGTCTACCGGTCCAGCGCGAAGGGCCACGTGCAGCGCGTCGCCTCCGCGCGGTTCGACTCCGGTGCCTCCCGGGAGGAGACGTTCCGGCTGCCGCTGCTCCCGTTCATCGACGGCGGCTGGTACTGGATGGACGTCCTGGCCGGCGAGGGCAACGCCGTCCTCGAACGGGCCGACTGGTGCGCGGACCTCGACGCGGCGGGGGACGTCCGGCAGGGCCGGGTGAGCCTCGGCATCACCACGTTCAACCGCCCGGACTTCTGCGTGGACCAGCTCGTCGCGCTGGCCGCCGCGCCCGAGGTGCTGGACGTGGTCGACGCCGTCTACGTCGTCGACCAGGGCACCGACCGGGTGCGCGACGACGCGGGCTACGCGGGGGCTGCCGACGCGCTCGGCGCCAAGCTGCATGTCATCGAGCAGGGCAACCTGGGCGGATCCGGAGGCTTCTCCCGGGCGATGGACGAGACGGTCGCGGCCGGCGCCAGCGACTACGTCCTGCTCCTCGACGACGACGTGGTCACCGAGACCGAGGGCATCCTCCGCGCGGTCGCGTTCGCCGACTTCGCCCGCACGCCGACGATCGTGGGCGGGCACATGTTCAACCTGTTCGTCCGCTCGCAGTTGCACGCCTACGGCGAGACGATCGCGCGGTACCGCTGGTGGTGGGAGGAGGCCCCGCACACCAAGCGCGAACACGACTTCGCGCTGCCGCCCATCCGGAACCCGTACCCGGCCCTCAACGCGGACCCGCGGAAGCGCACCAGTTCGGGGAGCCTGCGCGAGACCAAGTGGCTGCACCGGCGCGTCGACGTCGACTACAACGGCTGGTGGATGTGCCTGATCCCCACCGACGTCGTGCGCAAGATCGGCCTGTCCATGCCGATGTTCATCAAGTGGGACGACGCCGAGTACTGCGTCCGCGCGGGTGAGGCCGGCTTCCCGACCGTGTCGCTGCCGGGCATGGCGGCGTGGCACGTCCCGTGGCAGGACAAGGACGACGGCATCGACTGGCAGGCGTACTTCCACGAGCGGAACCGGCTCGTCACCGCGCTGATGCACTCGCCCTACGAGCGCGGCGGGAACCTCCTCAAGGAGAGCTTCATCATCTCGGTGAAGCACGCGCTCGCCATGCAGTACTCGACCGCCGAGTTGATGCTGTCGGCGATCGAGGACGTGCTGAGCGGCCCGGAGCACATGCACGCCGGGATCGCGGCCAAGCTGCCGGAGATCATGGCGTTCCGGAAGGAGTTCCCCGACGCGCGCAACCGCGTCAGCCACGAGGAGTTCCCGCAGGTGCGGCGGGACCGGCCGCCCAAGCGGGGACGCGCGTTCAAGCCGCCGCGCGGCAAGGTGAACGTGCTGGCGAGCGCGATGCTCGGCACCGTCAAGCAGCTGCGCCCGGTGGACCCCGCCGCCCGGGGCAACCCGCAGCTGGTGGTGCCGCACATCGACCGGCACTGGAGCCTGCTGTCGCAGGTCGACAGCGCGCTGGTCTCCTCCGCCGACGGCACGAAGGTGGCCTGGTACCAGCGCGACCCGGAGCGCTTCAAGAGGCTGCTCGCGCGGACGTCGCTGCTGCACGCCCGGCTCGGCCGGGAATGGCCGGAGCTCAGCCGGCGGTACCGGGCGGCCATGGCCGAGATCGCCTCCCCGGAGGCGTGGCGCGCCACCTTCGAGGCGGCCGGACCCCGTACTCCGGGTTCCGGTGCCTCGGGTTCCGAGGAGTCCGGGGGCGGGCCGGGATGACCACCGCGCCGATCCGCGCCGACGACGGCCTCCGGGCGCCCGGGGCCGGCGGCGGGCTGCGCCGGACCTTCCAGAACAGGTATCTGCTGCGGCTCCTGGTGCGTCGCGAGCTGCGGGCCCGGTACAAGGGCTCGCTGCTCGGGCTCGGCTGGTCCTACGTGCGGCCCGCCGTGCACTTCGCCGTCTACTTCTACGTCATCGGCGTGTTCCTCGGCATGGACCGGCAGATCGACGACTTCCCCGTCTACCTGTTCGCGGGCATGGTCCTGGTCAACCTGTTCACCGAGACGCTGCACTCGGCGACCCGGTCGGTCACCGGCAACGCCGCGCTCGTCCGCAAGGTGTTCCTGCCCCGGGAGATGTTCCCGGCGGCGTCGGCGCTGGTCTCGCTGGTCCATTTCCTGCCCGGCTTCCTGATCCTGCTGGGCGGGGCGGTCGCCGCCGGGTGGCGGCCCTCGCCGGCGGGCATCGGCGCCGCCGTCCTCGGGTTCACGATCATCGTCGTCCTCGGGTTCGGCGTCGGACTGCTGTGCGCGGCGGTGAACGTGTTCTTCCGCGACCTGGAGCAGGCGGTCGACATCTCGATGATCGTCATCACCTGGTCGGTGCCGATGATCTACCCGTGGACGCACGTCCAGACCCACGCGCCCGGCTGGGTGCTGGACGTCTACCTCGCCAACCCGCTCGTCAGCGCGGTGTCCCTGTTCCAGCGGGCGTTCTGGTACCCCGGAGCGGACGGCGGGTTCGCGTTCCCGCCCGACCTCTACGCCCGCGCGTGCGAGTCCCTCGCCGTGAGCGTGCTGGTGTTCATCGCCGGGCACGCGGCGTTCGCCCGCATGCAGAAGCGTTTCGCGCAGGAGCTGTAGCCGTTGACCCCCTCACCGCCGACGCCGTCCTCGCCCGGCCCGTCCCCGTCCGCGCCGTCCATCGTCATCGACCGCGTGACGAAGAACTTCACGCTGCGGCACGCGCGCTCGATCAAGGAGATGAGCGTCCGCGCGCTGCGGCGGCAGAGCCTGTCGGACCGCTTCCGCGCGCTGGACGAGGTGAGCGTCACCATCGACCAGGGCGAGACCGTGGCGCTGATGGGGCTGAACGGGTCGGGCAAGAGCACCCTGCTGAAGCTCATCTCGGGGGTCATGCAGCCGGACGAGGGGTCGGTGCGCGTCCGCGGCCGCGTCGCCGGCCTGATCGACGTGGGCGCCGGGCTGCACCCGGAGCTGACCGGCCGGGAGAACGTCTTCCTCAACGGCGCGATCCTCGGCATGTCCCGCGCGGAGGTCCTCCGGAAGTTCGACGCGATCGTCGAGTTCTCCGGCGTCGAGCGCTTCCTGGACGACCAGGTGAAGTTCTACTCGTCCGGCATGTTCATGCGGCTGGCGTTCTCGATCGCGGCGCACACCGAGCCGGACGTGTTCCTCATCGACGAGGTGCTGGCGGTCGGCGACCCGCCGTTCCGGGAGAAGTGCCTGGACCGCATCCGGGAGCTGCGCGGCGAGGGCCGCACCATGGTCGTCGTCGCGCACGACATCAAGATGCTCGTCGGGCTGTGCGACCGCGGCATCACGATGCGGCAGGGCCGGGTGATCTTCGACGGGGACACCGAGGAGGCCGGCCGGCTGGTCCGCGAGGACCGTGCGGCCCGCCGTGCCGCCGCGGCGCTCGCGGACCGTCCGGCCGCCGCCGGAACGCGGACTGCGTCGGGAGAAAGCGGTGGATAAGGTGACCCGTGCCCCGGCCGAGGGCCGGCCGGGGGCCAGGGGGAAGGGTGCGGCGTTGACCAAGCAGGAACACGGCTGCCCGTTGCTCGACGACGTGCACCGGATCATCGCCGACCGGGCCTGCTCCGTGCTGTCCCTGGACGTCTTCGACACCGTGCTCTGGCGCCGGGTGCCGCGGCCGGTGGACGTCTTCGGCCTGCTCGCTCCGCGGCTGCGGGACGCGGGTCTGTGCCCGCCGTGGGTGACCGGCGCGACCCTCCGCCGGATGCGGATCGCCGCCGAGGACACGGCCCGCGGCGGCCGCGACGCCCTCGGCACCGAGGTGTCCCTGTTCGACATCTGGCGCGCCATGCCCGACGGGATCTTCGGCACGGCTCCGCTCGAGCAGCTCGTCGAGGCCGAGATGGGGCTGGAACGCGAGCTGACCGTCGTGGACCTGGACATCGCCGAGGTCGTCAGGGCCGCTCGGAAGCAGGACATCCAGGTCGTCCTGGTGTCCGACACGTACTTCACCGAGGACCAGCTCGCCCGGCTCCTCGACCGCCCCGAGCTGGGCCCGCTGGACGACGTCCGGATCTTCCGGTCCAACCAGCACGGCGCGGACAAGGCGTCCGGCCTGTGGGAGATCGTGCTGCGGGACCTCGGCCGCAGCCCGGAGCAGGTCGTGCACATCGGCGACCACGAGATCGCCGACCACGAGGTGCCCGGCGGGCTCGGCGTCCGGACGGTGCACTACCGGCGCCTCGACGACGCCTGCCTGGACGTGCTGAAGCGGGAAAAGGAGCCGGTCGGCCGGCTCGAGGACCACGCGCCCGATCTGGACGACCGGTACGGCGACTTCGGCCTCACCAGTCTGCGCGCCAAGGCCGTCCACTCGGGCGTCCCGTTCAGCACCTCGGCGCTGGACGTCGCGTGGCGGTACGGCGCCGGGGTCCTCGGCCCGGTGCTCACCGGGTTCGCCGAGTGGGCGGCGTGGAAGGCGCACGAGGCCGGGACGCGCAGGCTGTGGTGCTCGATGCGCGAAGGGGAGCTGCTCTCCGCGCTCATCAACCGGGCCGCCGAGGCGCGCGGCTGGGACGTCGTGGCCGCGCCCGTGTGGCTGTCGCGGTTCGTGACGTCGCTGGCCGGGCTCGACCCGCACGACACCGACGCGGTGCACGCCTTCATCCGCACCGGCTACCGGCTGACCGTCCGGCAGGCGCTGGCCGTCCTCGAACTGCGGCCCGGCGACGTGCCCGGCGTCGCCGTCGAGCTGGACACCGTCATCGACAACGGCGACATCGCCGACCGGGTCGCCCGCGCGCTCACCGAGACGCCGCACCTGTGCAACCGGCTCGCGGTGACCGTCACCGCCGTCCGCGAACGCATGATCAAGTCGCTGCGGGCCGCCGGTGCGCTCGACGATCCGGAGCTGACCCTCGTCGACCTCGGCTGGGGCGGCACGATCCAGCGGCAGCTCGCCCGGGCGCTGGAGATCGCCCGCATCGACGCACGGGTGTCCGGGCTCTACCTGGCCACCGACGACCGGTCGGAGCGGGTGTACCTGGCGGGGCTGCGCGCCGAGGGCTACCTCGCGCAGGCGGGGCATCCGGCGCGCGTCGCCCGGACCGTGACCCGCAGCCCGGAGATCGTGGAGCAGTGCGTCAACGCGCTGTGCGGGTCGCTGATCGGGTTCACCGAGGAGGGCGAGCCGGTCCTCGGCGACGCGTCCGACTCGCCGTCGCAGAACGCCGAGCGCCGCACCGTCCAGGACGGCGTGTTCGCGTTCCAGCACATGTGGAGCAGGTACGTCGCGGCGTCCGGCGGCGCGTGGCCGGACCTGGCCCGCCCGCAGGCGGCGCGCGACCGGCTGGCGCGGATCCTGGTGGCCGCGCTGGAGGCGCCCACGGCGGACGAGGCGGCCGTCTTCGGCAACTGGACCCACGAGGACAACTTCGGCTCCTCCCAGGTCACGACCCTGCTGCCCGCCGACCTGAGGCCCGCCGTCCCGTACCTGTCGCCGGGCGACCTCGACGACCTGCACATGCGGGACTCGTTCTGGCCCGCGCTGATCGCCGCGTCCGACACCGGGCTCGGGGCCATGGCCAGGGCCGTCGCCGACGGTGCGATCGCCCCGGAGGCGTTCGACCCGGCCGGCGAGCCGTACGAGACGCGGCTGCGGTACCGGACGGCCGACGACCGGTGGCACGACCCGATCCGCCGCCGCGTCAGGATCAACCACAACGGGCTGTCCTTCGCCCGGATCGACTTCGAGCACCACGACACTGTCGACATCTCCCTCGCGATCCCGGGCCGTCCGGCGATCGTCCGGGTCGACTGGATCGAGGCCAGGGTCATCGCCGGGGGGCGACGCCGCGAGCGGGTGCTGCGCTGGGACAAGCCGGAGGACTTCGTCGGCCTCCACTACGCGGACTGCCGCTACCTCGGCGGCAACCTCATGGAGTTCGACACCTCCTACGCGGCGGTGTGGCTCCCGCTGGCCCGCCGCGCGGGGACGCCCACGGTGTCGTCCGCGCAGGTCACGATCGCGTTCGCGATGCTCCCGCAGTCGGCGACCGGGCTGGCGCCGCGGATGCCGGTCGACCGCATGGCGGAACGGGCGGCGCGCGCGGCCCGGCTGACCGGGCGGATGCGCGAGGAGTACCGGACGGCCGGCGTCAGGGGCGTCGCCGCCGGCGCCAGGCGAGTGGCGAGGAGGAAGCTCGGTGACGACCGCTGACCGAGGGGCCGCCGTGGTCGGTTCCCCCGACGATCCGCACGCCCAGGCCCGCGCCGCCCGGGAGCAGCCGCTGCTGCTGCACTCGATGTCGGTGTTCCGGGAACTCTTCGCGCTGCTCTTCGACTGCCGCGAGATCCGGACGGTGGTCGAGGTCGGGGTTGAGTCCGGGCAGGTCAGCTCCCTGTACGCCGACCTCGGCGCGACCGTCCACTGCGTCGAACCGGCCCCGGGCGACGACCTCCGGGCCGTCCTGGACGGCGACCCCCGGCTGAACCTGGTGGAGGGGCGCTCCCCGGCGGTGCTCGCCGACCTGCCGGTGGCCGACATGTACGTCCTCGACGGCGACCACAACTACGCGGTGGTCCGCGCCGAACTCGCATGGATCATGAAGAACGCCCCCGACGCGGTGGTCGTCATGAACGACGTGCTGTGGCCGTGCGGGCGCCGCGACTTCTACTACCAGCCGTCACCGCTGGCGCCGGCGGACGTCCACCCCGACACGGCCGACGGACCGACCGTCTGGCACGACGACGTCACCCCGGCCGGGTTCATCGGCGACGGCGTGTTCAGCGTGGCGGCGCAGGCGGGCGGCGAGCGCAACGGCGTCCTCACCGCCGTCGAGGACGCGCTGTCCGAGACGGGCGACCGGCGCTTCGCGATCGTCCCCGCCGTCTTCGGCTTCGGGGTCATGGCCAGGACGGGCGCGCCCGGCGCCGACGAGATCTTCGAGGCGCTGCGGCCGTACACGTCCTCCGGACTCCTCGCGGCCATGGAGAACAACCGGATCGCGCTCTACACCCGCATCCTGCAGCTCCAGTACGAGGCGGAGGCCCGCGCCGACGACGCGAACCGGCTGGCGGAGACCATCACCGCGCAGCGGCGGGAACTCGCCGAACTGCGCTCCGAACTCGCGCGGGCGCAGGCCGAGAACGCCGCCCGCCGGCAGGAGGCGGAGGGCATGCGCACGGAGCTGGCCCGGGCGGCGGCCCCGCCGGAGCCGGACGAGGAACTGGGCGCGGCCGTGTCGCAGCTGGGACGGGCGCTCTCCGCACGCATCCGCCGGAACCCGAGGATCTGACATGACGGACTACATCGCGACCGTGGCGATGCACCAGCCCACGTGGGGCGCGTTCCTCGACCCCGACCCGGGCCTGGCGGACGTGGAGCGCCCGCATGAGGCGCTGAACATCCCGATCCGAGGCGGGCACCACGCCGACCTGAAGGCGTTCGCCGGTCGGAACACCGTGTTCGACCGCACCGCCGACCGGATCGCGGGCCTCGACCTGGTCTACGAGGACCAGTGCAGCGCCTACCACTACTTCGACCTGTTCCGCCAGGCCGAACGGTGCCACCTGGAGCTGACGAGGCTGATCGACGTGGGCGTCTTCATGGGCGGCTCCGCGGCGATCCTCGCCGGATGCGTCGAGCCGATGGGACTGGAACTCGATCTCGTCGACGTCAACGACGCCTACCTGCGGTTCACCCACGAGAGGCTGCGGCGGCTGTTCCCCCGCGCCATGAACCGCGTCCGGATGTTCCACGGCGACCTGCCCACCTACGTCGCGAACGTGCTGCTCGCCGAGCCGCAGACGCGCGCCCTCGTCCACCAGGACAGTGCGCACGCCTTCGACCAGGTCGTCAAGGACCTCAGTTCGCTCTACTTCGCCCGGGACCGGGTGCATGGGCTCGCGATCCAGGGGACCCATCTCCGCGGCGACATCGCGCACCTCAACTTCGTGGACGCCGCCGTCCACGCCGTGTTCGGCGTCGGCGTGAAGTACGAGGCCCTGGGCGCGCGCTACCCGCAGGACGCGCCGGTCACGCACCCCAACCAGTGGGACGGCAACTACTTCCTGGCCGACACCCCCGAAGGCATGTACATCCCGTTCGAGACCGCGGAGTGGAAGTACCCCCACCCGACGATGGAACTGGACGCCTTCCTCCCCGTGAAGACCACCCCTACCGCCTAGACCGGGCGTCGGCCGCCGGGAGGGTGGCCGGGTGTGGTCATGGGGCGGCGGGGGCGGTGTCTGATCTTGTCGCAGGTGGGCGTGGTGTCCGAAATGTCGGGGGTGGGGGGACGTCGGGGGGACTGTTCCGTTGAACGGGGGGCGGGGAGGTGGGAAGCTCTTTACCCTGGGCTGTGTAGGCAACCGAACCGGCAACCCCGAGGCGTTCCATATACTCCCGCGACTCCCAGGGGTCTCTCGACGTGACGGACATGGCGGGCGGGTCCGCGATGGCGCGGCTCACACAGGCGGACCGCGTCCATGTGGGGTGGCGCTACGCGCAGGTCCACCCCGATCCGGGGCCGCCCCCTGCCCCGCCCGAGCAGCGTGAACGGGCGCCGCTGCCGACGCCGGCGCGGCAGCCCGCGGAGCACATGGCCGGCCGGCCGCTGCGGATCGTGGTCGGCGGCACGATCGCGTTCGCCGTCCTGTTCCTGGTGTGCGGGCTGCTGGGGGTCGTCCCGTGGGCGTTCGCCGGGGTCGCGCTGCTGGCGTGCCTGGTCATCCTCGGCTTCACCGGCGGCGGGCTGTGGCGGGACGAGCGGGGCGTCCGGGCCCGGCTCGCGCAGGAGCGGGACGAGGAGGAGCGGCAGCGCGCCGCGCGGCGGCGGGAGCGGGACGCAGCCGAGAAGGCGTACACCAAGGCGCGGGCCGAGTGGGAGCGCCGGCAGGCCGCCTACGAGGGCCAGCGCGAGTGGTATCCGGTCGCCGTCCCGCCGGGGGTCGACCGCGTGGACGTCGTCGGCGGGACGCTCGCCGGGTGGTCCGCGGCCGTGACGACCATGGGCGCGGCGCGGCTGGCGGTGGGCGCGCGGCTCACCATCATCGACCTGTCGGAGGGCGCGGTCGCGCACGACCTGCTGCGCCTCGCCTCAGACCGGGGCGACGACCCGCTCGTCTGGGTCCTGCCCGCCGACCTGCCCCGGCTGGACGTGACCCGCGGCCTGAACCCCGAGGCGCTCGCGGACGTCCTCTCCCTCGTCGTCAGCGCGGGCGAGGAGGAGGGCGGCACCCGTGACCTGTCGTTCGACAACTCCATCCTGGAGCGGATCATCGAGGTCCTCGGGCCGGACGCGACGATCCCGCGCATCACGGCGGCGCTGCGCGTCCTCGCCCAGGTCGGCGACCCGCGCGACGACCTCCGCAAGGGCCTGCTGACCGACGAGCAGCTCGAACGCATCGCCACGCTCTTCGGGCGCGACGCCACCGACCGGATCGTCGTCCGGCGGGCGTGGGCGCTGGAGGCGCAGCTCCGCAAGCTGGAGAAGCTCGCGACGGAGCCGGTGCGGCTGCCGCCGTCCAGGCTGCACGTGGTGTCGATGGACCGCCGCGCCGGCGTCCTGACCAACCGCATCCTCGGGACGTACGTCACGACCGCGCTGACCCACCGCGTCCGCGAGGCCCCACCCGGCGGCCGCTGGGACCACACCCTCTTCCTCTGCGGTGCCGAGAAGCTGCGCGGGGACGTCCTCGACCGGCTCATCGACGCCTGCGAAGCGACCGGCACCGGCCTGGTGCTGATGTACCGGTCGATTCCGGGGCATGTCCGGGAGCGACTCGGCCGCCGGGGCCACGCCGCCGTCGGGTTCATGCGGCTCGGCAACCCCGAGGACGCGCGGGTCGCCGCCGAGCACATCGGCGCCGGGCAGCCGCTCATCGTCGCCGAGATCACCGACGCGGCGGGGGAGACGCTGTTCGACGTCGCGGGGGAGACCTACGCCAGCACGGTCGCCTTCGCCCGCCCGCGCGGCGATGGCCTCACCGACCCCGTCTGGTCGCCGCTGCCCGCGCCGGCGGCCGACGACTCTGTCCTGGTGGAGGGCATCAGCTCCGCGACGGCCTGGGGCAGGACGGTCGCCGACCGTCGAACGAGCAAACAGCGCTTCCGCGAACTCCTGATAGAGCCGCCACAACTCCAGGAACTGCCCCCGACCGCGATGGTGTTCACCCATTCGGGCGCCACGGGCCGCCGTACTCTCCTGGTGGACGCCAACCCCGGCATCATCACGCTGCCGACCGCGCACTCCATGGAGTTCGAGGAGTACCTCCGCGAAGAGCAGGAGGCCCTCACCGAGCCGGACGACGACGCCGCCCACGACGAACCGGAGCCACCGGACGTCCCGGCCCCGCGCCGCCCGGCCCGCCACGCCCTCCCACGCGGCGCCTCCCGTCCGGTCCGAATCGTCTCCCCCCTGAAACCCAACGGAAAACACAAGGCCGACCCCCCGACATAGAAATCGGCGCGTCCGTTCATGTGGCGAAGTAGCGGGTAGCGGGCTGCGGTGAACTTGGCATGATGCGAGTCGAGAGAAGTAGTAGATGAGTGTGATCAGCCCTGATGCAGAGCAGGCGCTCGGGTCGGGCTTTCTGACACGTCTCCGCGCGGACGACGTATACCTTCCGATGCGCTCGGTCGTTGAGGAGGGATGGGTATCGGAAGGCGGCGCCATGCTGCTCGTCGCGTTCCGAGACTCCTACTTCGGTGATCGTTCCGCATTTTCGACGGTGGGTGAGTACGAAACCGCCGTCAATGGCCGGGGTATTCCAGAGGATGGCATTCCATCATCGGGGCGTGAGAAAGTCCGCCACCTGATGCGGCGAGGGGTTGCGTTCGCGTGGGCTGCGCTCCATGCGGCGAATGCGTCGAATCAGAGAGTCTCGCTGATGTCACGTATATCTGTGGAGCCGACGCTGTTCGATCCCGAGGTGGTCACTGGGTATGTGACCTTCTTTACCGCTGAGTTCGCGTCCGTGCTTGGCGTGCGGCCTCTTGGTGAGAAGGACGGGATCCAGATCCTCCTCGAAAGCGCGGACTGCTTGAAGCCACTGCCAGGCTAGCGGCAGTCGGATGGCACGCTTGGTGCACGCCGGTCCGGCAGAAGCTGGCGGCGGTGGCCTGCGACCTGCGGTGCACCAGCAGTTTCGTCCCGGGCATCGACCCGTCCTCGGCACCATCAGCAGCAAGGGTGACGAGAACCTGGTCCCGATCACTGTGAACCGCGGACGCTCCGGCTCTCGGCTGGACGACGGATGACCCGCCCGAACCCGCGACCGCGGCACCTCTCGTCCTCAGGACGACGAAGAGCGGCGTGCTCATCGCGACCGACACCCGTGAACCGCGGCCGAGCACGAGACCGCCCCGCAGCAACGCGTCCACAACCTCATCGTCGCCGACCTCCACACGTACTATGTGGTGGCGGGTGCCGCCACGCGACGGACGGCTGGGAAATGTTCAACCGCAGAGGGCAGCGGATTGGAACCTATGACTCGGATCTCAACTACGTCAGGGAATGATGGCTTCTCGATCGAGGTGATCGATGATCCGGTTCCGGAGGGTGCGACGTCGTCATCCTCCGCTGCTGTCGCCAGGATCAGAATCGGCGGCTTCACGGAGATGTTCCTGATGGATCTGAGCTTCTGGTCAGTGGATGAATACCGCCGAAGCTGGGAGAGTGCCCTAAGGGAAATCGAACGCTCCGAGAACGCGATCTCCTGTCTCATTGCTTCGATGACCGACCCGGCGGTCAGCAATTTCATCTCTTGCTGGCCAATGTATCGAGACGGGGATGCAATTTACGTCCAGAATTCTCTCATCATCCTGGATGGGCTCAATGAACCGTTCGACCCGCAAAAGCCGTGGCGGTACGTAGAGCCGCACAGTGAAGTCGATGAGGATGGGAATCGCATCTCCGAGTGGGTGACGAGCGCGGCCGAGGTGCGGCAGTTCCGCGAGTCCACCTGGGGCCGGTGAGGACACACAGCGCAAGTATTCGTCCCCGCCCCGCCCCGCCCCGCCCCGCGCCGCCCGGCCCGCCACGCACTCCCACGCGGCGCTTCACGCCCAGTCCGGATCGTCTCCCCTGAAACCCGACGGAAAGCCGAGAGGGGTATCTATTCACGGGCTGAGTCGTGATCCTGCTGTGGGTCGGCGATGTGACGCAGACCGGCATCGGCGAACGTTCTGCTTGAGTACGCCCGTGGGGTGCTCCCCCGATCGCGTCCACGGCGGTCGTGGTGGGCGGCGTCGTGAACGGGCGCGGGTGCCGGGCCGGCAGTCGAAAGTGCCGGCCCAGCCCCACGCGAAGACGGTCGCCGACCTGCAAGAGGGGCCGCCGCTGTCCCTCAGGCCGCCGCGCGGCGGGGGCGTTCTCCTGCGCCTCCCGTGCCTTCCTTGCCGCGCGGCTTGCTGGTGTCTGAGGCTCGGGGGCTGCTGTGTGGTCGATCCTTGTGACTCTTTCTGATGGTGCGTTGGCGTGGAGGGCGGGGGCGCGTCAGGATGCGGGGGTGACTTCGTCTGGGATGCCGCCGGTGCCGCCTTATCGAGGGGGGACGGGGGTTCCGCCGGGTGGGCCGCCGCCTGGGATGCGGGCCGTCCCTGAGCAGCAGCCGTTCGTGCTGCCGGGGCCCTGGTATCGGATTCAGGCTATTCCGGCGCCGCAGCGGGACGCTTCGGCGGAGTGGGACTTTGTGAGTGTGCTGCCTGCGGCTTTGTCGGCGGCACGGTTGCGGCGACCGTTCGTTGTGGGGTGGCTGTCGGCTGGGGCCGGGGCGCCGTTGGAGCTGATCACCAATGCGGGGCCCATCGGGACGCCGGTCGATGGTGTTGAGACGCATGGGCTGCTCTTCCCCAGTGGTGGGCGCGGGGTGCCGATCGGGGACGGGTGGCTGCGGCAGGCGGAGCGGATGGCCTGGACGCGGTGTCCCGGACGGCTCGCGCCGCAGGGCGCCGGGGGCGGGCCGGGGCTGTTCGAGGCCACGCTTGTCACCTTGATGGAGCGGCCGTTCGGATGGTTCGTCGTCGCCGACCCGTGCGATGAGCGGATGATCGACGACGAGGTTCGGGAGTTGCAGCACGAGCTGCGGATGCTGCGGCGGGGCGAGGACGAGCACGCGCGGCTCGCCGTCGCGCGGGCCGATCAGCGGCTTGCGGAACTGGACGCCTTCCGCGAGGCCGGGTTGTGGCAGGTGCGGGTGGTCGCGGGTGCGGCATCGCAGGAGGAGTTGGGCCAGATCGCGCCGGTGCTCGTGGGCTCGATGGAGCTCGGGCACCATCCGTATCGGCTCAGGTCGGGGCAGGGGAGCGGGTCGTTCAGCGAGATGCTCAGCCCGGGGACGGCGCCGGTGCCGGTTCGGCCGATGGCAGAGTCGGAGCAGCGGTTCCCGTTCATTGCGACGGCGGGGGCGCTGGCGGCGCTCGCCGGGTTGCCGCGCCGGGAGGTGCCGGGGCTGCGGGTGCTGGAGGCCGGGTATTTCGACGTCACGTCCGAGACCACGCCGCAGTTCGGGGAGCCGGAGATCGAGCTCGGCGCGATCCTGGACGGGCAGGATCGGGAGGTCGGACGGTTCACCGTTCCTCGGTCGACCATTAACCGGCATGTGTTCGTGACGGGCGCGACGGGGGCCGGTAAGTCGCAGACCGTCCGGCATTTGCTGGAGCAGTTGACGCGGGCGGGTATTCCGTGGCTGGCGATCGAGCCCGCCAAGTCGGAGTATGCGGCGATGGCCGGTCGCATTCAGGATCTGGGCGGGCCGGTGACGGTGGTCAATCCGTCCGATCCCGGCTCGGTGCCGTTGTCGGTGAATCCGCTGGCGCCGGAGCCCGGGTATCCGGTGCAGGCGCATATCGACATGGTGCGGGCGCTGTTCCAGGCGGCGTTCGATGCCGAGGAGCCGTTCCCGCAGATCATGGCGCAGGCGCTGCAGAGGGTCTACGAGAACAACGGGTGGGACGTGGTTACGGGTGGGGGTGTGCCGGGCTCTCTTATCGAGCCTGCCGTGCCTACGCTTGAGCAGTTGCAGAATGCGGCGCTTCAGGTGATCCAGGACGTCGGGTACGGGCGTGAGCTGATGGCCGACGTGCAGGGGTTCGTTGACGTTCGGTTGCGGTCGTTGCGCATCGGGTCGGCGGGGCGGTTCTTCGAGGGCGGTCACCCCGCTGATATCGGCGGAATGCTTCGCGACAACATCGTGCTTGCGATTGAGGACGTCGCGAATGACGAGGACAAGGCGTTCCTCATGGGGACGCTCATCATCCGCATCGTCGAGCACCTGCGCATGCGGGAACGGAACCGGGATCGGGCGACCGGGTCGGTGCTGCGGCATGTCATCGTCATCGAGGAGGCGCACCGGCTGCTCCGCAATCGCGGGCCCGAGCGCGGCAGTTCGCACGCCGTTGAACTCTTCGCGGGGATGCTCGCCGAGATCCGCGCTTATGGGGAAGGCATCGTCGTCGCCGAGCAGATTCCGACCAAACTCGTCCCGGACGTCATCAAGAACACCGCGCTGAAGGTCGTCCACCGGCTGCCCGCCTACGACGACCGGCACCAGGTCGGCGCGGCCATGAACCTGGACGGCGACCAGTCCCGCGAGGTGGTGTCGCTGCGTCCCGGCGTCGCAGCGGTGTTCGCGGACGGCATGGACCGCCCGCTGCGGGTCCGCGTCCCGCTCGGCGAAGGGCGCGAGGAGGAACTGCCCGGCCCGCCGCCCCCGGTCGACGGGCGCCGCTCCGCCGCCTGCGGCTGCGAATGCCGGTCGGGACGCGCCTGCACGCTGTTCGAGTTGCGCGAGGCCGACCTCATCGCCGGCGGCCCCGACTGGGCGTGGCTGCGGTTGTGGGCCGACACGCTCGTCCTGGCGCATGTCGTGAACCGGCCGCTGCCCGCCGTTCCGGCCGAGCTGGGACGCGCCTGGTCTCGGCTGACGCCGAGGCTTCGCGAATGCGCGCTCGCGACCGTCCTCGAACGGGCCGTGTCCCGGCGGTCGCGAGCGCTGCGCGTCGCGTATCCGCCCGCCGAGTTGACCGCCGCCGTAGCCGAGGTCGCCGGGCGCCTCCTCAGCGGTGCCGCGGCCGGTACCGCGCCCGGTCCGCAGTGGATGATCCCGCAGGTCAAGTGGCTGCACGAGCTCGACCGGCTGTTCCCCTACGGCACCGGCGTCCCCGACAAGCACACCCTCGCGCCGCCGCTCGACTACCCGCTGCCCGGCCTCAAGCAGCCGCCGGACGCCAAGCTCGGCCACCGCCTGCGCGCCCTGCGCCGCCACCCGCTGTCGATGGAACTGGCCCGCAACCGGCCCCTCGCCCTCACCGCCCTCTACGGCGACGACGACCAGGCCGGCTTCTACCAGGACCTCACCGTCGTCGCGCTCGGCTTCGAGGAGGACGAGCAGATCGACCACGTCGCCGAGACGATGCGCGTCACCGAATGGCTCGAACCCGTCCTCAGCTGGTTCGAACGCTTCGTGGACCCCTTCGAGGACCCGTCCAAGGGGCTGCCCTTCCTCGGCCAGCCCCGCGAACCGGGCGGTCCTGACGGTCCGTAGCGGCGGCGCGATTTGGCCACAGTTCCGGAGCCGATGGCGCGTCCTTGTCCCGCCCGTATATTTTCCTTCCCATGACCGTGGACGCGGCGGACTCGGGCGGCCCGCTGTTCGAGCACGGTCGGCGCTCCCCGGACGACGCGACCAACGAGCCGCTCCAGAACACCACCCGCTACCTGTGCGCGGCCGTCTATCTGGACCGCCGGATCTGCGCCCAGGTCATTTCCGAGTTCCTGGACGATGCGCACCGCGCCGTTGTCCCGTCCTTCGGATTCGATGTGGGGCCGGTGATCCTGCACGCGTTGCAGGCACGGCGCTACCGGCTACTGCGCGATGCTGTGCTCGCTGCGATATGGCTGGTCGCGCTTGCACTGCTGGGAGCTGTCGTCTTCGCCTACTTTCTTGTGTGGCTGGCCGTCGCGATTTGCTATGCGACTCCATGGCGGCGGATCTCGCCGGTGTGGCGGCCCCTCGCCCGCTGGGGTGCGATCGGCTCCGCCGTGGTGCTGTTCCTTGTCGGCCTGGAGTTTCTCCTGGCCTGGCTGTCGAGCGGCCTGGACGATTTCGGCAAGTTCCAGAGTGAGAACCTCTCAGAACGCCTCAAAACAGGACTGGCGCTCGGCAGCCTGATGCTTCTCACCTTCGGGATTGCCGGAACGGCCATTCTCCACATCCGCATCGTCAACAGGGTCCTCGTGCGCGACCTCGCGCCCGCCGCGATCGGGCGGTTGCCGGTCACGCGGAGCCCGCGAGTGCGGTTCATACTCGATCGCGTCCGCTCGGCGCAGCGCGGCAACGTGACCCTGTACGCCGGGACGAACCCCTTCATCGGCGCCGGCGGCCTCGACTCGCCCTGGGCGCGGACGTGGTCGATCGTGCTCGAACTCGACCGCCCGGCACCCGGCCCCCTCGGCACCGACCCCTCCCGACCCGGCGCCGACATCGAGCCCCCTGATGCCGAGGCCGATGCCGCGCGGGCTGCCGACGACCGGCCGCAGCGCGTCGATCCGCTGGTCATGCACCTCCGGGTGCGGGAGCGGCTGCACGGGATGCGGGACGCGGACCGGCCGGACCCCTCCCAGCCGCCCCGCCAAGGCGACCGGATCGCGCGCATGCTCACCGCCATGCACGTCGTCGCGCGCGGCGAGAGCAGCCTGCGGCCCCATCCGCCCGGCATGCGCGGCTCCGGCCCGGTCTACGGCCATCCGCTGATCGATACGGTGCCCGGAGTGCCGTTCTCGGTGGCCTCACCGGACGCCGTCGAGGCGCTCGTCCGGCACCCGGAGACGGGCATCCGCTGCTACCAGCGCATCACCGTCGGCGCCCAGGGGCAGGCGGCCATCGGCCGGGACGGACGGGTCGTCGCCCCCGCCGAAGACCAGGACGTCTCCGTATCGGCCTTCGTGTACCTCGCGGTCGAGGGCCGCATGCTCTACGGGCACCTCGCCACGACCGTGCTGCCGCCCGTCCGGCGCGAGTTCAGGATCGTGGACCGGCCGTCCGAGCGGAGCGGCGGCCTTCGACGGTTCCGGCCCATCGGGGGTGAACCGCGCACCGTCCTCAACGGTGTGCTGATGCCCTGGGCGCGGATCGCCGCGGCCTGCTGGACGATGGCGCGCAACGAGGTCGTCGCGGCGTTCGCCGGTGAGCCGGAGGACCGGCCGGCCCACGACTTCGGTGCGCGGATCAGCGTCCGGGAGCTGTGCGCGGCCGACGGCTTCGACACCTACATCCAGCAGATGGACGTCGACAAGCACACGCGGCTGATCGAGCGGCGCGTCAACGAGGCGCTGCTCGACTACCTGGGCGGCGAGTGCGGCCTGGACGTGTCGGCGTACCGGGCGCAGGCCGGAGTGATCCTGAACGAGGGCGTCATCATGACCGGCGGCACCGTCAACGGGCAGGTGGCGGCGGGCCGCGAGGCCGCCCAGTGGCAGGGCGGGCCCGGCGCGCCCGGCCGTCCCGAAAGCATCGGTTCCGACCCATTCGGAGGACGCATGAGCGAGCACGGCGACCGGACCCTCAACATCAGCGGCAACGTCTACGGGCAGGTCGCGTCGGGCGACCATGTGACGCAGAACCAGCAGATCAACGCCGCCGGGTCCGGACAGGACGTCGTGGACGCCCTCGCCCGCGTGGAGCGGCTGCTGGAGGCGCACGCCGGCGACCTCGCCGAACCCGGACGGGCGCGCCGCGACCTCGCCGACGTCCAGGAGGAGGCCGCGTCCGACGAACCCGACCCCGAGCGCATGGAGGGCGCGCTCGGACGGCTCGGCCGCCGCGTCGCGGGCGTGGCGGTGCTGGCCGAGGCCGTCCACGCCCTCGGCACCGCCATCGGCGTGGGCGGCTGACGCACCCGGGCCGTTGTACGGGCCGGGCCTCGGTCAGATGTCGCTCTCGGTGCGGGACGGGAGACCGGCCTTCTCGGCGATCGGGGTCCAGTAGCCGATGAACTCGCTCTTGGCGTTGCTGGCGCGCGAGTTGACGTCCGAGACCTCGTCGTCGGACGGGCAGCCCGGCGCGACGTCGAGGTAGCGCTGGTTCGACTCGGTCGACGCCTCCAGCGCGCGGACGAGCGCGTCCTTCATCTGGGTGCCGTTGTCGAGGGCGCCCACGTCCAGTGCCCGCGCCTTCTCCAACTGCCCGCTCCGCTCGTCGAGGATGCGCTGCAGGCCGCTCGACGTGCAGCCCTCCTCGACGACCGTGCCGAGGTCGGAGCGGGTCCTGCCCATGTCGTCCAGCAGGTCGTTCACCGCCCCGGCCTGCGCGTCGGCGTCACCGGTGCCCTCGGTCGCCCCGGTCTCGCCCGTCTCGGACACGGTGCCCTGGCTCGACGGCGCGGACGGCCGCACCGCCGCGGGCGGGTTCTCGGGGCCGCTCGACCCGCTCGGCCAGAACACGATCCCGAGCGCCACCCCGATGAGGAGGACGACGCCCGCCGCACCCAGGAAGTACGGGAGCCGGCTCTTGCCCGGCGGCTTCGGCGGCTGCCAGATCGCCGGCTCCGCCCACGGCTCGGGGGACAGCGGGATCGACCGCTCCTCCGACGGCGGCATGGGCGTCGTGTAGTCGGGCGGCGACTGCCACGGGGTGGGGCTCTGCCCGGCCCACGGCGGCGGCAGCGGCTCGCGCGGGACGGGGATCTCCCCGAACGGATCGCGGCCCGGAGACGCCGAGCCGCGTGCCGTCGGGTCATGCGCCGCAGGGTCGTGGGCGGTCGCGTCGTGGGCGGTCGCGTCGCCCTCCGGCGGGAGGGGCGCGTTGCACCGCAAGCATGTGGGCGACGACGCCATGGTGTCGGTCCCGCAGTTCGGACACCGCATGACGGCCCCCCTGCCCCCGTGGATTCGAACGGTCACAACATAACGCGCGACCACCGGGTCAGGACGGTCCGTCCACGGTCGAAACCCGGCCGTAACCGGCCTTCCGCCCCGCGGCTACACCCGCTTCCAACTGCGCTGCGGCTGCCCGGTCTTCTTCGCGACGGGGTTCCACAGGACGACGAACTGCTTCTTCGCCGACGTCGCCCGCCGCTCCTGGGCCGCACGTCCGGGCACCTGCGCCGCGCTCGGCTTCGGCTTGCCGCGGCAGCCGCGCTGGTTGGCCTGCGCCCACCGCAGCAGGACCATGTCGACTTCCAGCGACGCCGTCAGCGCCTCCGACAGCGAGCCGCGCAGCCGCTCCCCGTTGCCGAGCTTGTCGACCTTGAGGGCCTTGGTGCGGGCCAACTGGTTCTGCCGGTGCTGCGCGACCTTCTGGAAGCCCTGGATCGCCTGCGGCAGCGTCTTGCACTTGCCGGCCCGGCCGAGCGCCCCGGCGAGGATCCGGCGGGTGGCGACGCTGTCGTCCAGGATCTTGTTGAGCACCTGGGCCTGCTGCTTGGTCTCCGGCGGGATCGTGTTCTTCTGCGCGACCTGCTTGCTGGACGGCGTCGACGTCGGGTTCGTGCTCGCCGACGAGTCGTCACCGGACGGCCACACGACGAACGCCACGGACCCGACCGCGACCGTGACGAGCGCGGCGACGGCGGCGATGAGCGGCTTGCTCGCGCCGCCGCTCTTCCCGCCGGGCGGCTGCTGCTGCGGCGGGAAGCCGCCGTACATCGAGTCGCCCTGCCCCATCATCGGGCCCATGTTCCCCATGCCGGGCTGACCCATCGGCTGGCCCATCGGCCCGCCCATCGGCGGGGCGCCCATGGGGGCGCCCATCGGGGAACCGGGGTCCATGCGGGTCTGGTCGAAGTTCCCGCCGAACCCCTGCATGCCCTGGTTCATCGGGCCCGGGTTCATCCCGCCCTGGTTCATCGCGCCGGGGTTCATCGGGCCGGGCGCGTACTGCGTCGCCTCCGCGTCCGGCATGCCGGACGGAAGCGCCGGCGGCATCCCCGGCTGCATCCCGGGCTGCATGGCCGGCGCGGCCGGCGACGGCGGCGCCGTCCCGCCGCCCTGCTGCCCCCACACCTGGGTGGCGTCCGCGTCCGGGCCCTCGGGCCTGCGCGGCTGCGCGAACCAGGAGTCCGGGACGATCGACTCGGCCGGCTCGACGTGCTCGGCGAGGCCGAACGGGTTCGACGGGGTGCCGCCGGCCGCGGGCAGCGCGGGCTTCTCGCTCGACGGCAGCGCCGGCTGCCCGCCGCCCCAGGAGGACCCCTGCGAGACGGTGCCGTAGGCGCCGGAGTCCTCGTCGGGGTTGAACGTCCAGGCCGCGGTGTCCTCGGGGTCGACGGACGGCATCGGCGACGCGGGCGTCGGCGCCGGCGGCTCGGACGGCTCCACCGACAGCCGCAGCGGCGGCTGCTGGGAGGGAGGCCGCTGCGCCGGCGGTTCCGGCGAGGTGGACTGCGGCCCCGGCGTCTGCGCCGCCGGCATCTGCGGCGGCATCGCGAGGTCGGGCATCGCGGGCGGCTGCGCACTCGGGGCGGGGGCCCAGGACGGCGTGGGCGGCGGCACCATCATCGTCCGGTCGCCGAGGGCGTCGGCGCCGCCGGCCGGGGTGCCGGTGACCGGGGTGGCGTCCGCGACCGGTGCGGCCAGCGGGACGGCGGGACCGACCGAGTACACGTCGATCGGCGCCGCGCAGTGCGAACACTTGCCGAGCGTCCCGGGCGTGTCGTTGCCGCACGTAGGACACTGCATCGCTCAGACCTCGCCTTGTTCGCCGCTTCGTCGCGCCCGCGGTCCTGGTCCGCCGGCCGGGACGGGGACCGCCGCCCCGCGATCAGCGGGGCCTCCGACAAAAGTAGTGGGTGTCGCCGTTCTCGGATGCGTGGACGGAAATCTGGCACACCGTAGTCGGAGGTCGCACCGAATCACGACATGTCGGTACAGGTCAAGATTGCTCACGATGGTTTACCCCGCCCCCGTGTGATGATGCTCACATCCTGCCCTGCCGGGCCGGGGGACGTCCCGGAACCCGCCGGTACGCCCCGCAACGGCCCGGAGGCCCCCGCCCAGCGGCTAGGCTCGGAGCGTTTCCCGGCGCATCCAGAGAAGACGGAGAGCATGAGCGATCTTCCGCTGCGTTCGCAGCTGGCCGTCGCGCTCGGTCGCACGGCCGCCAAGATGTCCCGAATGGCGGGCCGCGGGGACGGCTCGGTGATCGGCGGGCGCGTCGGCCTCCGCCTCGACCCCGAGCTGCTGACCAGGCTCGCGAAGGACCGCAAGCTCGTCCTCGTCAGCGCGACCAACGGCAAGACGACGACGACCCGGCTCATCACCTCGGCGATGACGCCGCTCGGCGAGGTCGCGACGAACGCGTTCGGCGCGAACATGCCGACCGGGCACGTGTCCGCGCTCGCGTCGGCGCCGTCCGCCCGCTACGGCGTGCTGGAGTGCGACGAGAAGTACGTCCCGATGGTCCTGAAGGAGACCGGGGCGAACATCGTCGCGCTGATGAACCTCAGCCGCGACCAGATGGACCGCGCCGCCGAGATCTGGCTGCTGGCCGGCAAGTGGCGCCGCGCGCTGGAGGCGTCCCCGACCAGCCACGTCATCGCCAACTGCGACGACCCGCTCGTCACCTGGGGCGCCGCGAGCGCCAAGAGCGTCACCTGGGTCGCGGCCGGCCAGCACTGGCGCGAGGACTCCTGGTGCTGCCCCGAGTGCGGCGGCCCCCTCGACCGGCAGGACACCGACGAGGACAGCGACTGGGCCTGCCGCCAGTGCCACTTCCGCCGCCCCCGCCCCGACTGGACGCTGAAGGGCGACACGGTCACCGCGCCGGACGGCCGCTCCTACCCGCTCACCGGGCTGTCGCTGCCGGGCCGCGCGAACCGCTCGAACGCGCTGATCGCGCTCGCGGTCGTCGCCCAGTTCGGCGTCCCGCCCGAGCAGGCGCTGCCGCTGCTGTCGCAGGTCACCTCCGTCGCCGGCCGCTACACGACGGTCGAGCACGAGGGCCGCTCGATCCGGCTGCTGCTGTCGAAGAACCCGGCCGGCTGGCTGGAGGCGTTCGACGTCCTGCAGCCCGCGCCCGGCCCGGTCGCCCTGTCGATCAACGCGCAGGGCCCGGACGGCCGCGACACGTCCTGGCTGTGGGACGTCGACTACCGCATCCTGCGGGGCCGTCCCGTGTGGGTCACCGGCGAGCGCCGCATCGACCTCGCCGCCCGGCTGGAGGCCGCCGACGTGTCGTTCACCGTCGTGGACGACATCGACCAGGCGGTCATGGCCGTCCCGCCGGGGCACCTCGACGTGATCGCCAACTACACCGCCTTCCAGAACATCCGAACGAGGTACGGCCGTGTCGTCTGACCGAATCAAGATCGTCTGGATCTACCCGGACCTGCTCAGCACCTACGGCGACCAGGGCAACACCATCGTCCTGGAGCGGCGCGCGGCGCTGCGCGGCATCCCGACCGAGACCGTGAACCTGCGGTCGGACGAGCCCGTCCCCGCCGACGGCGACATCTACCTGCTCGGCGGCGGCGAGGACCGGCCGCAGATCCTCGCGGCGCAGCGGCTGCGCGGCGACGGCGGCCTCGCCCGCGCCGTCCAGTCCGGGGCCGTGGTCTTCGCGGTGTGCGCCGGCTACCAGCTGCTCGGCCACGAGTTCGGCGGCGAGGAGGGGCAGCCCGTCGCGGGGCTGGGCCTGCTCGACATCCGGTCCGGACGCGGCGAGCAGCGCGCGGTCGGCGAGATCGTCGGCGACGTGGCGGGCGAGCTGAACGTGCCCCGCATCACCGGCTTCGAGAACCACCAGGGCCGCACGCAGCTCGGCCCGAACGCGCGCCCGTTCGCGAAGGTCGTGCACGGCATCGGCAACGGCGACGGCTTCGAGGGCGCCTACAGCGGGCGCGTCCTCGGCACCTACATGCACGGGCCCGCCCTGGTGCGCAACCCCGGCCTCGCCGACCTGCTGCTCACCTGGGCGGTCGGCGCCGAACTCCAGCCGCTGGACGACTCCTGGGCCGGCCGCCTCCGCGAGGAGCGCCTGCGCGCCGTCGCCGGCTGACCTCGGCCCGCCGCCGGAGCCCAGCGGTGCCGGCGGCGGTCTTCTCCGGGCATAGCCGGCTTCTTTGGGCCTGTTCGGACGATCTCCCCGGTGGCACCGTGGCGATCATGATCTGCTGCCGTCCGAGCCGCCGGGCCCTGCTCCGCTGGAGCGCGATCGTCGCGGGCGCGTCCCTGCTGCCCACCGCCGAGGCCGCGTCCGCGCTGGCGGCGGGCGGCGTCCAGCCGGTGAACCTGGAACTGGTCACCGTCACCGAGACCTCGGCGGTCCTCACCTGGTACACGGGCGTGCCGGGGACGGACGACGGGCTGGGCCGGATGGTCCCGGCGCCGTCCGACGCCGAGGTGCTCTACGGGACGCACCCGTCCCGCCTGACGTCGGTGGCCCACGGCCCCTCGGACACGCCGTACCACTACGTCGAGCTGACCGACCTGGAACCGGGCCGCACCTACTACTACCGGGCGCGCTCAGCCGGACGGTCCGCGTCGCCGACCTGGCTGGCCTTCGGTTCGGCGGCGGGCCGACCGGAAGGCGACGTGTTCGCGTTCACGACCCCGCAACCGCCGCCGGGCCGCCACCTCTTCTCGGTCGCCCTGTGCAACGACCTCCACCTCGGCGAGACGGTCGCGGGCCTGGTCGGGCAGCTCCCGTGGATCAAGGGCATCGAGCAGGCGCCGGGCCACCCGCCCTACCCCGAGGTCATGGCGAAGGCCCTGATGGCGGACGCCCGCAGCCGGGGCGCGTCCTACCTCCTCGCCGCCGGGGACGTCTCCAGCGAGGCGGCCCCCGCCGACCTGGGGAACGCGAAGGGCATCCTCGACACGTTCGGCACGCTGGGCACCGACTATCTCGTGGCGCGCGGCAACCATGACCGGGCCCATGCGGGAACGGCCTACGCGTCCTGCACCCCCGGAGCGTGGCAGGGGAACGACTGCTTCAAGGACGCCTTCTTCCCGTCCGGCCGGACGTACTTCTCGCACGACCTGCAGGGCCTGCGCGTCATCGGCCTCGACACCTACGACAAGCCGGGCGACGGCGGCGACTCCGGCGGCCTTTCCGCCGACCAGCAGGCATGGTTCGAATCCGAGCTGGCGAAGGACCCGGACCGTCCCACCATCGTCTTCGGCCACCACCCGCTCTTCACCGAGAACGACCCTCTCGCCATAACCGGAACCCACTCCCTGGACGCGGGCCAATCCCTGCGGATTCTCACCGCCTACAACCGCACCCCCGGCGTCTTCCTCCACCACGCCGGGCATACGCACCGCAACCAGCGCTCGACGTTCCCGCTCGCGCCCCGCGTCGTCCAGCAGGAAGTGGGCGCGGTCAAGGAATACCCGGGCGGTTTCACGCTCCTGCGCGTCCACACCGGCGGCTACGCGCTCAACTTCTACAAGACCCGCAGCGCCGAAGCCCGCGCCTGGAGCGAACGCAGCCGCCAGGAACTCGCCGGCCAATGGCCGCAGCTCTCCCTCGGAAACCGTCCCGCCGACCGCAACACCGTCATGGCCCGCGACCTCTCCGGCCTGGGCTGACGCGGTATCCGGGGCTAGCCGGGCCTGCGGGCCACGCCGGCGTAGCACCACTGGCGGTCGGCGCGGGCCGGGAGGGACGAGCCGGGGTCGGGCCGCCACATCGACAGGGTGGTGAGGCCCGGCTCCACGAGGTCGAAGCCGTCGAACAGGCGGGTGATCTGTTCGCGGCTGCGCAGGGTGATCTGGTAGGTGGCCCTCTTGTACACGGCGCCGGCGTCCCGGACGCGGCTGTCGGCGTCGAAGTCGGCGGTCACGTGCGACACGGCGAGGTAGCTGCCCGGTGCCATGGCGGAGCGGAGCCGCGCCACGATGCCGGGCGGGTCGTCCCTGTCGCCGATGAAATGCAGGACGGCGAGCATCAGCACGGCGACCGGCCGGTCGAAGTCGATGAGCTTGTTCAGCTCCGGGTCGTCCAGGATGTCATCGGTGCGCCGGGCGTCGCCCTGGATGACGGTCACCTCGGGCGTGCCGCCCAGCAGCGCCCGGCCGTGGGCCAGCACGACCGGCTCGATGTCCACGTACACGACGTGGGCGGACGGGTCGATCTCGTGCGCGATCTCGTGCACGTTGCCCTGGGTGGGCAGGCCGGAGCCGATGTCGATGAACTGCCGGATCCCCGACTCGGCCAGGAAGCGCACCGCACGACGCAGGAAGGCCCGGTTCTCGCGCGCCAGGAACGGCGTGTCGGGCGCGTGCCGGACGACCTCCTCCACGGCCTCCCGGTCGGCGGCGTAGTTGTCCTTGCCGCCGAGCAGGTAGTCGTACATCCGAGGGACGTTCGGCGTCGTCGGATCGACGGTGTCCAGTGTCTTCTCCCGGCCGGTCGTCATGGGCGCTTTTCTGCCCGGTCTTATCGCGAAGTATGCGAGAACATGTAAGCATTGTGATCAACTCCGGAACAACCGAATCGACGATCCTGACGGCGGGAGAGCGCAAATGCGAGGCGACGTCGGCACCCCATCGCAGATCCCCGGGCCGGCCACCGAAAATGACGGCGCGGCGGCCATCGCCGCGGCCGGCGGGCTGCACGACTACCAGCTGAAACTGCACGCCGAGTACGGACCGGTGGTGCGATTCCCGCTGCCCGGCGCGGATGTCGCGGTCTCGGTCGCCGACCCCGTCCTGCTGGAGGCCACCGCGAAGATCGACAAGCGTCCGGAGAAGCTGTTCGAGTTCCTGGCGCCGCTGCAGGAGGCGGGCAACCTGCAGACGATCCCGGCCGACGAGCACGGCCCGTGGCGCCGCGCCATGCTGTCGGTCCTCGCCGGACGCCCCTCGCACGAGGCGCACTTCGCGCAGTTCACCGCGCTGGCGGCCGAGCTCGCCGACCGCTGGGCGGCGTCCGCCGGCCCGGTCGTCCTCCAGCGGGACCTGAGCGAGCTGTCGCTGCGCATGATCTGCCACTACGCGCTCGGCAGCGGCCTGGACGAGGAGGGGGCCGCGGGACGGGTGGTGTCGGCGTTCGAGACCGTCCTCACCGAGTACATGGGCCGGGCCGAGGGGCCGGGCGCCGAGGCGAAGGAGGCCCTCGCCCACCTGCGCGCGACCGTCGACCGGGTCCTGGCCGCACACGGCGAGCGCGCGGGCGGCCGGACCGATGACCGGGCCGATCTGATCGCCGCCCTGGCGGCCTCGGGCGAGTCCCCGGCGCGGATCCGCGACACGGTGCTGATGACGATGCTCGCCGCCCACCACACCACCGGCGTCGCCATCTCCTGGACGCTCTACCTGCTGGCCGAGCACCCCGACGCGGCCGCGCGCGTCGCCGAGGAGGTCGACCGGGTCCTCGGCGACCGGGCCGCCCCCGAGTACGGCGACCTGAAGCACCTGGTCCGCCTGGACCGGGCCCTCAAGGAGGCGATGCGCCTCTACCCGCCGGGCCCGTACGGCGCCCGCGAGGCCACCGAGGACCTCGTCCTCGGCGAGTACGAGGTCCCCGCCGGGACGACGATCTTCTACCCGTTCTGGGCCGTCCACATGAACCCCGAGTACTGGCCCGACCCGCACGTCTTCGACCCCGACCGGTTCACCCCGGAGGCGTCGGCGGGACGTCCGAGGCTCGCCTACATCCCGTTCGGGCTCGGCCCGCGCAGCTGTGAGGGCTCGGCGCTGGCGATGGTCGAGGCGGAACTCGTCCTGGCCGTCCTGCTGAAGCGGTTCCGGTTCGACCTCGTCCCCGGGCAGACCGTCAAGCCCATCGAACGCTTCGTCCTCTGGGCCGCCGACGACATCAAGATGACCCTTACCGAGCGATAATCGGCGGAACTTGAATCATCAACCGGTAAGCCGCGGCGGAGCCGCGAGGAATTGAACGGTCAACAATTCACGTCGAATTGAGGACCGCCTCTCCGCGCCACCGCAAATGACCGAATCCGCGAGCTCCGCGGTGCGGCTAGCCCGCTGCCGGTGCGGCGCCGACCAGCAGCAGCGACTTGCCCACCGTGGCGCGCGCGGCCAGCGACCGGTGGGCGTCGGCGGCGCGTTCCAGCGGGTAGGCGGCGCCGATCACCGGGCGCAGCCGTCCCTCGGCGGCCTTCTCCAGCGCCAGGCCGAGCAGCTCGCGCACGGTCCCCTCGTCCGGCGGGCCCTCCGTCAGCGGGGCGAACACCCGGATGGAGCGGCGCGCGGCCACCTCCGGGTCGGGGGCGGCGAACCCCTCGGCGGTGCCGTAAGTGACGAACCGCCCGCCGTCGGCCGCGGCGTCGAAGGCGGCCGTCCCGAGCGCGCCGCCCGCGCCGTCGTAGACCAGCGCGGCGCCCCCGCCGGTCGCCTCGCGCACCCGCTGGATCCAGCCGGGCCGCGTGTAGTCGACGGTGGCCTCCGCGCCGAGCTCGCGGGCCAGGGCGAGTTTGCCGCCGCTGGACGCGGCCGCCACCACCCGGGCTCCGGCGTCCACCGCCAACTGCACCAGCAGCGACCCCGCCCCACCCGCCGCCGCGGTGACGAGCACCCACTCGTCCTTCTGCGGTCTGCCGAGCCGGTCGAAGGCGAGCGCGGTCACGCCGTCGTGCACCAGCGCGGCCGCGACCTCGGTGGCCAGGCCGTCCGGCACCGGCATGATCTCGCCTTCCCCGGCGACGACCCGCTCGGCGTAGCCGGTGCCGGTCCGGACGGTCACGCGCCGCCCGGTCCATGACGGGTCCACGCCTTCCCCGACCTCGACCACCTCGCCGGCGCCCCCGCCGCCCGGCACGTACGGCGGCGTCCGAGGGAAGAAGTCCTGGCCCCAGCCGCTGCGCAGCAGGGTGTCGAGGAAGATGACGTCCGCGACGGCCATGCCCACGACCACCTGGCCGGGGCCGGGCACCGGGTCGGGCACCTCCGCGGGGGACAGCACTTCCGGACCGCCGAACGAGGCCACCTGGATCGCACGCATGAACAGCACCCTTCTCACGAGTCATGTCCTGACCAGCCTCCAACCTGGAGTTTGGTTGAGGTCAAGCCCAGGGGAGGCCCGGACGACTGCGGCGCGGCGGCCGGGGAGGCCGCCGCGCCGTGGGCGGGGTGTGCGTGCCGGGATCGGGTCAGGCGCTGCAGGAGACCGTCGGCCACGTCCAGTTGCCGTTGGCCATGATGGTGACGCCGAAGTTGTTGCCGTTGCCGTTCGGCCGCGCGGTCATGATCTGGCCGCTGGAGTCCCAGCTGGCGCTGGTGTTCCAGGTGGCGCTGATCTTCTCGGGGGACGGGACGTTCATCGTCACGGTCCAGTTGCTGGACCCGGACACCGACACGTTGAGGTTGTACCGGTCGCCCCACTGCTGGCCTGCGGACAGGGTCGCGGTGCAGCCTCCGGTGCCGCCGCCCCCGCCGCCCCCGCCGCCACCGCCGCCGCCCCCACCACCGCCGCTGGTGCCGCCGACCGTGATGTTGGAGTTGCCGCTGCTCTGGTAACCCTCCGTCGCGAGGATCATGTAGTAGTTGAAGCTGCCGAGGTTCATGCCCTTGCTGGCCCAGGCGTCGAAGTGGTTCCCGGTGGTGATGGTGCCGCCCGTGCGCTTCGACTGCCGGACGCTCCAGTACTGCTGGAAGGTCTTCGTGCCCTCGACGGACGGGGCGTTGGTGCGGGTGGTCTCGTAGATGTCGTAGGTGCCGCCGTCGCTGGTGACGGTGCCCTTGTACGTCCCGGTGGGCCGGTAGGTGCCCCAGTTGTCGACGATGTAGTACTCGACGAGCGGGTTGGACGTCCACCCGTAGAGGGCGAGGTAGGCGTTGCCGGACGGGTTGAAGCTGCCCGAGTAGTTCACGCTCCTGCGCGCGCCGTTGCTCCACCCCTTGCCGGCGACGAAGTTGCCGACGTTGCTCCAGCTGGTGCTGTAGCTGCCGCCGCCCTTGAGGGTCATGGAGGACTGTCCGCCGCCGTCCGACCAGAAGGAGTAGTAGTAGCCGCCGTCACTGCCGGTCTGGTTCGAGGAGATGGTCGTGTCGGCGTAGGCGGTCCCCGGCAGGACGGCCGTGGCCGCCGCCAGCGCGACCGCGCAGGCGCCGATGAACGGCCTGGTGCGGAGGACGGCCTTGGACCTGCGGCGTCTCCTGGCCTCGGGAGGGGCTGCGGTGTCGTTCACGGGGGTGCTGTGCATGGGGGTGTTCCTCACTCGTGAGCGCTGGCGGGGGCGGCCGGGCAGCGCGATGCGACCCGGCGCGTCCGTCGGCGGCCAGGGGTGGCGGCCACCGCGGCGTCGGCGTCGCACAACGCGGCGGGGTGGATGGCGGGGGATCGATCGGCGGGGGGCGGGGGTCGGTCGGCCGTCCGTGCGCTGGACGGCCGGAGGGCGGTCACGTCGTCGGGAGCGGGGGAGTCCGGCCGTCCGGGTGAGCGGACGACCGGAGGTTCGGGCCGCCGGGCGGGTGACCCGGACCGACGGTGGTTCGGGGGTGGTCGAGTCCGTCGATGGCGACAGTGTTGGCCCGCCGCTCCGGGCATGTCAATGGTTTCGGAAACCTTTCGAAACCGCTGATCTCGGCTTCAGGTTCTTTCGCCTGGTCAGGCAATCACTTGTAGGCGACTGTCCAAATCATGACACGGTGATGCGCTGCCGCCAGCCAGATGCGCATCGCAGTGATCGAAACTTTCTGTTCAACTAAAAGGACTTTCGAAGCCCCTTGGCTCGCTCAGCGGCACGGAGGCAGCTTCGCTCCCAGGTGCGCTGGTGGGGTCGGGCTGCTTGCGCCGAAGCGCCGGCGAAGGTGGACGTGCGGTGTTCAGTGGTCGGGGGCGTCCTCCGGGACGGTGACGGGGGCGGGGCGGTTCACCTGGTCTTTGGAGGCGCCGGAGATGCGGGCGTAGCCGCTGACGATGGCCTCCAGTTCGGCGGGGTCCATGACGTCTTCGAGGCGGGAGAAGCCGTCGGGCGCGCGGCGCTCGACCTCGTCGATCACGTTCTCCGGGCCGCCCTTCCGGTTGCGGAGCACCACCTCGCTGGTGATGGGCAGGCGCTCGTCCTCGTAGGCGCGCAGGGCCTCGGCCGGATCGGTGTGCCTCGCCAGGTGGTCGCTGAGGCTCGTGGCGTCCAGGATCGCCTGGCCGGCGCCGTTCGACCCCATCGGGTACATCGGGTGGGCGGCGTCGCCCAGCAGCGTGACGCGTCCGCGTGACCAGGAGGGCAGCGGGTCGCGGTCGCACATCGGGAACTCGAAGCACTCGGGCGTGGCCCTGATGAGCGCGGCATGGTCGAGGAGCGGGACGCGGAAGCGGGCCGCGAGTGCGTCCAGGCCCGCCGTGGCGGCGCGGCGCGACCAGTCCTGGCGCTGCGGCGCGGGGTCGCCGGGCCGGCCGGTGCGCCGGCAGATCGCCCAGTTGGTGAGCCTGGTGCCGGGGCGCCCGCCCGGAGCGATGGGGTAGACGACCAGTTTCGCGTCGGTGCCGCCGGCGATGACCACGGACCGGCCGGTGCCGAATTCCGGCCAGTCGGCGGCTCCCCGCCACATCATCACGCCGTTCCAGATCGGCGGGCCTTCCGCCGGGAAAAGGACGGACCGAACCGTCGAATGGATTCCGTCGGCGGCCACCAGCACGTCGCCCGGCACCGTCTCGGTGCGGTCGGTGAAATGCGCGCGGACGCCGTTCGCGTCCTGCTCGAAACCGGTCAGCCGGTGCCCGGTCCGCACCGCGTCAGGGCCGAGCCGCTCGCGTACCGCCCGCAGCAGGGAGCCCTGGAGGCGGCCGCGGTGAATGCTGATCTGCGGGTAGTCGAATCCGGCGTTCCGCCCGCACGGCCTGCGCATGATCTCCTGCCCGAGCCGGTGCGCGTAGATCAGTTCGCGGGCCGGTACCCCCACCTCTTCCAGGCGTCCGAGAAGACCCACCTCGGCGAGTTCTCTGACCGCGTTCGGCAGCGTGTTGACCCCCACGCCCAGTTCGCGGACCCGCTCGCTCTGCTCGTGGACCTCGCAGTCGATTCCTTTGTGGTGCAGCCGCAAAGCCGTTACCAGCCCGCCGATTCCAGCCCCCACGATGATCACTCTCATGGCCGGTTCCCTCGTCCGCCGGAGACAGGCGATTTCTCGCCGATTCACCCCGAGCCTGTCATCCCGATGGGGATACCGAAAGGCGGAGTCGTGATCAGTGCAGCGGATGAGGTGCGAACACGCGGGGCCGTGGTCTACTGCAGGGCGGCGAGGCCCTTTTGCAGGTCTTCCCTGTTCATCACCGGGTGGACTTCGAGCTTCGCGCCGAGTTCCTGGAACAGCGGCTCGGCGATCGTCGGCAGCGTCGAACTGTCCTGCATGTCGAAGACGAGGACGCAGCAGCGCCCGCCGTCGCCGGGCCCGAAGTAGGCGGCCTCGGGGTCGAGCCGGTCGACCAGGGCCTGGACGATCTCGGGAAGCCTGCCGCTCTTGATCGCCTCGTTCGACATCCCGGTGTCCATCACCGCTCTCAGCATGACGCGCATCGCTGGTCCCCCCTTGCGCCCGGACCGGCGCGGGCCCCTCGCCCGCGCTCACTGGAGCCCGTGCGACATTTCCCAATCTCCTGCTTCCGGCCTGCGGGGACAACCGCGAGCACGTCTCATCTGAGCACAGGTGAGGGAGATCCCCGCAGGCTCGCGGACGTGATCGGCGGAGGTCAGGCGCGGAGGAACCGGGTGGCCCAGGAGCGGAGCTCGGCCCGCAGCTCAGGGGGCTCCAGGACGTGGACGCCCACCCCCACGACCCCCAGCGCCATCGCCGGCCAGGCCAGGTCGTCCGACGTCATGCGGATGCGGCAGTGCCCGGCGTCCACCTCCTCGACGGTGCACCAGCGGCCGATCCGGTCGCGGACGGTCGCGGCCGGGGCGTCCACCAGCACCTCGACCCGGTAGGGGCGCGGCATCTCCATCAGCCCGCTGCGGACGAACTCGGCGGCGTCGGCGGCGGGCAGCTCGCGGGGGCGGAACCGGGCGCCGGTGGCGGCCGGGGCGGTGAGGCGGTCGAGCCGGAAGCTGCGCCAGTCCTGCCGGTCGAGGTCGTAGGCGACCAGGTACCAGCGGCGGCCGAGCGGGACGAGGCGGTGCGGTTCGACGTGCCGGTCGGTCCGGCCGCCGTTCGCGGCGGTGTAGGCGAAGCGGAGGCGCTCGGCGTCCCGGCAGGCGAGCGCGATCACGGTGAGGACGGCCGGGTCGATGCCCGCGTCGGAGGAGCCTCCCCAGGTGGCGGGCACGGTCATCGCCCGCAGCGCGTCCACCTGGCGCCGCAGGCGGGTGGGCATCACCTGCACCACCTTCGCCAGGACCCGCACCGACGCCTCCGCGATGCCCTCCACCCGCGTCGCGGAATGCAGGCCGACGGCCAGCGCGACGGCCTCCTCGTCGTCGATGACCAGCGGCGGCAGGGCCGCGCCCGCCGCCAGCTGGTAGCCGCCCTCGACACCGCGGTGCGCCTCGACCGGATAGCCCAGCTCGCGCAGCCGGTCGACGTCCCGCCGCAGGGTGCGGACGGAGACCTCCAGCCGCTCGGCCAGCTCGGCGCCCGGCCAGTACCGGTGCGTCTGCAACAGGGACAGGAGCCGCAACGTCCGGGAGCTGGTGTTCGCCATGTCTCCCAGTCTCCCGTAATTCAGGTCAGGAAGTGGCCGCAATACCTCCTAGCGTGGTCGTAGACCGAACGGACCGGGGAACGATCCGGAGAACGACCGAAGAGAAGGCGGAGGCCATGACCATGACCGAGCAGCTGACGGGCGAGCGGGCCGACCTGCTGGCGATGCTGGCCAAGCACCGGCACTTCCTGCGCTTCACCACGCGCGACCTCACCGACGAGCAGGCCGGGCTGCGGACGACGGCGAGCGAACTGTGCCTGGGCGGGCTCATCAAGCACGTCGCCTCGGTCGAGCGGGGCTGGGCCGAGTTCATCGTGGAGGGCCCGTCCGCGATGGGCGACTTCACCCAGATGACCGACGAGGACTGGCAGAAGCGCGCGGACGAGTTCCGCATGCTCCCCGACGACACGCTGGAGGGCGTCCTCGACGCCTATGCCGAGGTGGCCCGCCGCACCGACGAGCTGGTGGCCGCGCTGCCCGACCTCGACGCCGTCCAGCCGCTGCCGAAGGCGCCCTGGTTCACCGACACGGAATGGTCGGCCCGCCGGGTGATCATGCACATCATGACCGAGACCGCCCAGCACGCCGGCCACGCCGACATCATCCGCGAGTCCCTGGACGGCGCGAAGAGCATGGGCTGACCCCGCTCGCCCCCCGAGGGGGCGTCACCACTCCTGGACGCGCCTCATGGTGGCGGCGACGCTGGAGTAGGGGCGGTCCGGGTCGGGACGCCACGACAGCCCCGCCACCACGGCGGCCCCCTCGCGGATCTCGAAATGGAACCGCATCCCGGTCGCGCCCTCGCCGTTGGCGACCGCCTGGCGGTGCCGGGTCAGGCAGGCCTCGTCCAGGACGTCGAGGGCGTCGTCGTAACTGCTCCCTTCGCCGAGCCTGCGGGCCGGCCGGGTGGTCTCCCAGACATCGAACATCGATCCTTCGCCTTTCCGGCTGCGGGATGAGCGCCTCCCAGTGTGCAGGGAGCGACGGCTCCGTGTCCGAGAGTCACGAAAACCCGTCCGAGTCCGTTCCGGCCCGCAGCGGTCGCGGGGCCGGGAGCGGTCGCGGGCCGGGGTCGGTCGCGGGCCGGGTCAGTTGCGGGCCGGGTCAGTTGCGGGCCGGCTCCTCTTCGCGGGGCCGCTTCTCGCGGCGCTTGCGCAGGGAGCCGGCCTTCGCCCGCTCCTCCGGGTGCGCATGGACGCGGATGATGCTGGCCGCGGTGGTGAACAGCAGGATCGCGAGGATCACGCCCAGCGACAGCGGGGTCGGGATCTCGGGCACCGACGTGGTGACGTCCTCGTGCAGGAACTGCAGGATCAGCTTGGCGCCGATGAACGCGAGGATCACCGACAGGCCGATCGACAGGTACACCAGGCGCTCCAGCAGGCCCTCGATGAGGAAGTAGAGGGCGCGCAGGCCGAGCAGCGCGAACGCGTTCGCGGCGAAGACGAGGAACGGGTCCTTCGTCACGCCGAACACGGCGGGGATGGAGTCGAGCGCGAACAGCACGTCCGTGCTGCCGATCGCGACGAACACCAGGAGCAGCGGGGTCATGACGCGTTGGCCGTCCTCGTGCGCGAGCATGCGCCCGCCGTGGAAGCTCTGGCTCACCGGCAGGATCGTGCGGGCGCGGCGGACGAGGAAGGTGTCCTCGACGTCCGGTTCCTCGTTGCGGTGCCGGATCAGCTGGACCGCCGTCCAGATCAGGATCAGCCCGAAGATCAGGAACGTGAAGGAGAACAGGTTGATCGCGGCCGCGCCGATCGCGATGAGCACCACGCGCAGCGCCAGCGCGGCGGCGATGCCGAACAGCAGCGTCTTCTGCTGGTACTCGGCGGGCACCGCGAACCGGCCCATGATGATCACGAAGACGAAGAGGTTGTCGACCGACAGGCTCTTCTCGACGATCCAGCCGGAGAAGTACTCGGTGCCCGCCGTCGACCCGCCGAGGCCCCACACGGCCAGGCCGAACAGGACCGCGGCGCCGATGTAGAACACCGACCAGAACGTGGCCTCCTTGATGTGCACCGCGTGCGGCCGCCGGACGGCGACGAGGAAGTCGAGGACGAACAGCGCGGCGATCAGTCCGATCGTCGCGCCCCAGGCCCAGAGGGGTACGTCGAGCATCCGGCAGGCTCCTCGTGAACGGGGCGTCCGCTGACCTATATCCGTTCTGCCGCGCTTCTACCCCCGCCGGACGCGCGGGCACCGCCGCGGGTAAACCTCCGATGATCTCCAGGCGTCCTGTACTGCGAGGTCACAGGCCGCGCGCTCCCGGCCGTCGCACACGCGGCCGGGGGTGCGCCCATCCCGGGGCGACGGACTACTCGGGGACGAAGCACTCAGGGGCGATTGAGTAGTTGCGCCGATGCCGCCCGCTCCGCCGGCGACCAGGCTTGCGGGCATGGACACTTCGCGTTGGCGCCCGCTCGCACTCACCGCCAAGGCGGCCCTCGCCGCCCTGCTCGCGCTCGCCGTGGCCTTCCCCGAATGGGACCGGTTCGCGGACAAGGCGATGGGCGTCCGCGTGGCCGCCTACCCCGCCGCCGTCATGCTCGTCACCCTCGTCTGGGCGCTGCGGCCCGGGCGCGACCGGGGCAGGCCCTTCCCCTGGGACGTCGACCTCCTCGTGACGCTCCCGTTCCTCGTGGACGTCGCCGGGAACGCCGCCGACCTCTACGACACGGTCGGCTGGTTCGACGACGCCTGCCACTTCGGGAACTGGGCGCTGCTCGGCGCCGCCGCCGGCACCGGGCTGCGCCGCTGGGGCGGCCTCAAGCCGTGGACGCTCGCGCTGACCTGCGCGGGAGCGGGCGCCATCGCGGCGATCCTGTGGGAGTTCTTCGAGTACGGCGTCTTCATCCTCGACACCCCCGAGACCGTCACGATCTACCGCGACACGATCGGCGACCTCATGCTCGGCCTCGCCGGCTCCACCGTCGCGGGCCTCGCCGTCGCCGCCCTCGCCCGCCGCGGCCGCCCGCGCGCCACGCCGGATCGGCGGGTGGCGCCGGCCCGTCCGGGCGTCATGCGGAGCCTGAGCCTCGACACCACCGTCTACCTGGCGTGGGACGGCTCGGCCGGGTCGTCGGCAGGGTCACCGTCCGGGTCGTCGGCGGGGTCAGTAGACGAGCGCCTGGACGTCGTCCAGCGTGATCTCCTCGACGAAGGTCGGCGCGCCGGCGATGCGGATGCCCGGCAGGACGTCGTCCGGGCCGATGTCGCGGCGGGCCGCGCACTGGGTGCAGAGCGTGACGCGCCCGGCGGTGAGGACCACGGTGAGCAGGTCGTCGAGGGGAGTGGCGTGCGGCAGTGAGAACTCGGCGGCCCGCCCCGGGAGCGCGAACCACGCCGACTCCCCGGTCAGCCACAGCGAGACCGGGACGCCGCTGGCCGCGGCGGCCGCCGCCACCGTGAACGCCTGGTTGCAGCGCTCGGGGGCGTCCGCGCCCGCCGTCACCTTGATCACCAGTGGTCTCGCCATAACCGCACTCTAGTGCGGGCACCGCACGTAACATCCTGCGGTGTGAGTGGCATGGTGCACGCGGGGATCCTCGTCCTCGCCCTCGGGCTCATGGCGGTCGCCGCCGTCCTCCTGGTGATCCGCCTGGGCCGGTTGAAGTAGGGGCCCTCGGGCTCGCGGACGTCAGTCCGAGTAGAGGTAGCCGATGCCGACGACGGCGCAGCAGATGAGGAAGATCGCCGCGCCGCCGCCGTAGCCGATGCCCATGAACAGCACGGCCCGGCGCTGGTACTCGCGGCGCGTCCGCGTGGAGATGGCGTACTGGCCGGTCTCCTTGTCCTTGCCCAGGGAGCCGCCCGTCGAGGTGCCGAGGACGTAGACGGGCCGGTCGGCCGGCAGGATCCACTCCTCGTAGCGGTACTCGATGACGTCCTCGTCCAGGCCGGGCAGTCGCCCGTTGTCGGGGCGCCGCTCGTCCATTGTCTGGACGGGCCCGTCCACGGCCGCGTTCTCGGGGTCGATGACGATGCGTCCGGTCTCGTCCTGGAGGTAGAAGGGCGCCTTCGACTTCTCCTCGATGAAGGTGCGCGTGCCCCGGCTCGTCTTGGCCGTCGCCTTGGTCCGGTACCACGCGCAGGGCGTCCCGGAGAACGGGGCGGGGCGGATCGGGACGGCCGTCCCGGTGACCTGGCAGGGGACGCCGGCGGGCATGCCGGCGACTGCGGCGCAGTTCGCCTGGGCGGCGCGGCGCAGGTTGCGGAGGCGGATCCGCCAGACCCAGCCGGCGGCCAGCAGACCCGCGGCGATCAGCAGCGGAATGAACATCGCCATCGTGAGGCCGGACACGCTCCCATGATGGGGACGGGACGCCGTCCCCGGCCAGGGACGGCTGTCCCCTTCCGCGGAGGACGGCCCGCGGGACGCGGCCCGCCCGCCCCGCCCGGGCCGCTACGCTCGGTGTCCATGGATGCCCCTGAACTGCACCCGGACCTTGAGCCCCTGAAGTTCCTGCTCGGCACCTGGGAGGGCGCCGGGGTGGGCGGCTACCCCACGATCGAGTCGTTCAACTTCGGCCAGGAGCTGTCCTTCACCCACATCGGGAAGCCTTTTCTGATCTACGCGAGCCGCACCTGGATGATCGAGCCGGACGGCACGCTCGGGCGTCCGCTCGCCACCGAGACCGGCTACTGGCGGCCGCGTCCCGACCACCAGGTCGAGGTGACGCTCGCCCACCCGACCGGCATCGTCGAGATCTACGTCGGCAACGTGGCGTTCAACCGGGTGGAGCTGCAGACCGACGTCGTCGCGCGGACGGAGTCGGCCAAGGAGGTCACCGGCGGCCACCGCCTGTACGGGCTGATCGGCGAGGACCTCGGCTGGGCCTACGACATGGCGGCCGTCGGCCAGAAGCTCCAGTCGCACCTGTCGGCGCAGCTCAAGAAGGTGTCGTAGCGGGCCTGGAAGGCGGGCGGGGGCGAAGGGCCGCTGAGGGCGGGTTCGGGAGACGGGCCCCTGAAAATGAACGATCCCCGGACCTTCCCGCCGGGTGGCGGGCGATGGACAGGACGGGTCCATCGGTCCGGGGACCGGGTAACTGCCTGGTATTCGCCGGTCACCGTCGCGACCGGCTCCCGCCGTCCGAGGACGGCGGTTCCGAGGCGGAACGGCGACTAGCGGACAGTCACCTCGCGAGTCCTACAAGCAACCATTGTTTAGGACCACCTCCTTTCGCGCGTACCCAGCACGCTATGTGAGCCCGCGCGGCGAGGCAAACAGGTTTTCCGACGGCTGAATCCGGGCGGGGGCGGGGCCCGGCGGGCGGGATCTAGACTCGGTGCATGGTCGAGTCGTGGCAGGAGGAGCTGCGGGCCAGGGGGTACCGGGTCACCCCTCAGCGCCAGCTGGTTCTCGAAGCGGTCACCCACCTGGAGCACGGGACCCCCGAGGAGATCTGCACCGAGGTGCAGCGCACCGCCCGCGGCGTGAACATCTCCACCGTGTACCGGACGCTCGAACTCCTCGAAGAGCTCGGGCTCGTCAAGCACGCCCATCTCGGGCACGGGCCGCCGAACTACCACCTCGCCGCCGAGGCCGAGCACATCCACCTCGTCTGCCGGGGCTGCCACACGGTCGAGGACGTCGACCCGCGCGCGGCGGCCGGGCTCGCGGACGTCCTGCAGCGCGACTTCGGCTTCGAGACCGACGTGCACCACCTCACCGTCTACGGGCGGTGCAAGGACTGCCGCGCCACATAGGCTGGACGGCATGGAGAGCCCGCTGCTGCAGTCGCCCGGAGCCGTCGCCGCCGATGCGCCCGATCAGGAGGTCGCCGCGCACTACGGCGACCCGACCCGGGAGCAGCGCGCGCTCGAACAGGGGACGGCGTTCGTCGACCGGAGCAACCGCGGCGTCGTCCGGGTCTCCGGCCCCGACCGGCTGACGTGGCTGCACAGCCTGCTCAGCCAGCACCTGGACGCGCTGAAGCCGTTCGAGCCGACCGAGGCGCTGCTGCTCGGCCCGAAGGGCCACGTCGAGCACCACCTGTTCGTCATCGACGACGGGGAGGCCACCTGGGCGCACGTCGAGCCGGGGGAGGCCCCCTCGCTGGTGGAGTTCCTCGACCGGATGCGGTTCATGCTCCGCGTCGAGGTCGCCGACGTGTCGGCGGAGTACATGGTCGTGACCGGGCCGTCCGGCCCCGAGGACGGCCCCGAGGACGGCCCCGAGGACGGCGCCGGCCCGGCCTGGCCGGACGCCGCCGGGACGACCACGCGGATCGTTCCGCGAGGCGAGTTCCCCGAGGGGCTCAAGCCGGCTGGCATCTGGGCCTACGAGGCGCTGCGGATCGCCGAGCACCGCCCCCGCTTCGGCCTCGACACCGACGAGCGGACGATCCCGCACGAGGCCGGGTACATCGAGACGGCCGTCCACCTGAACAAGGGCTGCTACCGGGGGCAGGAGACGGTGGCGCGCGTCCACAACCTGGGGCGGCCGCCGCGCCGCCTGGTGTTCCTGCACCTGGACGGCAGCGTCGACCGGCTGCCCGCGCACGGCGACCCGGTCGAGGTCCCCGGCGGCCGCGCGATCGGCTTCGTCGGGTCGGCGGCCCGCCACCACGAGCTCGGCCCGATCGCGCTGGCGATGGTCAAGCGCAACGTCCCGGTGGACGCCGAACTCCTGGCCGGCGGGGTCGCGGCCGCGCAGGAGGTCATCGTGTCGCCCGACACCGGGGCCAACGCGCAGATCGCCCTCCGCCGCCGGCCGGCGAAACACGGGTAGCAGCGCGTCCCCTCGGCGAATATCGTCGGCTATGGACGATTTCTAACCGGCGTCGCCCAGGGAAGGTGGATTCCTGCCGATGGTCGCGAACCTGGGGAAGCGGGAGCCGCCTGCTGCCCGGAGGGGGACGCGGCGCCGCCCGCGCCGGGAGTCCCCGCTGGTGTGGTGGGCCCTGTTCGCGGCGTTCGCCGGTTTCGCCTGGTGGCTGGAGTCGTGGCGGGTCGCGCTGCTCGGCCTGCTGGCCTGGTGCCTGTACCAGTTCATGCTCGTCCCGACCCTGTGCCGCATCCTGAGCCAGCAGGGCGCCGCCTGCACCGAGCGCACCCGGGGGCGGCTGTTCGCCTGCGGGCCCGAGCACCAGCATCTCCGCAACGACGCGCTGTGGCGGCTCGCCGGCCTCCGCAACCCGTTCCAGCGGGAGCCCGCGCGGGGCGAGGGCGAGACGGGGGTCGTGGTCGTCTCCTCGGACGTCCGCGGGCGCCTCACGCTGCTCGACCGGGCCCTCATCCTGCTCGCCGCCGCCGGCACGATCGCCGTCCTGATCGGCACCGTCTACGGCTTCCGCTGACCGCGCGGGCCCGCGCTCGCGGCCCGTGCTCGGGACCCGCGCTCGGGGCTCGGGCCGCGGGGCGTCCGGTCAGATGTCGAGGATCAGGGTGATGGGGCCGTCGTTGGTGAGGGCGACCTTCATGTCGGCGCCGAACTCGCCGGTCCCGACCTTGGCGCCGAGCCCGCGCAGTTCGCGGACGACGGCGTCCACGAGGGGTTCGGCGACGTCACCGGGCGCGGCGGCCGTCCAGGACGGGCGGCGGCCCTTGCGGGCGTCCCCGTAGAGGGTGAATTGGCTCACGATGAGGAGCGGCGCGTTCACGTCCGAGCACGACTTCTCGTCCTGCAGGATGCGCAGCCCCCACAGCTTCGCGGCCAGCCTGCGGGCCTTTTCTGGGCCGTCGTCGTGCGTCACGCCGACGAGTACCAGGAGCCCCGGCCCCTCGATCTCGCCGACGACGCGCCCGTCGACGGACACGCTGGCCTGGCTCACCCTCTGGACTACCGCACGCATGACCATGCATTCTGCCGCCTATGGGAGCAATGACGCTCATCACGGTGGCGCCCACGGGCGCGGAGTCCGCAAAGTCGGACGTTCCGGCCCTGCCCGTCACCCTGGATGAACTGGTTCAGACGGCCAAGGAGTGCGAGGCGGCCGGCGCGGCCGTGATCCACGTGCACATCCGCGACGACGACGCGCGGCCCACCCTCGACCCCGCCCGGCTGCGGGACACGGTCGCGGCCCTGCGGGAGAGCACGGGACTGATCGTCCAGCTGTCCACGGGCGGCGCGGTCACCGACCCGTACGAGGACCGCCTCCGCGTCCTCGACGCGGAGCCGGACATGTGCTCGCTCACCTGCGGGACGGTCAACTTCGGCGACGACGTCTTCATGAACCCGTGGCCGTTCATGGTGGAGCTTTACCAGCGCACCCAGGAACGTGAGGTCGTCCCAGAGTTCGAGCTGTTCGACCTGGGGCATGTGGCGGCGCTGCACCGGCTGCTGGACAAGTACGGGCTCCCTTATGGCGGGCACGTCCACTGCGACCTGGTGATGGGCGTCCCGGGCGGGATGCCGGGCGATGCCCGCACGCTGGTCGCGGCCGTCGAGGCGTTGCCGTCCGGTGCCACATGGTCGGCGACCGGGATCGGGCGGACGTCCCTTCCCGTCCTGTTCGCGGCGCTGTCCGCGGGCGGGCATCTGCGCGTCGGCATGGAGGACACGGTCACCTTCGCCAAGGGGCGGCCGGTGACGGCGAACGTCCAACTGGTCGAGCGCGCCGCGGCGGCGGCGGAACTGGCGCAGCGTCCGGCGATGCCGGCCGCCGACGCCCGCACCCTGCTGGGGACCAAACCCCGCTGATCTTGGGGTTATCCACAGGCTGCGATTTCCCTTCCATGGGTCGGGCCGGGTACTTGACCATGGAGTTAGCGGGTCCGCCCCCGGGTGGGTGGGGCCTGCTTTTCAAGGCGAGTTCGTCGCGGGCGACAGCAGCCGTGGCGAGTTCACGGGCGAGCTTCGCCCAGACACGTTTTTTCTCTGGTGAGTGGGGTCGGGTGCCGCGGATCGGGTCCGCGGTGCCCGCGGTGGGACGGAGGGGTGCGGTGGACGTCAATCCTGTGCTGGTCGAGGTCGAGCGGTCCGGGTTCGTGGAGTCGAGGCACCGCGGGTCCGCCGTCGGGCTCGCGGCGGACGGTGCCGTCACCGTGCGGGTGGGGCGGCCCGACGTGCCGATCTTCCCGCGGTCGGCCAACAAGCCGATGCAGGCGGTCGCGATGCTGCGCTGCGGGCTCGACCTGGACGACGAGCTGCTCGCGCTCGCGGCCGGCAGCCACTCCGGGGAGGACTTCCACGTCGAAGGGGCGGAGAAGATCCTCGCGGGCGCCGGGCTGGTCGCCGGCGACCTGCGCTGCCCGGAGAGCTGGCCGCTCGACCCCGCGACGCAGCAGGCCGTCGCGCGCGACGGCGGCGGCCCGTCGCGGATGCGGATGAACTGCTCGGGCAAGCACGCCGCGATGCTCGCGACGTGCGTGGCGGCCGGGTGGCCGACCGAGTCCTACCTGGACGCGGAGCATCCGCTGCAGCTCGCCGTCCGCGGCGTGGTCGAGGAGCTGGCCGGCGAGCCGGCGGCGGCCCTCGGCGTGGACGGCTGCGGGGCGCCGCTGTTCGCGGTGTCCACGACGGGGGTGGCGCGGGCGTTCCGGGCGCTGGTCCTCGCCGCGCCCGGTACGCCGGAGCGCCGCGTCGCCGACGCGATGCGCACGCACCCGCAGTGGACGTCCGGGACCCGGCGCGAGGAGCGGGAGCTGATGGAGGCCGTCCCCGGCCTGCTCGTCAAGTGCGGCGCGGAGGGCGTGGACGCGTTCGCGTCCGCCGACGGGCGGGCCGGCGCCGTCAAGATCGACGACGGCGCGATGCGGGCGCGGACGCCGGTGACCGTGGCGCTGCTGCGGGCGCTCGGCTTCGGCCACCCGGGCCTGGACGGGCTCGCGGACGTCGAGGTGCGGGGCGGGGACGGCGTGGTGGGCGCCGTCCGCCCCGCACCCGGCGTGTTCGCTAGCGGCCCTGGGGCTCCCGCTTGAGCACCTCGAACTCGTCCTTGAAGACGGTCTGCTCGTAGAGGATCCCGTCCGGCCACGGCTTCTTCGGCTCGCGGCCCGGCTGGGGGTTGTCCTTGCGGAACTCCTCCCACTGGCCGCGGCGGTCCGGCGGGTAGCTGTGCGAGAACATCCCGGGCCGGTAGGTGTACATGCCGCCCTGCTCCATGCCGCGGTGGTTCATCTGGTCGTTCCGCTTGCCCGGGTGGATGTGCTCGGTCGCGGCCTTCCGCGTCAGCCAGAACCGGGCGATGATCGCCACCGTGCCGACCACCACGATGATCCACAGGTACTGGATCGGCACGTTGGTGTCCGTCGCGGCCAGGATCGTGGCAGGCATTCTCGGTCCACCTCCCGATGGTGTGGCGGCCCCTCAAGGGGTCATTTAGGGATGTGTCCGCTAATGGCCGGGTTAACCCCTTCGGACGCGGCCGCAGGGGCGCCCACCGTGCGGATGCGTCCCGCCGCCAGGCCGGGGATCCCCATGACGATGCAGACGGCCAGCACGCCGATCATCGGAACGCTCCATCCGCCGGTGGCGTCGTGCAGCGCGCCGAGCGCGAGCGGGCCGAGCGCGGCGATGAGGTAGCCGACGCCCTGCGCCATCCCGGACAGCTGCGTCGCGATGTGCGCGTCGTGGGCGCGGAGCCCGATGAACGACAGCGCGGTCGCGAACCCGAGCCCCTGACCGAGGCCGAGGACCACCGCCCACCCCCACACCGACCCGATCGGCGCCCAGGTGACCCCGACGAAGCCGATCACGGTCACCACCACGGTGGTCAGCACCAGCGGACGCTGGTCGCGGGTCCGGCGCGCGAGCACCGGGACGGCGAGCGACCCGAGCGCCTGCATCGCCGCGGACAGCGCCAGGACGTAGCCGGCGGGCGCCTCGTCCATCCCGCGGTCCTGGCAGATCGTCGGCAGCCAGCCGAGGACGACGTAGGCGAGCAGCGACTGCATGCCCATGAACACCGTGACGTGCCAGGCGAGGCCCGACCGCCACACCAGTGCCGCGACGCCGCCCGGCGCGGCGGCGGGCGGCGCCGACCGCGCCGCGTGCGCCGCGCGCCGCGCCCGCGGCACCCACAGCAGCTCGGCGAGCGCCGCCGGGATCGCCAGCAGCCCGAGCGGCAGCCGCCAGCTCGAGTCGAAGGCGTGCTCGACCGGCACGGCGAACCCGGACGACAGCGACGCCCCGGCCGTCACCGCGACCGTGTAGACCGCCGTGACGGTGGTGATCCTGGACGGATGGTCCCGCTTGATGATCGCGGGCATCGCGATGTTGCCGATGCTGATCGCGATCCCGGCGACCAGCGACCCGGCGAACAGCGCGACCGGGGCGTCCAGGAGCCGCAGCACCAGCCCGCCGACGAGCAGCGCCATCGCGCTGACCAGCAGCGTCTCGCCGCGCGGCGCCCGCGGCAGGAACGCCGCCGCCAGCCCGTAGGAGCCGAAGAAGACCAGCGGGAGCGTGGTGAGCGCGCCCGCCGCCGTCCCCGACAACCCGAACTCGTCGCTGATCTCGGTCAGCAGCGGCCCCACCGCCGCGATCGCCGGGCGCAGGTTGACCGCCAGGAAGACGATCATCAGGAGTGAGCCGACGACCCCGGCCCGCCGGGCGCTCACCCCGCGTCCTTCCCGGACCGCGCGTCCTGCGGTTCCGTGCTGCCGAGGAGGGCTTCCAGGGTGGCGAGGGTGGGTTCCACGACGGCCGCCGCGGCGGTGGCCGCCGCCTGCGGGTCGCCCGCCGCGATCGCGTCCAGGACGGCGCGGTGCCGGGCCGGGCCCGCCTCGGGGACCTCGTGGTCCAGCCGGATCGCGCGCATCGACTCGTGCAGCCGGCCGAGGAAGAAGCGCATCGCCTCGATGAGCACCGGGTTCCGGGACGCCTCCGCGACGCCGAGGTGGAACCGGGCGTCGGCGGCGCCGAACGCGTCGGGCTCGGTGGCCTCGTCCCGGGCGCGGAGCAGCTCCTCCAGCCGCGCCAGGTCGGCGCCGGTGCGCCGGCGGGCCGCGAGCCGCGCCGCCTGCACGTCGTAGGCGAGCTGCACCTCGAACACGTCCCGCGCCGAGGCCCGCGCGACCCGGCGCAGCAGCGGGCGCGGGTCCGCGCTGCTGCGGACGTAGGTCCCGTCGCCGCGCCGCACCTCCAGCACCCCGACGTGCGACAGCGCCCGGATCGCCTCCCGGACGGCCGGGCGGCTCACGCCGAGCTGCGCGGCGAGGTCCAGCTCCGCCGGGATCCGCTCACCGACCGCCCAGGAGCCCCCGCTGACCTGCGCCTGGAGCTGTTCGAGCACGGCATCGACCGTCGATCCGCCCGCAACAGGACTCAACCCCACTGAACCCTCCCAAAGTAAGACGTCAGACATCTTACAGACGGGGTGCCGGCGGAGATCGCTTCGGACCCGCGGTGGCCGCCGGGAGGGGTCTCGGCGGCCACCGCGGGCTCGGACAACGTCCGCCGGGCGGCCGGGGGGCGGGGAGCCGTCCGGCGGACGTCGCGTCCGGGTGCCGCGTCCGGGTGCGGATTCCGGGTGCCGTGCGAGGAGGGTCAGTTCCGGGGCTTGCGGTGCTTGGCGTGTCCGAGCAGCCCCTGCCGCTTCCGCGGTTTCCGGCGCGTTCCGGCGGAGGCCCGGCCCGACCGCTCACCGCGGGACCGCTCACCCCGGCCTCCGCGCGCCTCCTCCCGCGCGGCCTCCTCCTCGTCGCGCCGTGCCTGCTCGATGTGCGCCATCACCTCGCGGTGCGTCACCGACGGGGCCGGGTCGCGGCGCGAGCGCTGGGCCGGGCTGCCCGCGATGACGCCGCCCTGCACCGGCCCGCGGTTCGGCAGGCCGCCCCTCGGGTGCCGGCTGCGCGGCCGGATGCGGGACGCCGCCAGCGTCAGCACGACCCAGAAGATGACCGCCAGGAAGATGACGGCCGGTCCGATGTAGAGGAACCAGCGGTCCCCGACGCCGCCCGGGGGCACCGAGGGGTCCGGGAAATCGGCGAGCATGAGGCGACACCTCCTCGCCGGGGCCCCTACCCCGCGTCAGGCGGTTAACCGCCGGGTAACCGCCCGGCGGCGGTCACAGGCCGCGCGACTGGGAGATGGAACCGGACGTGGCCAGCGTGAACGTCCGCATCGACTCGGCGAACTTCGACAGGTCCCATTCGGCCGGGCCCTCGTACCAGTAGAGGTTGTCGGCGCCCTCGGCCCGCTCGCCCGCGTCCTTCACCGTCTCCGCCCACGTCGGGACGGTGTCGAACACGACCGCGTACGGCAGGAAGCGGGAGAACAGCGCGATCCGCTGCCGGGACGCGACCGCGTCCCCGTCGTCCGGGACGGCGCCCCGCTCCAGGAACGCGCGGAACCCGATCGTGTGCGCGAGGACGGTCGCGCCGCGCGCGGTCTTCGCCGGCATGTACTGGCCGCCATAGGCCAGCGCCGCGCCCGCGATGATCAGCGCGAGGCCGGCCAGCGCCCACTCGGTGGTGAGGGCCAGCGCGACCGTCCCGGCGATGCCGAGCAGCGTCACGAGGATGCCCGCGACCGTCCACCGGGACCGGACGGTGTCGGGCCGCCGCGCGAACCAGCCCTGCTTCACGACGTCGTCGTACATCGCGGACCGGACCTGCGCGAGCTTCGTCGCGAACGTCCCGCCGAGCTCCGACAGCTTCACCGCGTCCCGGCCCGTCCCGTCGGGGGCGGTGAGCAGCGCGTCCAGCAGGATCCGCTCGTAGGGGAGCAGGTCGACCTGGGGGCGGTCGAGGCGGCGCAGCGTCCAGTCGAGGCGGCCGGTCCTGGCCCGGTCCTCCTCCTCGATCAGCAGGTAGCCGCGGACGGCGAGGTCGACGATCGTCGCCGTCACGTCGATCACGTCGGCCTGCTCGTCGATGAGCGTGCCGATCTGGCCGGGGCGCACCCCGTCCGGCGGCTCGAACTCGGCCCCGGCGAGCGGCGCCTGGTCGCCCTCGGCGGCCTTCTTCCCGACGACCCGGGCGTCCCGTCCGCGCAGCAGGTAGAGGGCGGCGACCCCGCCGACCAGCAGCACCAGCAGGCCGGCGAGCGCGCCGCCGGTCACCGCGTTCACCGAGAACGCGGTCGCGACCGTGTGCCGCCGCTCGTGGATCGCGCGGCCCCCGGTCGTGCCGGCGGGCAGGCCCGCGACGACCGTCATGAACTCGCCGGGCAGCATCCCCTGCTGCGCGTAGACGCCCTGCGTGTGCGTGTGGTTCGTGTAGTACTGCGTGCAGCCGATCGTGCTGCCGATCGGCCCGGTGAAGCAGTTGACGCTGCGGATCATCGCGCCGCCGTCGACGGTCGCCTTCGCCTCGTCCAGCGGGACCTTCCAGCCGCCGACCACCGGCCAGCGCAGCTCCTCCGCCGCGCCCATCGGGGTGATCGCGCCGCGCAGGTCGTACTCCAGCACGACCGTCCGGTCACCGGTGACGGCCTTGGCGCCGCTCACCTCGACGGTCGTCCGCAGGCCCGACTCGGACGCGGTCACCGTCGTCGGCCCGCCGTCGGGGCTGCTCGCGCGCAGGTTGCCGAGCCTCCAGACGCGGTCCTCGCTGAGGCTCTCGTGGGTGCGGGTCTGGAACTCCCGCTCGAAGCCCTTGCGGCCGGCGAACCGGTAGACGATCGTCTCCTTCACCTTCACGGTGCCGCCCTGGCCGGCGGTGAGGACGACCTCGTCCTTCAGCACCCGCTCCGCCGCGGCGGTCGTCCCGGCCGCCGCCGGGGAGGAGGTCAGGACGGGGATCAGGACCGCGGCCGACACCGTGAGGACGACTGGCCGGAACCGGAACAACGCCGCAAGAGCAGACATGGCCGCAAATAGTATCGGCAACGCGTGCGATGATTCTGCGCTATGGCAGGTCACTACCCCCCGCCGCCCCCACCGCCGGGGCCGCCGGCACCGCCCTACGGCCGGCCTCCGCACGGCGGACCTCCCTACGGGGGGCCGCCCTACGGTGCGCCGCCCCCGCGCGGCCCGGGGTACGGGCCGCCTGCCTACGGGCAGCCGCAGTACCGGTACGTCCCGATGCGCCCGCCGCCGCGCCGCAGCGCCGGCGGGACGATCGCGGGCATCTTCGGCGGGCTGACGGCCCTGGTCGTCCTCGCGATCCTGGGGCTCGCCGCGCTCGGCGGAACGCAGGACGCCACCGGGAGCACGCGGACGCCGACCGCGTCCGGCGGCGGGAACGCGGCGCTGTCGGCCAAGGAGAAGGCCACCGACAGCCCGCTCTACAGGACGGGGCCGCTGACCTCGGTGAGCTGCCGGCTGCCGCAGATCCTGCCGTCCGCCGAGTCCATGCGCCAGTTCATGGACACGCTGAGCGACTGCCTCGACTCCGCGTGGGCGAGGCAGTTCCAGAAGGCCGGGATCGCGTTCGACAAGCCCAACCGCGTGTTCTGGGTCGACCCGGGGCGCAGCCCGTGCGGCACCTACCCGGCCCCCGGCGCGTCCGCGTTCTACTGCCCGGCGAACAACACGATGTACGTCGGGCTGCGGCACGTCGTGGAGACGTCGGGCGGTGAGCCGCTGTCCCACTACGCGGTGTACGCGCGGGTGATCGCGCACGAGTACGGCCACCACGTCCAGGACCGCGCCGGAATCCTCCTCTACGGGGACCGGCAGATCGAGAGCGGCGACAAGGCCACCGGCAACGCGGCCAGCCGCCGCATCGAGCTGCAGGCGCAGTGCTTCGCGGGCGCGTTCCTCGGCAGCGAGCGCGCCACCCTGCCGATGACGCGCGAGCAGTACGTCGCGATGATCATGGACGTGCGGGGGCGCGGCGAGGACCGCAAGCCGGTGGACGAGCGCGACCACGGCTCGGGCGCCCACTACGCGGGCTGGGTCGTCGCCGGGTTCAACGGCCGCGACCTGACCGTCTGCAACACCTGGATCGCCCCGCCGTCCAAGGTGAGCTGACCGATTGAGTGCTTTGCCCGCGGGCGTCTGAGCACTACTACTCATGCCCGCGGCGCCGGCCGGGCGCAGGCTTGGGGCATGACGACCCCAAAGACGCCCGCGCCCGCCGGCAGCACCGCGTTCTTCGTCCAGGCGGCGATCTCGTTCGCCGTGTCCAGCAGCGCCGTCGCCATCGGCGTCGCGTACCTGCCCGTCAGCACGTGGGTCCGCGGGTTCCTCGCGCTCGGCCTGCTGTACGTGATCACGTCGACGTTCACGCTGGCCAAGTGCGTCCGCGACAAGCAGGAGAACCAGGCCATCACGAACCGGGTCGACCAGGCCCGGCTCGACAAGCTGCTCGCCGAGCACGACCCCTACGCGACCGCGAACCTGTGACCCGCCGCCGAGCCCGGCACCGCCCTCCCGGCGGGGCCGGGCTCCGACCTGTCCGGCCCCCGCCCTGACCTGCGACTTTTCTGACCTTTCCGGCATGTGACTCGATTCACCACAAAGTGCTAGCTGGAGCGCTTGCAATTGCAAGCACCATGACGCAGTGTGGAGGCATGGCAAGTTCGAAGGTCGGCTCCATCGGGGAGTACATCCGGGAACAGCGCACGCGCGCGAAGATCTCGCTGCGCCAGCTGGCGGACGTCTCCGGGATCTCCAACCCGTACCTGAGCCAGATCGAGCGCGGCCTGCGCAAGCCGAGCGCCGAGATCCTGCAGCAGATCGCCAAGGGGCTGCGGATCTCCGCCGAGGCGCTGTACGTGCAGGCGGGCATCCTTGAGGACCGCGAGGCCGACACCGACGTCCAGGCCGCCGTCCGGGCCGACCTCCTGCTCACCGAGCGGCAGAAGCAGGTCCTGCTCGACATCTACGCGTCGTTCCTCAAGGAGAACGAGGCCACGGGCGTGGTCGGCGACGGGTTCGCCGCCGCGGCCGCACCGGAACGAGAAGCACCCGAACCAGCAGACGCACAGAACGGAAAGGAAGAGGTCGGATGACGCTGGCCAGCAACCTCCGAGAGAACAAGGCCGTCTACGCCGTGGCCGGCGCCGGCGACTTCGCGGTGGAGAAGCTCCGTGAGGTCCCCGGTCAGGTGGACCGCTACCGCGACCAGGTGCGCGAGACCGTGGACCGCTACCGCGGCGAGGTCTCCCGGTACCAGGAGCGCGTGGACGCCAAGGACCTGCCGGGCGCGGCGGTCGCCTACGCCACGCACGTCGGCACCCGGGCCGTCGAGTTCATCGACGAGCTCGCCGAGCGGGGCCGCAAGGTCGTGAACCGCGAGGCCGTCCAGGTCGCCGAGATCACCGAGTCCGACGCCAAGCCGGTCGCCAAGACCCGCACCGCGGCGCCGCGCCGGACCACCGGCACCGGCTCCACGCGGCAGGCCCGGACCACCGCGAAGAAGTAACGGCACCGTGCGGACCCGGCCGGGAACACCCGGCCGGGTTCCTTCGTCTGTTCCAGCAGGCCGCCCCTCCTTTCAGTCCCGGTCCCGCCGGACGGTGCGCACGGGCCCGGGGCGCATAGGGTTGGGGCGGAAACACGCCGTGTGCGCGACAAGGAGTCGCCGTCCGAGACGAGCAGGAGCGCTGATCGCCGATGTCGGGCTTCAATGTGCTGGACTACTTCTTCTGGCTGCTGCTGATCATCGCGTTCGCCATGGAGGCGTGGGCGCTGATCGACTCGCTGACCGTGCCGACCGGCGCGTTCTCCGCGGCGAGCAAGCAGAGCAAGAAGCTCTGGATGATCATCTTGATCGTCGCGACCGTGGTCGGCGCCGCCTACGCGGTCGCGCCCGCCGCGCTCGGCGCCAGCCCCATCGCGCTGCTGCTCGGCATCCTCCCGGTCGCCGCGTTCATCGGCGCCGCGATCTACCTGGCCGACGTCCGCCCGGCCGTGGCGCCGTTCAAGAAGAACAACGGCGGCCGCGGCGGTTCCCGATCGGGCCCCTACGGCCCCTGGTGACCTCTACGTTGAGGTCATGAGCGACACCCTCGGACGCACGACCCGGCTGGAACTGACCGACCAGGACCTCCGCGAATGGGAGGCCGTCGTCCTCGACGCGGGACCGGACGGCATCGTCCTCGACCGCTCCGCCTTCTACCCGGGCGGCGGCGGCCAGCCCCCGGACCACGGCGTCCTGCTGTGGCAGGGCGTCCAGACCCGCATCGCCGGCGTCCGCAAGGGCGACGACCTGGTGCTGATCCCCGCGGAGGACGACCCGCTCCCGCCCGCCGGCACCGTCGTCCGGGCCGCCGTGGAGGACGACCGCCGCACCGCCCTCATGCGCACCCACTCCGGCCTGCACCTGCTCTGCGGCGTGGTGTTCCGCGACTACGGCTGCCTCGTCACCGGCGGCAACATGGAACCGCTGGCCGCGCGCATGGACTTCGACCTCCGCGAGGTCCCGCCCGGCTTCAAGCAGACGGTCGAGGACGCCTGCAACGCCGAGGTCGAGGCCGACCGCCGCATCGACATCCGGACCCTGCCGCGCGCCGAGGCGTTCGAGATCCCCGACATCATCCGCACCGCCACGAACCTCGTGCCGCCCGAGGTGCACGACGTCCGGATCGTCGACATCGTCGGCCTCGACACCCAGGCCGACGGCGGCACCCACGTCGGCTCCACCAAGCAGATCGGCCGCATCACGGTCGCCAAGGTCGAGAACAAGGGCCGCGGCTTCCGCCGCCTCCGCATCAAACTCACCGACTGACCGCGCAGGAGGCGGGGTCGGGCACCGGGGCGGCGGGCGCCTCCGCCGCGCCCGGTGCCCGACGGTCTAGGGGGACGGGCTCGACAGGGCCTCGACGGAGACCAGGCCGTGCTCGACGATGTCGACGGCGCGGTCGAGGGCCGTGCGCATGGAGAGCGGGTCGTAGCCCTCGCGGCGGCAGTGCGCGACGACCGCCTGCATGCCGCCGATCGCGACGCCGGACGCGGCGACCGCGTCGATCTCGGAGATGCCGGGGCACAGGTCGCGCAGCAGGGCCTCGATCGCCTCCTGGGCGTCGGTCATCCGCTGGAGGGCGCGGGCCCGCAGGGCGGGGCGCTCCAGGACGAGGGCGACCTGGACGGCGCCGTAGTCGGCGTGCTCGGTGACGACCGCGTTGAGGACGTCCACGATGCTGCGCCGGATCGTCTCCATCGGCGTCTCGCCGGGCGTGCGGCGCAGCCGCTCGGCGACCTCGGCGAGCCGGTCGTCGATCTCGGCGAAGACCACGTCCTCCTTGGACGGGAAGTAGCTGAAGAACGTGCGGGGCGCGACGTCGGCGGCGGCGGCGATGTCGGCGATCGTCGTCTCCTCGTAGCCGCGCTCGGCGAACAGCCGCAGCGCGGCGGTCGCGATGGCCTGCCGGGTGCGCAGCTTCTTGCGCTCGCGCAGGCTCGGCCTGGCCGGTTCGGCGTCCCGCTCCGCGTCCGCCGCCTCGCCGCGCGCCCCGGCCGTCTGCTCGTCCATGTGACGGACGTTACCATGACTGCAAAGTTGCATCTATTGCAAATCTGCACCGATGGGTGTTCTCTGCGAGCATGGCGCGATTCCTGGACGCACTGGGGCGGCTCTGCGTGCGGCGGCGGCGCACCGTCTTCGAGCTGTGGGTCGCCGTGATGCTCGGCGCCGGTGTCCTCGGCATCATGCACGGCGGCATGTTCGTCCAGCAGAGCACGCTGCCCGGGACCGAGACGCAGCGCGCCATCGACACGCTCTCCCAGGACTTCCCGGCGATGACCGGGCCGACCGCGACCGTCGTCTTCCACGAGACCGGCCAGGCCAGCCCGGCCGACTGGCGGGTCGCGCTCACGATCGGCCAGTCGATCGAGAACATCGGCAAGCTGAAGCGGGTCGCGTTCGTCGAGAACCCCTACGTCCAGGGCATGGGCGGGCTGAAGGACGACAACGCCGTCGTGGCCCGGCTCAACTTCACCGGGACGATGAGCGACGTCAGCCACGCCGACCTCGACGCGCTCAACCGGGCCGTCGAGCCCGCGCGGATGGCCGGGCTGGACGTGAAGTTCGGCGGCATCGTCGCGATGATCCTGAACCAGCCGAAGGGCGGGCCGCAGGAGGGCGTCGGGATCGTCCTCGCGCTGGTCGTGCTGCTGCTGGCGTTCGGGTCGTTCCTCGCGGCGGGCATCCCGATCCTCGTGTCCCTGTGCGGGATGGCCGTCGCCTACTCGCTGATCCACTTCTCGGCGTCGTTCTTCCAGATCGCGCCGACCGCGCCGATGTGCGCGGCGATGCTCGGCATCGGCGCGGGGATCGACTACGCGCTGTTCATCGTCACCCGCTACCGGCAGCAGCTCGCCGACGGCGACGACGTCGAGACCGCGGTCGGACGCGCCATGGCGCATTCGGGGCACGCCGTGGTGTTCGCCGGCGGCACCGTCGTGTTCGCGATCTGCGGCCTGTTCCTGTCCGGGATCGAGTTCGTCGGGACGATCGGGATCTTCACCGCGCTCGCCGTCGCGATCATGGTCGTCGCCGCGCTGACGCTGCTGCCCGCCGTGCTGGGCGCGCTCGGGCCCCGCATCGACCGGTACAGGCTGCCGCGCGTCCGTCCCGACCGCAGTTCGCACCGCTGGATGGCCTGGGGACGGCACGTCGACCGGCACGCCTGGCCCTACGCGATCGTCGCGACGCTCGTCCTGCTCACCCTCGCCGTTCCGACGCTCAGCCTGCGGTTCGGGGTGATGGCGGACAGCATGTCGTCCCCGAAGATGGAGGCGCGGCAGGCCTACGACATCGTCGCCCGCGAGTTCGGCGCCGGCCACTACAGCCCGTTCGTCGTGGTCGCGAAGGTCCCCGGCGAGGAGAGGCGCGCCAAGCCGAAGCGGGTCGTGCCGACGGTGGACGGCCGCGAGGGCTTGTCGGGCCTGACGAAACCGGCGGTGCCCGCACCGAGCCCCTCGCCGAAGCCCGCCCTCCCCAAGGGCGCGCCGGACCCGGCGAAGAAGCCCGACAAGGACGCGGTGCTCATCGCCCAGGAACTGCAGAAGCGGATCTCCGAGGCGCCCGGCGTGGTGTTCGTCGGCGACCCGGTGGTGACGGGGAAGACGGCGATCCTGACGGTGATCCCGCGGGACGCGCCGCACGCGGAGTCGACCACCGACCTCGTCCACCATCTGCGGAACGCCGAGATCGCCGCCGTGCGGGACGCCCACCCCGGCACCGAGATCTACCTCGGCGGCGAGAACCCGGCGATCATCGACATCGCCACGACGGTCGGCGACCGGATGCCGGTCGTGGTCGTCGCGGTCGTCGGCGTCGCGCTGCTGCTGCTCGTGATCGCGTTCCGGTCGGTGGTCGTCCCGCTGAAGGCCGCGCTGATGAACCTGCTGTCGATCGGGGCCTCGTTCGGCGTCGTCACCGCCGTGTTCCAGTGGGGCTGGGGGATCCGGCTGCTCGGCGTGGACCAGGCCATCCCCATCATGTCGTTCATCCCGCTGTTCATGTTCGCCCTGATCTTCGGGCTGTCCATGGACTACGAGGTGTTCCTGCTGTCGCGGATCAAGGAGGAGTACGAGCGGACGGGCGACCCGCACGAGTCCGTGGTGATCGGGATCGGGGCCACCGCCCGGCTCATCACCTCGGCGGCGCTCATCATGATCTTCGTGTTCGCGAGCTTCGTCCCGCAGCCGGACCCGACGATCAAGATGATGGCGCTCGGCCTCGCCGTCGCCGTCGCGATGGACGCCACGGTCGTCCGGCTCGTCCTCGTCCCGGCGCTGATGAGCCTGCTCGGCCACGCGAACTGGTGGTGGCCCGGCCGGTCGCGTCCCGTGCCGCCCCCGCCGCCGGATCCGGAACCGGTCGCCGAGCAGCTGGAACTGGAGCTGACGAGCTGACGCGCCCGTTCGCCGAGTGTTCTCCGGCGTCCCGGGTAGATGCGGGTCGGACACTCGGGGGGACACCATGCGCGTTGCCGGGGTACGCACGGTCGTGCCGGAACACCGCTACGACCAGGACGAGATCACGCAGGCCGTCGTTCAGCGCACCGACGCCAACCCGGAGCTCGCCCGGCGCTTCCATGCCGCGACCCGGGTCACCGGCCGCAGCCTGGCGCTGCCGATCGACGAGTACGTGAAGCTCGACGGGTTCACGGGCGCCAACGACGTCTACATCGAGACCGCCGTCGAGCTGGCGGTGCGCGCCGTCCGGGACGCGCTCGACACCGCCGGACGCGCCCCGGACGAGGTCGACCATCTGATCTTCTGCTCCTCGACCGGGGTGGCGACGCCCTCGCTGGACGCCCGCATCGCCCAGCGCGCCGGCCTGCGCGAGGACATCACGCGCGTGCCGATGTTCGGCCTCGGATGCGCGGCGGGCGCCGCCGGGCTGTCCCGGCTCTACGACACCCTCCGCGCCTGGCCCGGCCATGTCGCGGTGCTGGTCTGCGTCGAGCTGTGCTCGCTGACCGTGCAGCGCGAGGACGTCTCGGTCGCGAACCTGGTCGCCAGCGGCCTGTTCGGGGACGGCGCCGCCGCGGTCGTCGCGGTCGGCGACCGGCGGGACACCGGTGCCTACCGGGGGCCGCGGGTCGTCGCGACCCGCAGCAGGCTCTACCCCGCCACCGAGCGCCTCATGGGCTGGGACGTCGGCGACCACGGCCTCCGCATCGTCCTCGCCGCCGACCTGGTCGACCACGTCGAGGCGACGCTGGCCGCCGACGTGTCCGCGTTCCTCGGCGAGCACGGGCTCTCCCCGGACCGGGTCGGCTCCTGGGTGTGCCACCCCGGCGGCCCGAAGGTGATCGAGATCATCCAGCAGGAGCTCGACCTGGCGCCGGACGCCCTCGACATCACCTGGAACTCGCTGCGCACGATGGGGAACCTGTCGTCGGTGTCGGTGCTCAACGTGCTGGAGGAGACGATCGCGCACCGCCGCCCGCCCGACGGCGAGCCGGGGCTGCTGATGGCGCTGGGGCCGGGCTTCTCCGCCGAACTCGTGCTGCTGCGCTGGTGAACGGCTCTGTGAACCGCTCTGTGAACCGCTACGCCGGGCTGATCGCGCTCGTCGCCGCCGAGAGGCTCGCCGAACTGGCCATGGCGCGCCGCAACCGCGCCTGGGCCATGCGGAACGGCGGGGTCGAACACGGTGCCCGGCACTACCCGCTGATCGCCGCCGCCCATGTCGGCCTGCTCGGCGGCGCGCTGCTGGAAGCGCGGCGGACGCGGTTCGTCCCGTCCATCGGCTGGCCGATGCTGGCGCTGACCGCCTCCGCTCAGGCGTTGCGCTGGTGGTGCATCGCGAGCCTGGGGACGCGGTGGAACACCAGGGTCATCGTGGTCCCCGGGATGCCGCTCGTGGCGCGCGGCCCCTACCGCCGCCTGCGGCACCCGAACTATGCGGCGGTCGTCGCCGAGGGGGTCGGCTTGCCGCTCGTCCACACCGCGTGGCGCACCGCGCTGCTGTTCACCACAGCGAACCTGTGGCTGCTCCGGACCCGCGTCAGGGTGGAGAACGCCGCGCTCGGTCACGCTGGAACGTCGAGTACAGCCACCACAGGGACGGCAGGAGCAGCAGGGCGCCGACGGCCAGGGAGCCGAGGCTGGCGGTGAGCACGGCATCGGTCGCGACGGCCTCGTCCAGGCTCACGCCGGGCAGCAGAACCGGGTACTGGGCGGCGCCCCACGCCCACAGCAGGGCCGCGACCGCCAGCGCCGCGGTGACGCGGACGGTCACGTACGCGCGGCGCCACAGGAGCACCAGTGACGTGAACCCGGCCGCCATGGACACGACGACCAGGCCCAGCGCCGCGCCCGACGTCAGCTCGGTGAACAGGCCGGGCGCGTCGGCGCGCAGCACCGGCAGCCCCGCCACCGACAGCGCGCCCACCACCACCCCGGACGCGAGGCCGCGCCGGCGGAACAGCCCGGCCAGCGCCTCGTCCCCGCCGCGTTCGGCGTCCCGGGTGAGGTACACGGCGGCCAGGTAGGCGGCCGTCCCCACCGCCAGCAGCCCGGCCAGCACCGACGTCGGGTTGAGCCAGCTGCCGAGCAGGTCGCCCTCCGCGATCCCGGCCGGGACGCGCCCGGACGCGATCGCGCCCGCCACCGTCCCGAGGAAGAAGGGGGTGACCAGCGACGAGAACGCGAACGCGGCGCCGAACAGGCGCTGCTGCCACGGCTCGGTGCTGACCTTGCGGAACGCGAACGCGGCGCCGCGCCCGATGATGCCGAGCGCCGCCAGCGTGAGCGGGATGTAGAGGGTGGAGGCGATCGCCGCGAAGACCGGCGGCAGCCCCGTCCACATGATGACCAGCACGAAGATCAGCCACACGTGGTTGGTCTCCCACACGGGGCCGATGGTGTGCTCGACCAGTGCCCGCTGCGGACGGCCGCGGGCGGCGCCGCCCGCCAGCAGGTCCCATACGCCGCCGCCGAAGTCGGCCCCGCCGAACAGGACGTAGGCGGTGAGGCCGAGCCACAGCACGGCCAGCAGGATCTCGGCGAGCGGCACCCTCACACCACCTTGTAGCCGGTGACGTCGGGCTCCTGCGGCGCGACCGGCACCGGCGTGCTCCGCGCCAGCCGGCGCAGGACGTACACCGACGCGACCGTGAGCAGCACGTACACGGCGGTGACCAGGACGAAGCCCCACACGAGGCCGGGCGCCGGATTCACGGCGTCGGCCGTGCGCAGCACACCGTAGACGATCCACGGCTGGCGCCCCACCTCCGTGACCACCCAGCCGGACTCCAGCGCCACCACCGCGGCCGCGCCCGCCAGCGACGCCGGCCAGAGGAACCACTTCGTCCGGGGGACGTCCCGGCGGCGCCACCAGTGGAGGCCGAGCCACGCGCTCAGCGCCAGCAGCGCGAAGCCGAGCCCGACCATGGCCTGGAACGCCAGGTGGACGACGTTCACCGGCGGCCGGTCGCGTTCGGGCACCTGGTCGAGACCGGCGATCTCCGCGCCGGGGTTCCAGTGCGCCAGCAGCGACAGCCCGTCGGGGATCTCCACCGCGTACCGCAGCTCGCCGTCGACCGCGATCCCGCCGATGTGCAGCGGGACGCCCCGCGCCGTCCGGTAGACCCCCTCCATGGCGGCCAGCTTCACCGGCTGGTTCGAGGCGACGAAGTGCGCCGCCCAGTCGCCCACCCCGATCTGCACCGGGGTGATGACGGCCGCGACGGTGAACGGCAGCAGGAAGCCGAGCCGGTGGTAGCGGTCGCGGCGGCCCCGCAGCATCGCCACCGCGTACACCGACGCCATCGCGAACCCGGCGACCATGAACGCCGCCAGGATCATGTGGACGGTCTGCGGCGGGGTCGCCGGGTTGAACATCGCCTTCCACGGGTGGACGGCGACGATGCGCCCGTTCTCGGTGTCGAACCCGGTCGGCTGCTGCATCCACGCGTTCGCCGTCACCACGAAGAAGGCGCTCGCCACCCCCGCGACGACGATCGGGACGCCGGTCAGCAGGTGCGCGACGGGCGGCAGCCTGTCCCAGGCGTACAGGTAGACGCCGAGGAAGATCGCCTCGATGAAGAACGCGATGCCCTCAAGGGAGAACGGCAGCCCGATGACCTGGCCGTAGGCGCCCATCAGCCCCGGCCACAGCAGCCCCATCTCGAAGGAGAGGATCGTTCCCGACACGGCCCCGATCGCGAACAGCACCCCCATGGCCCGCGCCCAGCGCCGGGCGAGCAGCCGGTAGTGCACGTCCCCCGTGCGGTGCCCCCGCCACTCGGCGATCAACGTGATCGCCGGCATGCCCACGCCCAGGCACGCCAGGATGATGTGCCAGCCGAGGGACAGCCCCATCTGCATGCGCGCGGCTCCGAGGTCCGCCGTCCCCACGGCGGCCGCGGCCGGCCCGCTCACCCGGGCCGCCGCGCGACCCGGGCCCGGCGGCCGGTCATGGCGAGACCGTCTCCGGCCGCTCCGTCCTCGTCTCCCGGAACGCCGTGCCGGCGGCCTTCGCGTGGAGTTCCTCCAGAAGGCCGATCTGGGCGGCGGCGCGGTCCAGCAGGGTGCGCAGGTGCGCGGCGTCCAGGCCGCGTTCCCGGTCGGCGACGGCGAGCAGGGTGCGCCATCCGGCGGCCTTGCCCTCGACGGCGAGGCGGAGCGCCTCGACCTCGACCAGGTCGCTGAGCGGGGAGCGGCTGAGCAGCCGGCCGTTGAGCTTCAGCCGGCCGCCCTTCTCCGCGGCCCACACCGCCACGCTCTTGTACCGGCGGGCCGGCATCCCCAGCGACCGCAGGATCGACAGCAGCGCACCGCGGTCGGCGGCGATGTCGTCGGCGAGGCGCTTCAGCCGCTCCGCGTCGGCCGAGTCGCGGTGCGAGCGCGCGACCCGGCGGGCCAGCGCCACCCCGCCCGCGGCCGCCGCCAGGTGATCGGTCAGGTAGATGTGCAGCAGGCCCCGGCTGCCAGGTGTCGTCATGCGGGCCCCGTACCCCCGGCGCGCGGCGTAAACGGCACGCCCGGAGGCGGCGGTCAGGGGATCTGCTCGACCCGCACGCCGGGGACGGCCTCGTAGACGTCCGGGTCGGCGGTGATCAGCGGCCAGCGCCGCCAGCGGGCCGACCAGGCGGCCTGCGCGGCGTCCATCCCGAGGTTGGGGATCGTGGTCACGAGGAGCCCGGTCTGCTGGGCGATCACGTCGTCGAGGTCGTCGACGTGGACGACCTGCATGCCGGGCAGCCGCTCCAGGACGGTGCGGCCGTGGTCCGGGACGATCTGCCACGCGCGGGCGAGCGCGGTGGCGGGGATCACGATCGTCGCGTGCTGGGCGATGGACGCGCGCAGCCGGGCGCGGACGTAGATCGTCTTGCCGGTGGCGAGGTCCAGGAGGGCGGTCGCGTCGAAGACGTGACCGGTGATCACGCGACGTCCCGGCGGTCCGGCGCGCCGCGTTCGACCAGCCGGTCCACCATGGCCTGCTCGTCCGGGCCGGGCGGGCCGAACAGGTCGTCGATGGTCGAGGAGTCCCGCAGGAAGGCCAGCTTGAGGCGCGCCCCGTCCGCGAGGAACCCGGACACCGAGGCGATCTTCTTGTCCTCGGCGAGCCCCTGCAGCGTGGCCGCAAGCTCGTCGGGCAGCGTGATGTTGAGTCTCGCCATGCGGCACAGAATACACACTCCGAGCCCTTCCAGTGTGTACTGGCCGGGTGCTCGCTCGGATGCCCTAACGCGCCCCCGGGCCGGGCGGCCGGGTCAGGCGGAGCGCACGGTGAGCCCCGAGCGGCGAATCGCGGCCTCTGCATCGATTGATACTTTCGGAGCGATGAACACGCGATCACGCCTCGCCGCCTCAAACGGATGATCACTTTGCGACCGGTCGATCTCGCGCGGGAGCACGGCATCTCGGCGCAGGCCGTCCGCAACTACGAGCGGGACGGGTTCATCCCACCGGCGGACCGCACCCCCAGCGGCTACCGGATCTACACCGAGACGCACGCGGCGGCGCTCCACGCCTACCTGGCCCTCGTCCCGGCCTACGGGTACTCGGCGGCCGGGCAGGTCATGAACGCCGTCCACGGCGACCGGCTCGACGACGCCCTGGCGATCATCGACCGCGGCCACCAGCAGCTGCTCCGCGACCGGGACACGCTCGGTTCGGTGCGGCAGGCGGTCGACCACCTGACGGCGGGACCCGGTGCGGCCGCGGATCGTCCTGAGGATTCCCGCATCCGGACGATCGGGGACCTCGCGCATCGGCTCGGCGTCACGGCGGCGACCCTGCGCAACTGGGAGGACGCCGGCATCATCGTCCCGGCGAGGGATCCCGCCACCGGATACCGCGTCTTCCGCGCGACCGACATCCGCGACGCCGAACTCGCTCATCTGCTGCGGCGCGGGGGATATCTGCTGGAGCACATCGCCGCCGTCGTCCAGCAGGTCCGAACGGCCGGCGGCACCGACGCGCTCGCGCGGTCTTTGGACGCCTGGCAACGGAAGCTGACCGTGCAGGGGCTCGCGATGCTCAAAGGAGCCGCCCGGCTCAACGATTACCTCGGCCTGCTGAATCCCGCCGCACTGCAACAGGTCCCGCGCCACCCGGCACCCGCACACGGCTGACGCGCCCACGAGGACCAAGCGAGGGCCGTTCGCCTAACCGGCGGCCGGCGTGCCGGCGTCCGAGGCGTCCGGAGCCCTCGCGGACGAGGCGTCCGTTGGGAACTCTTCGATGCCGAGGACGCGCAGCAGCTCCAGCCGTTCGCGGGACTCGGCGTCCGCGGGGGTGAGCACGAGCAACTGCTGGCGCTGGTCAGGGGTGACGAGGGTCTCGCAGTCCACCAGCAGGTCGCCGACCCGCGGATGCCGCACGGTCTTGCGGTCGGCGCGGTGGACGGCGACTTCGTGCTCGCTCCAGAGGCGGCGGAAGTCGGCGCTCGCTGCCTGCAGCCGGTCGATCAGCCCGGTGACGACCGGGTCGCCGCCGCAGTGGCCGGCGACCGCGCGCAGGTCGGCCACGAGCCGGCGAGAGTGGTCCTCCCGCTCCTCGGGCGGGCAGACGGCGCGGGCGCCCGGCTCGGTGAACCAGCGGTACAGGAGGTAGCGCCGGTCGCCGGAGAAGCCGGTCTGGTCGCCCAGCAGCAGGATGGCCGCGCGGTTCTGGGCGAGGACCTCGGCCAGGTCCGACACGACGAGGGCCGGGGTGTCGCCGAGCAGGTCGAGCATGCGCACCAGGCCGGCGCGGGCCGGCCGGGCCGTTCCGTCGGCAGGCGGCGGCTGGTGCCCGGCCAGGTGGAACAGGTGGACGCGCTCGTCGTCGGACAGGCGCAGCGCACGGGCGAGGGCGCCGAGCAGCTGCGGCGAGGGCCGGCTGCTGCGGCCCTGCTCCAGCCGGACGACGTAGTCCACCGACATGCCGGCGAGCATCGCCACCTCTTCGCGGCGGAGACCGGACGTCCTCCGGCGAGGGCCGTCGGCAAGGCCCACCTCCGCCGGACGGATCGCCTCCCGGCGGCGGCGCAGGAAGTCGGCGAGCTGGTCACGCTGCATACCCCCATCGTTGCTCGCGGACGCCCGCGTTAGCCAGGGAGCGGTGCTCCCACGATGAACGCTCCGCTTTCGCGCCTGCCGATGGGCGCGCAGGGTGGACGGCGGAAGGGAGAACATGATGCAGACACGGACTTTGGGCAGCAACGGGCCGGCGGTTTCCGCACTGGGCCTCGGCGCGATGGGCATGTCGGGCGCGTACGGCGAAACGGACCGCGCGGAGAGCATCGCCACCGTCCACGCCGCGCTGGAGGCCGGTGTCACGCTGATCGACACGGGCGACTTCTACGGCATGGGGCACAACGAGTTGCTGCTCGCCGAGGCGCTGCGCGGACGGCCGCGCGACGGCTACGAGCTGAGCGTCAAGTTCGGCATGCTGCGCGGGCCCGGTCCCGAGTTCGGCGGTATCGACGGACGTCCCGAAGCGGTGAAGAACTTCCTGGCGTACTCACTGGGGCGGCTGGGCACCGATCACGTCGACGTCTACCGTCCCGCGCGGCTGGACCCGGCGGTGCCGATCGAGGAGACGGTGGGCGCGATCAAGGACATGATCGACGCCGGGCACGTGCGGCACCTCGGGCTCTCCGAGGTCGACGCGGAGACGATCCGCCGGGCGCACGCGGTGCATCCGGTCGCCGACCTGCAGATCGAGTACTCGGTGATCTTCCGCGAGGTGGAGGCGGACATCCTGCCCACGCTGCGGGAACTCGGCATCGGCCTCACCGCGTACGGGGTCCTCGGCCGTGGGCTGATCTCCGGGCACTGGTCCGCCGGGCGCACGTCGGGCCCCGGCGACGGCCGCGGCTCGAGCCCGCGGTTCTCCAGCGGGAACGTGGAGCACAACCTCGTGCTCGTGGACGCGCTGCGGCGGGTCGCCGAGGCGAAGGGGTGCACCGTCGCCCAGCTGGTCATCGCCTGGGTGGCCGCGCAGGGCGACGACATCGTGCCCCTGGTCGGCGCCCGCACCCGCGAGCGGCTGACGGAGGCGCTGCCCGCGGCGGACCTGGACCTCACCGCGGACGACCTGGCCGAGATCGAGAAAGCGGTGCCGCCGGGCGCGGCGCGCGGCGAGCGGTATCCGCGCGCCATGATGTCCGCCCTCAACATGCCGCTCTGACCTGGCACCGTCCCGCCGGGGCCCGATCCGGTCGTTCGCTCCGGATCGGGCCTCGGCGTGAGCACGGCCACCCGCCATCACCGGGCCGACCGGATGGCCTACCCGCCGCTGTCCCCGACCGCCGCACGGCGCCGCTCAGGACGGCCGCCGGGAAGGGCGGGCGGGGTGGTGCGAAGGCGGACCGCCATGTGGGCCAGGAAGGCGACGCCGGCCAGCAGATAGCAGTTCGCCACCGGCGTCAGGAGCGGGTGGAAGCCGTATTCGAGCGGGTGGCCGTTGTGGGGCGTCCACCAGAGCGGGGAGAGCACGAAGACGGCGTAAATCGCCAGCGCGGTCTTTCGGTTGTTGTTGCGGAGCAGGACGGCCAGTGCCGGAACGACCCATACCCAATGGTGTGCCCAGGAGATCGGAGATACCAGCAGGCCGGTCATGCCGGTTATAGCGGTGGCGGCCGGCCAGTCGCCTCGCCTTGCCCACAGGGCGGCGACTGTTAGGCCGAATACGCCGATGGTGATGGGAATGGCCGTGTACCAGTCGCCTACCTCGGCCGTTCTCCACAGGATGCGGGTCAGCGCGCCGTAGGGAGATTGGTTGCTGATGTACGGGACGCCCACACGGGACGTGTCGTAGAAGGTGTGCAGCCAGTACGCGCGGGAGGCGTCCGGGTTGATCAGGTAGGCGACCGCCGTGCAGACGGCGAAGGTCGCGGTGGCCGTGACGGCGTCCTTGGTCCGCCGTGTCAGCAGGAGGACGACCACGAAAATGGCCGGGGTCAGTTTGATCGCGGTCGCGATGCCGATGCCGATCCCGGACGGGCGGCCGAGGGCCGCCCGGTGCATGTCCGCGAGGACGAGGGCCAGGAGGAACAGGTTGACCTGGCCCAGGAAGAACGTGTGCCAGACCGGTTCCAGGAGGAGGCCGGCGGCCACGACGACCACGAGCGGGACGCGGCGGCCGGCCATCCGCAGTGCCGTCCGGCAGGCCCAGGCGAAGGCCGCCAGCGAGGCCAGTTGCCAGATCAGGCGGCCGGCGGTCGGCGGCAGTCCGGAGAATGGCGTGAAGAGGGCCGCCATGAAGGGGGTGTTGGTGAACCAGTGGTCGGCGAGCTGCTCCTCGTAGAGGGCCGCGCCGTCCGTTATCGCGCGGCCGCCCAGCCGGTAGATGCGGAAGTCCAGCGAGTCGTACGCGATGGAGAATACGACGATCAGCAGTACTTGGAGAGCCAGGATCAATGACGCCGCGCGCTTCATGCCGGTAACGGTGCTGGGTGCGCCGCTCAATGGTCATCGGGCTGCCGAACACACTTGGGAAATGCTCTTGTAGCCCGTGGGATTACGCCTCCGGGCCAATGTGCACGGGAAGGCGCCGCGGTTACGATCGGCGCATGTCCGCCATGCCGCTGAGCCGAGCTCGCCGCGTCACGGGGATCGCGCTGGCCTGGTGCGGCGCCGTCCTGTACCCGGCAGTGCTGTTCGTCACCGTCTCCGTCGGGCGGACCGGCTTCGAGGACGTCTACGTCCTCCTCTCCGCCGGCCTCACCGTCCTGGTCATGGCGCTGCTGAGGCGGAACCCGCTGCCCGCCCACGCGCTCCTGCTCACCGCCTGGATCCTCGCCGCGCTGGAGATGCCCAACGGGACGATCGTCGGCCTGCTGGTCCTGCTCACCGACGTCTCGGTCGGCTACATCGCGGTCACCCGTCCGCGGAAGGTCTCGGTCTCCGTCGCCGTCGTGACGTTCGTCCTCCAAGGGCTGTCCATCGCCGCGTTCCTGTCCGGGAACGAAGTGCTCCCGATGACGCTCATCCTGGCGATGGCCATCACCTGGATGACGGGCAACTCGATCCGGGTGCGCCGGACGCACGCCGAGGCGATGCGCGTGCAGGCGACGGCCCAGGCGGTCGCGGCCGAGCGGCTCCGGATCGCGCGCGAGCTGCACGACATGGTCGCGCACAGCATCGGCATCATCGCGATCCAGGCGGGCGTGGGCGGACGGGTGATCGACACGCAGCCGGCCGAGGCCCGCAACGCGCTGGACGCCATCGAGGCCACCAGCCGCGAGACGCTGTCCGGGCTGCGGCGCATGCTCACGGCCCTCCGCAAGGACGGCGCCGACTCCGTCCCGCTCGGCCCCACCCCCGGGCTGGACGATCTGGCGAGCCTCGCGGGGGCGGCGGCGGACGCCGGCGTCGAGATCGACATCAGCACGGTGGGCGAGCGCCGCCCCCTCCCGCCGGACGTCGACCTCTCCGCGTACCGGATCGTCCAGGAGGCGATCACGAACGTCGTCCGGCACGCGGGCACGGACAATTGCCGTGTGGCGATCGACTACCGCGACGATGCGCTGGCCGTCGAGGTCGTGGACGACGGGCGCGGCGGCATGGTCGGCACCGGGTACGGGCTCGTCGGGATGCGGGAGCGCGTCTCCCTCCTGCGCGGCGAGTTCGCCGCCGGGCCGCGTCCCGAGGGCGGGTTCCGGGTGGCGGCGCGGATACCGCTGGAGGGCCGGTGACGATCCGCGTCGTCCTCGCCGACGACCAGCCGCTGATCCGCGCGGGGCTGCGCGTCCTCATCGCCGACACCCCCGACCTGGAGATCGTCGGCGAGGCCGGGACGGGCGCCGAAGCGGTCGAGCTCGTCGAGGAGGTGAACCCCGATGTCGTCGTCATGGACATCCGCATGCCCGGCATGGACGGCATCGAGGCCGCGCGCCGCATCACGTCCGCCCACGTCATCATGCTGACCACGTTCGACGACGACGAGTACGTCTACGGTTCGCTGAAGGCGGGCGCCAGCGGGTTCCTCGTCAAGGACATGGCGCTGGAGGAGATCCTCGCGGCGATCCGCGTCGTCGCCAAGGGCGACGGGCTCATCGCGCCCAGCGTCACCAAGCGGCTGATCGAGGAGTTCGCGGCGCGTCCCGAACCGGCCGGACCCCGGCGGCCCGCGCCGGTCGACGGGATCACCGGCCGCGAGCGCGAGGTCCTGACGCTGGTCGGGCGCGGCATGTCCAACCAGGAGATCGCCGACGAGCTCTCCATCAGCGTGGCGACCGCGAAGGCGCACGTCGCCCGGCTGCTCGCCAAACTCGGCGCCCGCGACCGCGTGCAGCTCGTCATCACCGCCTACGAGCTGGGGCTCGTCGCACCCCCTACAGGCGGTAGTACTACCTGACGTGGTGACCTTCGTCTCGGTCGGATAACCTTGAAGGCGTGAAGGGTCTGGGAGAGCTTGAACGCACGGTCATGGAGGTCCTGTGGGAGCGGGAGGACGCCGGCCACGAGGCCGCGACCGCCCGCGACGTGAGCCGTGCGCTCGCTGGCGACCGGGACCTCGCGCACACTACGGTCATGACCGTGCTGGACAGGCTTGCCAAGAAAGGCTTCCTCGAGCGCGAGCGCGACGGCCGCGCCTGGCGCTACCACCCGGTCGCGAGCCGGGAGATGTACGTGACCGAGCTGATGCTGGGCGCCCTGAACGAGACCGGTGACCGGGACGCGGCGCTCGCGCACTTCGTCCGGTCCGTCTCGCGGGACGAGGTCGACGTCATCCGGCAGACCCTCGCGGGCCTCATGAGCAAGGAACCCCCCGCATGACCGGCGCCGCCCTGCTCGCATTGATCTCACTGGGGACCGTCGGCGGGGCGCACTTCCTGTCCCGTGCCCGGTGGACGTGGCGGGCGCCCCGCATCGGGATCGCGCTCTGGCAGGCCCTCGGGCTGTGCTGGGGCGTCGCCACGATCGGCGCGCTCCTCGGCCTCGCCCTCCTCCCGTACCGCAAGGGCGTCCTCGGCGGGCTGCCCGGCCTCTACGACGACCAGGCCGCCCGGCTCGGCGCCGTCCAGGTCTCCGCGCTGCTCGGCGCGATCAGCCTGACCGGCGTGCTGCTGGTCATGCTCATGTTCGCGGTGCTGCGGGTCGTGCGGGCCCGGCGCCGGCACCGGGCGCTGCTCGCGCTGGTGTCGCGCCGCGACTCCTCGGTGCCCGGCACGCTCGTCCTCGACCACCCCGGCGCCGCCGCGTACTGCGTGCCGGGCGTCCGCTCGCACAAGGTCGTCGTCAGCGCCGGGACGCTGGAGCTGCTCGACCGCGGCGAGCTGGCCGCGGTCCTCGCGCACGAGCGCGCGCACGCGCGCGAGCGGCACGACCTGGTGCTGCTGCCGTTCGCGTCGCTGCGCCAGGTGTTCCCGCAGTTCCGGCTGGTCGGACGGTGCCTGGACGCGGTCGAGCTGCTGATCGAGATGGCCGCCGACGACCGCGCCCGGCACGGCCGCCCGGCCCGCGAGCTGGCGACCGCGCTGCTGCGCTTCGCCGCCGCCCGCCCCGCCGCCGCCCCGTCCGGGACCCTCGGCGTCGCGCACGGCGACATCCCGGTGATGGTGCGGGTGAACCGGCTGCTGGAGCCGCAGCCGGTGTCCCGGAAGATCCGCGTCGCCGCGTCCGTCGCGGTGCCGGTCATCGCGGGGCTGCCGCTGCTCCTCCTGGTCCTGCCCCACTAGACCGCCCATCTCGATCTCCCTCAGATGCCGGTGTGCACCGGGTCGGTCGCGGACGTGGCGGACGTCCCGGCCGCCGGGGCTCCGGGCGGCGGAGGACGACGAGGGAGACGGCGAGCGCGGCCACCAGGAGGCCGGCGGAGATGCCGAACGCCAGGTGGTAGCCGCCGGTGAGCGCGGCGGCGGTGCCGTGCCCGTCCGCGCGGAGGGCGCCGGTGCGTGACGCGGCGAGCGTGGTCAGGACCGCGACGCCGAGCGCCATCCCGACCTGCTGGACGGTGTTGAACAGCCCCGACGCCAGACCCGCGTCCTCCGGCCGTGCGCTCGACATGCCGAGACCGGTCAGGGACGGCAGGACGAGCCCCGCGCCGGCGGCCAGGACGAAGACCGGCAGCAGGTCGGTGACGTAGTCGGCGTCCACCGGGACGGTCGTGAGCCACGCCATCGCCCCGATCAGGAGCACCAGCCCGATCATCAGCACGGACCGCTCACCGAGGCGGTTCGATAGCCGCGCCGACGCGAACAGCGACACCGCGCCGATCGCCACGGCCGCCGGGAGCATCGCCAGGCCCGTGTCGAGCGCGCTGTACCCGAGGACCTGCTGCATGTAGAGGGCGACGATCACCTGGAACGAGAACATCGCCGACAGGGTGAGCAACTGGACGGCGTACGCGCCCGACACGTTGCGGGAGCGCAGGATCCGCAGGGGCATGAGCGGGGTCGCGGCGCGCGCCTGCCGGACGAGGAAGCCCGCGAGCAGGAGCAGGGACACCGCGCCGAGGCCGAGGGTGTGCGGGGAGAGCCAGCCGCGGGCCTCGACCTTGACGACCGTGGAGATGCCGAGCATCAGCCCGGACGTGACGAGCAGCGCGCCGCCGAGGTCCGCGCCCGCGGCGAGGCCGATGCCGCGGTCGCGGGGCAGCGCCGGGAGGGCGAGCAGGAGGGTGGCGAGGCCGATCGGCAGGTTGATCAGGAAGATCCAGTGCCAGCTCAGCGCGTCGGTGAGGACGCCGCCGAGCACCTGCCCGATGGACGCGCCCGCCGCGCCGGTGAAGCTGAAGATCCCGATGGCGCGGGCGCGCTCGCGGGCGCCGGTGAACAGCGTCACGAGGATGCCGAGCACGACCGCCGAGGCCAGCGCGCTGCCGACCCCTTGGAGGAAGCGTGCCGCGATCAGCAGGCCGGACGTGGTGGCCGCGCCCGCCAGCAGGGACGCCGCCGTGAAGACGGCGTTCCCGGCCAGGAACAGCGTGCGGCGGCCGACGAGGTCGCCGAGGCGTCCGGCGAGGAGCAGCAGGCCGCCGAGCGGGATCAGGTAGGCGTTCATGATCCAGCTGAGCCCGGCGGGGGAGAAGCCGAGATCGTCCTGGATGGCGGGGGCGGCGACGGTCACGATGCTGCCGTCGAGGATCGTCATCAGCATCGTCGCCGACAGCACGCCCAGCGCCGCCCAGCGGGAGCGGAACGGGGCGGCGAGCCGCGAGGGAGGGGTCGTCTCCGTGGTCATAGGAGAGACCGTAACAGATAGTTTTGTTAGAGACGATCCTTCACGGACTTATTTTGTGCGCTGCCGGACCCGGCGGGCCGGGAGCGGGCTCTCGACCGGCGTGCCCAGATGGCCCTCGGCCAGCGTGGTCAGCGCGCGGACGAGCACCTCGCGTTCGTCGGCCGGAAGCGAGTCCAGCGCCGCCGCGTGGACGCCGTCCGCGATCTCCTGGCTGCGGGCCGCGACCCGCGCGCCCTCCTCGGTGACCGCGATGATCCGGGCCCGCCGGTCCTTGGACGACGGGCGGCGCTCGGCGAGGCCGGCCCTCTCCAGGGCGTCCACCGTGACGACCATGGTCGTCTTGTCCATGTCGCCGATCTCGGCGAGCTGGATCTGGGTGCGCTCCTCCTCCAGGGCGTGGACGAGGACGCAGTGCATGCGCGGCGTCAGCCCGATCTCGGCGAGCGCCGCCGTCATCCGGGTGCGCAGCACGTGGCTGGTGCGGTCGAGCAGGAAGGACAGGTCCGGTTTCGTCCGGCCGGGGGCCATCGAGGTCATGCCCTCAGGCTACCCAACTGGTTCCGTTCTGGATTATCTATGAGCATCTGCTTCTCGTCGTCGCCTATGCTGGTGCCGTGAACCGCATCGCGTGTCAGGGCTGGTGGCCGTCCTAGGACGGCCGACACTCGCACGCCATCGGGCCGTCCACTGGACGGCCCTTCTCTCTTCCTCGCGGGGTCCGCCGGTGGGCGGCCGACCCGAAACGAGGAGAGAGACCATGGAGACCACCCCCGAAGCCCGGAGCCGCGAGCTGGAGGAGCGCATCGCCGCCGACCCCGGCGCGTTCCGCGTCCTGACCGGCGACCGCCCGACCGGGCCGCTGCACCTCGGCCACTACTTCGGCACCCTCGCCAACCGCGTCCGGCTCCAGCAGGCGGGCGTCGAGCTGTTCGTGCTCGTCGCCGACTACCAGGTGCTCACCGACCGGGACGTCGCCGACCGCCTGTCCGAGCACGTCGAGGGGCTCGTCGCCGACTACCTGGCCGCCGGCGTCGACCCGTCCGCGGCGACGATCTTCCGGCACAGCGCCGTCCCCGCCCTGAACCAGCTCATGCTGCCGTTCCTGTCGCTGGTGTCGGTCGCCGAGCTCGGCCGCAACCCGACCGTGAAGGACGAGATCGCGTCGTCGCGGCAGTCGTCGGTCAGCGGGCTGATGTTCACCTATCCCGTCCACCAGGCCGCCGACATCCTGTTCTGCAAGGCGAACCTCGTCCCCGTCGGCAGGGACCAGCTCCCGCACCAGGAGGTCACCCGGACGGTCGCGCGCCGCTTCAACGAGCGCTACGCGCCGGTCTTCCCCGTGCCGGACGCGCTGCTGTCCGCCGCGCCGCTCCTGCTCGGGACGGACGGCCAGAAGATGAGCAAGAGCCGCGGCAACGCGATCGCGCTGTCCGCCGGGCCGGACGAGACCACCCGGCTGATCCGGCGCGCGGTGACCGACACCGACCGGCACATCACCTACGAGCCGGAGAGCCGTCCCCAGGTGTCGAACCTCGTCCTGCTCGCCGCGCTCTGCCAGGACCGCGACCCGCACGAGGTCGCCGCGGGGATCGGCGACGGCGGCGGCGCCGCGCTCAAGAAGGTCGTCGCCGACTCGGTCAACGAGTTCCTCCGCCCGATGCGCGCCCGCCGCGCCGAGCTCATCGCCGACCGCGGGTACCTGCGCGGCGTCCTCGCCGAGGGCGCCGACCGCGCGAACGCCGTAGCCGACCGCACCCTGGAAGAGGTACGCACGGCCATGGAGCCCCGTTGACCTGCGGCGTGTTGTTGTTATCGGGCGCCGCATAACAACAACACGCCGCAGATCAACGAAGAGCTTGCGCGCGATCGGCGCGCGCGATCAGGGGGTGCGGGGGGTGATGCCGCGCAGGACGACGGCCACCAGGTCGTCGGCGACGTCCGACGGGGCCCGGCGGGCGAGGTCCTCGCCCTGGAAGAGCACCGACAGCACCGGCTCGTGGCACGCGCCGACGATCATGGACGTGGCCGCGTCCACCGGCGCGTCCGGGGCGAGGCGGCCGAGGTCGCGCTCGGCCCGCAGGTAGGCGGCGAGCCGGGAGCGCCAGTCCGCGTCGCCGCCGCTCAGCGCGGAGAACCGGGCGAGGACCTCGGGCTGCGCCACCAGCCCGGCGAGCGCGGGCAGCAGCGCGTTGTGCGCGACCAGCCCGTGCCGGACGTAGGCCCGCAGGTTCTCCTCGACCGTCCCGCCGCCGGCCTCGGGCAGCGGGTCGAGCGTGCGGCCCACCGACTCGGCGTGCGCGCGCAGCGCGTGCGCGAGCAGCTCCTCCTTGTCGGCGAAGTGGTTGTACAGGACGCCGTCGGCGACGCCGGCCTCCCGCGCGATCGCCCGGACGGTCAGCCCCGCCGTCCCGCGCTCCGCGATCATCCGCTCCGCCGTGGCGATCAGATGGTCGCGCAGCGACCGCTCGCCGCCGCGCACCGCGGCCGCCCTTCGAGGAGACATCAGCGCCGGGCCGTGACCAGCAGGGACGTGCCCCGGAGGCGGACGGCGCCGTCGCGTTCGAAGGGGCGCATCGCGTCCGTGAGGGTGTCGACCAAGGCGTCGCCGGTGCCGTAGTTGTAGCGGATCGGGCCCCAGGCGGCGAAGAACTCCGCCGCGTCGCGGGCGTCCCGGCCCCAGATCTGCTCGGCCTCCACCTTGCGGCAGTCCACGCCGCCGAACCCGGCCGCGCCGAGCACCTCCCGGACACGGTCCGGGTCTGACAACGACAGGGGCCCGTCGTGCCCGATCGGTGCCTCCTCGCGCGGCGGCAGCGCGGCGAAGACCGCCTGGAGGTCGGTCTCACCGATCGGTGCCATCGACAGGAACGCCAGGCGGCCGCCGTCCCGCAGCGCCCGCCGGATGTTCCCGAACGCGGCGACGGGGTCGGCGAAGAACATGACGCCCACCCGGCTGATCGCGACGTCGAAGCCGCCGTCGGGGAACGGGTGCACCTGCGCGTCGCCCTGCTCGAACGTCGCGTTCGCGACGTCCTCTTCCCGCGCGAGGGAGCGGGCACGGGCCAGCATCGGCCCGGACAGGTCCACGCCCGTCGCGCCGCCGTGCCGGGCCCGCCGCGCCGCGAGCCGTGTGACCTGCCCGTTCCCGCAGCCGATGTCGAGGACGCGGTCGTCCGGCCCGATCGCCGCGGCGTCCAGCAGTGCGTCGTTGAACCCGCCGTTGACCGCGTCGTACCGGTCGTAGTGGCCGGCCCAGTGCTCGCCCTCGTACCCGTTCCAGGCTTCGGCCTGATGCGTGTTGACGATGTCGGCCATGGCCCCTCCCTCGTTATGAACGCATGTTCATGAACATACGTTCATACCTTTTGCCGGTCAAGTCGCCCGCATATCGGCCATCCTGGGCGCTGTGACAACTGACAAGAGGGCGTTGAACCGGGCGCTGCTGGCGCGGCAGATGCTGCTGGAGCGGCATGACATGCCCGTGCTGGACGCCATCGAGCATCTGGTCGGCATGCAGTCGCAGGCGCCGAACCCGCCGCACATCGGGCTGTGGAGCCGGCTCGCGGACTTCCGGTTCGACGAGGTCGGCGCGCTGATGACCGAGCGGAGCGCGCTGCGGATGGTGCTGATGCGCGGCACCCTCCACCTGGTCAGCGCCCGCGACGCCCGCGCGCTGCGCCCGCTGACCCAGGGGCTCCTCGACAACTACCTGAAGACGCGGGCCCGCGACCTCGACGGCGTCGACCTCGGCGCGGTCACCGCGCACGCGCGCGGGCTGCTGGAGGACGAGCCGCGCACCGACAAGGAGCTCCGCGCCCTGCTCGGCGAGCGGTGGCCCGGGCACGATGCCGACCTGCTCACCTGGGCCGTCCGGTGCAGCCTGCCGCTGGTGCAGGTCCCGCCGCGCGGCATCTGGGGCGCCTCGGGCGCCGCGCGGCACACGACGCTCGACGCGTGGCTGGACGGGCATCCGGCGGCCGTGACATCGCTGGACGACGTGGTGCTGCGGTACCTGGCGGCGTTCGGGCCGGCGAGCGTCCGGGACGTCCAGCAGTGGTCGGGGCTGACGCGGCTCGGCGAGGTCGTCGAGCGGCTGCGGCCCGGGCTGGTGGAGTTCCGGGACGACGGCGGCCGCACGCTCTACGACGTGCCGGACGCGCCGCGCCCCGACCCGGACACGCCGGCGCCCGTCCGGTTCGTCCCGGACTTCGACAACCTGCTGCTCTCGCACGCCGAGCGGTCCCGGATCATCAGCGAGGAGCACCGCAAGCGCGTCTTCACGGTCAACGGCATCATCCGCGCGACGTTCCTCGTGGACGGCTTCGTCCACGGCATGTGGAAGATCGAGAAGAAGCGCCGGGAGGCGGTGCTGCGCATCGACCCGTTCGCCCCGGTCCCGAAGCGGGAGCAAGCCGCCCTGGAGGAGGAGGCGATGCGCCTCCTGGCCGCCGCCCACCCGGACGCCGCCTCCCACGCCGTCGAGTTCCGTTGACCTGCGGCGTGTTGTTGTTATGGCGGGCCGGATAACAACAACACGCCGCAGGTCAACGTTCGGGGGCGCAGGGGGCCGTCTGGTCGGGGTCCAGGGACGACAGCAGGGCGTGGAGCGTCTCGCGGAACTGGAGCATCTGCTCGCGGCTCAGCGGGTCGAACAGGTGGCGCCTGACCTCGCCGACATGGCCGGGCGCCGCCTCGCGCAGGACGGCGTATCCCTCGTCGGTGAGCCGCGCGATCGTGGTGCGGCGGTCGCCCTCGTGCTTGCAGCGGCTCACCCAGCCGGCCTCCTCCAGCCGGTTCACGGCGTGCGAGAGGCGGCTCGGGGACGAGTGGACGATCTCGGCGAGCGCGGTCATCGTCAGCGCGCGGCCGGGCGCCTCCGACAGCATCGCCAGGATCATGTAGTAGGCGTGCGGCATGCCCGAGTCGCGCTGCAGTTGCCGGTCGAGGGCCTCGTTGAGCAGCCGCGAGGTCCACAGGAAGGCACGCCAGGTCTCCTGCTCCTCGTCGTCCAGCCAGCGCGTCTCGCTCATGCGCCCAGTCTACCCGAAGCTTGAACACTCAAGGCTTGAAGATTCAATCATTTCCGGGCTATAGTTGAGCTCTCAAGTAAGGGGGACGACATGACCCGGATGCCCGTGCTCTACCTCAGCCACGGCGCGCCGCCGCTCGCCGACGACGCCCGCTGGACCCGCCAGCTCGCCCGCTGGTCGGCCGAGCTGCCGAAGCCCGAGGCGGTGCTCATGGTGTCGGCGCACTGGGAGGAGGCGCCGCTGAGCATCGGCGCGACCCGGCGGGTGCCGCTCGTGTACGACTTCTGGGGCTTCCCCGAGCACTACTACCGCGTCCGGTACGACGCGCCCGGCGCCCCCGAGCTGGCCGCCGACGTGCGCAAGCTCATTCCCGGCGTGCACCAGGACGAGGAGCGGGGGCTCGACCATGGCGCCTACGTCCCGCTCGTGGAGATGTACCCGGACGCCGACGTCCCCGTGCTGCAGATGTCGATGCCGACGCTGGAGCCGGAGCGGCTCTTCGAACTCGGCCGGAGCCTCGCGCCGCTGCGCGACCAGGGCGTGCTGATCGTCGGGAGCGGTTTCACGACGCACAACCTGCGGGAGCTGCGCCCGGAGCCGGACGCCGCGCCGCCCGCCTGGTCGGCGGAGTTCGACGAGTGGACGGACCGCGCCGTCACCGGCGGCGACATCGACGCCCTGCTCGACTTCCGCGCCAAGGCGCCCGCGGCGCGCATCGCCCACCCGCGGACCGAGCACTTCGCGCCGCTGTTCGTGGCGCTCGGCGCCGACGCCGGGGACGCCTCCGACCGCCGGGCGGTCATCGACGGCTACTGGCTCGGGCTGGCGAAGCGTTCGTTCCAGTTCGGGTGAGTTGTCACGTTCCGTCCGGTTGGCGGGCGGCGGTCAGGAGGCCGCGCCGTCCATCTGGGCGAACCCGGTGCGCCAGGACGTGACCTGCGGCTTCCAGCCGAGGCCGAGCGCCTTGGCGTTGGACGCCGGGCGGCCCGTCGCCGCGGCGTGCTTGCCCGCGCTGCCCGGATGCGGCGCGCCGATGGCCGCGCTGTAGACGGGCAGCCAGTCGGCCGTGGTCGCGGGCTCGTCGTCCACGATGTTCACGGCGCCGGCCGGCCAGTCGAGGGCGGCGAGCGCCGCCGACGCGGCGTCCTCGGTGTGCACGAACGACGTCCACGAGGGCGCCAGGCGCAGCGTTCCCGCGCGCGCCCGCTCGGCGATCGCGCCGTCCGGGGCGTACCAGGTGCCGGGGCCGTAGAGCGCGCCGTAGCGCAGCACCACGCCGCGCGGCATCTCGCCGACCGCCTCCTCCAGCGCCGCGACCCCCTTGTACGGCGGGAGCGAGGAGTCGAGCGGGTCGGTCTCGACGGCCGGCGCGTCGCCCGGCACGTACAGCCACGCGATGCTCTGCGCGACCATCGTCTCGACGCCGGCGGCCAGCGCGGCGTCCACCAGGTTGCGGGTGCCGGTGATGCGCAGCTGCGAGTTGGCGTCGAAGTCCTCCGCGCTGAGGTCGGTGAGCTGGTGGATCACGGCGTCCGGGCGCTGCGCGGCGACGGCGTCGCGCACCGCCGCGGCGTCGAGCATGTCGACGATGGCGGGCTCGGCGCCGAGCTCGCCGAGCAGGCCGGCGCGTTCGGTGCGGCGCGTCGTTCCGACGACCTCGTGGCCCGCCTGGACGAGCAGCGGGATCAGCCGGCGACCGACCACTCCGGTCGCTCCGGCGAGGAGAATCTTCAAGGGGGTACCTCCGCGACTGTCACGCCATTGGTCGGAACGGGCGTGCGAGATCTCTGCCTGCACTGCCCCTCTGCCTGCACTCTGTTTGCCTGGACTGCGCCTGTCACCTGCACTGCGCCTGGCGTTCGGCATGGTAGCCCCCCTGCGTCCGGCCGGACGAAGTCGGACGAGCCGCACCGCCCCCGGAGCCTCGTCCGCCAATGAGCGTACCGCCGGGAACCGCCCGAACGCGTTTCACACTTGGCGCGGATGAGAATTGATGTCCTCGGACGGGTCCGGCCAATGCGGAGGAATGCACGCAATGAAGATCACTCTTGTCCAGGGCGACATCACCGAGCAGGAGGTCGACGCGGTCGTGAACGCGGCCAACTCGTCGCTGCTGGGCGGTGGCGGGGTGGACGGCGCGATCCACCGCAAGGGCGGTGCGGAGATCCTGGACGAATGCCGCAGGCTGCGGGCCTCCCACTACGGCGGCGGGCTGCCGACCGGGCAGGCGGTCGCGACGACGGCCGGGCGGCTGCCCGCCCGCTGGGTGATCCACACCGTCGGGCCGGTGTACTCCCGGTCCGAGGACCGGTCCGAGCGGCTGGCCTCCTGCTACCGCGAGTCGCTGCGCGTCGCGGACGAGCTGGGCGCGCGCTCGATCGCCTTCCCGGCCGTGTCGGCGGGCATCTACGGCTGGCCGATGGAGGACGCCGCCCGCATCGCCGTCGGGACCGTCCGCGCCACCCCGACCCGGATCGCCGATGCGCGCTTCGTCCTGTTCACCGCGGACGCCTACGCGGCCTTCGAGCACGCGGTGGCCGCGGCCTAGCCCCGCTTTCCCTAGTCGTCCTTCTTCGGCGGCGGGACGACCAGGACCGGGCGGCGCGCGTGGTGCAGGACGCGGGTCGAGACGCTGCCGAGGATGACCGACCGGGCGCCCGCGAGACCCCGCGAACCCGTGACGATCAGGGACGCGTTCAGCTCGTCGGCGACGTCCACGATGGCGGCCCACACCGGTCCGCCGCCGCGCTCGGCCCGGATCGCCACGTCGGTCAGCCCGGCGGCGATCGCGAGGTCGGCGCCCTTCCGCGCGAGCTGCTCGGCCTGCTTCTCCTCCTCGTACTCGTCGCCGGGCGCCTCCGCGGCGACCGTTACCGCGGCGGCCAGCGGCGCCCAGCTGAGCTGGGTCAGCAGCGGCTCCCACACCGTCATGACCACGGTCGGCTCGGCCTTGAGGCGGCGCGCGGCGTACTGGACGGCGGCCTGGGAGTCGTCAGAACCGTCAAAGGCGATCAGAACTGTCATACCCCGACCATTTCCAAGATCGTCCGAGCCCGAACCCGAACGGGGCGCGTAGTGGCCGATCTCTCAGCCGGCCGACGGGGCGCGGCCGGGGCCGGGCGGGCCGGCGAACGCCTGGGCGACGTCCAGCCAGCGGTCGGCGTCCGGGCCGGTCGCGACGAGGGCGGTGTCCGCGCGGTGGCGGCGCTGGGCGACCACGTGGCAGAAGTCGAGCGCCGGGCCGGCCACGGACTGGCGCGCGTCCTGCGGACCCCACGTCCACTCCTCGCCGCCGGGGCCCGCCAGCACGACGCGGAACTCCTCGGCCGGCGGCTCCAGGCCCCGGTTGCGGAACGCGAAGTCGCGGGTCCGGACGCCGATGTGCGCGACGTGGCGGAGCCGGTGCGTGGGCTCGCGGCGCTCGCCGAGCGCGTCGGCGACGTCCTCGCCGTGCGCCCACGTCTCCATCAGCCGCGCGGTCGCCAGCGTCGCGGCGCCCATCGGCGGGCCGAACCAGGGGAGCCGCGTGCCCGGCGGGACGGCGGCGAGCGCCTCCACCATGCGGCGGCGCCCGTCGCGCCAGCGGGCGAGGAGATCCGCCGGGGCGTCCTTCGCGCCCTCGCGCGCGCCCGTCTCCACGTAGCCGCCGGGGTCGGCGAGCGCCTCCTCGACGAGCTCGGCGAACGCGCCGGCGTCGGTCGCCGCGACGACCGCCTGGTCGTCGGTCCAGGCGAGGTGGGCGATCTGGTGGGCGATCGTCCAGCCCTCGGCCGGGGTCGGGTCCGCCCACCGGGCGGCGGGCAGCGGCGCGACCAGGGCGTCGACGGAGTCGCCCTCGGCGGCGAGATCGGTGAGCAGAGAGTGCAGATCCGGCATTTCGCCAGCATGGCCGGTCGTGCCGCCGCCGGTACAGGACCGGCCCCTACAAACCCGAACGGGGTTCTTTAGTCCAGGAGCGCGCGGGCGGCGGCGTAGTCGGCCTTCCCGTTCGGCAGCCGCAGGCCCCGGTCGGTGCGGACGAACGCCTTCGGGATCTTGTAGCGGGCCAGGTGGGCGGCGCAGCCCTCGCGCAGCTCGGCATCGGACGGGCCGCCGGCGGGGCTCAGCACCGCGACGATCTCCGACCCCCAGCGCTCGCTCGGCCGGCCGACGACGAGCGCGTCCGCGACGCCCGGCAGCGCGCGGAGCACCGCCTCGACCTCCTCCGCGAACACCTTCTCCCCGCCGGTGTTGATCGTGGTGGCCTCCCGCCCGTGGACCTCCACGGTGCCGTCGGCGAGCAGCCGCGCCCGGTCGCCCGGCACGACGAGGCGCTCCCCGTCCACCGTGAGGAACGTGGACGCCGTCTTCACCGGGTCGCCGAGGTAGCCGAGCGGGATCGAGCCGCCGCCCTTGGCGAGCCAGCCCATCTCGTCCTCGCCGGGCGCGAGGCGCCGGGACCGGTCGGCGGACAGCACGGCCGTCCCGGGCGCCACCGCGAACGCCGTCGCCGCCGAGCCGCTCCGCGTCACCTGGAAACCGGACTCCGACGACCCGAGGACGTCCACGATCCGGGAGTGGGGGAGCAGTTCCAGCATCCGCGCCTTCACGCCGGGGCTGATCGCGGCGGCCGAGTTCACGAACGAGCGGAGCGCGCCCAGGTCGTGCGGGCGGGCCTCCAGCGCCTCGACGATCGGGCGGGCGAACGCGTCGCCGACGAGGGGCATCCGGGTGACGCGCTCGCGTTCGGCGGCGGCCATCAGGTCGGCGGCGTCCAGGCCGTCCACCCGGTCGGGGAACACCACGGACCCGCCGCCGCACCACGCGCCGAGCGCCGACCACGTGCCCGCGCCGTGCATCATCGGCGGGCCGACCAGGACCCGGACGTCGCTGCGGACGGCCCGCGCCACCGCCTCGCCGAGATCGGTGACCGGCGCGCCGTCGCGGCGCCGCAGGCCGAGCGGGCCGAGCATCAGGTCGCCGATCCGCCACAGCACGCCCTTCGGCATGCCCGTCGTGCCGCCCGTGTAGAGGATGTGCAGGTCGTGCGCGTCGGGCTGGACGGGCAGCGGGTCGGACGACGCCTTGGCGAGGGCGTCCTCGTAGTCGAGCGCGCCGGGCAGGAGCGGGGCGCCGGACTCGTCCGCGACCTGGAGGAGCAGCGGGCGGTCGCCGGACCGGCCGGCGAGCCGCTCCGTGACGCGTCCGATCGCGTCGGCGAACCGCGCGTGGTACAGCACGGCGGCCGGCCGGGCGTCGCCGAGCAGGTGGGCCAGCTCGTCGTCCACGTACCGGTAGTTGACGTTGAACGGCGCGACCCGGGCCTTGTGCGCGCCGACCAGGCCCTCCAGGTACTCGGGGCCGTTGTGCAGGTAGAGGGCCAGATGGTCGTGCGGCGACTCCCACGGCTCGGACGCCGTGCCGCGCAGGCCGAGGCCGTGCCCGTGCAGGACGTTCGCGAGCCGCCGCGTCCGGTCGGCGACCTCCCGCCAGGTCGTCCGGCGGTCGCGCCACACCAGGCATTCGCGGTCGGGGACCGCGGCGGCGATGGCCTCGTGCAGGGTCGCCAGGTCGAGCATCGGCATTCTCCTCGCGGGGGACGGCGTGGGCAGCACCGTAATCGATAACTTACCGAATCTCGTTCGGTGGGGTGCGGGGACATATTCGTAGCGGCACGGCGTACCAGACGTACAGGGCATAGGCGGCGAGACGGAACAATTACCGGGTGCCCCCAGCCCGCAAGCCGCGAGGAGAGGTGACTCGCGGCACCACCGCCCCGAACCGCCTGCGCCGCGTCGACCGCTGGATCACCGCCACCCAGGCGGGCCCGCTGCGCATCGGCGGCCGCCCGCTGGTCGTCGACCTCGGGTACGGCGCCTCGCCGGTCACCACGTTCGAGCTCTACTCCCGCCTGCGCGCCGTCTCCCCGCGGCTGGAGGTCGTGGGCATCGAGATAGAGCCCGAGCGCGTCACGGCCGGGCTCACCCTCCTCGCCGCCCTCCGCGAACCCCCCGAACCGCCGGACCCGCCCCCGCCGAGGCGGGCCGGAGGTGCGAAAGGAGCCGGCGGTGCGAAAGGGCGCGGCGGTCCGGGTGCGTACGACGGGCTGTCGTTCCGGCGCGGCGGGTTCGAACTGCCGGTCCCGCGTCCGCCCGCGCTGGTCAGGGCCTTCAACGTGCTGCGGCAGTACGACGAGCCGGCGGCCTGGCACGCATGGGACGACCTGCGCGCGCGCCTCGCGCCCTCGGGCGTCCTCGTGGAGGGGACGTGCGACGAGATAGGGCGCCGCGCGGTCTGGGTGACCATCACCAAGGACGGCCCCCAGACCATCACGTTCGCGGCCCATCTGCCCACGCTGGACCGTCCGTCCGCGCTGGCGGAGCGGCTGCCGAAGACGCTCATCCACCGGAACGTGCCAGGGGAACCCGTCCACGCCCTGCTGACCGCGTTCGACCGCTGCTGGGCGACGGCCGCGCCGCATTCGGCGTTCGGCCCCCGCGCGCGCTGGGTCGAGGCCGTGTCGCTGTTGGCGCAGACCCACCCGGTTCTTACGCGCCCTCCCTACGGCGGACGACACCGGTGGCGCCTCGGCGAGGTCACCTTCCCCTGGAAAGCGGTCGCGCCTCCGGCGCCCGATGTCCGGTGAAGCCTTACTCGCGGTGGAGCTTGTAGGGGGCGGCCTGCACGCGCGGCTGGACGTCGATCCGGTCGATGTTGACGTGCGGCGGACGGGTGACGGCCCAGGCGACGCAGTCGGCGACGTCCTCGGCGACCAGCGGCTCCGGGACGCCCTCGTACGGCTTGGCGGCCCGCTCCTCGTCCCCGCGGAACCGGACCAGCGAGAACTCCTCCGTCTTCACCATCCCCGGCGCGATCTCGGTGATCCGGACCGGCTCGGCGACCAGCTCCAGCCGCATCACGTCGTTGACCGCGTAGGCGGCGTGCTTGGCCGCGTTGTATCCGCCGCCGCCCTCGTACGGGACGTGCGCGGCGAGCGAGGTGACGTTCACCACATGGCCGCCGCTCTCGATGAGCTTCGGCAGGATCGCCTTGGTCACCCGCACGAGCCCGAGGACGTTGGTGTCGTACATCGTCTGCCAGTCGGCGAGGTCGGCGGTCGCGACGCTGTCGAGGCCGACGGCGCCGCCCGCGTTGTTGACCAGCACGTGGCAGGTGTCGACCGCCGCCGCGAGCGCGTCCACCGACTCCTGCGAGGTCACGTCCAGCGTGACGGGCGCGACCCGGCCGGCGCCCGGCACGGACTCGGTGATCTCCTTGGAGAGGGCGTCGAGGCGGTCGCGGCGCCGCGCCGCGAGGACGACGTTGAACCCCTCCGCCGCCAGGCGCTTCGCCGTGGCGGCCCCGATCCCGCTGCTTGCTCCGGTCACTATCGCGGTCTTACGCATGCGTCCAGGGTCCCAGACGCCGGACGCGGCACCGCCGGGCGGGCGGGGGACCGGTGAGGTCGATCACTGTGGCGGTTTGTCACGGTTGTCCCCCTTGCTGAGGGAACACCTGACACGGTCGATAGGTTGCACTACCGGAGGTGGTGTGCAGTGTCGCGTCGTATCAACCGGGTTGCGACGGTCAGTGTTCATACTTCCCCCCTTGACCAACCTGGTACCGGCGACGCGGGCGGCATGAACGTCTACATCGTCGAGGTCGCCAAGCGGCTGGCCGCGAGGGGCGTGGAAGTCGACATCTTCACCCGGGCGACATCCCGGGCCCTGCCCCCGGTCGTCGAACTCGCCCCGGGCGTCCTCGTGCGCAACGTCATCGCCGGGCCCTTCGAGGAGCTCGACAAGACCGAGCTGCCCCGCCACCTGTGCGGCTTCACCTCCGGGGTGCTGCGCGTCGAGGCGGCCCACGACCCCGGGCACTACGACCTTCTCCACACGCACTACTGGCTGTCCGGCCAGGCCGGATGGGCCATCAAGCAGCGGTGGGGCGTGCCGCTCGTCCACTCCATGCACACGATGGCGAAGGTCAAGAACGCCGCCCTCGCGGACGACGACAAGCCGGAACCGGCCGAGCGCGTCCTCGGTGAGGAGCAGGTCGTGGCTTCGTCCGACCATCTCGTGGCGAACACCGCCAAAGAGGCACGTGAGCTCGTCGACCTCTACGGCGCCGACCCGTCCCGCGTCGCGACCGTCAGCCCCGGCGTCGACCTGTCGATGTTCCGCCCCGAGTCGCCGATCCTCGCCCGCAGCACCGGCCTCCTCCCGCACCGCACCGGCCCCGCCCGGCGCAGGCTCGGCCTGCCCAGGGACGCGTACGTGCTGCTGTTCGTCGGCCGGATCCAGCCGCTCAAAGCACCGGACGTCCTGCTGCGCGCCGTCGCCCGCATGCTCGCGGACGACCCGGCGCTGCGCTCCAAGCTCGTCGTCGCGGTCGTCGGCGGCCCGTCCGGTTCCGGCCGCTCCCGCCCCGAAGGGCTCCAGTCCCTGGCCGCCCGGCTCGGCATCTCCGACGTCATGCGCTTCGAGCCGCCGAGCCCGCAGCACGAGCTGGCCGACTGGTACCGGGCCGCGGACGTCACCGTCGTCCCGTCCCACAGCGAGTCGTTCGGGCTCGTCGCCGTCGAGTCCCAGGCGTGCGGGACGCCCGTCGTCGCGTCCCGCGTCGGCGGCCTGTGCACGGCCGTCGCGGACGGCGAGTCCGGCGTGCTGATCTCCGGGCACGACCCGGCCGACTACGCCGCCGTCCTGCGCCGCCTGCACGCCGAACCCGGCCGGCACGCCCGGCTGTCCCGCGGGGCCGTCCGACACGCGGCCGGCTTCGGCTGGGACGCCACCGTCGACCGCCTGCTCGACGTGTATACCGGTGCCATGTCCATTCCGGCCGTTCCCGTCCCCGTTTCCGTTGCTGCGGAGGTCACGGCATGAGCGAAGCGAACCGGGGGGTGCGGGGGGTCGTCCCCCCGCAGGAGGTGAGCTTGAGTCCCGTCGAAACGATCAGGGAGACGCTGGAGGCGGCCGAGCTGGAGTTCGACGAGCCGCGCGAGAACGCGTTCTTCGTCAAGCTCCCCGGGCAGCACAAGCTCGCCACCATGACGTGGCTGATCGTCGGCGACCACTCCCTGCACGTCGAGGCGTTCTTCTGCCGCCGTCCCGACGAGAACCACGCCGAGTTCTACCGGTTCCTCCTGGAGAAGAACGGCCGCATGTACGGGGTCGCCTTCGCCCTGGACGACGTCGGCGACGTCCACCTCGTCGGCAAGCTGCCCCTGGAGGCCATCTCGCCGGACGAGATCGACCGTATCCTCGGCTGCGTCCTCACCTACTCCGACGAGAACTTCGACAAGGCCCTGGAACGCGGGTTCAAGACGTCCATCCAGCGCGAGTGGGACTGGCGGGTCAAGCGCGGCGAGAGCCTCGCCAACCTCCAGGCGTTCGCCTCCTTCGCCGACCCGGCCAACCGCGAGTGACCCGCCCGGGGCCGATAGGCTCTGGAGCATGGCGACCTTGGTATTGCTCCGGCATGGCGAAAGCGTCTGGAACGCGGAAGGGCTGTTCACCGGCTGGGTGGACGTCGACCTCTCCACGAAGGGCGAGAGCGAGGCGACCCGCGGCGGAGACCTGCTGCTCGACGCCGACATCACCCCCGACGTGGTCCACACCTCCCTGCTGAAGCGGGCCATCCGCACCGCCAACATCGCCCTGGACGTCGCGGACCTCCTCTGGATCCCGGTGCAGCGCTCCTGGCGGCTGAACGAGCGCCACTACGGCGCCCTCCAGGGCAAGAACAAGGCGCAGACGCGCGAGGAGTTCGGCGAAGAGCAGTTCATGACCTGGCGCCGCTCCTACGACACCCCGCCGCCGCCGATCAAGGACGACGACCCGCTGTCCCAGGTCAACGACCTGCGGTACGCCGAGCTGCCGTCCGAGCTGATCCCGCGCTCGGAGTGCCTCGCCGACGTCGTCGACCGCCTGCTGCCGTACTGGTACGACTCGATCGTCCCCGACCTGGCCGCCGGCAAGACCGTCCTGGTCGCCGCGCACGGCAACTCGCTCCGCGCCATGGTCAAGCACCTGGACGACATCTCCGACGAGCAGATCGTCGGCCTCAACATCCCGACCGGCATCCCGCTCGTCTACGAGCTGGACGACGACTTCGCCCCGCTCAAGCGCGGCGGCGAGTACCTCGACCCGGCCGCCGCCAAGGCCGCGATCGAGGCCGTCAAGAACCAGGGCGCCGCCAAGAAGGACGGCCCCAAGCCCCCCACCCCGCCCGCCAAGGACGCCAAGAAGGACAAGCCCAGGCGCGGCCGCAAGAAGTAGCCGGTCGAGGGGCCGCCCAGGCGCGGCCCCTCAACCGACGAACGCCGAGAAGAATCCGCCGGCGACCACCGGGAGCCCGGCGAAGGCCAGCGGCCCGGTCGCCCACGCGCACGCCCGCGCCTGCTTCTCCGTCGCCCCGGCCTTCATCAGGTAGTCCCGAACCTCCCCATAGGGGCGTTTGTCGCGGTCGGGCATCGGCATGAACGCCACCGGCGCGTACAGCAGGCTCAGCACGAGGGCCGGCGCCCGCGCGAGCAGCCCGTCGAAGGCCCAGTGCATCCCCAGCAGCACCAGCCCGAACGCGACCAGGCCGCCGATGTACAGGACCACCGACAGCACGGTGGCCAACGCGACGTCCCCACCCGCGGACCGCACGATCGGCCCCCAGAACATGCTGATCATCGAGGAGCGCAGAAAGATCATCCAGAGCATCACCGCGATGACGCCGATCAGTATGAGCGCCGTCACCACACCCCACTCCAAGCCGGATCGCGACACGCGTCGCCGACGACGCGCCACGATCAAGAATCGCTGCTGAGCGCAGCGAGCGCCATACCGTCCTCGCGCCCAGGGGACGAGAGGACGGCCATACGGAGCGGCACGGCGGTCGGCCGAGTAGTCGCGGCTGAGGTCAGGCGTGAGCGGGCCGGGCGATGGTGAACCAGGTGAGGGTGCCGGGGCCGTAGGGCATGCTGCCCCACTCCTTCGCGAGGGCCTCGATCAGGTGCAGGCCGCGGCCGCTCTCGGCCTCCGCGGAGTCGGGCGCGCCGCACGGGGCCGGGACGGACGAGGCGCCGCCCTCGTCCAGGATCTCGACACGGAGGGCGTCGTCCAGCCCCAGCAGCTTGACCGCGACCCGGCCGCCCGCGGCGCCGCTGCGGGTGAACCGGATCGCGTTGCTGACGCACTCGCAGGCCAGCAGTTCCGCGTCGCCGGCGATGGCGGGCGACCCGTTGCGGGCGAGCAGGCTCCGGACGTAGTGCCGGGCGTCGGGCACCTCCTCGACGGCCCCGGGGAAGACGATCAGCCCGAGGAAGCGCCCCGTCACGGCGCCGCCACCGTCGCGGCGATCCCGCGCGCCGCCCCCCTGTCCACCGGAATCCGGTTCGAGGGACTCCGCCCCCACGCGTAGAACCATCGTTCGCCTCGCAGTTCCGCTTTGATCTTCAGCGTCGCCGTGCCCCTCGGCACGTACAGGACCGGCATGTCGTAACGGCTGAGCGCGATCGTGCAGGACCGCCCGAGGACGTCCAGCTCGACGGCGAGCACCACCAGGTGAAGCAACTGCACCTCGCGCCCCGTCATCGGACATTCTCCTCATTGCGACCACTTTAAGTAATTTAACAACTACGCTGCGCGTTCGACCTGCCGTCGTTAGGATGCACGCCGAGGAGCATGAACGCAAGAGCGTATTTGTAGGTCGCTAAATAGCCGGATGGATCGAGGGACTCAGATGGCGCCAGGCAGGCACGTTCCGACCGTGGCCAGCACTCGTCTCGCCCGGGAACTCCGGAGCCTCCGCGGGCAGGCTGGCCTGAGCCAGGAGGCCGTGGCCGAGGAGATGGGCTGGAACGAGAGCAAACTGACCCGTATCGAGAACGACAAGAGTCGCGTGCTGGTCCGGGACGTCAAACGCCTGCTTGGTCTGTACAAGGTCGAGGGCGATGCGGCGGACGCGATGCTCGAACTCGCCCGGCTGGCCCGCGAACCCGACTGGTGGCACCAGTACTCCGGCGCCATCCCAGAGTGGTTGCAGGTCTACGTCGTCCTTGAGGCGTCCGCGTCCCACATCTTTGGCTATGAGTCGGAGTTCGTGCCGGGGATCATGCAGACGGACGCCTACGCACGGTCGATCATGTCCACAGCGCCCTATCCGGACACCGAGGCGGAGATCGAAGAAAAGATTGCAGTGCGAGCCGCTCGCCAGGCGCGACTGACGAGAGACGACCCACTCGAAGCGTGGTTCGTCCTGAATGAGGCTGTGATCCGCCGGATGGTGGGCGGCCGTGACGTCATGCGCGAGCAGATCGAGCACCTGATCAAGCTGGCTCGTCTTCGCAACGTGACTCTTCAGATCTTGCCATTCGCTTCGGGTGAACACGGTGCCATGCACGGCATGTTCTACCTGCTGGAGTTCGCGGCTCCGGACGACCCGGACAAGGTGTACATGGAGCAGCACATCGGAGGTCTTTACGCTCAGAAGCCGCCCGAAGTCAGCCGGTATAGGCTGATATCTGACCACTTGCGGGCTCAAGCGCTCGGGCCTGAACAGACGATCGTGATGCTGCGCAAGCTGGCGGAAGAGTTGGCGTAGGCGATGACATGCAAGGGGTGTCCGTGATGAACGTCCCCGGCCCGAAGTGGCGGAAGAGTTCCCGCAGCGGCAACAACGGCGGCGTCTGTGTTGAGGTGGCCGTGGTGCGCGGGCGTGACTGTGGTGTGGCGAACAAGGTGGACGAGGAGTTCGTCGTGCTCGTCCGGGACAGTAAGAACCCGGGCCGGGAGCCGCAGGTGTTCACGGTGGCCGAGTGGGATGCGTTCTTGGACGGTGTGAGCAAGCGGGAGTTCGACTCGGCCCGCCTGATCGAGGACTTCACCGCTCCCGTCCGCTGACCTGGAGTTACGCCTGCCTCTCCGGGTGGACAGTTGCGGCGTGGTACGCAGCGGCCGGATGGTTGAGCCGTGGACTGGCGCAAGAGTTCCCGCAGTGGCAACAACGGCGGTCATTGCGTTGAGGTGGCCGTGGTGCGCGGGCGTGACTGTGGTGTGGCGAACAAGGTGGACGAGGAGTTCGTCGTGCTCGTCCGGGACAGTAAGAACCCGGGCCGGGAGCCGCAGGTGTTCACGGTGGCCGAGTGGGATGCGTTCCTGGACGGTGTGAGCAAGCGGGAGTTCGACTCGGCCCGCCTGATCGAGGACTTCACCGCTCCCGTCCTTTGACGCCACCTGCGCCGGTATCTCTGGCGATGGCCCTCAGCTTCGCCTCTGGCCGGGTGTGCGCGGAGGGGAGGACGGACCTGTGCGGCGACGCACTGCGGTAGCGGTGTCCCTGTTGGCGGGGATGGTTGCCGGTTGCGGTCCGGGAGGGTGTGGCGTGGAGGTGCGAGGGAAGAGTGATCTTCCGGTGGCGCATCCACGGGAGGTCGCCGGCAAGGTCGAGGGGCTGCGCGGCCAGATAGAGAAGGGTCTCGGCGTTGGACTGCCCGCGGATAGCCGGACGGCAGGCGTCAACCCGTTGCCCTGCGGAAATGAAGCGGACCGCAGAGGCGTGCGGAGAACTGGCCCGCCCGGCGTCAACCCCTATCTGAAGCCTTGGTACGTCGACTACAGCCCTTATGCGATGACCGTGAACACATGGATGAGCGTGCGGGGCAAGGACGAGGCCACGGCGGCGTTGACCCGGCTGAGTGAGCATCTTCGCGAGGAGGGATGGCGGGTCGCGTCGTTCGAGCGGCCTTCTGGCGGGACGTGGCAGTTGCGGGTCGCGCCGCCGGAGAGCGGGTATGGCGCGGTTCTCGAAGCGCCCATCGCCGGTCGGGGGAGCGAGCAGCGTATCGGCGTGAACATCTCCTCTCCGTGTTTCCGACATCCGGACGCGCTCCCGAATGGCCGATCGTCGTAGACCTTCCGGCAGGATCTGCGGTTATGGGGGCGCGGCGGGGTGGTGGGTTATCGGAGGGTGAGGTGGGCGGCGCGTCCCTTCTCGCCGGCGGCCCAGCAGGTGTGGGCGGGGGTGCAGTCGACCGTTTCGAACTCGCCGGGCCGGTAGTCGCCGCCGACCGCGATGCCGTGCCGGGAGTCGCGGAACGCGACCGCGAACACGCCCTGGGACGGGCCGCTCGGCAGCGGCGTGTCGGCGACCGTCCAGGTGCGGCCGCGGTCGCCGGAGTGGAAGACCCGGGCGCGGGAGCCGCCGCCCGTTGCCAGCCACACGTCCCGGCTTCCGTGGCTCACCAGGCATTGGCTGCTCGCCGCGAAGCCCGCTTCGCCGTCCAGGGCGGGCGGCATCCCCGACGACGGCAGGACGCGCCGGCTGCGGCCGCCGTCACGGGTGGAGATGATCCGGAACTTGCCGTCCACGGGATCGCTCATGGCCAGCCCGTGCCGGGAGTCGAAGAACGTGACGCAGTCGTAGAACGCCCTGGGGTCGTCGTTCTGGAAGCCGAGGGTCCAGGTGTGGCCGCCGTCCGACGTCCGGTAGACGCGGGACGCGTCGCCTTCGCCGATGGCCAGCACGACGGCCCGGCGCGCGTCGAACGCTTCGATGTCGCGGAACTCCAGGCCCGCCGCGCCGGACGGGGCGACGTCCTGCCAGGACCGGCCGCCGTCGGTCGTGCGGAGGACCGTCCCGCCGCTGCCGGCCGGCCAGGCGACGTCCCGGCCGACCGCGGCGAGCCCGCGGAACCGCGCGTCGGTGCCGGTCGGCGTGAGCCGCCAGCCCGGCCCGCCCGCGTTCGCGGGGGCCGGCGCGGTGAGGGACGCCGCGACCACGGCGCAGATTCCGGCGAACGACAGCTTCCGGACGAGCGCTCTCATCGGCCTCATGAGGCGCAAGCCAACCCAAGTTGATCAAGTCGTCCAGGGTCGTCGGGCGGGGCGGTCAGGACAGGTCGGTGATCTCGTCGGGGCGCTGGCCGGTCACCAGGTAGACGACGTTCTCGGCGACGTGGACGGCGTGGTCGGCGAAGCGCTCGAAGTAGCGGCCGGCGAGGGTGATGTCCACGGCGGGCTCGACGCCGTGCTTCCACTTCGGGGACAGCAGGAGGTCGAACAGGCGGCGGTGGAGCCGGTCCATCTGGTCGTCGTCGGCGTCGAGTTCGAGGCCCATCTCCACGTCCTGGGACGCGATGACGCTGCCCGTCTTGGCGATCATCCGCTGGGCGATCTGCCCCATCTCCAGGACGATGGCCTGCAGTTCCGGCGGGACGGCCGACTCGGGGTGGCGGCGCCGGGCGGTCTTGGCGATGTGCACGGCGAGGTCGCCCATGCGCTCCAGGTCGCCGCTCATCCGCAGCGCGGTGATCAGGAGGCGCAGGTCGCCGGCGACGGGCTGCTGCCGCGCCATGAGGTCGAACACCGTCGCCTCGATGTCGGCCTCGATCTTGTTGACGTGCTCGTCACCGCTGATGACCTCCTCCGACAGCCGCAGGTCGGCGTCCAGGAGGGCGGTCACCGCGCGGGCCATCGCGGACCGGACGAGGCGGGTCATCTCCACCAGGCTGTCGGTGAGGGAGTCGAGTTCCTCGTGATAGGCGTCGCGCACGTGAAGTCCTTTTCGGGAGATCAGGGCCGGGAGAACGGGGGCCGGGGGAGGGCGGATTCGCCCACGCAACAGCCTGCCCTGCCGCTGTGAACGGTCCCGGAGGGGAAGGTGAATTTTCGGCTAACGGAGTGCTCTGACCTGGGCCGCCGGGAAGGGTGGTCCGGAAAGCCGCTTACGATCCGAGGTGTGGAGGTCGAGATTGTGGCGAGCCTCGCCGGGCTCGCCGGGCTCGCGATCGGGCTCACGACTGGATTGGCGGTGCGCGTGAGCGAGCGGTCCCAGCGGATACCGGCGCCCGCGGCCCCGGCGGGGTCGCTGCCCCCCGGCGTCGCGTCGGTGCTGAGCGTCCTGCGGTCCTCGGCCGTCGTCGTGGACGGCGAGGACCGGGTGCTGCGCGCCAGCTCGGCGGCGCGCGCGTACGGCCTCGTCAGCGGGGACCGGCTCGTCGTGAACGAGGTCCTCGCCATGACCCGGCTCGTCCGCCGGGACGGGGAGATCCGGGAGACCGAGATCCAGGTCGGCCCGACGACCGTGCGGAGCAGGCTGGACGGGCGCTGGTTCGCGGTGCGGGTCGCGCCGCTCGGGTCGCACGGGCTCGTCCTCGTGCTCGCCGAGGACCTGACCGACATGCACCGCACCGAGGCGATACGGCGCGACTTCGTGGCGAACGTCAGCCACGAGCTGAAGACGCCGGTCGGCGCGCTGTCGCTGCTGGCCGAGACCGTCGAGGGCGCCGCCGACGACCCCGAGGCCGTCCGCCGGTTCGCCGGGCGCATGCAGTACGAGTCGGTGCGGCTGAACAACCTCGTCCAGGACCTGATGACGCTGTCGCGCGTCCAGGGGGACGAGCCGCTGCCCGACCTGAAGCCGGTCGTGCTCGGCGAGGTGATGGTGGAGGCGCTCGAACGGTGCCAGTTCAAGGCGTCCGCGAAGGACATCGAGCTGGCGTCCGGCGGTGAGGGGGACGTGCGGGTCCGCGCCGACCAGGAGCTGCTCGTCACCGCGCTGCGCAACCTCGTCGACAACGCCGTCGCCTACAGCCCCGAGCACACCCGGGTGGTGGTGTCGACCCGGCGCCGCGACGACGGGCACGTCGAGATCAACGTGTCCGACCAGGGCATCGGCATCCCGGACAGCGAGATCGGCCGGATCTTCGAGCGCTTCTACCGGGTCGACCCGGCGCGCTCCCGGCGGACCGGCGGCACCGGGCTCGGCCTCGCCATCGTCAAGCACGTCACCGGCAAGCACGGCGGCGACGTGACGGTGTGGAGCAAGGAGGGGCACGGGTCGACGTTCACGATCCGGCTCCCGCTGCTCGACGCCCCGTCCCGTCCCGCCGCAGGTGCGGAACAACCCCCACAGGACATCGCCCGGGAGGCAGAAACGTGACCCGCGTTCTCGTCGTGGAAGACGAGGAGTCGTTCAGCGACGCACTGTCGTACAACCTGCGCAAGGAGGGCTTCGAGGTGGCGGTCGCCGCCACCGGCCCCGACGCGCTGGACATCTTCGAGCGCAACGGTGCCGACCTCGTGCTGCTCGACCTGATGCTGCCCGGCCTGCCGGGCACCGAGGTGTGCCGGGAGCTGCGCGCCAGGTCCAACGTGCCGGTGATCATGCTGACCGCGAAGGACAGCGAGGTCGACAAGGTCGTCGGGCTGGAGCTCGGCGCCGACGACTACGTCACCAAGCCGTTCTCCACCCGGGAGCTGATCGCCCGGATGCGGGCCGTCCTGCGCCGCCAGGGAGAGGCGGACGAGCCGGCGCCCGCGACGCTGGAGGCCGGGCCCGTCCGGATGGACGTGGAGCGGCACATCGTCAGCGTCGGCGGCGAGCCCGTCCAGCTGCCGCTGAAGGAGTTCGAGCTGCTGGAGGTGCTGCTGCGCAACGCCGGCCGCGTCCTGACCCGGATGCAGCTGATCGACCGCGTGTGGGGCGCCGACTACGTCGGCGACACCAAGACGCTGGACGTGCACGTCAAGCGCCTCCGCGCGAAGATCGAGGAGACCCCGTCCGCGCCGCGGTACATCGTGACCGTGCGGGGCCTCGGCTACAAGTTCGAGCCCTGACGCACGGCGAAGAAGAACGGCCCGTCCGGGGTTCGGACGGGCCGTTCTTTCGTGATGCGGGACCGGTCAGTGGCCGGCGGCGGCCGGAGTCTCGGAACCGCCGGGGCTCGCGGGCGCGCCCGGGGTCTCGGACGTGCCGGGCGTCGGCTCACCCGAGGCGCCGGGGCTCGGGCTCCCCTGCGGACCCGTCGCGCCCGGGCCGGGGGTGCCGGCCGGCTGCTCGGTCGGGGTGGCCAGCGGGTAGGTCGCGTAGTCCTGCTGGTGCGGCGCGATCGGCACCTGGAACTCGACGCTGCCCGCCTTCTCGAACTGCATCCGCACCGGGACGGTCGACCCGGCGACCAGGTTGCTCGCGGTCAGGCCGGTGAGCACCACGAGCGGCTGGTCGCCCGGGCGCGGGGTCGTCGGCAGGCCGCTCTCCTGCGGGCCGGCCGTGTTCTGCGACGTCGGGGTGCCGGTCGTGGTCGGCGCGGCGCCCGCCCCGGCCGTCGGCTGCGGGCTCGTGCCGCCCGTCGGCTGCCCCGTGCTCTGGCCGGTCGGGCTCGCGGAGGGGCTCTCCTTCGCCGGCTTGCCGAGCAGCGGGACCATGCTGCCCGTCCCGTCCGCCGCGGCGCCCGGCAGGGCGATGGTGCCGCCCGCGATCTTCGCGCCGCTGAAGGCGGGGGAGCTGACCGAGACCAGCCGGTCCTCCCGGCCCTGCACCTGGTTGATCATCACGCCGTACAGCGGCAGCGCGTCACCGGGCTTGAGCGAGCCGTCGGGGCCCGCGCCCAGCAGGAACATGTTGCGCAGGTCGATCTGCGATGAGTTCGGCTTGTCCAGCGGCACCGACACGTTGACGCCCTCGGACAGGCGGGTCGGGTAGGCGGACTGGGGAGTCTCGCCGGCGCCGCAGCCGGAGATCACCGGCGCGAATGCGACGGCGCCCGCGACGGCGAGCACGACCACTCGACGGCTGTTTCGGATCACGGCGTCGGTCTCCTCGCGAAGTGTCATCAGAAGATGTGACATCGAAAAGTTGTGAGAGCGGCGTGAGATACGCCAGAGGAAGCGTAGCGAGACCCCGCCGCGGATCCGTCTTCGGGGTCGCCGACACGCGTGCGCATGGCCTGAACAATGCTCGCGGACGGGCGGACCATGCGCGGTGCGCCGCCCGAATCCGGCGCGGCCCCGCCGGTCAGCAGGTGCGGCCCCGCCGGTCAGCCGGTGCCGAGGGCCTCGACGCGGGCGGTGAGGTCGGGGCCGGGCCTCGGCGCGTGGACGATCTCGGTGACGACGCCGTCCGGCTGGACGAACACGGCGGTGAGGCCGGTGCCGGTCGGGCCGCGTGTGCCGGGCTCGGGGGCGTAGGCCGCGGCGAGGACGCCGTCCCGGTCCTCCAGGATCATCGGCATCCCGTCGTGGGCGGTGCCCGCGCAGGCCCGCAGGTCCTTCAGCGACGCCGCCTTCCGGTCGCCGGCGGGGCGCGGGTCGGCGACGAGCCAGAAGTTGAGCCGGTACTGCCGCGTCTTGCCCGCGAGGTCGGCCACCACGCCCTCGCACTCGTAGGCGGCCGGGACGATGGCGATCACGCTGGGCCGGAGGTTCCGCAGCGGGGTGGACGTGCGGCCGTCCGCGACGATGTCGACCTCCCGGTCCGGCAGGAGTCCGCCGATCGTGCCGGGGTCGGCGGAGGGGCGGGGCGCGAGCTGCGCGCCCGTCGGGCGGGGCACCGGGCGCGGCCCGAACGCGGTCATGAGCACCCCGCTGAGCAGCGCGACCAGCAGCGCGCCCGCGATGATCGGGATCGCGACGCCGAACCGGGTCACTGGGCCGGCCAGCCGTCGCAGCCGCCGCCTGCGCCGCCGGCGCCGCTCCTCGCGGTGGTAGGCGGCCATGTCCCGCTCGAGCTCGCGGGCGTCGTCGGGCACGACGACGTCGACGTGCGGGAGCCCGTAGTCGTCCCGCTCCGGGTCGCCGCCGTCCGGCCTCACGCCGCACCTCCCCTCGGGCTCGCGTCCGCACGGGCCGCCGTCCTATTCGGGGCCTTCCGGGCGCTTCGTACCCGCGCCGCCCGGCATGCTCACCTCCAGTATGGAACGCATCCGCGCGGCGGGCGGGACGGATGCTTGTAACGGGCCTCCCCTTACCGGTAATGGTGTTCGGATGGGATCCCGGTGATCCATCGGCTACGCTGAGTACGGGGAACTGGACGCCGATGCACCATTAAAGGGCTTTGTCAATACCCCAATATGTGGCTTGACCTGCGGATATGCCGGGAAGGCCGGTTCAGGCACACTCGTTTCCGTGCTACCCTGGTCCTAGCGGAAGGGGTACTTGTCACATGACTTTCCAGGTCGGCGACACCGTCGTCTACCCCCACCATGGGGCTGCTCGGATCGAGGCCATCGAGACTCGCACCATCAAGGGTGAGGACAGGACCTATCTGGTTCTGAAGGTTGACAAGGGTGACCTGACAGTGCAGGTCCCGGTCGAGAACGTCGAGGACGTGGGCGTCCGGGACGTCGTCGGCCAGGAGGGGCTGCAGAAGGTGTTCGAGGTGCTGCGCGCACCCTACACCGAAGAGCCCACCAACTGGTCGCGCCGGTACAAGGCGAACCTTGAGAAGCTCGCGTCCGGCGACGTCAACAAGGTCGCCGAGGTCGTCCGCGACCTCTGGAGGCGCGACAAGGAGCGCGGTCTGTCCGCCGGTGAGAAGCGGATGCTCGCGAAGGCACGCCAGATCCTCGTCAGTGAGCTGGCGCTCGCCGAGAAGACCAACGAGGACAAGGCAGAGGCCCTGCTCGACGAGGTCCTGGCCAGCTGAGCGGCCGACCGAGTTGACCGAGCGGCTTCCACGGGTGGGCGTCGGAACCGACGTCCACCCGTTCTCGTCCTCACCGCGCCCTCTCAAGGTCGCGGGTCTCGAATGGCCCGGTGAGGGCCACGGCCTGGCCGGCCACTCCGACGGCGACGTCGCCGCGCACGCGGCCTGCGACGCGCTCCTGTCGGCCTCCGGCCTCGGCGATCTCGGCGCCGTCTTCGGCACCGCCGACCCCCGCTGGTCGGGTGCGTCCGGCGTCGACCTCCTGCGGGAGGTCGCCCGCCGCGTTACCGAGGCGGGCTTCACCATCGGCAACGTGGCCGTCCAGATCGTCGGCAACCGCCCCAAGATCGGCAAGCGCCGCGCCGAGGCCGAGAAGACGCTCACCGAGGCGCTCGGCGGCGCACCGGTGACGATCTCCGCCACCACGACGGACGGCCTGGGCCTGACGGGCCGAGGCGAGGGGCTCGCGGCCATCGCCACCGCTCTGGTCTTCTAGGGCCGTCTTCTACGGCTGGGCGGGGTGGACGGTGCCCGTCACCTCGCCGAACGTGATCCGGGAGCCGGCGGCTCCCGGGGCCTGAGCACGGATCGTCACCGTGTCGCCGTCCTCCAGGAACGTGCGCTCGGTGCCGTCGGGGAGCTCCAGCGGCTCCTGGCCGTTCCAGCTGAGTTCGAGCATGCAGCCGCGCTGGTCGCGCTCCGGGCCCGACACCGTCCCGGACGCGAACAGGTCGCCGGTGCGCAGCGGGGCTCCGTTCACCGTGGCGTGCGCCAGCTGCTGGGGCGGCGTCCAGTACATCGACGCGAACCGCGGGCGCGCCGCCACCTGGCCGTTGATCAGGACCTCCAGGTGCAGGTCGAGGCCCCACGGCTCGTCGCAGCGCAGGTAGGGCAGCGGCGCCGGGTCCTGGACGGGCGGGGACACGCGCGCCGGTTCGAGGGCCGCGACCGGCACCACCCACGACGACACCGACGTCGCGAACGACTTGCCGAGGAACGGCCCGAGCGGCTGCGACTCCCACGCCTGCAGGTCCCGTGCGCTCCAGTCGTTCACCAGCACGAACCCGAACACGTGATCGCGGAACGCGCCGGCCGGGACGCCGCGCCCCGCCGGGGACGGGACGCCCGCGACGAACCCGACCTCCGCCTCGAAGTCCAGGCGCAGCGAGGGGCCGTAGGTGGGCTCGGCGTCACTGGACACGCGGCGCTGCCCCGACGGCCGGATGATCGGCGTCCCGGACGGGTACACGGTCCCCGCGCGGCCGTGGTAGCCGACCGGCAGCCGCTTCCAGTTCGGCGTCAGCGGGTCGCCGTGCGGCCGGAACATCCGTCCCGCGTTCACGGCGTGGTGCTCGTTCGAGTAGAAGTCGACGTAGTCGGCGACCTCGAACGGCCGCAGCAGCTCGACGTCCGCGACCGGGATCAGGTGCGGCTCGACCCGGGCGCGGTAGGACGCGTCGGTGAGCAGCTCGGTCACCCGCTCGCGGTTCGCCCGCCAGGCCGCGCGTCCGGCGACCATGAAGGCGTTCAGGGAGCCGGACGCGAAGTAGTGCCGGTCCTCGACGAGCCCGGCGGCGGACATCTCCGCCAGGTCGAGGACGCGGTCGCCGATGGCCACGCCGACGCGGGGCAGCTCGCCGGGGCGCGCGAAGACCCCGTACGGCAGGTTCTCGATGCCGAACCCGGCGTCCTCGTCGACCTCGACCCACGAAACGGTCGTCATGGAGACATATCTTCCCCCGTGTCCGGCATCAGACCCGCCGCGCGCAGATTCGTGCGGCAGGCGCCGAGATCGCGGACGGTGAACGCGGCGAGGAGACGCCGGGCGGCCCGCGCCGCGTCCTCGGGCAGGGCACGGACGTCGTCGGCGAGGCGTGGGGCATCGGTGCGTTGGAGCGTCCGGCGGACGTCTCGTTCACCGGCCGCGGCGTGCGCCGCGGCCAGCAGCACGTTCAGGAACCCGTGGCCGGACGACCCGCCCGCCCCGTCCGCGCACGTGAATTCGAGGCCGCGCTCGGCGCAGGCGGAGATGAACGCCGCCGACGCGGTCGTGGTCGCGGTGCCGAGGGGCGCGCCGTGGTCGCGGGCGGCGGCGATGCGGTCCAGCGCGTCCCGCCAGCCGGGCGTGGGACGCACCCCGATGCGCGCGGGGACCTCGGACGGCAGCCGCGCGAGCGTCACGGCCACGGCCCGCGCCTGGTCGGCGTCCGGCGGGACGGCGATCTCCAGCGCCGACGGCCGGACGCGCGGCTCGGCCAGGGCGGCGTCCAGCGCCTCCGGCAGCTCGTCGATCCCGGTGTCGGCGACGAGGACGAGGTCGAGGAGGTCCTCCGGGACGAGATGCGCCCGCAGCTCCGCGAACCGGGATGCGGGGCAGCGCAGCCGTCCGGCGACGGGATCGCGGACGGCCGCGCGGTAGGCGGGCAGCGCCGCGCCGATCGGGGCGCGGTCCGGCGGGGAGAGCGCGGCGTCGTCGAAGAGCCGAGCGAGTAAGGCGCCCATGCCCGTCCCGTACCCCGGGCCCGCCGCGCTAGTCGACCGGCGGGGTGGGGCCGCTGCGGAAGTTGCTGGACGGCGGCGGGTTCCAGTCCTCGGCCGGGGGGTCGCCGGCGTCGGGGTCCTCGGCGCGGTCGGCGGGCGGCGTGTCGTGGAGGTCCTCGTCGGCGCCGGGGATCACGAAGTCGGGCCGGGTCGTGGACGCCACCGGACGCTGCTCGGCGGCGTCCTCCCGGTCACGGCCGCGGACGAGTTCGACGTCCGTCGGCAGCAGCGCCGGAACGCGGTCGAGCGGCGGCCGCGGCGCCGGTAGCGCGTCCAGCGGCGGCGCCGGCTCGGACGACAGACCGCCCCCGTAGCCGAGGGGCTCGTCGTGCCTCGGCGCGGCGGGCTCGTCCTCGGCGCCCGGGGCCTCCCGGGCCTGCTCGCCGTCCTGCCGCTCCTCCGGTGCGCTAACCGCGATCTCGTGGCCGTCCTCGGCCTGGACGGGCTCCGGCGCGCTCGCCTCGGCCACGCCGGGCACATCTGGGACGGTCCCGGCGCCGGTCCCGGGCTCGGCGGGCCAGGGCGCGTGCGGGTCCGGAGCCTGCTCGGCCGGCGGCTCCGGGAGGAACGGGATCAGCGGCTCCTCGTCGGCGGACTCGGACGGCGGCTCGGCGGCCGCCGGGGCCTCTAGCGCGAGCGGCGGCGCGGCCGGCTCCAGCACCTTCACATGGCCGCGCTGCGTCTCGACGGGCGCGGCCTCCTCGGTGGCGGGGCGGGCCACCCGGATCTGCTTGAACATCGTCAGCCACAGCCAGATCGCGATCACCAGCATGACGTGCGGCGCCACGGCGACCCCCGCGCGCACCGCGTCCTCCGGGAGGGAGCCGTAGCCCCACACCGAGTGCTGGACGGAGGCCGCGGCGCCCCCGGCGGCGAGCACGAGCAGCAGCGCCCAGCGCAGCAGCCGCGTCCACCAGCGGGCGCCCCGGGTGACGACCAGCGACAGGATCGTCATCGCGACGAGGGTGTCGGCCATCGCCGGGTACAGCGGCGCCCAGCGGCGGCTCACCCGCCCGGCGAGGGCGAGTTCGCGCAGGACGTCGTAGGTGAGCACGTACGCGGCGGCCGCGAGCGCGGCGACGACGAGGCCGGCGAGGGCGGTCAGCAGCCGCCGCTGGCCGCGGCTGTAGGACGGCGGGGTGCGATCAGATGGCATGGGGTCTCGTTCCGGGGAGGGCGCCTGAGTGATCCTCAGCCGAGATTAACCAGCCGGGACGGAGGCGAACCGCAACTTCTTGGTGATCACATTGTCGCTGCGCACCATAAGGGGGGAGACGTACGGTATGGACGACGACATCCCGAGGGGAGGCTGCGATGCCGTACGGCTGGTTCGTGGACGGAACGCGGACCCGAACGGCCGGGTAGCGCGGCATGGCGTGGCCTCACGACCGCCCGGCCGGCCGGCTGGGCGAGCCGATCCGCATCTTCGACGGCAGGGCCGCGGGCCGCCGCACGTGGGCATGGCTGGGCCTGCTGGGCCTGGCGTCGGCGTCGCTGATCCCGGCGGCCGTCGTCTACCTGCACGACCGCGCGTGGTGGGTGGGCGTCCCGGCGCTGCTGCTCTCGATGGGCTACGCGGCCGCCGCCGGCTGGATCGCGGGCCGCGACCGCCCGCGCCTCCGCCACCGGGTCGCCCGCCTCTACACCGGGGGCCTGTCGCTCACCGGACCGGGCGGCGAGGCCGGCTACACGTGGGACGAGCTGGCCTCGGTGACCGTCTCGGGCCGGTCCCGGGGCCCGCGGGTCCGGTGGTGCTTCACGGTCGTGGCGGACGACGGCCGCGTCCTGCGCCTCGAAGACGACATCCCGGACGTCCGGACGCTGGGGGTGGCCGTCGCGGAGGAGGTGACGGCCCGGATCGTCCCGCGCCACCTGGAGGCGGTCCGGGCGCGCGAGACCGTGCGCCTCGGCGCGTTCACCGTCGACCTCGACGGTGTCGAGAAGGACGGCGAGCGGCTCCCGTGGAAGGAGGTCCGCGACGTGGCGATCGACAACGGCATGGTGACCGTGCACGCGCGGGCCGGCCGGCCCGACCTGACGGCGGTCGCCTCGCAGACGCCGGACGCGCTGGCGTTCGCGGCGCTGTGCCACCGGCTCGGGGACCTCGCCGGATCGTCCTGAAGAATCTTTCGCGGGGGATGTCGAGAACCCGCCCGCCGCTCCGATCGTTCTGTGACGAGTGGCCGTCGCGGCCGCTCAGGGCAAGGAGCGAACCATGAAGTACATGCTGCTGATCTACAACCGTCCCGGCTTCGTGGAGGAGCTGACGGAGGCCGAGCGCGAGGCGCTGTTCGGCGAGGTCGACGCGATCATGCAGGAGCTGACCGAGTCGGGGGAGATGGTCGGCGGGGACGCGCTCGCCGACCCGTCCCGGACGAAGACCGTCCGGGCGGGCGCGGACGGGCAGCCGGCCGTGACCGACGGCCCGTTCCTGGAGGCCAAGGAGCACTTCGCCGGCCACCTCACCGTCGACGTCGAGTCGGAGGAGCGGGCCGTGGAGATCGCCTCGCGCTGGCCGGACGTCCGGTACGGCGGGCGCATGGAGGTCCGGGCGATCATGGACGGCGCCGGGACGGAGATGTGAGGACGCCCCCGGCCGTCGAGGACCTGCTGCGCACCCTCGCGCCGCAGGTCCTCGGCACGCTCGTGCGGCGGCACGGCGCCTTCGACGCCTGCGAGGACGCCGTGCAGGAGGCGCTGCTCGCCGCCGCCGTGCAGTGGCCGGGGGACGGCGTCCCAGAGCACCCGCGCGGCTGGCTGCTGACCGTCGCGACGCGGCGGCTCACCGACCAGTGGCGCAGCGAGCGGGCCCGCCGCGACCGGGAGGCCGCCGTGTTCGCCCGGGACGCGGTGCTCGCTCAGGAGGTCGAAGGTCCGGGCCCGGACGAGGAGCGCCCCGGCGACCGGGACGACACGCTGACGCTGCTGTTCCTGTGCTGCCATCCGGCGCTGTCGCCGCCCTCGCAGGTCGCGCTGACGCTGCGCGCGGTGGGCGGCCTGACGACCGCGCAGATCGCGCGGGCGTTCCTCGTCCCCGAGGCGACGATGGCGCAGCGGGTCAGCCGCGCCAAGCAGAAGATCCGGGCGGCGGGGGCGCGGTTCGCCCTCCCGCCGGCCGGGGAGCGGGACGAGCGGCTGCGGGCCGTCCTGCACGTCCTGTACCTGATCTTCAACGAGGGCTACACGGCGTCCAGCGGGCCGGACCTGCAGCGCGCCGACCTGACGGCGGAGGCGATCCGGCTGGCGCGGGCGCTGCACGGGCTGCTGCCGGGGGACGGCGAGGCCGCGGGCCTGCTCGCGCTGATGCTGCTCACCGACGCCCGCCGCCCGGCGCGGACGGGCCGCGGCGGGCTGCTGATCCCGCTCACCGAGCAGGACCGGACGCTCTGGCGGCGGGACGCCATCGAGGAGGGCACGGCGCTGATCACCGACGCGCTCACCTGGTCGCCGCCCGGCCCGTACCAGGTGCAGGCCGCGATCGCCGCCGTCCACGCGGAGGCGCGGCGCCCGGAGGACACCGACTGGGCGCAGGTCCTCGCGCTGTACCGGCTGCTGGCGCACCTGTCGCCGAACCCCATGGTGACGCTGAACGAGGCGGTCGCCCTGGCGATGGTCTCCGGGCCGTCCGCCGGGCTCGACCTCCTGCGGACGCTGGACGGCGACGACCGCATGGCGGGACACCACCGGCTCGCGGCCGTCCGCGCCCACCTGCTGGAAATGGCCGGAGACCCGGAGGCGGCGCGGGACGCCTACCGGGAGGCGGCGCGGCGCACGACCAGCCTGCCGGAGCGCCGCTACCTCGAATCCCGCGCGGTTCGACTCAATGGAGAAGACAATGAACACGCTTGATGTCCCCGGCGCGAGCCTGCACTACGAGATGCGCGGTGCCGGACCGGTGCTGCTGCTGATCTGCGGCGGTATCTACGACGCGGCCGGATATGCCGGTCTCGCCGGTCTGCTCGCCGACCGGTACACGGTCGTCACCTACGACCGGCGCGGCAATTCGCGCAGCCCGCTGTCCGGGCCGCCGTCGGTGCAGAGCGTCGCGGAGCACGCCGACGACGCGTCCCGGCTGCTCGCCGCGGTGACCGGCGAGCCCGCGTTCGTGTTCGGCAACAGCTCGGGCGCGCAGATCGCGCTGGAGCTGGCGGTGCGGCACCCGGAGCAGGTGCGAGCGCTGATCGCGCACGAGCCGCCGCTGCTCGGGCTGCTGCCGGACGCGGCGCACTGGGAGTCGGTCATCGCGGACGTGGAACGCGCCTACCGGGACGGCGGCGCAGGCCCCGCCATGGGCGTCTTCGGCGCCGCGATGGGCATGGCCGGCGACGACGAGCCGGCGGAGACCGGAGAGGCACCGGAGGCGGGAGAGGCGTCGGAGGCGACAGGGGCAACGGGGGCCGGAGAGGCGCCGGAGGAGCCGCCGTCCCCGGAAATGCTGGAGATGTTCGCGCGTTTCGAGAAGAACACCGACTTCTTCGCCGGGTACGAGGTGCCGGGATTCGGGCGGCACGCGCTCGACGTCGCGGCGCTGCGCGGATCGTCCGTCCCGGTCGTCGTCGCGGCGGGGGAGGCGTCCGCCGGGGAGCCGCCGCACCGGGCGGCCCTCGCGCTCGCCGAGCGCCTCGGCACGTCCGCCGAGGTCTACCCGGGCGACCACGGCGGTTTCGGCGCCGAGGCCGAGGCGTTCGCGGCCCGGCTGGACGCCGTGTTCGCGAAGGCGTGACCCGCCGCCATGGGGCCGCGCCGCGCAATGCACGGCGCGGCCCCGCGCCGATCCAATAGCCTTGTCCCTGTGAGTCTGCGCTTTTACGACACCGGCACCCGCAGCGTCCGCACGTTCGAGCCCCTCGAAGAGGGCCGCGTGGGGATGTACGTGTGCGGTGCGACCCCGCAGGCATCACCGCACATCGGGCACCTCCGCTCGGGCGTCATCTACGACGTGCTGCTGCGCTGGCTGCGCGCGTCCGGCTACGAGGTGACGTTCGCCCGCAACGTCACCGACGTCGACGACAAGATCATCGCGGTGGCGGCGGAGCGGGACGTCCCGTGGTTCGCGGTCGCCGAGGGCAACCAGCGCGTCTTCACGCAGGGCTACGACCTGCTCGGCTGCCTGCCGCCGACGGTCGAGCCGCGCGCCACCGGGCACGTCCCGGAGATGATCGTGCTGATCCGCCGGCTGATCGAGAAGGGCCACGCCTACGCGGCGGGCGGCGACGTGTACTTCGACGTGAAGTCGTGGGCGGACGAGTACGGGTCGCTGTCGAACCAGCGGCTGGACAACATGCGGCCCACCGGCGACACGCCCAACGAGGACGCCAAGCGCGACCCGCGCGACTTCGCGCTCTGGAAGGGCGCGAAACCGGGCGAGCCGTTCTGGGAGACGCCCTGGGGCGACGGGCGCCCCGGCTGGCACCTCGAATGCTCCGCGATGGCGACGAAGTACCTCGGCCCGACGTTCGACATCCACGGCGGCGGCGTCGACCTGATCTTCCCGCACCACGAGAACGAGATCGCCCAGTCCCGTGCCGCCGGCGACGGGTTCGCCCGCTACTGGCTGCACAACGGGCTCCTCACCGTGGACGGCGAGAAGATGAGCAAGTCGGTCGGCAACGTGGTCCTGCTGCCGGATCTGCTGGGCAAGGCCCGTCCGGTGGAGGTGCGCTACTACCTGGCCTCGGCGCACTACCGGTCCCTCATGGACTACACCGACGCCGCCTTGGCCGAGGCCGTGTCCGCCTACCAGCGCATAGAGGGTTTCGTTACGCGAGCCTCCGAGTTGGTGGGCGCGGTTCCGGCTTCCTCGGTGCCGTCCGAGTTCGCCGCGGCGCTGGACGACGACCTGGGCGTCCCGCAGGCGCTCGCGGTGCTGCACGAGACCGTCCGGGAGGGGAACAGCGCCCTCGCCGCCGGCGATCGGGACGCGGCGCGGGATGCGCTCGCATCCGTGCGGGCGATGGCGGACGTCCTCGGCATCGACCCGCTGTCCCCGCAGTGGAGCCGTACGGGCGAGGAAGACCTGCGTCCCGTCGTGGACGCCCTGGTGGGTGTGGCACTGGAGCAACGTCAGGCGGCGCGCGCGCGGAAGGACTACGCGGCCGCCGACGCGATCCGCGACGGGCTCGCCGACGCCGGAATCCTCGTCGAGGACACCCCGCAAGGCCCCCGATGGGAGCTCAAGCGGGACTGAGCGGCGCTCCACGCCGGATAAAATCGAACGTTCGCGGGGGTGTCGTCGCCGTCCCGCTGAGATCGGAGCCGCCCCGGCAGCCGCGAGGGCGAGCGAGCACGCAATCGTCATCGCGAGGGGCGTAACGGACAATGGCCAAGCGCAAGGGCAAGGGACCCACTCCCAAGGCCGAGGACCGGCACTGGCACGGCAAGCGCCAGAAGGCCCGCGCCGTCAAGAACGCCAAGCGCACCGGCACGCCGACGCTCGGCCCCGGCGGGCGCGCGAAGCCCGCCGCCGCGCCGGCCGCCGGACGTCCGGCCGGGGCGCGGCGCGCGAACGGCGAGGTCCCCGAGCTCGTCACGGGCCGGAACCCGGTCGTCGAGGCGCTGCGGGCGGGCGTTCCGGGCACGGCGCTGTACGTGATGTCCAGCACCGACGAGCGGGTCCGGGAGTCGATCCAGCTGGCCGCCGACCGCGGCGTCCCGCTGCTGGAGACCGGCAAGAACGAGCTCGACCGGCTGACGGACGGCGCCGTCCACCAGGGCATCGCGCTGCAGGTCAAGCCGTACCGGTACGCGCACCCCGACGACCTGCTCAAGGGCACCGCCCCGCTGATCGTCGCGGTCGACGGGATCACCGACCCGCGCAACCTCGGCGCGATCGTCCGCTCCGCCGCCGCGTTCGGCGCGACCGGCGTCGTCGTCCCCGAGCGGCGCGCCGCCGGGGTCACCGCGGGCGCGTGGAAGTCGTCCGCCGGGACGCTCGCGACGTGCCCCGTCGCGCAGGCCACGAACCTGACGCGGCAGCTCAAGGCGTACCAGAAGGCGGGCTGCTTCGTCGCCGGGCTGGACGCCCGCGGCGGCGTGACCGTCGGCGACCTGGAGATCGCGTCCGGCCCGTTCGTGCTGGTCGTGGGCTCGGAGGGCAAGGGGCTCGGACGGCTGGTCGCCGACACCTGCGACATGCTGGTCACGATCCCGATGCCGGGACGGGCCGAGTCGCTGAACGCCGGGGTCGCCGCCGGCATCGCCCTGTACGAGGTCAGCCGCCTGCGCGCCTGACCGCTCGAGAATCACTTCAACGGGAATAATCTCAACGTTCAGATACTTATCGTTCATGTATCTGTTCCCCCCGACGCTCCGTTGAGGTGATTCTCGTGACCGCCCTCGCGGCCCGGCGGACGCCGCGCGCCCGCTACGCCTCCGACCTCGCCCTCGCCGCCTTCGCGCCCGCGAGCTGGGGCACCACCTACGTCGTCACGACCACCCTCCTGCCCGCCGACCGCCCGCTGCTGGCCGCCACCCTGCGCGCCCTGCCCGCGGGGCTCGTCCTGCTCGCCGTCACCCGCCGCCTGCCGCGCGGCGACTGGTGGTGGAAGTCGATCGTCCTCGGCATGCTGAACTTCGGCGCGTTCTTCCCGCTGATCTTCTTCGCCGCCTACCGGCTGCCCGGCGGGGTCGCCGCGACCATCGGATCCGTGCAGCCGCTGGTCGTGGCGCTGCTGTCGCTCGGCATCCTGCGGGTCCGCCCGGCCCGCGCCGTCCTGCTGTCGGCACTCGCCGGAACCGGCGGCGTCGCCCTGCTCACCCTGACCGCCGACGCCCGCCTCGACCCGCTCGGCATCGCCGCCATGCTCACCGCGACGTCCCTCATGGCCGTCGCGATCGTCCTGGCGAAGAAGTGGGGACGTCCCGAATCGCCGCTGGTCATGACCGGCTGGCAGCTCACGGTCGGCGGCCTGGCGCTGCTGCCGCTGACGCTGCTCACCGAGGGCGTCCCGTCGTCCGTCACGGGTGAGAACGTGCTGGGCTTCACCTATCTCGGAATCGTCGGCACCGCGATCGCCTACGCGCTGTGGTTCCGCGGAATCGACCGCCTGGCCCCCACGTCGGTGTCGCTGCTCGGCCTGACCAATCCGATGGTGGCGACGATGGCGGGCCTGCTGATCCTCGGCCAGACCCTCACTTTCTGGCAGGTCATCGGATTCACCATCGCCCTGGGCGCCCTGGTCGCCGGCCAGACCTTCAACAGGACGCCCGCCCCGCCCGCGCCGGTCGCGCCGATTCCACAGCCGGCCGGACGCGCCTGAGCCTTTTACGGCCGTACACCGACCCGCCGCTTTTCGAGAAAGGCCCGCTCTGTCTCATTCCCGGTACGCGCGATGGCCGCGGCGTAAGCCTCCGCGGCCTCCGCGTTCCGCCCGAGCCGCCGCAGCAGGTCGGCGCGGACCGCGTGGAACAGGTAGTACCGGTCGAGATCGAGCTTGCCGACAAGCGCGAGACCGGCCTCGGGCCCGTCGATCTCGGCCACCGCCACGGCCCTGTTCAGCGCGGCCACGGGAGTGGGCGCCACGGCCATCAACTGGTCGTACAACTGGAGAATCTGGCCCCACTCCGTGTCCTGCGCGTTCGCGGCATCACTGTGCACGGCGTTGATGGCCGCCTGAATCTGATACGGCCCAGGGCGGTCGATCTCCAGACACCGCCGGACGAGCGCCTGCCCTTCGTCCACGAGCCCGCGATCCCACAACCCACGGTCCTGGTCGCCGAGCAGGACCAATTCGCCATCCCTGATGCGAGCGGCCTTACGCGACTCCACGAGGAGCATCAGCGCCAGCAACCCCAGCACTTCGGGCTCGTCCGGCATGAGTTCCTTGAGGACCCTTCCCAGCCTGATGGCCTCGGCGCCGAGTTCGCCCCGCCCGGCATAGCCTTCGTTGAACACGAGATAAATGACGGCGAGCACCCCGGAGAGCCGCTGCGGAAGCTCGGCTTCCTCGGGCACCCGGTAAGGAATCCGCGCGTCCCGGATCTTGCCTTTCGCCCTCACGAGCCGCTGCGCCATCGTCGCCTCCGGCACGAGGAACGCCCGCGCGATGTCGGCCGTCGTCAGCCCGCCCAGCAGCCGCAACGTCAACGCGACCCGCGCCTGCATCGCCAGCGCCGGATGGCAGCACGTGAAGATCAGCCGCAGCCGGTCGTCCTCCACCCCGCCCACCTCGACCGGTCCGCCCTCGTGCACCAGCGCGGCCTGCGCGTGCTTCCCGTCCCGCAGGGCCTCCCGGCGCAGCCGGTCGATCGCCTTGTTCCGCGCCGTGGTGATGATCCAGCCGGCCGGGCTGGGCGGCGTCCCGTCCGACGGCCACCTGCGGACCGCCTCCACGAACGCGTCCTGCACCGCCTCCTCGGCGACGTCGAGATCACCGAAGGCCCGGGCCAGGACGGCCACCGCCCGCCCGTGCTCCTCCCGGAAGACCCGCTCGATCACACCTCACCCTGGAACGGCCGCACCTCCATCGGCAAGCCCGTCGCCTTGCAGAACCGGGCCGCGACCTTCAGCGCCGCGTCCAGATCCTCGACCTGGATGATCGTGATGCCGCCGATGTGCTCCTTGCCCTCCGTCCAGGGCCCGTCCGTGGCGACGAGCTCGTCCCCCCGGCACCGGACCATCGTGCTCGCCTCGGGACCGTGGAAGCCCCGCCCGAACACCCATGACTCCTGCATCTCCAAGTCCTGCCGGATATCCGCGAGGTCCGCCATCACCTTGTCGAGGACCTCCGGCGGCGGCGGAGGGCCCACCGGCTGGATCATGTTGAGCGCGTAGAGCTTCATGCTTCCTCCTTCTCGTACCTCACGATGACTACCCCGGTAGTCGTCGTCACCGACTCCACCAACCGCAACTCCGTCTCGACCCCCTCGAAGAGCCGCCGCCCCGTCCCCAGCACCACCGGATGCACCATCAGCAGCCACTCGCCGACGAGCCCGCGCCGCATGAGCTCCTGCGCGAGCACCCCGCTCCCCAGCACGGTGAGCCGCTCCTCGATCTGGCCGACGTCCCCGACATCGCCGATCAGCACCGAGTTGGCCCAGGGCAGGGGCTCCCGCAACGTCCGCGACGCCACATACTTCGTGGACTTGTTCAGCACATCGGTGAACGGGTTGTCCGTCTGCTTAGGCCAGTACCCGTGGAACTGCTCGTACGTCCGGCGTCCGAACAGCAGCGCGCCACTGCCGTCCCGGCCCTTCGCGAGCACGTCCCCCATGACCTGGTCGTTCCCCGGGACGGCCCACCCACCACGCGCGAACCCGCCCCGGACGTCCTCATCGACCCCTGCGGGCGCCTGCATGACCCCGTCCAGCGACAGATGCTCGACCAGCACGACCTTCCCCATGACGCCTCCTCACGTCCGACCTCTCACCCCCCACACGAACGCCGCGGCCCCGAATCGACACTCGCCCGGACCAATTTCCGCCCCGGAAGCCGACCGCCCCCCACGGCTGGAGCACCGCCCCCGATGCGGCAGGCTCATGGGAAGCCGAGGAAAGGGGCGAGATGACCGTCCCCGAGAGTGACCTAGTCCTGCGACCGGACGCCCGCGCAGGACTGATCGTCGTGACCGTCCTAGTGGTCGCCGGTGCGGGCATCGTCGCCGCGATCCTGATAGGCGACGCCCCAACGGTGTTCGCCCCGTACGTGGCCGCACTGTTCACGACGCTGGCGGTCCTAGGCATCGGAAGCCTTCTCCGAACGCGGATCGTCCTGACGCAGCAAGAGATAGTCGTACGAGGCGTGTTCTCCCAGCAGCGCCGTCCCCGCGCACAAGCAGCCGAGATCGTCCGCGCCACCATAACCGCACCCCGCGGAGCGTCCGGCGAAAGCCTGTTCATCCTGGACGCCCACCACAACCTGCTGATCAGAGTGCCGGGCGCAGCCTTCAAACGCGAGGACCTAGACCTCCTGATAGCCGAACTAGGACTGCCCTGCATCGGCTACGACCACCCAGTAGCCCCCAAGAAGTTCGCCGAAACGCACCCCGGCCTAATAACCAAGGCCGAGCGATACCCCTACCGCCTAGCGTTCGCAGCCATAGCCGTAATCTGCGCCCTAACAGCCCTAACCGCCGCAGTGATGGCAGCAACGTCCTAACCCGGAAGGCACCCACCACCCGTCGAGAACCGCCCGAACGCCCGACCGATGACCCGCCCTCACAGATGACGCGTCACGCATGGACGGTGGGGCCGACTGCTTCGATCCGACGGGCTGGCCCAAGGTGCTCGGCAACCCGCAGGGAGTCGGCACTGGCGAACTAACCGCACGCCCCCATGACACCGAACCACCCGACCCCGACGGCACGCGCCACGCGGCAAGCCATCCAACAAGCAAGCGCGAGCCCTTGAACGGCCCGGTGCCGAGAGTACGCAGCAGACGATGGCTAGCACCAGAGGCCCCTTCCGTCCGGAGGGGACCGTTGACGTGGGAGCCGGCGAGGGGACTTGAACCCCTAACCTTCTGTTGCAAGAAACCAACCACCCTACGACCGACACCATCACGACAGGTAGGCCCGTGTGCGCCCGGTCGCTGATGCCAGCAGTCGTAAGCCTCCGTTGCGGTACTTCCGTGCTGGTACAGCATGCCGCTCAAGGGGACGTCAAGCTGTGAGCTTGGAACCAACCCGATGTCACCGCTTGAGCTCACTGACCTGCTGTACAGCGCCAGTCAGTCATCCGACTCGTGTTGGCTGTCACTGGCCTGCGCCGGAAGGTTTCGCACCGGCTTGGCTTCCAGCGGCAGACCATCTACACCCAGTTGACGCCGCGCCCTTGGTGAGACCGTCATCGGTGCCGTCCAGCCCTGGTGCACGTGAATAATCTGACTCGGAACGGGGGTGACCGGATAGGTGGAGATTCCCTATGCCCAGTTGATGAGCAGCCCTTCCGACCCATCCAGGTCGGTCATCACGAGCATGACCGGTTGCCCCTGCTTGCTCCAGGTGTTCCAGACCGCCCACCCCTCGGGGCGAGGGTCCAGGTTGAGCCGCTGACATGCCGTCTCGTAGTCGTCGTCCATCCCGAAGGACATGGCCACCGGCCTCAGAAGGACGACACCGGCCAGGCGCATCCGCGGCCGGTCGTCCTCCTCGTCCAGACAGCCGTCACCTTGGTAGTGGTAGTGCCGGAGCGTCAGGGCCAACTCGTTCACGGCCCTGCGGAGCACATGCGTCTCTTCGACTTCCTCATCGTAGGTAAGCCATTCTTCGCCAGCAGCGGCGTCGACCACGGCGCGACTACGAGCTTCGACCTCTCGCAGGTATTCAGATTCGCTCATCCTGGGACTGGACACGGCGTCAGTCCGGCACGCCGTTCCCTACGGGGCCGCCTGGTTTTCCGGGGACGGGAGACCCAAAGCATCTGATTACAAGCGAGATCAAGGCCGTCCAGACATGTCTCCACGTGCCCGCTGACCAGCGCCGCAACGTCCCCGGACGTCCACACTCGTCAAAGACCATCCGACCCCATTGTTAGCGCCGCCGTTAGCCCCCTGTCCCGGAGGGTGCGCCCGCGCGAATGACGAGAAGCTGTGACAGACCGATTCGCGCGGGCGTACCCTCCGGCCCGCAGGGGGCTGGGGGCCGCGAGGTCGCTGCTTCGGGCACGTTTAAGCGACGGCTGCATAGGCCACGTTGATGATTGGCGAATCAGCGTCGGCTAATATGAACACGTCTCCGCTATCTGGAGATTCGAGCCCCTAGTGGCGGCCCTCTGGACCAAGTCGACCGAATCACGCTGGCCCCCCTTGCTGCCCTTGGCCATTAGCCGACTGGGACGTGGGCGGAGGAGACGATACGGTCTGGGGGTGAACTTGGCCGGTCAAGATTCGGAGAGTTTCGAGCGCCGCCTTACGAGCGGCGGGAGTGGTCTTCCTTCGGTTCGCGCTGACTGCGATCCATACGATCAGACCCAGGTAGCCGAGCGCGATTGCGAGGGCGGTGAAAGCGATGGGGGTATTTCCCTTGATCGCCGCCGCCCCTGACGCCAGGCCGGGAAACCCAGCTAGGCGTACACCACTATGGGTGCACGCATAGTGTCACCCTGCCCCTTCTTCTACCCATCGGACCAGTGGACGAGGAATGCCTCACCACCTGATCGGCGGACGGCACCCTGGGTAGACAGAGCGCCGCCGTCGCCTATGCCGGCTACCCAAGATCATGAGTAGGCCGAAAGGACGATCTGCGCTCCCGTGGGCGGCACTCTGCTCGGCTCGCAGCACCCACCTGCGTCGGCGCAGAACGGCCTAATCGTACCGAACTCCACGAAGGCGCGTTCTGGCTGCCAGAGCGGCCGTGCACGGCGGTGTGAACGGGACCGAACGGGACAGGCCGCATGCCCGGCTCCCAGAGCCGGGCGCGGCCGCCGGCGACGCGTAGCGGCGCCCTTGACGGCGTCCGGTTCCACGACATGCCGCACATCTGCGTCTCGCTGCGAGGTGATGATGACGATCTACGCTCGTGCGGCCGTCCGCGAGAAGCAGGCGGCGCTTCGGAAGTTGGAGGATGTGCTGGGCTGAGGCTGTTGCGGTCACCGTTGCTGTCAAAAAGCCCAGAACCTGATCTGGTTCCGGTCATTCGGGGGCAGGGGCAGGGGCGAACCGCCGACCTTCCGCTTTTCAGAAGTAGCGATCACCCTGCGGCCGTAGCGTCTCCCGAGGTCGGACGGTGGTGGACGTGCGCCCGTGGTGCTGCTTGGTTACCGACGGCGCGCGGTCGATGAGCACCCCCTGCGGGTCGTCCGTCGAGCAAGGTCGGACGGTTTTCGGCGTGCGCCCGTGGTCCTCGGTGGATGGCGTCGTTGCCGTCAACCTCTCTGGCGTTGATCTCAGAGAGACTGAGCCGCCGGTGGCTAGCTGGCAGTTGACCACGGGTCGCGTGACTGTTGCAGCGGCCATTGGACGTCGTCGGAAGCAAAGCTTTCCGATAGTAACAGTCCACTCTCCGTGGCCACCGGAGTCTGACAATGCTGTACCGGGTGGTACACCGATCAACTTGAGTAGGTCATCGCGGTGGCTCCGCACCTCGTCGGCGTGCGCGCGCAAGCTGAAGGCTCGCGCTGGCTGACGTCGGCATGCAGGTCGAACGCCTTCACTAACCCTGTGAGGAGCACGGCCACAGCTTGGATCGTGAGTTGATCCTCGGGGTCACGTCCGCTGGAGTGGTGTAAAGAGTCGATCTTCGCGTGATCCTGTTTCTGCAGGTTAAGCGGTGAGTTCTCGGTGGTCGGTCTCGGGGTCGGGTGTGGTGGCGTCGATTACTCGGAGGCGGCTTTGGCCAGGAACTCCAGGCCCATGTAGCGGCGGGCCTCGGTCCACTCGTCGGTCTGCTCCATCAGGACGGCGCCGACGAGGCGAACGATCGCGGCCCGGTCGGGGAAGATCCCGACCACGTCGGTGCGTCGCCGGATCTCCTTGTTGAGACGCTCCTGGGGATTATTCGACCAGATCTGCCGCCACAGCTGGCGCGGGAAGCCGGTGAAGGCCAGCAGGTCCTCGCGAGCGGCGTCCAGGTGCTCGGCCGCCTCAAGGTGCTTGGCCTCCAGCGAGGCGACCACGCGGGCGTGCATTCGGTGTCCTGGTACGCGCGGAACCTCGGCGGGCTGCTACTCGCCGCAGCTGGCGATGCCGCCGTGGGCCTGGGCGAGGCGCTTGCGGTGAGCATCGAACGCGTCAACGCCCTGCACGCCACGACATGCGACCTTCGGCACCCTGGCTCGCCCTCCGCGACTGTGGCGCTGGCAAGGGTCCATGACGGGTGGCTTGAACACCTGGTGCTCTCGGACTCTGTTCTCGTCCTCGATCGCCTCGACCAGGGGGCGACTGTCGTCACGGATGGGCGGCTGGCTGAGGTGATCGCGCGGTTGGACGAACCGGACGATCGCCCCGCCGTCGGCAGTGACGCGCACACGGGACGCCTGCGGAGCCGAGTGGAACGGCTCGCCGAGTACCGCAATCAACCGGGCGGCTTCTGGGTGGCCAGCACGAAACCGGAAGCGGCGCATGAGGCACTGATGGGGTCCACGCCCCTCGCCGGCCTGGACGCGGCCGCGCTGCTGAGTGACGGTGCCAGCCGGTTGGCCGACCGCTTCGACCTGATGACCTGGCCTGACGTGCTCGCCATCCTGCACAAGGACGGACCGGGGGAACTGATCGCACGGACCCGTGAGGCAGAGGCAACCGACCCGGACGGCGTGCGCTGGCCGCGTGGCAAGGCATCCGATGACGCCAGCATCGTCTATTTGGACGGTCTGGAGTTGAGACGATGCGCTGCTGGTGATTGCTGACGCTAGAAAGCCCCGTCCGTGTGGAGGGGGGCTTTGACGTGGGAGCCGGCGAGGGGACTTGAACCCCTAACCTTCTGTTTACAAGACAGATGCTCTGCCAATTGAGCTACGCCGGCGGGCTCGTTCCGCATCGTAGTCGACTTCGTGGGAGTCGTGCTCAGGGTGGTGGGAGGGGGAAGTAGCGGCGTAGGGGGCGGTGCCACGGGTTGGACGTTGCTCCTGGGTAGAGGACGGCTACCGCCAGGCAGTACTTGCTCAGCTTTGTGGGGCGTAGGCCCAGGTGGCGTAGTAGGCGGTCTGCTGGGGCGTCGGGGGTCGCGGACTTGGATTCGAGTAGGACCCAGGCTTGGTTCGCTTCGATGCGGGTGGCTTGAGCGGTGCAGACCAGGGCCGTGTCCAGGGTTACGCGGCCCGTGCCTTGGCGTTGGACGAGTGTGGTGCGGTTGTAGGACGTCGTCGCCGTTGGTGTCAGGGGCGATGGGGGGTTCATCCGGTAGGCCGAGAGGAGGGTCTGCCAGAGGAAGTCGGTGGCGGACGGGGTCAGGTCGCGGCGGCGGGCGGGGTCGTAGGGCATGCGGCGCTTGTCGGTCGCGTCTCGGGCGCCGTTCAGCTTCACCTCGAAGGTGCACTCGCCGCTGTCCAGGTACGTCCGGGTGCGGATCTTGAAGCGGCGGCGCCTGCCCTGGAGGTGTTGCCGGTAGGTGAGCAGGTCGGGGGTGTCGAAGTAAGTCGAGGTGTAGCGGAACGTGCGGAGGCTGTTGATTTCGAGGGCCGCGTAGGTGTCCCCCATCGCCTCCAGGAGGTGGGGGAGCAAGGGGGCGGGGACGAGGTACTTGCGGTCTAGGCGGAGTTGCAGCGTGGAGTGGGCCAGTACCTCCGTGAGGTCTACGGCGGGGAGCGCCGCCAGGGGTGTGCTCATCGGAGGTTCCGGGCGGTGAGGCGTTGGTGTTCTCCGCGGCGGTAGCGGACGTCCACCACCATGACGTCCCGGACGTAGTCGACTTCGGTCACCGACTGCCGCAGGACGATGCCGTCGAGCCGGTTCTCCAGGTCGGCGCGCAGTGCCACATCGTCGCCGTGCACGACGTCCAGGGTGATGAGGCGGTGCTGGGTGCGGGCCAGGAGGCGTGGGTGGTCTGCCGCGTACATGACGGTTAGGAGGACGACGTTCAGTGTCAGCGCCAGCCACGGGACCTGGGCGGCCAGGCCGTTCACTAGGCCAAGTGCCAGGGCGACGAAGTAATAGCCCACCTCCTCTTGGGTGAGGGTGCTGGAGCGTAGGCGGATGATGGACAGCACGCCGAACAGTCCGAAGCCGATCGCGAGGTCCGCGCGCTGGAGCAGGAGGAGCGACACCACGGTGAAGACGCCGACGTTGACCGCCACGTAGGCGAGTTGGAGGTCGCGCCTGCGGTGTCGCCGGAAGTAGATCAGATGCGCCAGTGCCGTGATCGCCACCAGGTCGGTGGCCAGGCCATAGACGATGTCGTCGCGCACAGTGTCCTCCTTTGGTCGCGTACAGGTTCCCGTCGGTCGATGAGGCGGCGGTGAGGTCACGGTGAGGGCCTTCTCATCCGAATGAGAGGGTTCTCATCCGCGACGCGTCGCGGGGGCGGGGCGGCGGGAGATAGTGGGCGCATGGCCACCCGTGCGGCGATCGCCGGTGTGGGGACGGCGGCTCTGGTCACCCTCGGCCTCGCCGCCGGGTTCGCCCGCGCCCAGACAAGTGACCCTCCGCGGCTCGGTGACATCGTGCGGGTGTCGCCGCCGGCCGAGTCGAAGTCCCCGAGTCCGTCCGGGACGGCGAGTCCGGCGTCCAAGGAGAAGGCGCGCCCTGTCCCGGCACCGCCGCCGCCGGGCAGCGATGACGATGACGACGTCGATGACGGCGATGCCGACGACGACTGAGGCCGGGACGCACGGTGTCAGCGCCCGGGCCCGCATCGTCGGCTGGATGCTGCTGCTGGTCGCGCTCGCACTGGCCGGGTCGGTCTTCGCGACCTGGTCGGTGCTGTCGGCGCGGCTGGACGACCGGATCAACGAGGAGTTGGGGCACGAGGCCGCGAAGCTCCGCGAGTACGCCCGCGGCGGTGTCGACCCGGCGACCGGGCGTCCGGTGCGGGACGTCCGGACGCTGCTCACCGCGTACCTCGCGCAGAACCTGCCGGACGGCCACGAGTCCTTCTTCAGCGTGGTGGGCGGCCGCGCGGACCGCCGCAGCCCCTACCCGCCGCCCGCCCGGCTCGACCATGACGCGGCGTTCGTTGCGAGGGTCGCGCGCTCCGACCGTCCGGCCTACGGATGGGCGGACAGTGCGGCGGGACGCGTCCGGTACGCCGTCCTGCCCGTCCGGGTGGCGGCCGATCCGACGCGCGGCGCCCTGGTCGTGGTCCAGTTCCGCGACCTGCAGGAGGACGAGGTCGTGGAGACGACGCGGGTGCTCGGGCTCACGGCGTTCGGTGCGCTCGCCGCCGCCGGGCTGGCGGGCTGGCTGATCGCGGGACGGGTGCTGGCGCCCGTCCGACTGGTGCGGCAGGCCGCCGAGCGGATCAGCGGGTCCGACCTGACGCGGCGGCTGGAGGTGCGCGGTGACGACGACGTCGCCGCGCTGGCCGCGACCTTCAACGTGATGCTCGACCGCCTGGAGGCGGCGTTCGCGACGCAGCGCCGGTTCGTGGACGACGCGGGGCACGAGCTGCGGACGCCGCTCACCGTCATCCGCGGGCATCTGGAGTTGATGGGCGACGATCCGGGAGAGCGGGCGGAGACGCGGGAGCTGCTCCTCGACGAGCTCGACCGGATGAGCCGCATCGTCGAAGACCTGCTGGTCCTGGCCAAGGCCGAACGCCCCGACTTCCTCGCGCCGGGCGATGTGGACCTGGCGGACCTCACGGTCGAGGCGGTCGCCAAGGCGCGCGGGATGGCCGCCCGGCGGTGGCGGGTCGGCGGCGTGGCAGAGGTGCGGATGGTCGCCGACCGGCAGCGGCTCACGCAGGCGCTCATGCAGCTCGCGGCGAACGCCGTCCGGCATACCGGCGAGGACGACACCATCGAGATCGGTTCGGCGGTGCGCGGCTCCATGGTCGTGCTATCCGTGCGCGACACCGGGCCGGGCGTCGCCGAGGCGGACGCCGCGCGCATCTTCGACCGGTTCGTCCGCGCCGATTCGGGGCCGCGGCCGACCGACGGCGCGGGGCTCGGGCTGGCGATCGTCGCCTCGATCGCCCGCGCGCACGGCGGCCGGGCGGCGGTCGAGCACCCGCCCGGCGGTGGCGCCCGGTTCGTCCTGGAACTGCCGCTGCGCCTGGACGAATCCGCCGCCGTGCCCGCCGTGCCCGCCGTGCCCGCCGTCAAGGAGGGCGCATGAGCCGGATCCTGATCGCCGAGGACGAACCGCGCATCACGTCCTTCCTGGAGAAGGGCCTGGGCGCGGCCGGGTTCGGCACGGCCGTCGCCGCCGACGGCGTCACCGCCTACGAGCAGGCCCGCGGCGGGGCGTTCGACCTGATGATCCTCGACATCGGGCTGCCGCTGCGGGACGGGTTCACCGTGCTGCGCCGGCTCCGCGAGGAGCGCGTCGCGCTGCCCGTCATCATCCTCACCGCCCGCGACGGCGTGGCCGACACCGTCGCCGGGCTGGAGGGAGGCGCCGACGACTACATCGCCAAGCCGTTCGCCTTCGAGGAACTGCTCGCCCGGGTGCGGCTGCGGCTGCGCGCCGATCGCATCCCCGAGCCCACGCTGCTGCGGGTCGGCGACCTCGCCCTCGACCTGCGGACCCGGCGCGCCCACGTCCCCGGACGGACGGTCGAGTTGACCTCGCGCGAATTCGCCCTCGCCGAGATGTTCTGCCGCAATCCCGACCAGGTGCTGACGCGGGAGCAGTTGCTGGCGCATGTGTGGGGCTTCGATTTCGATCCCGGCTCGAATGTCGTGGACGTGTACGTCCGCTATCTGCGGCGCAAGCTCGGTGCCGACCGCTTTGAAACCGTGCGGGGCGCGGGCTACCGCCTGCGGCTGTGACGCGCGGGGTGGCCGGACGTGGCCCCGGGGGAGGGAGTCGGCGGGGGCGTTTTACGGTGGGGATATGGGCGAGTTGGGTGTTGCCGGTCCGGGGAACGCCGAGGCTTTCGGGTGGTGGGGGCGGATGGCCCGGAGTCCGCTGGAGACGTACGTGGGGCTCGCGACCCGGTACGGGGACGCGGTGCGCGTCCCGTTCGGGAGGCGGCGGGCGTTCTATCTGCTGTCCCGGCCCGAGCACGCCGAACGGGTCCTGGTGGCCAACCAGGACAACTATGTGAAGGCGTTCACGTACCGGCCGCTGCGGGCCGTCCTCGGGGACGGCCTGCTCACCAGCGAGGGCGACACGTGGCGGCGGCATCGGCGGCTGGTGCAGCCGGCCTTCTCGCAACGGCACGTCGTCGGTTTCGCGCCGCAAATGGTGGAGACGGCCGTCGCGGGCGTTGAGCGGTGGCCCGACGGGGTGACGCTCGACGCCGCCAGGGAATTGCGGAAACTGACGCTCGACATCGTCGGGCGAGCGCTTTTCGGGAGTGCGCTGGCCGGGGAGGCGCAGCGGACCGGCCAGGCCCTGGAGGCACTGCAAAGAGGCGCCGTGATCGGCACGTTCCTCCCGGGAGCGACGGCGAAAAGGGGAATCTACCGGCGCGTGCCGGGGCTCGGGGGCGCGCTCACTCATCTGGACGGGCTGGTGCGGCGCGTCGTCGAGGGATCGTCCGGTGGAGAAATGCTCAATCTGCTCAAGGAGCGGGGCGAACTCGATGCCGAGGAACTCCGGGACGAGGTTCTGACGCTCCTGCTCGCCGGGCACGAGACCACGGCCGCTTCGCTGGCCTGGACGTTGATGCTGCTGTCCAGGTATCCGGCGGCGCGGGACCGGCTCGAGAACGAGGTGGACGATGTGCTCGGCGGCCGGGAGCCGAAGGCCGAGGACGTCGACGACCTGCCGTGGACGAAGGCCGTCCTGTCCGAGGCCATGCGCCTTTACCCGCCGGCCTGGACGATCGAGCGCGACGCGGTCGAAAGCGACGACATCGCGGGTGTGAATGTGCCGGCCGGATCGACCATCGCCGTCCCGCCTTACCTGATTCACCGGAACGCGGAAATCTGGCCCAACCCCGAGGGTTTCCAGCCGGAACGGTTCATGGGGGAGCAGCAGCGTCCTCGCTATTCGTATCTGCCGTTCGGGGGCGGCAGGCGCATCTGCGTCGGTGCCGGGTTCGCGATGCTGGAGGCGACGCTGGTTCTCGCGACCATCACCCGCACCCATCGGCTGGACCTGGCCCCGGGGGTGAACGTGCCGTGGCGCGCGGAGATCACGTACCGGCCGGCCGGGGCCGTCCCCATGCGGGTCACGCGCCGAGCCTGACGAGCTCGCAGCCGAGCCTCGGCGCGGCGACGGAGACGGCCGCGGCCGTGCCGGCTTCCTCGCATTTCACGCGGGCGGGATGTTGTGGTTGCGGTGGAACACGTTCTGCGGGTCGTAGGCGCGCTTGACCTCCCGCAGCCGCCGGAGGTTCGCCGGGGTGTAGGCGGCGGCAGTCCTGGCCGGATCGTGTAGGAAGTTCAGGAACGAGCCGCCGGTCGCGTACGGCAGGAAGGCTGCGTCGTCGGCGTCGGAGCCGTCGACGGTGAGCGAGAACGGGACGTCCCGGTGCCCGACGGGACCCGCGTCCGCCGCCGGACGGGCCATCGCGCCGCCCCAGTGCCTCACCTCGATGCCGGACGCCCGGCTGCCGGCGATCGCGGTGATCAGTGCGTCGGGAAGATCGGCGTGAAGGTGGAAGTGGCGGGGTGCGGTGCCGCCCAGCGACTCGGTCTGCGCGTACGGCATCGGCCGGAAATCGTCCTGGAGCGGAGGCCCGCCGGCCTCGCGCAGTGACCGCAGCGCCCGGGCGCCGTCCTCGGCGGAGCCCGCGTAGACAGCGCGGACGGCGACGACCCGGCCATGGACTGCATGGTCGGTCAGGGCGACCGAGACCGACAGCGCATCGGGACGCGTGTCCGCCTCGTCCCGGAACCGGGTGAGGACGTCGGCGGCCCGCTCGACCGGGAACAGCGCGACCCCGCCGTAGACCGTCGAAACCGGGTGGAGCCGGAACTCCAGCGAGGTCACGACGCCGAAGTTGCCGCTGCCGCCCCGCAGTGCCCAGAACAGGTCGGGGTGGCGGTCGGCGTCGGCGGTCAGGTATCGGCCGTCGGCGGTGACGATCCGAGCGCGCAGCAGGTGGTCGGCGGCGAACCCGTACCGGCGGCACAGCCATCCGACCCCGCCGCCGAGGGTGTAGCCGGTAACGCCGACGGACGCGTGCGAACCGGACAGCGGGACGAGCCCGAGCGGCGCGGCGGCGGCGATCACGTCGCTCCAGCGGGCGCCGGCGCCGACCCGGGCGATGCGGCGGGACGAGTCGACGAGCACGCTCGACATGCGGGACGTCCTGAGCAGCAGCCCCTCGTCCGGCGGGACGACCGTGCCGTGCCCGGTGGCCTGCACGGTCAGCGGCAGACCGCGGTCGCGGGCGGTGAGGATCGCGGCGCGGACGTCCGCCGGCCCGGTGGCGTCAACGGTCAGCGGCTCGGTGCCGAAGGCGGTGGCGTTGTCGTTCATGGCCCTGTCCTCCCGGAGCGCGGCTTCATGCGCCACACACTATGGTCATACATCTTGATAATCAAGATTCGTGACTAAAAAGAGTCGGCACAGTGCCGCGGGACGGCGGCCGCCGTCCACCACGGGAGACGTCAGCGCAGGTGAGAGGCCACCCTGAGTGGGCACAGGGGCGGCATGAACATTACGGGGATCATCTCGGCGATCATCATCGGAGCGATCATCGGGGCGGTGGGCCGGCTGCTGCTGCCCGGCCGCCAGCCGATCGGCGTCATCCTCACGGTGATCGTCGGCATCATCGCGGCGCTCATCGGGACGGGGATCGCCCAGATCATCGGCGTCCGGACCACCTCGGGCATCGACTGGATCGAACTCGTCTTCCAGGTCGGCCTCGCGATGCTCGGCGTCGCCCTCGTCGCCAGCCTCCAAGCCCGCCGCAAACACCGCCGCATGCCCCGCTGACCCACCCGGCCCACTCCGGTGACTCCAGTCGCCGTAGTCGCCCGATCGCCTGCCCCGGGGGGTAGCACCGGGGGCGGTTGTGTGTCAGTGGCTTTACGTTCCGTGGCCGGACTCCGCCATATACCCGTGTGGACGGCGAAAAGGGTGCGCGGCGGTGGCATTCTCGGGCTCGGCCTGCTCCCGGCCGCGGCGCCCATCGCGATGGCGTCGCGGTGGCCGACGACGCGAGTCCGGTCGATGCGGGGAGTGGCGCGTGCAGAACATGCTCAAGGGGGCCAATGCCGAGCTGGCGAGCCTGACCGAGGCCAAGGGGCCGGTCACCGTGGCGCTGCGGTGGGCGGACCCGTCCGGCAGCGGGGAGGCGGACGTCGCGGCCCTGCTGGTCGGCGGTTCCGGCAAGGTGCGCGATGACGGCGACTTCGTCTTCTACAACCAGCCGGCCACCCGCGACGGGTCCGTCCAGTTGCTGGGCAAGACGCCGACCGGCGGTGGCAGCGAGGACCGCATCATGCTGGACCTGGCGGCGCTCACCCCGGACGTCGAGCGGGTCGTCGTGACGGCCAGCCGGTACGGCGGGGCCACCTTCGGCGAGCTCGACGACCTCGGCCTGACGCTCTACGACAGCACGGGCGCGGCCCTGCTCGGCTTCGACATCGGTGACGCCGGGACGGAGACCGCGTTCGTCTTCGGCGAGCTGTACCGGCGGGGCGACGGCTGGAAGTTCCGAGCGGTCGGGCAGGGGTACGAATCCGGCCTCGCGGGCCTGGCGGGAGACTTCGGCATCACCGTCGAGGACGGCGACGTCGAGGACGGCGACGCCGAGGACGGCGACCCCGAGGACGGCGACGCTGAAAAGACCCCCGCCGACGAAGCTCCCGCCCGCAAGGAGGCCGCCGGCACGCGTGCGGACGACGCGGAGCGGCAGAGCCCGCCGGCCATCGCGGAAGCCCCCGCCGGAGAGACGGCGGCGGCGGGAGCCGGGTCCGGGGAGGGCGCGCGGAAGCGGCGCGCCGCCGGGCGCGTCCGGACGGCGAAGAAGCGCAGCACGCTGCCGAAAGCACCCAAGGCGGATCTCGCCGATCACCCGTCCTGGCAGGGCGCGCGGCTGTTCCCGGTCGCCGGGCTCCGCAGTGAGCACGAGCGCGAGGCGCGGGCGACGTCGACGCTGCTGGCGGTGATGGCGCAGGTCCCGGAGTTCGGGCGGCGCCTCACCGCCCGGTTCGGCGCGCCGGTCGGCACCGTCCAGACGTTCGTGGAGACGTCCTTCAAGCACGGCGACACCAAGGTCCGCCCGGACGGGGCCGTCCGCGTCGCGCGGGCCGGCCGGATCTGGACGGCGCTGGTCGAGACGAAGACCGGCGGCAGCCCGCTGAAGTCCGACCAGGTCGAGGCGTACCTGGAGGTCGCCGCGCGGAACGGCTACGAGACCGTGATCACGCTGTCGAACGACCTGGCGCTGGACGGCGAGCACCCCCTGACGGTCGACAGGAGGCGGTTGCGCAAGGTCGCGCTGCGGCACCTGTCCTGGGCGGAGGTCGCGCACGAGGCCCACATGCTGTGCCACCACTACGGGCTGGCCAGCCCCGTCCACGCGTGGATGCTCGGCGAGCTGCTGCACTACCTGCGGCACGACAACGCCGGATGCCAGGGGTTCCAGGACATGGGGGCGTCGTGGGTGCCGCTGCGCAACGCGATCACGGCGGGCACGCTGCGGCCCGGCGACCGGCACGCGGAGCGGGTGGCGGAGAGCTGGGAGAAGCTCGTCCGGCAGCTGTGCCTGCGGCTGAGCGGGGAGACCGGGCTGAACGTCGCGCCGGTGACGCGCCGCAGGCGGTCGACCGCCGAGTCCCGGCGCGCGGAGGTCGTGGCGTCGCTGCTCGCGGCGGGGCGGATGGGCGCCGAGATCCGGATGCCGGACGCCGGCGGGCCGGTGCGGGTCGAGGCCGATCTGCGGACCGGGCAGATCGAGACGAGCGTGGCGGTCCCGGCGGCCGCCCGGGCCCGCGCGCTGACCCGGGTGCAGTGGCTGCTGCGGCAGCTGGCCGACGCGCCGCAGGAGCTGCGCGTGGAGGCGCTGGCGGACGGCCGCGACGAGGGCCCGTGCGATCTGTTGAAGAACCTGCGGAGCGAGCCGGGGCTGCTCGTGTCCGGCGGCGCGGAGATCACCTCGTTCCGGCTGACGCTGTCCACCGGCATGGGCTCCAGGCGCGGGACGGACGAGGCGGGCTTCGTGCGCAGCGTCGACGTCGCCGTCGACCGGTTCCATCAGCAGGTGGTCCAGGCGGTCGAGGTCGAGAGCGAGTAGGGCCTTGTGTACGCATCTCGCCAAATGGGTCTTGTCGTACGTGAATCTTTGATCTCATAGTGCACTCGGATCAATGCGGAGAGTCACGTCCGGTCAGGGGGAGGCCAGATGGTGGGGGGACTTGCGCCGGTGGCGGAGTACGAGCGGTTCCTGCTGCTCAGAAGGAGGTTCCGGCGCGCGGCGGCGGTGGTCGCGGGGGTGTTTCTCGGGTGGTATTTCGTCTACGTCGGGCTGTCCGCGTTCGCTCGCGGGTTCATGGCGCGGACGGTCGCCGGGCACGTCAACGTGGCGCTGCTGCTCGGGCTGCTGCAGTTCGCCTCGACGTTCGCGCTCGCCGCCGGGTACGCGGCCTACGCGCGGCGCCGGCTGGACCCGCTGGCGGGTGAGCTGCGGTGACCGGGCGGACGCTGACGTTCGGGCTGTTCGTCGCGTTCATCCTCATCACGCTCGGGATCACGGTCTGGGCGCGGGTGAACACGCGGGGCGCCGACGACTTCTACGCGGGGGGCCGGACGTTCTCCGGCGCGCAGAACGGGGTCGCGCTCGCCGGCGACTACATGTCGGCCGCGTCCTTCCTCGGCATCGCCGGGATCATCGCGCTGAACGGCTACGACGGGTTCCTGTACTCGATCGGCTTCTTAGTGGCGTGGCTGCTCGCGCTGCTGCTGGTCGAGCTGGTGCGCAACGCGGGCCGGTTCACGATGGGGGACGTCCTCGCGCGGCGGGTGCGGCGGCAGGCGCCGGTGCGGCGGGCCGCGGCCGTGTCGACCGTGACGGTGTCGGTGTTCTACCTGCTCGCGCAGATGGTCGGCGCCGGGGCCCTGGTGTCGCTGCTGCTCGGCATCCACCGGGGCGAGCGGTTCCTCGGCATGGACGCCGGCACCGCGAAGACCGCCACGATCGTCGCGGTGGGCGCGCTGATGATCTTCTATGTGGCGTTCGGCGGGATGAAGGCCACCACGTGGGTGCAGATCATCAAGTCGGTGCTGCTGATGGCGGGGGCCGTCGTGCTGACCGCGCTCGTCCTCGGCAGGTTCGGGTTCGACGTCAGCTCGATGCTCGGGTCGGCGGCGGACGCGAGCGGGAAGGGGGAGGCGTTCCTGCGTCCCGGCGAGCGCTACGGGCGGGACGTCCCCGGCGACGCGTACCAGACGATCGTGAACAAGCTGGACTTCATCAGCCTGGCGCTCGCGCTGGTCCTCGGCACCGCCGGCCTCCCGCACATCGTCAGCCGGTTCTTCGCCGTCCGGGACGGGCGCGCCGCACGGACGTCGGTGTCCTGGGCGATCGGCCTCACCGGCGTCTTCTACCTGACGACGCTGGCGCTCGGCTTCGGCGCGGCGGCCCTGGTCGGACGGCAGGCCATCGTCGCGCAGGACCCGTCCGGCAACACGGCGGCGCCCCAGCTCGCGCAGGCCGTCGGGGAGCACATCGGCGGGCGCCTCGGCGGGGACGTCCTGCTGGCGTTCATCGGCGCGGTGGCGTTCGCGACGATCCTCGCGGTCGTGTCGGGCCTCGTGCTGGCGTCGTCGACCTCGCTCGCGCACGACTACTTCGGGCAGGTGCTGATGCTCGGACGGCCGCGCGAGTCGCAGGAGGTGGCGGTCGCGCGGTTCGCGTCGTTCCTCGTCGGGACGCTCGCGATCGTCCTCGCGGTGGTGGCGCGGAACCTGAACGTCGCCTTCCTGGTGGCGCTGGCGTTCGCGATGGCGGCGTCGGCGAACGTCCCGGCGATCGTGCTGTCGCTGTTCTGGCGGCGGTTCAACTCCGCCGGGATCGTCGCCGGCATCTACGGCGGGCTGGCGAGCGCGCTGGTGCTCGTGTTCTTCTCGCCGATCGTGTCGGGGAAGGTCGACCCGGTGACGGGGGAGAGCCTGTCGCTGTTCCCGGCGGGCGTCGACTTCCACCTGTTCCCGCTGGAGAACCCGGGCCTCGTGTCGATCCCGATCGGGTTCGCGTGCGCGGTCGCCGGGACGTTCCTCGGACGCGACAAGGCCGACACCGAACGCTACGACGACCTGTCCGTCCGGGCGCTCACGGGCGCCGGCGCGCACTGACGCCGACCATCGGGTACCCGGGGCTGACGCGCGCGGGCGCGGGCGGGTTACCATTCGTCCACCCTGCGGTTACCCATGAGTACAGGACGCCTGGCGGGGAAGGGCGGGGGGAAAGATCCAGACTGTCCCGGGCCTGCCCGAATGTGCCGAGTGCCGGGGCCGGGACGCGGTTGCCATGGCAGAATGTCACCCGCCGTGGAGCGCGGCGGTGGCCGGAGGGAGGTGCGGCGGCGTGTCCGAAGCCGGTCGACGCCGTCAGGGGCGATCCCGACCGACTCTCTCCCCGCACCGGCTCGGCGCCCGGGCGACCGCGGTCCTGACCGCCGTCACGCTCGGCGCCGCGGTGGCCGTGCCGGTGGCGATGGTCTCCGGAGGGGAGCGCACCGCGCGGCAGCAGGCCGTCCGCGGGGCCGCGGCCGGGGCGCCGGTGAACGCGCGGGCCGACCAGATCCGGTCCCGGGAATGGCACCTGAAGGTCCTGCACGCGCAGAAGGCATGGAAGTACTCCAAAGGGCGCGGCGTCACCGTCGCCGTCCTCGACACCGGCGTCGACGCGAACCATCCCGACCTCACCGGCCACGTGGTCGGCGGGCCCGACCTCACCGGCGGCGTCCGGTCCCCGGGCACCCGCTACTGGGGCCTGCACGGGACGTCGATGGCCAGCATCATCTCCGGGCACGGCCACGGCCCCGGGCTGTCGCAGGGGATGATGGGCGTCGCGCCGCTCAGCCACGTCCTGTCCGTGCGCGTCACGCTGGAGAACGACGACCCGCTGCGGCGCGACAACGGGCAGCAGAACGGCGGCACCGGCGAGCACGACGCCGTCGCCCAGGGCATCCGCTACGCCGTCGACCACGGCGCCGGCATCATCAACATGTCGCTCGGCGGCGGCCGCCAGTTCTACACCGGCACCAAGTCGCAGGAGAGCGCGATCAAGTACGCGCTGTCCAAGGGCGTCGTGCTGATCGCGTCCGCCGGCAACGACGGGTCCGGCGCCAACCGCGAGAACTTCCCCGCCTCCTACCCGGGCGTGATCGCCGTCGGCGCGCTCGACCGCCGGCTGCGCCTCTGGAAGGACAGCAACCGCCGCTCGCACGCCGCCGTCTGCGCGCCCGGCGTCGACATCGTCAGCGCCGACGCCAGCAACGGCTACGTCGTCGGGACGGGCACGAGCGCGTCGTCGGCGATGGTCGCGGGCGTCGCCGCGCTGGTCCGCTCGCGCTATCCGAAGCTCACCCCGGCCGAGGTCAGGCAGGCGCTCATCCAGGGCTCCCCGGCCCGCCGCGGCTACCCGACCGGGTCGACCGCCTGCCGCGGGACGGTCGACGCGCTGCGCACCCTCTACGCCGCGCACAAGATCAACAAGACGTCGAGCGGACCGGTGGAGACGCCGCCGCCCGCGCCCTCGCCCACGCCGACCCCCGTCACCGCGCTGCCCGAGCGCGACGCCGGCGTCCTGCTCCCGCTCGTCCTCGGCGGCGGGGGGCTGCTCGTCGTCCTCGGGCTCGTGCTCGGCTGGCGGCAGCGGCGCCGTCCCGAGGACGGCCTGGAGGAGACCGAGGACGTTCCCGAGTACGGGCTGCCGTCCGTGCCCGCCGCGGCGCCCGGACCCGCCCCCGCCGTGCCCGGCCCCGCCGTGCCCGGCCCCGCCGTGCCCGGCCCCGCCGTGCCCGGCCCCGCCGCGTCCGGGCACGTCCCCGGGCAGGCCGACGGCGAGCCCGGGTGGGCGCCGGTCAGCGTGCCGCTCTGGCAGAACACGCAGGCTTACCAGGGACCGCCCCTGGACCCCCTCCCGCAGGCCGACCCCCACCGGAACGCCGCGCCGCCGGACCGGTCGCCTTGGGACGACGCGTCCCCGGAGCCCTCGTCCTGGGACGCCGAGCCGTGGTCCCCTCCCGGCGGCGAGCCGCTGCCGCCGCCCATCGAGCCGAAGCAGCCCCCGATGATGTCGCACGAGCTGCGTCCGTTCGTCCCGGGCGAGTTCGCGTCGAACGGGCACGCGTCCGGCAACGGGCATGCCAACGGGCACGGCCCGGGCAACGGCCGCCACGCCAACGGCCGCCACGCCGCCGACGTGAGCGCCGGCGACCTGAACGGCGCCGCCGCGGACGACGACGAGCCCACCCTGGACGACGACGACTGGGAGGCGTTCCGGCGCGGCGCCCTCGACCTGCCGGATCCCGGCGAGACCGATCCGCTCCCCGCGGTATCCGCCGAGCCGCCGGACGAGGCGCCGCCCCCGCCCGTACTTCCCGCGGACGAGCAGGCCACGGGGGCGTTCCCGGCCGTCCCGCCGCCGGGTCCCGGCGACGCCGAAACCGCCTACGGGCCCGGCGCGGACCGGCCCGGCGACGACCCGCACGGACGCGGTCCGCACCACGCGCGCCCCGCCGAGGACGAGGACTACCGGCCGCCCTGGTGGTGATCGCGGTACTCCGCCGGGCGTAGTGCGAGTGCCTCCGGCCGGCCGACGCGGCACCCCGTACCCGTCGCCGAGCATCGACGTATCCGCACACAGGAAGGGTCGATGAACCATGCTGACGACGTTGGCGGCGCAGGCCGCGGCCATGCACCCGGGCGGCTGGAACGACGGGGACGCCCCCGCCTTCTGGCCGGTCTTCCCGATCACGTTCGGGCTGTTCTGGCTGGCCGTGCTCGGAACGGTGTTCTACCTGATCCGGCGCCGCATGACCACGAACGCCACGGCGGCCGCGGCGGCGGCCGACCCGATGACCAAGGCGCGGTCGGTCCTCGCCGAGCGGTTCGCCCGCGGCGAGATCGACGAGGACGAGTACCTCATGCGCATGTCCGCCCTCCGCGACGGCGACTGACCGCCGCCGCCCGGCGGGGGCTCGCCAGGGCGGCGCACCACCGCCTCCGGCCCGGGCCGTCGCCCTCGGTCCGGGACGTCCTCGGTCCGGGACGCCCTCGGTCCGGGACGCCCTCGGTCCGGAGACCGATCTCGGCTCCTCCGGCCGGGGGCGGCGGCGTGTGCGGAGGCGCGTCCGGCGACGGCGAGACGCCGGCCGCCGTACCCGCTTCGCCTCCGCCGCGGGCCGGCGGGGTCAGTCGGCGGCGGCCTCTTCGAAGATCCGGCCGATGCCGTCGGAGTACTCCGGGGCGCGGCCGGCGGCGTCGGCGAAGCGGGTGAGCAGGCGGGCGAACTCGGCGCGCTCGTCCGCCGTCCAGCCGGCCATGAGGGCGTCGAGGTAGGCGCGGCGGGACCGGTCGGCGACCCGCTTCACGCGCAGCCCGGCCTCGGTCAGCCCGAGGTTGGCGCGGCGCGCGTCGACCGGGGACGGGCGGCGCGACACCAGCCCGGCGTCGATGGCGTGGCCGACCAGCCGGCTCGCGGTGGACGGGTCGATCTCCAGCCGCTCCGCGACGGCGCCGACCGTGACCTCGCAGGGGCGCGTGGCGCACTCCGGCTTCTCGGCGGCGGCCGTGAGCGCGGCGACGGCGTTCACCACCATGAGGTTCGACAACTGCAGCGGCCGCCCGTCCGGACCGGCGGACGTCTGGGCGCGGATCCGCTTCATGAGGTCGGGCTTGGCCCACACGCGGCGCAGGTGGAACAGCGCCATCGCGATGTCGGTGAGCGTGGGATCCCCCTGCGGCTCGGGCGGCGCCGGTGCGTCCGGCTCGGCGGGCCGTCCCGGGCCGGGAGTCTCCGTCGCCATGCAAGGTCTCCGTTCGCGTGTCGGACGCCGGACGCGGCGAACTCCTCACTTTAACCTATGTAGTCTGCACATGATCGGGACCCGTGGGACTGCCGTTCGCGATGAGACACACGGCGCGAAAGAGCCGCAGGTGAACCGGGATGTGATGCACTGAACCACCGGCCCCCGTTCCCCGTGAACCACCGGAACTTGTCGGCCCGGGCGCGTAGCATGGCACCCGCCCGAACCCGGACGAGCCGGGATCAGTAACCACAGAGGGGACCTGATGCGAGCGGCGAACGCCCCCGACGGCCCCCGCGGTGACGTCCCCCCACTGGACGGAAGCATGGACGATGGCCGACCCCCGCGACCCCTGACCGAAGACGACGAGGGAGGGGCCGACGACGCCGCCTTCCACGCCGACCACCTCTGCGAGCGCGACCGGCGGATCCTCGCCTTCGAGCGGCAGTGGTGGAAGTACGCCGGAGCCAAGGAGCAGGCCATCCGCGAGCTGTTCGACATGTCGGCGACGCGGTACTACCAGCTCCTGAACATCCTGATCGACCGACCCGAGGCGCTCGAGTGCGATCCGATGCTCGTCAAGCGCCTCCGCCGGATGCGGTCACAGCGGCAACGCAGCCGCGCCGCGCGCCGACTCGGCATCCGGCCCTGACCCGACCACACTGGGTCGGGTGACCTCTCCCCGCTCTGTGACGGCCGCCGGCGCCGGCGGCCTCGACGCGATCCGCAGGAACCCGGCCGGGGCCGTGCTCGGCTTCGACTTCGACGGCACGCTCGCGCCCATCGTGGACGATCCGGCCTCGGCCCGGGCCCATCCCGGCGCCGCCCCCGCCCTCGCCCGGCTGGCCCCGCTGGTCGGCGCGCTGGTGATCGTGACCGGACGTCCGGCCGCGGTCGCCGTCGAGTACGGCGGCTTCGAGGGCATCGACGGGCTCGTCGTCCTCGGGCAGTACGGGCTCGAACGCTGGGAGTCCGGCGTGCTGACCGAGCCGGAGCCGCCGCCGGGCGTCGCCGAGGCCCGCGCGAAGCTGCCCGGCGTCCTCGCGGCGGCGGGCGCCCCGCCCGAGACCTTCGTCGAGGACAAGGGGCAGGCGCTCGCCGTCCACACGCGGCGCTGCGCCGAGCCGGAGGTCGCGCTGGAGCGGCTGCGGAGCATCATCGCCGCGCTCGCCGAGCGGACCGGGCTCACCGTCGAGCCCGGACGCCTCGTCCTCGAACTGCGCCCGCACGGCATGGACAAGGGCATGGCGCTGCGCCGGTTCGTCGACGAGCTCGGCGCCCGCCCGTCGGCCGTCCTGTTCGCGGGGGACGACCTGGGCGACCTGGCCGCGTTCGACGCCGTCGAGGCGCTGCGCGCGGAGGGCGTGCCGGGCGTGCTGGTGTGCAGCGGGTCCGCGGAGGTCACCGAGCTCGCCGAGCGGGCGGACGTGGTGGTCGACGGCCCGGCCGGCGTGGTGGACCTCATGGGCGCCCTGGTGGACGTACCGTCCTGACCTGGGCACTACCTTGTCGGAGAAGTGACAAGACTCCGAACCGGAGTTGTCGCATCTCGCGAGACTCTGGGGGCGCCCGTAGACGTCGGGTCCAATTGCGCCAAAATATGGTGGATTGCGACAAGCGTGGTTCACGGGGGAGTCACGCCGAGGACATGGGGAGGCTTGATGGTGGACACGGGACCGGGAGCCCCGCGCCGTCCGGACGACATCAGGCACACGCCCGCCAGTGGCCTTCCAAGGGCCACCCCGAGGGAGGGGACGCCCGTCCAGCCGCCGGGCGCGCCCATCCCGCCGGGCGCACCGACCCGCCCCATCGTCCAGGCATCCCCCACCGAAACCCCGCGCGTCTGGGGCACGCCCCCAGAACCCGCCACCCCACCCCGGGGCACCAGCCCGCAGCCGGGCGTCCCCCCGCAACTCGGTGGCGTCCCGCAGCCGGGCGCGGCCCCGCAGCCAGGTGGCATCTCGCAGTCCGGCGATGTCTCACGGCCGGTCGATGCTTCGCGGCCGGGCGTCGCTTCGCAGACCGGCGGCGTGCCGCAGCTGGGCGCGGCCCCGCAGACCGGTGGCGTCCCGCAGGCCGGTGATGTCTCGTGGCCGGAGGGCGTCTCGCGGACGGGTGGGCTGCCGCAGCCGGGTGGGCTTCCGCAGACCATCCACCTGTCGCAGGCCGGAACCGGGAGCGGTACCGGTCCGCAGCCGTCCGACCTGTCGCAGACCGGGGGATGGCCGCGGGTCGGCGGGCCGTCCGAGCCCGTTGGGCCGGCGCGGGCGGGTGCCGCGGAGTGGGCCGGGGTGCCGGAGGCGCAGGACGCCTACTCCGAGCGCCAGGAGCGCTCGTCCACGACCGGGCCGATGGGGGTCCGGGAGACCAGCGGCGTGCAGGTCCGGCTGGGGTCGCGGGAGCGGGAGCGGGACCGGCAGGCGCGCCGCCGCGCGGGGCGCCGCAGCGGGCTCGTCGCGGCGGGCGTGCTCGTGCTCGCCGGGCTCGTCACGGCCGGCCTCGTCCTCACGCCGGGATCGGGCGACGACGGCGGCGGGACGGAGGCGGCGCCGTCCAGCGGGGAGCAGAGCCCGATCGGCACCGGCGAGCTGCCCGACGCGGGCACGCCGATCACGGTCGGCACCGCCGACGGCTCCAAGTACCGGCTCGCGGCGGTGACGAGCGGGGTCAGCGACGGGGTGGCCCCGACGTCGCAGTCCTCGCCGCCGTCCGGGACGTCGTTCCCCTATGTCGAGTACATCCTCAGCAACCCGACGCAGAAGAACGTCCTGCTCGACTTCCCCGGCGACGTGTTCGTCAGGCGGAGCCTGGTGGCGCCGGACGCGCAGGGACGGTGCATGCCGCAGGCCGGCGTCCCCGAGGACATGTGCACCCCGCCGACGCGGAGCCAGGTCGTCCGGCATCTCGCGGGCGGCCAGCTCGTCCCGGGCGACGGCGGCGACAAGTACCTGCCGCCGAACTCGTCGTTCCTGGTGCGCGCGACGGTGGACGTCCCCGTGAACCGGGCCGTCAAGCGCACGGACATGGGCCTGTACGTGTGGAAGCAGCTCTACATGGCCGACCAGCTCGCCAAGCAGGCGCCCTTCCCGCGCTGAGCGCGTGAACGCGAAACCGCCGCGGCCCGGCTGGGGCGCGGCGGTTCCGGTCGTGCGGGTTCACTCGGCTTCGGGGTCGTCGGCGAGGATCCCGTAGAGGCGGCGGCGGGCGTCGTTGACGACGTCCAGCGCGCGCGCCTTCTGCGCCTCGCTGCCGACCGCCATCACCTGCTGAAGGGCTCCCATCAGCTGGCCGATCGCCTCGCGTCCGCGCAGGACGTTCTCGCCGGCGGCCGCGGTGACCTCGTCCCAGGGGGCCGTGGTCTGCGCCTCCGCCTCCTCGCGGCCGGCGTCGGTGAGGGAGAACAGGCGCTTGCCGCCCTGCTCCTCACTGCCGACCTTGCCCTCGTCCTCCAGCATCTGGAGGGTCGGGTAGACCGAGCCGGGGCTCGGGCGCCAGACGCCGCCGGTGCGGCCGTCCAGCTCCTGGATCATCTCGTAGCCGTGCATGGGGCGCTCGGCGAGCAGGGCGAGCAGCGCCGCCCGGACGTTGCCGCGCCGGGTGCGCCGGCCGCGCCCACCGCGTCCGTGATGGCCGCCCGGACCGGGCCCGAGCCCGGGACCGCCGGGCCCCCAGGGACCGAACGGATCCCCGCGCCGCCCGCGCTCCATGGGCCCCCGGCCCCCGCCGCGCCTTCTCATCGTGTGGTCGTGCATCGCGGTCTCCTTCGTCTAGTGATCGGTTGCGATGCATTAACGATATATCGGAATAGCTCGACGATGCAACGACGACTATTGTGATCTGCATCACGTCGCGAGAAGGCTCGGGCCGTCCGGGATTCGCGCTCGCGGGTTCACGACGGGCTGCATCGCCGAGAATCTGTGCGGGACGGGAAAGCGGCGACTGACGCACATAGACGACGGAGCATCGACGGGTGCGGCACCGACGGCCCCAGCGAGTCCCCTACGTCGACACCGACACCGGCGCCGCGCGCTCCTTACTGGAGGGCGCGGCGTTCACCGACGACGAGAAGGCGGCATCGCCCACCGCTCGCGCGGCCGCCGCGTCCCGGGGTTACAGAGTCACCTTGAGGTTGTCGAGGATGTCCTTGGTGGCGTCGCGGTCGTCGGTCTCCTTGACGCGGATCCACAGGCCGAACTTGCCGGCCTTGTCCTTGAGGCCGATCTCGGTCACCGACGGCGTGCCGGTCTTGCAGGCGGTGAAGCGGGTGATCGTCCCGCTGAGGGCGCCGTCCGGCGTGGTGTAGTTCTCCGGGGCGGCCTTCGTGCACTGCGGGTGGTTGGACGCGCTGGGCGGCGGAAGCTGGCCGGGGCGCAGGTCGGTGGTGACGCCGATGAAGACGCCGGGGCCCTTGCCGTTGCCGAGGAACGCGGCCTTGTCAGGGGTGGCGCGGAGCACGGCCCGCGGCTGGTTGTCGGTCAGCCCGACGCTGGACGGCGTCCACGTCTGCTCCTTGTCCAGCGGCCACGCCTTCGGCACCGCGGTCTTGATCTTGCCGGCGGTGTCGGAGGCCGCGACGAAGTCCTTCGGGATCGCCGCGCCCTTCTCGTCCTTGCCGTCCTTGCCGTCGCCGCCGGAGAACAGCAGGCCGAGCGTCAGCCCGCCGACGACCGCGACCGCCAGCACGACCACCGTGATGACCAGCGGCGTGACGAACTTCTTGGGCGCACCGCCGCCCGAGCCGCCGCCCGACAGCCTGTTCATCAGCCCGCCCTGCTCACCGCCCTGGCCTTGCACCGGGCCCGGGGCAGGGGGCTGGAAACCCGTGGGCGGCGGCGGGCCGCCGTAGGGTCCGCCCACCGGCGGCATGGGCGCGCCGCCCTGCGGAGGCATGGGCGCGCCGCCCTGCGGAGGCGGCTGGGTCGGGAACACGGCGGTCTTGTTGTCGCCGCCCTGCGGCGGCCCCTGGTACGACACCGTGCGGTCGTTGTCATTGTCCGGGGACGTGGGGCCCTCGCCCTGCCCGAACGGGGTGGCGCGCCCGGCGGGGTCGTCCACGATCGTCGCCTGGCCGTCGCCGCGCGGGCCCGGCGGCAGGCGCATCTCGGACGTGCGGACGTCGTCCTCCACGGGCTGGTCGAGCCGGGTCCGCATGTCGGGCGGCTCGGCCTGGTTCGCGGCGACGGTCTGCCCCGGGCCGGGCGGCTGCTGCACGGGACCGGGGCCGGGACCGGGCGGACGGCCGGGGCCCGCCGCGGGCGGCTGCGCCATGGTGCCGTCGCGGTAGAAGTCCTGGACGGTGGCGTCCGCGTCGATCCGCGGGACCGGAGCCGGAACCGGGGGCGCGGGCTGTGCGGGCTGCGCGGCGGGCGCGGCCGGGGCCGTCGTCGGGCGCAGCGTGGACAGCGCCTCCGCGAACGCCTCCGCGGTCGGCCACCGCTTCTCCCGCTCCACCTCCAGCGCCCGCATGATGACCTGGTCGAACGCCGGCGGCAGCCCCTCGCGCAGCTCGCTCGGCGGCGACTTGACCGGCGCCGGGCCCGGGGCCCGTCCGGTGAGCATGTGGTAGGTCAGCGCGCCGAGCCCGTACACGTCGGCGCGCACGTCCAGGCCGCCGCCGAACCGCGCCTGCTCCGGCGACATGTACCCGGGGGTGCCGACCGGCAGCGTGAACGCCCCGGACGCGTGCGCGAGGGCCTTGGCCAGGCCGAGGTCGGCGATGAGCAGCTTCTCGCCGCCGTCCGGCGTCGACTGGAACAGCACGTTGGACGGCTTGAGGTCGCGGTGGATCACCCCGAGCGTGTTGATCACCTCGACGCCGTAGGCGATCTGCTCGGCGAGCGCGACGACCTCGCTGACCGGAAGTGGCCGCTCCCGCATGCGGTCGCCGAGCGTCCCGCGGTCGGCGTACGACATGACGAAGTAGGGGCGGGCGTCCGGCAGCTCGCCGATGTCGTGCACCCGGACGAGCCGCTCGGAGTCGGCGCGGCGCAGGATCCGGGCCTCCTCCAGGAAGCGGTTGCGCACGTCCAGGTCGTCCACCAGATTGCTGTTCAGCACCTTGATGGCGACCTGCGACTCCAAGGCGTCGTCGTGCCCCAGCCACACAGAGGCGAACGCCCCCGAACCCAGGACGCGATCGATTCGGTAACGGCCTACAGATGCTGGGAAGGACACTCCCGTATCATCCCAGCAAACGGGGTGACCCCGCGAACGAGCGATGAGGCGGCATGGCATTCGACGAGAGGACCGAGGAGTTGGCGGTGAAGGCCGCTCAGGGCGACCAGGGCGCCCTCAACGAGCTCCTCCGCAAGATCGAGCCGGACGTGCTGCGGCACAGCTCGCGCTTCCTGCCCTGCCGGCAGGACGCCGAAGAGGCATGCCAGGACGCGCTCCTCCAGGTCGCGCGCAACATCCACCGGTTCGAGGGCCGGTCGCGGTTCAGCACCTGGCTCCATGTCGTCGTCGCCAACTCCGCGCGGTCCACCTACCGGTCGCTGAAGCGCCGGTCGGTCGAGCAGGCGGGCGAGCTCCCCCAGCAGCGCCCCGACCCCCGCCGGACCAGCGTCATCGCCGGATCCCGGGTCGACATCCTCGACGCCATGGAGGACCTGGAGGCCCGCAAGCCCGACCTCATCCAGGCCCTCGTCCTGCGGGACGTGTCCCAGCTGGAGTACGCGGAGATCGCCGCGCAGCTCAACCTGCCGCTCGGCACGGTCAAGTCCCGCATCCACGAGGCGCGCAAGCAGGTCCGGCAGACGCTGGGCGAGTCCTACACCTGACCCCTCCCGTACCGGACGGCCGGTTCCCGCGCCGGGACCGGGCCGTCAAAGGTCGGTAATCGCACGGTAACGGTGCGTGCATAATCAGGGCCGTGACCAGGGCGCCTCCACCAGCATGCGGTGCATGCCATCAGGACCGGCCTCCCGCCACGACCGACCGATCTTCGTTCTCGGCTGCGCCCGTTCGGGGACGACCCTGCTGCGGCTGATGCTCCACTCGCATTCCCGCATCGCGATCCCCACGGAGACGAAGTTCGTCCTCCCCGCCTATACGGCGAGGTGCGGATTCGGTGACCTCGCGGACAGGAAGAACAGGCGCGCGCTCGCGGAGTGGATCACCGGCGACCGGTCCACCAAGGTGCGCGAGCTCGGCCTGGACACCGGCGAGGTCATCGACGAGATCACCGACGGGCCGCCGACGCTCGGCTCCGCGCTCGGCATCGTGTTCCGCGCCTACGCGCGCCTGCACGGCAAGCCGCGCTGGGGCGACAAGCGCCCGAGCTACGCCCGGTACGCCGGCCCGCTGCTGCGGATGTTCCCGGACGCGCAGTTCGTCCACCTCGTCCGGGACGGCCGGGACTGCGTCGCCTCCCTGCTGGAGATGCCCTGGTACGACGGCGACGTCCACCACGCCGTGTCGCTCTGGCGGGAGACCATCGACCAGGGCCGCCGGCTCGCCGCGCGCCTCGGCCCCGACACCTACTACGAGCTGCAGTACGAGCGGCTCGTCGCCGATCCGGCCGACGAGCTGACGCGGCTCTGCGGCTTCCTCGGCGAGGACTTCGATCCGGCGATGACGCACCCGGAGGGCCTCGCGCGGCAGATCGTCCCGTCCCGCAAGAGGTGGCACGGCCGGACGCGCGACGAGGTCACCACCGGCCGCATCGGGTCGTGGGCGGAGCGCCTCGACCCGTGGGAGATCAGCCTGGCCGAGGCCGCCTTCGGGGAGCGGCTCGCCGAGTACGGCTACGAGCCGAGCGGCCTGCCGAAGCCGTCCACGTCCCAGCTCGCCCATTTCACCCGGGTCAGCGCCCACCGCCGCATGGCGCAGAGCAAGGACGCGCTGCGCGAGCGCTGGCGGCAGCGGCACGAACCGAACCCGGTCGACTGCCGGCTGGTCACCGAGACCTCCGCCAGCAGCTCCTGAACCTGCGGTGTGCCGCCCTCCCGCCCGGAGTGGGCGGCACACCGCGACGCTAGTCGAGGGCGGCGAGCTGGTCGGCGAACCAGCGCTGCGGGGGGAGCGCCGTCGCGGCGGCGGTGAGGCGGGCGCAGCGCTCGGCCCGCTCGGCGCGCGGCATCAGCAGCGCCTGGTGCAGGGTCTCGGCCGTCTGCGACACGTCGAAGGGGTTCACCATCAGCGCGTCGTCGGACAGTTCGGACGCCGCGCCCGCCTCCCGCGACAGCACCAGCGCGCAGCCCCGCTCCGACAGGACGGGCCCTTCCTTCGCGACGAGGTTCATCCCGTCGCGGATGGGGTTGACCAGCAGGACGTCCGCCAGGCCGTACGCGGCGAGAGACCGCGGATAGTCGTCGTTCACCTGCAGGATCAGCGGATCCCAGTCGGCGGTGCCGAACTCGTCGGTGATCTGCTCGGCCATCTCCTGGACGGCCGCCGTGTACTCGCGGTACTCGGGCAGGTCGTAGCGGGACGGGTAGGCGAACGCCAGGTGCACGACGCGTCCGCGCCATTCGGGATGGTTGACGAGCAGCTCCCGGTAGGCGGCGAGACCGCGCACGATGTTCTTCGACAGTTCCGTCCGGTCGATGCGCACGATGAGCTGGCGGTCGCCCACCTGCTCCCTCAGCGCGCGCGCCCGCTCGACGACGTCCTGCTGGGCGGCGCGTTGGCGCAGTGCTTCCTCGTCGACGCCGAGCCCATGGACGCCTACGTGCGTGGTGTGCCCCGAGCAGGTGACCGTCCGGGCGGCACGGTCGACCCGAGCGCCCGGGACCAGTTCGCAGCAGTCGAGGAACGCTGAGGCCCACCGCTCGGTGAGGAACCCCGCGTGGTCGGCGCCGAGTATGCCCAGGAGGATCTGCAGGCCGATGTCGTCTGGGAGGAGCTTGTAGTACTCGGGCGGCGCCCAGGGCGTGTGGGAGAAGTGGGCGATCCTCAGGTCGGGACGTCGTTCCCGGAGCATCCGGGGGGCCAGTGACAGGTGGTAGTCCTGGATCGCGGCCTTCGCGCCGTTGGCGGCGTCCCGAGCCAGGGCGTCCGCGAACGCCGCGTTGTACGCCTCGTAGGACTGCCAGTCGCGGCGGGCGCGGGCGTCGAAATGCGGGCTGCGGGGTGTGTCGTACAGAAGGTGGTGGACGAACCACAGCGTCGAGTTGGCCACCGCGTTGTACGCACGGTCGAACGTGGCCGGGGGGATGTCGAGCATCCGCACCGCCGCGCCGCCGGTGTCGTAACCCGCCTGGTCAATGCGGCCGTCGGGGGAACGGCGGGCGGCCGTCCGATCGGCCTCGCTGAGGCTCGCGCACACCCAGAGGACATCCGGGTCTTGGGCGGACGGCGACGCCGTCTCCGCGAGTTCCGGCGTGTCCGCGAGTTCCAGCGTCCCCGCGAGGTCCGGCGTCCCCGCGGGGCGGGGCGGACCAGGGTCGCGCGGCGCGCCCGTGACCGCGGCCAGGCCGGACACCAGCCCGCCGCCGCCGCGCCGCATGGCGAGCCCGCCGTCCTCCGACAGCGAGAACGACACCGGGCCCCGGTTGGATGCCACCAGCACTTGGCTCATACCGGCAGGGTCTCAGTTGTGACCGGGGTGCTCCACAGTGACCCGCGTGGTTTCCGCCACGGCCGGACATCGGTCGGATTAGCCCGTTTTGTAAGGGGTAATCGATCGCAATGAGCAGGTCCGACACGACGAAGACCGTGCTCGTCGCCGGGACGGCCAACGCCATTCTCGCGATCACCAAGCTGGTCGCCGGCCTGCTCGCCGGGTCGAGCGCGATGCTCGCCGAAGGCGCCCACTCGATCGCCGACACCCTCAACCAGAGCTTCCTGCTCGCCTCGCTGCGGCGCAGCGAACGCCCGCCCGACCGGCGGCATCCCTTCGGATACGGCAACGAGCGCTACGTCTGGTCGCTGCTCGCCGCGTTCGGGATCTTCATCGCCGGAGCCGGGTTCTCGATCTTCGAGGGAATCCTGACCATGACCGGCCACGGCGGCACGGGCACGGCCGTCTGGCTCGCCTACGCCGTCCTCGCCCTCGCCGCCGTGCTGGAGGGGACGTCCTGGGTCCGCGCCGTCTACCAGGCGCGCAAGGAGACCCGTGAGAACGACCGCGACCTCGTCGAGCACGTCCGCAAGTCCCCCGACCTGACGTTCAAGACCGCGCTGTTCGAGGACAGCGCCGCGATGGTCGGCCTGGCGCTCGCCGCCGGCGGGCTGGTGCTGCGGCAGATCACCGGGTCGGACTTCTGGGACGGGCTCGCCTCCGTCCTCATCGGGCTGCTGCTCGTCGCGCTCGCGCTCCTGATCGGCAAGGAGAGCACCGGCCTGCTCATCGGGCGCGCCGCCGACCCCGACGCGCAGCGCGAGATCCGCGCGGAGATCCTCGGCGCGCCCGGCGTGACCGGCGTGGACGAGCTGCTCACCATGCACTTCGGGCCCGAGCAGCTGCTGGTCGCCGCCAAGGTCAACTTCTCCGACCACATCAGCGCCGACCAGGCCGAGGACGTCGCCGGGGAGATCGACCGGCGGCTCCGGGAGCGGCTCCCGATCGTCCGGCACGTGTTCCTGGACCCGACCCAGCGGACCGTCCGGCGGGAATCGCCGGCGTGATCAAGACCTCGTCCGGGTACCGTCTCAGTCGGTGGACCCGGCTGTCTGGCATCCGGTCAGCTCATGTAAAGTCACCCATACGAGTTCAAAGCACTCGTGCATCGACAACTGAATACCGCTCATCCAGAGGGGTGGAGGGACCGGCCCTGCGAAGCCCCGGCAACCACCCGGCTATGGCGCGCTCGCGATCCTGCGAGGCCGGCCGGGAGATGGTGCCAACTCCGGCCTGCGACCAAGGTGGCGCAGGGAAGATGGGGAGAAAGGCCTCGCCCTCATGGCACTCACGCCTGCCACAGACCTCGGACCGGCTACCGCGCTCGTCTGCCGCGAATGCGGCTCCACGCGCGATCTCGGCCCCTTCTACGCCTGTGAGGAGTGTTTCGGCCCCCTGGAGATCGCCTACGACTTCCAGGGCGTCACCCGCGAGTCGATCGAGTCCGGGCCGCGCAACATCTGGCGCTACCGGGGGCTGCTGCCCGTCCCGTCCAACGTCGCGGACACGCCCAACACCGAGCCCGGCCTGACCCGCCTCGTCCGCGCCGACAACCTCGCCGAGAGCCTCGGGCTGCAGAGCCTCTGGGTGAAGGACGACAGCGGCAACCCGACCCACTCGTTCAAGGACCGCGTCGTCGCCGTCGCGCTCGCCGCCGCCCGCGAACTCGGCTTCAAGGTGCTGGCCTGCCCGTCCACCGGCAACCTCGCCAACGCCGTCGCCGCCGCCGCGGCCCGCGCCGGGATCCGCAGCGCGGTGTTCGTCCCGTCCGACCTGGAATCGCAGAAGATCATCACGACGGCCGTGTACGGCGGGACGTTCGTGACGGTCGACGGCAACTACGACGACGTCAACCGGCTCGCCTCGGAGATCGCCGGGGAGCAGGACGACTGGGCGTTCGTCAACGTCAACGTCCGGCCGTACTACGCCGAGGGCTCCAAGACGCTCGGCTACGAGATCGCCGAGCAGCTCGGCTGGCGGCTCCCGGACCAGATCGTCGTCCCGGTCGCGTCCGGCTCCCAGCTCACCAAGATCGACAAGGCGTTCCAGGAGCTGATCAAGCTCGGCCTCGTCGCGGACAAGCCGTACCGCGTGTTCGGCGCCCAGGCCGCCGGCTGCGACCCGGTCGCCGCCGCGTTCAAGGCCGGGCACGACGTCGTCCGCCCGGTGAAGCCCGACACGATCGCCAAGTCCCTCGCGATCGGCAACCCCGCCGACGGCCCCTACGTGCTGGACGTCGCCCGCCGCACCAACGGCGCCGTCGAGGACGTCACCGACGCCGAGGTCGTCGAGGGCATCCGCCTCCTCGCCCGCACCGAGGGCATCTTCGGCGAGACCGCCGGCGGCGTCACCGTCGCGACCCTCCGCAAGCTCATCGGCGCGGGCACCCTCGACCCGTCCGCCGAGACCGTGATCATCAACTCCGGGGACGGCCTGAAGACCCTGGACGCCGTGGCCCCGGTCGTCGCGCCGTCCGCGAACATCGCCCCGTCCCTGGAGGCGTTCCGCGCCGCCGGCCTGGCCTGAGAGAAGGAGAACCATGAGCGTTTCCGTGCGCATCCCGACGATCCTGCGGACCTACACCGGCGGCGAGTCCGAGGTGAAGGCCGAGGGCACCACGCTGCGCGCCGTCGTCGCCGACCTGGAGACGAACTACTCCGGCATCTCCGCCCGCATCCTGGACGACGCCGGCAAGATCCGCCGCTTCGTCAACGTCTACGTCGGCGACGAGGACGTCCGCTTCGCCGACGGCCTCGACACCCCCACCCCCGACGGCGCCCAGATCTCCATCATCCCCGCCGTCGCCGGCGGCTGACGCCGCCTGCGGGCCCGGCTCCGGCCGGGCCCGCTCGCCTGCGGAGCCGGGTGACCGGACCCTAGGATGGCGCGGTGGCAGAGCATGACACGGTCGAACTCATCCATCTCGCCGACGACCTCGGAAACAGCGTCGTCCTTCGCATAACAGGCCAGGACGCCCGCGGCCTGAACGGCGTCATCGAGATCGGCAGCTACTTCGTCAACGGCGGTATCAAGACCCGCGTGACGTCCGAGGACCTCACCGAATGGGAGAACGTCCTCGACTCCCTGGCGGAAGGCGCCGACGCCGCGTCATGGCGTGAAGGGCAGCGCGCCCCTGAAGTCCACCTGGAGACCGACGACAACCAGGTGACCGTCACCGTGGCCGACGTCCACTCCTACCTGGTCAGCGTCGAACTCACCATCGAGGTGGCCAAGGACTGGATCGAAACCCACCAGTCCCACCTCGCCGCCATCCGGAAGATGCATCCGGACGTCCCATAATCCGCCATCGCGGAAAACCGACCAGTCCAGCAGGCGCCCGTCTCAACGCCGAAGCGGCCGGTGCCGGCCGCCCGGCCGACGAGTCATCGACCAGGTGCGGGGGCCGCCGCCCGGCAGGACGTATTCGGCGGTCACCTCGAACCCGAGCCTCTCGTAGAAGGCGACGTTGCGGGCCTCGGAGGTCTCCAGGAAGGCGAGGACGCCCTCACGCTCGGCGGCGTCCAGCCCCGGACGGATGACGGCGGCACCGAGGCCGCGTCCCTGCCGGCCGGGGTCGACGCCGACCGCGCCGAGGAACCATACGGGCTCCTCGGGCCGATGCTCCGCCATGGCGGCCTCGGCCTCCTGGTACGCGGTGAAGCGGTCGCCGGCCAGCTCCGCGAAGCGCGGCCCGAGCTCGTCGAACACGTCTCCGGCGTCGGCCGTGCGCGGCGTCGTCCAGACGGCGACCGCGTCACCGCCGCCCGCGACCCAGACGCTGCCGTGGTGGAGGCCGATCCGGTCGATGAACAGCTCCTGGAACCGCTCGACGCGCCGCTCGTGATCGTCCGCCGCGATGACGTGCCGCGTATAGGCGTAGTCGGCGAACGCCCGCCCCAGCGTGCGCACGGCGCGCGGAACGTCCTCCCGCGTCCCCGGACGCACCTCGACGTCCCGCGCGGACCCGCCGGCAGACTCGGACATGCTCAACTCCACCCCGATCGATCAAGAACCTCCGCGCGAGGCTACCCGCCGACCTCGCCCATCCTGCAAGGCGGCGTACCGAGAGGAGCCCTCGACGTCCGTTTCTCAATTGTTCCCAGGACGGGTCCCATCCCTAGTGACAGACTCTAGGCGTGAGCAAAATTTCCCCTGCCTCGCGCCTGCTGACTCAGAGCAACGCGGCTCTTCCCGCATTTGGCTCGACGACCACGATTGGTGGCTCGTGGTGGTTCGAGTAAAGGGACGACACCCAGTTCGCCAAGGCGGCCCGTAGCCTGGCCACGACTGCCGCCGACCAGGTCGAAGCGTATCGAGAGCACTTCCCAACACTTGCTGCCGTGGCAGAGCACCTCGAATCACATTTGACGAGGAATTCAACAATCTGGGACTGGTACCACGCAGCGGTGGTGGCCGGTTTGCTCGGCGATGTGAGACGTTCCCGGACCTGCTTTGAAGAGGTACTGAATGACCCCGATGGAAAGGGTGCATCTCCATTCCCATGGGCCGCTGAACTGCAAGAGCGAGCGCGCAGATCGTATGACAAGGTCGGGGATGGTGACGCCTTTCGCGCGTGGGCGCGGGATCAGGTTCTCTCCTGCCGCGGACAGCTCAACCTCGGCTCTCCGACACGGACACCCTTTGAACCCGCCGAACCGCTCGATCGCATGTGAGCGTCCAAGAACGGTCGAGGTTCCATCGAGGGAAGCGTCCGGTACCGGCCTGCCCCGGACCTGCCACCCAGTCCGCCACGTCGCTCGCTCGGCAGCCGTACGGGCCGCGCCCTGCGCGCCTGTCGCTCTGGCTCGGCGGCGCCGGGCCGGTGGACACGCACCTGGGGAGGGCGACGACACACCCGTGAGGGTCGTGGACGGGTTCCGTCGCAGGTGGGAACGGGTCTGGACGGGTAGATGAACCTTCCCCCGCTCAGGATGTGTGGCGCTTGCACTCGGCAGGGTGGAGTGACCAAGAGGAAGACTGACCCCCACCTGACCAGCGAACGGACGACCCCACCCGGCACGAACGGGGCCGTCCGTTCCGTGATTGCTCCGCGAGGCAACGTTGGGCCAGGCCTGGTCCATGTCGCGTAGCCTGGACACGCGCTTACTTCGACTGTTCATGCGGCCTCGTCCCGATGCGAAGGGCCTCGCGCGCCCACCTTGAATCTCGGGACATCTAGAGGCTGTGCCTTCGCATGTCGAGGAGACGCAGCCTGTGTCAGGAATCGCAGACGCCCAGTTGTTCGTGTGGGTGATGCTCGGGGCGACGGCCGTTCGGTACGGCGTCCAGCTCGTGCTGGGGATGATCATTGCACTCCGGGCCCGTCCTGAGGACCTACCGAAGATTGTCCGGGGCCTCGCCCTATGGTTCCACCGGGACCGCAAGCGGGGACCTGCGGCGTAGCCGCTGTTCTTCCCCCACCTTCCTCCCCCCGGCCCCGACGAGACCTGCACTTAGCGGTGGACGGGTTCTGTCAAGGGTGGCGAAGCCATCACGAAGTGACGCCCGAAGGGCGCCCTTGACGGGTTCCGGCCGCCGCCATCCTCGACAGCTCGGGGTCGGGGGGAGTCCCGCGGATTTCCGCCTCAACTTGCAACATCCCTGTGCCGGGGACGGCTTGTAGCTGCTTGATGCACAATGCTCGGCGGCGGCGCGCCCCCGTGGCGGGCGGTTGGGGCAGAGCCGGCGGACGTGTCGCGATGCGCGGCCCGGCGCGGCCGTCCGGTGACCGGCGCCCACGCCGCACGCTCCGGGCGGCCTGGCGCGGGGCCGCGCAGCGGCCTGAGCGCCGCCGCCCCTTGATCCCAAACAGCCCAATTCGGCAAGGCACTGCACAGACTTGGCTTCAGTCGTCAAACCGGTTGCTCGGGGCCTCGCAGAGAGCCATCATGGCGGGATGGTTGATAGTGGATCCAAGAACATAGGCCCCGCAAGAGTAACCCTGCGGGTTACGTCTTCAGCAAGCCGACACTATTTCGCTTCTCTTCATCTCTGGTCATCTCGCCACTACGCCCGACTGTGTGCAGACGTTGAAAAAAGGGTTCTTGGGAGCAAGACCTTCGATATGGAGCACTATAGCCATTCCGTTAGTGCTGTGCTTTCGGCAGTCACTTTCCTTGAAGCTCTGGTTAATGAAGTCTTTCAGGATGCTGCCGATGCCCACCCTGGTCGGCTGGGATCTCTCGATGGCCGCTCTCAGGGAATTATGAAGGAATTTTGGGACGCTTCGGAGGGTGGAAGTCGCTATGTTGGCGTTCTCGAAAAATACCAGATGGCCCTGCTGCTTGCAGGAAAGGCTAAATTTGATCGGGGCAGTGATCCCTATCAAGATGCATCAATGCTAATTTACCTGCGGAATCGACTTGTTCATTTCCGGCCCCAAACGGTAACTCATGGCGAGGAAATGAATGAAGAAAAACGCCTTCGGGGGCGATTTGTAGAGAATCCGCTAATGGTGAATATGGGAAACCCTTGGTTTCCCTTTAAGTGCATGGGGGCCGGTTGTGCTGAATGGGCTTGGAAGTCCAGCCTAGCGCTTGCTGATGAGCGGACTGCCCGCTTGGGTGTTGTACCTGTGTATGGGACAGATGTATGCAGCTTTCCTGAACCTTGAGGGTTGGTCGCAGCACTGCGAGCTGACTAGGTCCACTTCGCAGCTGGGGCAGGATGTTCGTTGAGGGCGCCGTCAGTTGTTTGAGATCGGGCCGTCGTAAGGTGTTAGGCATGATTCGTGCGGTTGTGTTTGATGTCGGTGAGTGTCTGGTTGATGAGTCTCGGGAGTATGGGACGTGGGCTGACTGGTTGGGGGTGCCTCGGCATACGTTCTCGGCGATGTTCGGGGCGGTGATCGCTCGGGGGTTGGACTACCGGGAGACGTTCCAGGTGTTCGCGCCGGGGTTCAATCTGACGCAGCAGCGTGAGGAGCGGGCCGAGGTGGGGCGACCGGAGACGTTTGGGGAAGAGGACTTGTACCCGGATGCGCGTCCGACGCTGGCGAAGCTGCGGGGTGATGGGCTGTGGGTCGGGATCGCGGGGAATCAGACGGTGCGGGCCGGCGGGATCCTGCGGTCGCTGGAGCTGCCTTCCGACATGATCGCTACGTCGGATGACTGGGGTGTGTCCAAGCCCGATCCGGGGTTCTTCCGGTGCGTGGTGGAGGCTGCGCCGTGTGAGGCCGACCAGGTGCTGTATGTGGGTGACCGGTTGGACAACGACATCAGGCCCGCGGCTGCGATGGGGTTGCGGACGGCGTTGATCCGGCGGGGGCCGTGGGGGATCGTTCAGCAGGACGACCCGGAAGCCGATCGCGTTCCGACGTTGCGGATTGATTCGCTGGCCGAGCTTCCGGGCCGTGTCGCTGAGTTCAACGCTGGAGCGCGCTGAGGGTCGTTTGCCATCCGTAGAGGCGGTCGTCCAGGCGGCGGACGCATTCGGTGTCGGCCCACGGTTGGAGGGCGCGGCGGACGGTGTGCACGCGGTCCATGCCGGTGGCGTACCAAGTGACGGCGAGCTGGTCTAGGGCCTGCTCGGCGTAGGAGCATGCGGCCTCGGGGTCGTTCTGGGCGACCTCGACGGCGGCAAGGTCGCCGAGGATGACCGCGCGCTGTTTGGCGTTGCTGTCGCCGATCGCCTCCAGGACGCCGAGGAGTGTGGCCTTGGCCTGCGCGGGCTGCCCGGCCTTGAGCTGGGTGTCTCCCTTGAATGACGCAAGGCTGATGGGCGAGAACCAGTTGAACCACTCGGGAGCCGGCTGCCCGGTGCTCTCCGATAGCAGGTGTTCGGCGTGGTTGATGAGACGCAAGGCTTCGCGGGGGTGTCCGCAACGGGTTTCGCACTCGGCCTCGACGGCGTCCAGCCATGCCAGGAACTCGGCGGGGGCGGTGCCTCGTCGGGCGTAGGTGCGGGCGGCGCGCATGCGTTCGGCGGCCTCGTCGCGTCGGCCGTCCCATCCGGGGATGAACGCGGCGTGCGCCAGGATCGCCGCGCCCAACAGCGGATCGTTGGCTTCGCCGGCGGCCTGGAGGGCGCGGACGTAGGAGGCGTCGGCGTCGTCTGGCTGGCGTAGGTCGAAGAACTCGATGCGGCCGACCAGAAGCAGGGACTCGGCGAGGGCGGTGGCCAGGATGGTGCGAGGGACGCCGGTGGTCTCGGCGAGGAGCTGTGTGCCGAGTTTGGTGTGCTCGACCACAGTCGGGTGGAGCTGGGCGGGCTGGACGGAGAAGTAGAGGCGACGCAGCGCGCCGTTGATGGCGGAGAAGTCGGCTCCGACCGTGGGCGGCTGGACGGCGGCGTTGGCCTTGGGGAGTGGGAGTGCGGCGCCGGTCCCTGGGGCGGGGCCGGTGGAGGCGCTGGGGTGGGGCCGCGCGGGCGCTGGTGCGTTCGAGGTCTCCCAGGGCGGGGTGAAGCCGAGTTCCTCAACGGGCAGTTGCAGCACGTGGACCAAGAGGCGCTGGTGGTCGGCGCGCGGCCACGGCGGGGAGGCGGACTCCCAACGGCGGATCTGGCGGGCGCTGACCTGCATGTTCCCCAAGCCCAGCAGCGGGGCGGCGGCCGTCATGGCGTCGGCTAGTGCCTGCTGGGATGCGTAGCCGGCATGTTGCCGGGCTGCTTTGAGACGGGTGTTTCCTGCTGGGCGCGGCATCCTCGTTCCCCTTCGCTGTGAGTCCTCTTCGGGTCCGACTTTAGCGCCCATAGGGGCACTGAGCGGACTCTGTGACCCGTCTAACGCTCAGTAGCGTCCTTATAACGTCCTATAAGAGACCTATAGGCGGCCTTCTTTAGGACGCTCCACGGCGGGAGTGTTGGCCTATGCGAGACGAGCAAGCGGGCAACGAGTGCGGGCACTGCGGCGGTCGTGGGTGGAAGTTCGCTCACGCTCGGCGTGAGGTGCTGGTCGGGGTGCCGGGTGGTGCCGGGCCGGAGGTTGAGCGGGTGCCGTGTCGCTGGTGTGCGCCATCGCGTGAGGTGCGTGCGGCGTAGTTCGTCCAGACTGCGGGGCCGGTGGGGTGTCGTGGTGGCTCTCTCCGGGGTGGTAGGTCGTCCCTGTGGCCGCTCGTTCCTGCCGGTCCTGCTCTCTTGTTCTCGGGAGTGGTGCCTTGTGGGTGTGTCGGTGTGGTCTCGGGCTGCTGGTGGCGCGTGGCGTCCGGCGGCGTTGGGTCTGGTCGCGGAGTTGGAGCGGCTCGGCTTGGTGGCCGAGGTGCGGGCCAGTGGGGTGGTGCGGGTGCGCAACCCGGCTGGTGAACCGGACCCGGATGACCCGCGCGGGCAGGTGTTCGCGCCGGGGTTGGGGCAGGAGGTGGTGTGCCGTCGTCGGGACGGGGTGCTCTGGTGGGATTGGGTGTGGCCGGGGCCTTCGCGTACGTCTCCGCCGGAGTTGGAGCCGTTGTGCCCGGTCGCCGATGTCGTCACGGCGGTGACCCGGATCGCGCGGGTTGTCGCGGTGCCCTTCGCCAGCTCGCCGGCCTCGTCGTCTCCCGCGCCGTCTCCCTCATCGTCCGGGTCGTCGGGTGGGTGCGGGTGATGGGGGTGTCGTGGGTGTCAGCGTCGGACGAGACGGGTCGGCGACCGATCGCGGCGCAGATTGAGCGCGAGTTCTCCGGGGTGGTCTGGTACGGGCAGGCCACGGGCGCCTGGTGGGCGATGGTGCGAGTTCACCGTGATGTGCGGCTGGTGGAGGCGTTGAGTCCGCGGGAGTTGCGGGAGGCGATCGTGAACGCGCGGGGGTGGCCGTGGCCGAGGTGAACGGCGATGGCGGTCACAGGGTCGGGCACTCGGGCATCGGGCCTGAGTGCCCGGTCTGGTGTCTGGGGGTGCGGACGGTCGGGGATCTGGTCGGCCTGCTGGTGGAGGCGGGCCGATTGTCGGGGCTGCATCCGGCGGCGAGCATTGAGGGCGGGCACGAGCACGAGCAGGTGACGGCGGCCTGTCCGGTCGAGTGCCTGGGGTTGTCGGCGCATGTGGTGCACGCGTTGCGGCATGGCTTGGGTCGTTCAGTGCGAGTAAGGGATGTACTGGAGTTGTTGGCCTCGGGGCGATTGGCCGAGGTGCGGGGAATGGGTGCGCGGCGGGTTGGCGAGGTTCGGACGGCCTTGGTTGCGGCCGGTTTCCCGGTACCGCCTGACGGATGTGACGGGGGCTACGGCCGGTAGCCGGATCTGCTCGTCCTGGGCATGTGGTCGGGGTAGTTGAAGGCTGACGGGTGGGTGTTACACGGGCTACAGTGCCGTGAGGCGCACTTATGCGGTCAAGCGTCCTAGTAGTCAGGTGGTCGATATGTCGAGCTTGGAGTTTGAGCCTCCGAAGTATGCGCGGGTGGTGCTGGAGGTGCGGCGCCGAATCGAGAACGGCGACTATCCGTCCGGTTCCATGCTCCCCTCTGAATCACAGCTGGTGCGTGAGTTCGCGGTGGGGCGTACCACGGTGGTGCGGGCATTGCAGATGCTCCAGCAGGACGGATGGATCACCCGTGAGCACGGGCGCGGCTCGTTCGTGAAGGGCCGTCCCGCCTCCGATGTGCGGGCCAGTCGGCGGGGCCTGGCGCTGCTGGACCGTCCCGAGACTCTGCCGGGCGTGCGGCTGGTCGACGTCGGCCAGGTCGACGCTCCGGGGCCGGTGGCGGCGCTGCTCGGCCTCGACGGCGGCCGTGGGTGGGTGTTGGCGCGGCGGTCGCTGACAGTCCGGGATGGGATCTCCTCGGATCTGGTGACCTGCTGGTTCCCGCCTGAGCTGGTGTTCGGTACCGACCTGGACAAGGATGCGGCGTTGCCGGTCGGGCTGCGGGATCACCTGCGGACGGTCAAGGGCCTGCGGGTCGACCACATCTCCGAGCGGCTGACCGCGCGGCTTCCCGCCGGTGATGAAGCCGGGTTGCTGGAGATCAAGAAGTCTGAGCCGGTGTTGTCGATGCTGGCGGGCGTGCATGACGCCTCGGACGTGGTGCGGTTCGTGGTGGAGGTCGTGATGCCGGGGTCGCTGCATGAGCTGGAGGACGTGTACAGCGTCCCGACCTGACCCGTCCCTTGATGTGATGCACGTCACTCCCTTCTGAGCTTGTTCGGTCGAGTGGGCGACGTACACTCATGTCACAAGCACTCGTCCGGACAAGCGGTCGGGTGAATGACAAGGGTGGTTTGTGATGGCGGTGCAGGGTCCGTTCAAGGTCGCGTTCGGGGACGTGTTCCCGTTCGGGGCGTTCGTCAAGGGCGGGGTGGAGGCGGTGCGGGACTTCGACCGGTCGACCCGTGAGAACTTCGTGCAGGCGCGGGACAAGGACACCGGGGAACTGGTGTGGGCGGTGGAGGTGCTGGACGCCGACCCCGAGTCCAAGGGCACGTTCAAGGTCAAGCTGGCGGCACCGGTGCAGCCCCTCGTCCCGGAGGCTCCGGCGGGGTTCCCGTTCGTGCCGGTGGAGTTCGACGGCCTGACGGTGACGCCCTACGTCAACTCCGGTACCGGTCGGCTGGCCTACTCGCTGAAGGCGTCGGCGGTGCGTCCGGCCAACTTCAAGGCCGGCGGGGCGGGTCGCTCGGGCAAGGACGGCGGCGCGGCGGGCAAGGAGGCTGCGTGATGGCGGGCGGGCGCATGTCGGCGCTGTCGCTGCCCATCGACGGCGCGGCCTCGACCGAGTTCCGGTCGTTCCGGGCGCGTACGCCGCTGTTCACCGTCTCGGCGGGCCGGGTGCTGGTCACCCTGACCCTTCCCGAGCGGCTGAACGCCGGGGATGTGGAGTTCGCGCGGGGTCTGGCCGAGCAGGCGGCGGCGTACGCGGTGGAGGTGGAGCGGCTGTACCGCTCCGGCCGTCGCCCCTCGTCGGGCGGGTCGTCGTCGGGCCGGGTCTCGTCGGGGAAGGGGGCGGCTGCCTGATGGACGCCTACAGCTACACCACGGTCCGGGTGGACCCGGACGGAACGGCGGCGGTCCACGTGTCCCTGCACCCGGACGCGGACATGACCGTCGTCTGCGTGCGGGGTGGTGACCGGGCGCAGATCTCGGTGATGCACGCGCGCGCCGACGTGACGTTCTGCCCGACGAACCCTACCGCGCCGACCGCCGGTGACGTTCGGGCCGCCCGTCGGCTCGCCGAGTCGTTCGCGACCTACGCGGCCGAGGTGGAGCGTCTGCACTCCCGGACCGTCCTGGACGGCGACTCGGGCGAGTCCGGTGGGGAGTGTGCGGCGTGAACACGCTCGGCATGCTCGCCTTCGCGCTCGTCGTGCTGGCCGGTGCCGGCGGGCTCGGGCTGCGGCTGGTGATGGACGCCGGTGAACGGCGCCGGTCGGTGCGGTGGGCTCACACCCTGGCGCGGTTCTGCGGCGACTCCGGTTGCGGGGTGTGCCGGTCGCGGTCGCTGTCGGCCGAGGTTCCGCGCGTCGTCCCCGGCTGATCTGGGTGGGGCGGCTGGAGGTCGCATCTCCGGCCGCCCCGTTCTCTCGCTCTCCCACAGCTTTGAAAGAGAAGAGGTGTCCAGGTTATGGCCTGGGAGTTCCGCAAGCTCGGCCCCGGTGAGAACGTCGCCGTTGAAGCGCAGCGTGACCCGTTCGCCGCGCCCAAGTGGGCGCCTCCGGTGTGGCACATGCCCGAGGGCCTGGTGCTCATCGTCAACGCTGTCCGCGCGCTCGTCCGGACGGCCGTGTTCCTCGTCCGCAACATCGTCCCCGTCTCGACCGTCGCCGGTCTGGGCTGGCTCGGCGTCCGCTTCGGGTGGCTGGTCCCCGTCCTGGTCCTGGTGCTCGTCGCGGTCGGCCTGGGGGTGTGGGCGGGGGTGGACCGTCCGTCCTTCGTCCGCTGGATCGCCCGTCCCGCGCTCGCCCGGTGGCGGCTGGTCGCGGTGTACCGGCGGGACTGGCAACCCGTCCTCGTCACGGCGGGCCTGACCAAGGTCCACAAGGGCCGCGAATACTTGCCCTCCCTGATGCGGGTTCGCTGCGGTCCGACCTCGGATCGGGTGCTCGTGCGGATGCTCAAGGGGCAGGCTCCGGACGCGTGGGAACGGGTCGCGGTCAACCTCGCGCACGGCTTCGGCGCAACCCTCGTCCGCGTCCGGGACGGGGACCGTCCGGGCCGCATCTGGCTGGAGTTCGTCCGCCGCGATGCCCTCGCCGTCCCGATACCGGCGCTGCCCGTCCCGGACGGCTCCGCGGTCGACCTGTCCGGGCTGGAGATCGGGCGGTGCGAGGACGGGTCGCCGTGGCGGCTGCGGCTGCTCGGCACGCACGTCCTCATCGCGGGGGCGACGGGGGCCGGCAAGGGCTCGGTCATCTGGTCCACGGTCCGCGCACTCCTCCCGCTCATGCTCGCGGGCCTGGTGGAGGTGTGGGCCGTCGACCCCAAACGCATGGAGCTGTCCTTTGGGCGCCCGCTGTTCGAGCGGTACGGGCGCTACAGCGACGACCCCAAAGGCGGCATGGTCGAGTTGCTGGAGGCGGCGGCCGAGGACATGAACGCCCGTGCCGAGCAGTTCGCCGGTGTGACGCGGTCGTTCGCGCCCTCGTATGAGCACCCGTTCCGGGTCATCGTGGTGGATGAGCTGGCGTTCCTGACCGCCTACTGCCCCGAACGGGATCTACGCAAGCGGGCCGAGTCGGCGCTTGCGGTGCTCACCAGTCAGGGGCGCTCGGTCGGCTATTGCGTGATCGGTGCGCAGCAGGACGCGCGCAAAGAGGTCAACAACCTGCGCAACCTGTTCCCCGACCGCATCGCCCTGCGCCTCGATGAAGACGAACAGGTGGACATGGTGCTCGGCGACGGCGCCCGCGACCGTGGCGCCCTCGCAGACCAGATCTCCTCCATCCCGGAGATCGGCGCGGGCGTCGGGTTCGTCCGGCTGGAGACCTCGCCTGACCCGGTGCGGGTCCGGGCGGCGTACGTCTGCGACTCCGACATCCGCGACATGGTCGCCTACGGGGTGCCTGACCTCGACATCTGGGGGGCTGCGTGACGGCATCGGCTCCCGGCGTCACCCAACCCACCCTCGACGCTCCCGACGTCGCCCCGTCCTCGTCGGCCGAACCCGGCCCGGCACCGGTCGTCAAGACGCTGGCTCCTCTGGCGCGGGGCGTGTTGGAAGCGGTCGCGGTCGAACATGGCGTCTGCATCCGTCCCGTGCCTATGCGGCGGGTCGACCTGAACACGGGCGAGGCGGAAATGGTCTACGTTCCGTGCGGTCACACCCTGGCCTCGGTCTGCCCCTCGTGTGCCGAACGCAAGCGCAAACTCCGCGCGGTGCAGTGCCGCCAGGGCTGGCACCTGACCGAAGAACCGGTCATCACACGCGCCGACCCCGACGCCGAACAACGCGCGTGGATGGAACTGCGGGCACACGCTACGGCAGCTCGCGACCGCGCAGCAGTCGACGGGACGGCGGACGGGGAAGACACCGAATTCTGGGACGCGGTCATTCGCGACCTCGACAACGAGCTAGAACGCACCGGGGTCCGCGGTTCCCTCAAGACCGGCGACCAAGCCAAGGGCCGGCGCACTCGGTCGACTCGGCGGCGGCAGGATGCGCCCGACCTTCCTCGGCGCCCGGTCGACTCCCGCACGGTAGGCAAGGTGTTCCGGGGTCCGGACGGGAAGACCTTCCGGCCATCGCTGTTCCTGACCCTCACCTTGGACTCCTACGGGCGGGCGCGCTCGGACGGTACGCCGGTCGACCCACACACCTACGACTACACGCGGGCGGCGCGGGACGCGTTGCACTTCTCCAAGCTGGTCGACCGGTTCGTGCAGAACCTGCGCCGGTTCGTCGGCTACGACGTCCAGTACTTCGCGGCCGTCGAACCGCAACGGCGTCTCGCCCCGCATCTGCACATGGCCATACGCGGCACCATTTCGCGGGCTGAGCTGCGGCAGGTGGTGGCGGCCACCTATCACCAAGTGTGGTGGCCTCCGACCGACCGCGTCGTCTTCGACGGCGAACACCTGCCCGTCTGGGACGACATCGCGGGCGAGAACGGTAACGGCGGCTACCTCGACCCGGCCACCGGCGAGATCCTCCCCACCTGGGACGAAGCGCTAGACGCCCTCGGTCAGGACGAGGACGCCGAACCCCTGCACGTGGTCCGCTTCGGGCGACAGATCGACGCGCAAGGCGTTCTCGCCGACTCGGCCGACTCCCGGCGCTGCATCGGCTACCTGACCAAGTACCTGGTCAAGGGCGTGGCCGAATGCCACCAGGCCGAGACTGCGGCGCAGCGTGAACACGTCGACCGGATGGCCGAAGCACTCCGCTACGAACCGTGCTCGCCGACGTGCGCGAATTGGCTGCGCTACGGCGTCCAACCCAAGAACGCACGCAAGGGCATGACGCCGGGCTACTGCAAGGGCAAAGCCCACCGACGCGAACATCTCGGCTACGGCGGCCGCCGCGTCCTGGTCTCCCGCAAATGGTCCGGCAAAACCCTCGCCGACCACAAAGCCGACCGCAAAGCCTGGGTCCTGGCGCGGCTGGCTGAGGCCGGTGTCCCGGTGAGCAACCCGGCCGATCCCCAAGCGGTCCACGTCTGGGAGAGAGCCAGCCCCGGTGACCCCGACGTGAAACCCGCCGAACAACGGCTCTTGCTCCTGATCAACGAACGCATACAACGGCGCCGCCAGCTCGACGCCGCGACCCACAACCCCACCCCGGAACTTTCGGCAACTGCGGAGGCGGCGTGAAGCGCAGTGAGTTGATGACCACTCAAGAAGTCCTCGCCGAACTGGGCGGGAACGTGGATCGGAACGTTTTCTACCGCTGGCGCTCCACGGGGCGGGCTCCGGCCGGGCTCAAGCTGCCCAACGGCGAACTTCGCTTCCGGCGCGCTGACGTCCTCGCCTGGATCGACTCCCTTGAGCAAGGGGGCGCGGCGGCATGATGTCGTATCAGGTGCGGTTCTGGTCCATCAAGACCGTGAAGAACCGCCGTCGTCCGTTCGGCGTCCGCTGGATCGTGGGCGGGCAAGAGAAGTCGGAATGGTTCGTCACGAAAACCCTGGCCGAGCACTTCCGCTCGGAACTCGTCCAGGCTGCTCGTCGCGGTGAAGCCTTCGACACGGTGACGGGCCTCCCCGAGTCCAAGCAACGGATTCACAAGGTGGGGTCCTGGTACGACCATGCTCGGGCGTACACCGCTCGCAACTGGTCGGGTAGCGCTGCCAAGACTCGCGCGACTGTGGCTGACTGCCTGGCCTCGGTCTCACGGGGCCTGGTCCTGGACGAGCGGGGGACACCCGGCCCTGAGACCCTGCACCGGGCTCTCGCAACCTGGGCGTTCAACCGGCAACGCACCGAAAAGCAGACGCCTCCGGCAGAGATCGCGGCCGCCCTCGCCTGGCTTTCCAAGAAGTCGGTCCCTTTGGCTGACCTGGAAGACCCGGCTGTCCTCCGGAACGCCCTCGACGGAATGGCGGTCAACCTGGACGGGAAACCGGCCGCGCCAAAGTCGGTCGCGCGGCGGCTCTCGGTGTTCCGCTCCTGCCTGGACTACGCCGTTGAACTCAAAGTCTTTTCGGCAAATCCGCTCGGCGGCATCCGGTGGGAGGTTCCCAAGACAGCGGGCCAGGTCGACCCTCGGCAGGTGCCCAACCCTCGGCAGGCTCGGGCGATGCTGGCTGCCGTGCCGGTCGTCGCTCCTCGGGTGGGACGTCACCTGTATGCGTTCTTCGCCTGCCTGTACTTTGCGGGCCTTCGTCCCTCGGAAGCGGTCGCGCTGCGGCTGGATGACTGCGAACTTCCGGCAACCGGCTGGGGCCGTCTCCTCCTGGCGGGCTCAAGCCCAGCATCGGGGAAACAGTGGACCGATGACGGCCAGTACCACCAAACCCGCAGCCTCAAGGCGCGCGCCGACGGGGTGAAGCGTCCGGTACCGGCCTGCCCTGAACTGGTTGCCATCTTGCGTGCCCATGTCGATGAGTTCGGTGCGGCCGAGGATGGTCGGCTGTTCCGCAGTCAACGCGGCAACCGTCTCGCGCCGGTCAGTTACGAGTCGGTTTGGCGGCGGGCTCGTGAACACGTCCTGACCGCTGCCCAACTCGCCACGCCCCTCGCTCAACGGCCGTACGACCTGCGTCATGCGTGCCTGTCGCTCTGGCTGAACGGTGGGGTGCCGGCGGCCAACGTGGCGGCTCGTGCCGGGCACTCGGTGGCCATGCTCCAGAGCACATATGCTCACTGCATCGACGGCGACGAGGAGATCATGAACCGGCGCATTGATGCAGCGCTCGGGGCTCCTCCTACCCCCGTCGCGGAACGCGCGGAACAGACCGTCGTCCCGCTGCCCCACCCCAGTGCACGCGTTCCGCGATCGTTCCGCGACTACCGACGGACGATCACACACAGTGGATCACGGCGACACACCCGTGAGGCTCCCGGACGGGGTTCCGCCGCAGGTGAGAACGGGTCGGGGCAGGTAGATGAACCTTCCCCCGCTCAGGATGTGTGGCGCTTGCACTCGGCAGGGTAGAGTGCTAAACAAACGGTTGGCACTCTACTGTGGAGAGTGACAGCTTCACAGTCTGGGTCGGGGCGATGAGGCCTCAGTCCGGCGGCGGAATGGCAGTCGTCGGCGGGGGCCGTCCGTCGCGGGCGTCGGCTCGATCCTTTTAAGCCACCTTGTTCCGGGAGGACTGGAGCCTATGGCTGCAAAGATGATCGCGTTCGACGAGGAGGCCCGTCGCGGTCTCGAGCGCGGCATGAACCAGCTGGCCGATGCAGTAAAGGTGACCCTTGGTCCCAAGGGTCGCAACGTCGTGCTGGAGAAGAAGTGGGGCGCCCCCACGATCACCAACGACGGTGTGTCGATCGCCAAGGAGATCGAGCTCGAGGACGCGTGGGAGAAGATCGGCGCGGAGCTCGTCAAGGAGGTCGCCAAGAAGACCGACGACGTCGCCGGTGACGGCACCACCACCGCGACCGTGCTCGCCCAGGCGCTGGTGCGCGAGGGCCTGCGGAACGTGGCGGCGGGCGCCAACCCGATGTCGCTGAAGCGCGGCATCGAGGCCGCGGTCGAGCGGGTCAGCGAGGAGCTGTCCAAGCTCGCCAAGGACGTGGAGACCAAGGAGCAGATCGCCTCCACCGCCTCCATCTCCGCCGGCGACCCGCAGATCGGCGAGATGATCGCCGAGGCGATGGACAAGGTCGGCAAGGAAGGCGTCATCACGGTCGAGGAGAGCCAGACCTTCGGTCTGGAGCTCGAGCTCACCGAGGGGATGCGCTTCGACAAGGGCTACATCTCGCACTACTTCGTGACCGACCCCGAGCGGATGGAGGCGGTCCTCGAGGACCCGTACATCCTGATCGTTCAGGGCAAGGCGTCGGCCAACAAGGACCTGCTGCCCGTCCTCGAGGGCGTCATGCAGTCCGGCAAGCCGCTGCTGATCATCGCGGAGGACGTCGAGGGCGAGGCCCTGGCCACCCTGGTCGTCAACAAGATCCGCGGGATCTTCAAGTCCGTGGCCGTGAAGGCCCCGGGCTTCGGCGACCGCCGCAAGGCCATGCTGGGCGACATCGCCACGCTGACCGGCGGCCAGGTCATCAGCGAGGACGTGGGTCTCAAGCTCGAGAACACCACGACCGACATGCTGGGCCGCGCCCGCAAGGTCGTCATCACCAAGGACGAGACCACCATCGTGGACGGCGCCGGTGACGCCAACGAGATCGCGGGCCGGGTCAACCAGATCCGCACCGAGATCGACAACACCGACTCCGACTACGACCGCGAGAAGCTCCAGGAGCGCCTGGCCAAGCTCGCGGGCGGTGTCGCGGTCATCAAGGCCGGCGCCGCGACGGAGGTCGAGCTCAAGGAGCGCAAGCACCGCATCGAGGACGCCGTCCGCAACGCCAAGGCCGCGGTCGAGGAGGGCATCGTCCCCGGCGGTGGCGTGGCGCTGCTGCAGGCCGGCACCAAGGCGTTCGACAAGCTGGAGCTGTCGGGCGACGAGGCCACCGGTGCGAACATCGTCAAGCGCGCTCTCGAGGAGCCGCTGAAGCAGATCGCCGTCAACGCCGGCCTCGAGGGCGGCGTCGTGGTGGAGCGGGTCCGCAACCTGACCCCGGGTGAGGGCCTCAACGCCGCCACCGGCGACTACGTCAACATGTTCGAGTCGGGCATCCTCGACCCGGCCAAGGTGACCCGGTCCGCGCTGCAGAACGCCTCGTCGATCGCCGCGCTGTTCCTGACCACCGAGGCCGTCATCGCCGAGAAGCCCGAGAAGAACCCGGCCCCGGCGGGCGGCATGCCCGACGCCGGCGGCATGGACTTCTGACGCGGTTCCTCACGTCGGTGAGTCTCAAGGGGCGGCCCCCACCGGGCCGCCCCTTTCGCGTTCCCCGCGGCCTGCCATCATGCGGCCCCATGGACGACCTCTTCGGCTCCCCGGTGCTGCGCGTCGACCAGCCGCGCGGCGCGCCGGCGGCCCGCTCCCGGTACAAGGTGTTCGACGGCCACGGCGCACTGCTCGCGACCGCGGAGGAGCGTGACGTCTCTCTGCTCCGGCAGGCGGCTCGGACGGCCCTCGGCGGAGGCGATGGCCGCCGCATCGTCCATGTCGAGAACGCGCAGGGCGCCCCGCTGCTGATCGTGGCCAGAGACGGCAGACGACGAACCCGCGTGCACGCGCCCCAGGGCGTCCCGATCGGGTCTGTGCAGCACCTCGACCGCTACCGCTACGCGCTCCTGGACGCGGCCGACCGCCAGGTAGGGCAGTTGGACGGCAGCCGATTCGGCCGCAGCTTCCCGGTGCTGGACGCCCACGGACACCATGTCGCCCAGCTCGACAAGAAGTGGAAGGGCGCCGTCACCGAGGTCCTGACGACCGCCGACCGCTACTCGCTGGAGATCTTCCAGCCGCTCCCCGACCCGCTCCGAGTCCTGGTGCCCGCCGCCCCCCTCGCGATCGACCTGATGCTGTACGAGAACAAAGACTGGCCACTCGACTGACCGCCGACACTCACAACCGACTGACGCGCGCCCCCGCGCTTCCTCCGACGACCGGTCGACGTGCCTGCCAGGTCGTGGTGTGTGTACGGGTGGGGTAGGTCGGGGTGCCTGGACGGCGAGAAGGGTGTGTCTTTCGCATTGCCGTCGCGGTTGGAGTTTGGTGAGGTCAGTTGCGGTGTGAGCGTGTGCCAGAGGGTTACGGGGCGGGGCTGGGGGCCGAAAGAGCTTTCCCTTCCGGGGCAGAGCTTGGCAGGATCGCCCGTTGGACACCCCGGGCAAAGGGTGTGCGGTCATGGAAGCGAGGCGGCCCGCGCATGCGGCCGATGAGGCAGGAGAACACGTGAGCGAAGTGTTCAGCTCCCCGGTGCTCAAGGTCGAACAGCCTCGCCGGGGCCCGTTCGCGAAGTCGCAGTACAAGGTGATGGACGGCGACGGGACCGTCCTCGCGATCGCCGGCCAGACGAACGACGAGGGCCGCTCCGAGATGCGGGGCCTGTTTCCCGGCAAGTCGAACCTCGACGCCCGGGCCGTCCTGCTGACCACGCCCGACGGCGAGCCGCTGCTGATGGTGGACAAGCAGAGCGGGCGCGAGTACACCGAGGTCTTCCGGCCGGACGGCGAGCGCGTCGGGTCCTTCGTCACCGAGCGCGTCGGGCGCCGCTACGTCATCTACGACGACGACGGGACGTTCATCGGTGCCGTGGACGTCGACGTGCCGCGCAACAACTTCCTGGTGAAGGACGCGGACGGCGGCCAGGTCGCGCATGTGCGCAAGAAATGGGCGGGGCTCGCCACCCACCTGCTGACGACGGCGGACAAGTACTCGATCGAGATCTCCGATCCCGTCCGGGAACCGCTCCGCACGATGGCCGTGATGACCGCGATCGTGATGGACATGAACCTCCACGAGGCCAAGGAGATCACCTGACCGCGGCCGCGCCCGCGGATGGGCCTTCACGGCCTCCGCGGGGCGAGGTACCTTCCGTTCGTGCAGGCCATGTCCGGGCGGGCGAACGGCTGGTGGATATCGCCGGCCGTCCCGACCATCGCGAACTGCGCGCTCGCCGCCCTCTGGTTCTTCTCCGCCATCGGAGGCTGGGGCGACGCGGCCTTCTGCGGTGAGGACGACCGCCACGATCCGGGATGCGGCGCCGGCTTCGACGACGCGGTGAGGCTCTCGTCTCCGGTCGCCGCCATGGCCCTGGCCGTGGCCGTCACCGCCTGGGCCCTGCAGGGCGTCCGGCGCCGGCCCGGCCGGTTGGACGCGTTCCTCACCGTCGCGGCATTCATCTGGGTCCTCGCCGAGGCGGTTCTCTTCGTCGGCGGATACCTCGCCAAGCCGTGAGCGCAGCCGACCGGGCGGCGTTGCCGAAAAGAAACATTGGCGGTCCGAACGCTGCGCCAGATGCGCCGGATCAGGGATGAATCGGACATAATCCGAGGTAGATCGGGTCTCGTGCCGCGCAACGACCGGGCGGACGGGCCGACTCGGGGCGATTCGTTCCCGCGAGCCGGTTTGACGTCCATCCCCCTTGGGCATACTGTTCACTTCGCCCCACGGGGTGCGGGACGCCTGCCGGCGGCCGGCCCGAGGGGAAACCACCTAACGAACCAGCCGATGCGGCTTCGTCGCGTCCGCTGTGCCGTGCGGTGGCATCGGAAAGGCTCCGTTTTGACAATCGGGCCGGATCTGATGAAATAGCTCCACCGCTCCGAAGGTGCCGCGCAAACGGCATTGGACGGGCGTTATCGGAGAAAGCCGAAATTGACAGACCGGCCGGATCCGATAAAGTAAGACGAGTCAGCCCCGAGGCGGGAAACGCGAAAGCGGATCCGGCGCGGTGGGTGTCCGTTTCTTGAGAACTCAACAGCGTGTTAAAAGCCAGTGCCTTTATCGGCTCGGTCAGTTGGCCGGGTCGCCCCGTGGCCATCATCTCTTTGGGATGGTGGTGGGGATTTCTTTGAGGCAATGCGCGACCTCTTCGGGGGTCGGGCTTTTGCTGGGATTTTCTTCGAGGTTTGGCTGCCGGCGGTTCGCCCCGCTGGTGGTCGTTTAGGCCTTAATGGAGAGTTTGATCCTGGCTCAGGACGAACGCTGGCGGCGTGCTTAACACATGCAAGTCGAGCGGAAAGGCCCCTTCGGGGGTACTCGAGCGGCGAACGGGTGAGTAACACGTGAGCAACC
>NZ_BAAAMW010000009.1:0-313321 GCF_039529475.1 Actinomadura chokoriensis | reverse complement strand
CCGGCGCGGGCGCCGGCGCCACCCGCCGCGCCCGCCCCCCCGGCGGGCGCCCGCCATGCCCGCCGCACCGGGACCGGCGGCGTTTGCGCTGCCGCAGCGGTTTTCGCGGCGCCCGAAACGTCGCCGCGCCGCACCGGCCGCCGACGCTTCGACGGCCGCCGGGCATGGCGAACACGAGCAAGATCAATATTTGACGTCTAACCGTCCTGAAATGGAATGATCTTGCAGTTGCCGACAAACCGATTCATGACACGTCGAGGAGGAGAGCCGTGCTGGATGCGGTCGACGCCGTGCTCGTCCGCGAGCTCCAGCGGGATGGCAGGGCGACGTTCCAGGCGCTGGCCGATCGCGTCGGGCTTTCCCGCACGGCCGTGCGGGCACGGGTGCAGCACCTTCTCGAAACCCAGGTCGTCCGCGTCGTCGGCATCGTGCACGCCGCCGTCGTGGGCGCGGAGGCGATCGGGCACGTCTCGCTCACCGTGGACGGCTCCGCCCGGGAGGCGGCCGCGGCCGTCGCCGAGCGGCCCGCCGTCAGCTTCACCGCGCTGATCGCCGGTCCGTACGACCTGGTCGCGCAGGTGCGCACCCGCGACGACGCCGCGCTCGCGGCCGAGGTGGACGCGATCCGGTCCATCCCGGGCGTGCGCGCGGCGGAGGTGTTCCGGTCGGTGTCCACCGTGCGCGACAAGCACGCGGTGGTGCGCGAGCTCGGCGAGGTCAGCCTCGACGACATCGACTGGCGGCTGCTGCACGAGCTGCAGCGGGACGGGCGCGCCCCCTACACCCGGCTCGCGCAGGTCATCGGCCTGTCGCAGGCCGCCACCCGCGCCCGGGTGGTCAGGCTGATGCGCACCGGCGTCATCCAGGTCACCGGGCTGGCCGACCCGCTCGCCCTCGGCGCCGCCGAGCTCGGCGGGTTCGGCCTGGTGGTGACCGGCGGGCTGCGCAAGGTCGCGGAGGCGGTGGCCGCCCAGGACGGCGTCCGCTACCTGGCGACCGGGTTCGGCCGCTACGACATCGTCGGGCAGGCCGAGGCGGCCTCCCGCGCCGAGCTGGTGGCCGTGCTCGACGCCATAAGGTCCGTGCCCGGCGCGACGGTGCGGGAGTCCTGGCACCACCTGGACGTGGTGAAGGAGTCCTACGCCGTCGAGCTGCCCGAGCAGCGCCTCAACGGGTCGTCCTGACCCGACCCGAGCCCCGGCCGCGGCGAACCCGTGGCCGGGGCGCCTAGTCGCGGTCGAGCGCGACCTCCTCCAGGTCCAGCTCGTGCATGACGCGGGTGAGGACCTCGTCGTCGATGCGGCGCTCGTCCCGCAGCCGGACGAACACCTGCCGCTCGGCCGCCAGCATCTCCCGCCGCAGCCGCCGGTACGTCGCGGTCGGCACCTCCTCGCCCGCCGGGCCCGTCCCGCCGCCGAGCCGCTCCCAGGCGCGCAGCTGCCGGTGCTCGGCGAGCTGGCGGAGCCGCTCGACCACCGACTCGTCCAGGCTCTCCGCGGCGTTCAGCTCCTCCAGCCGCTCCAGCGCCGCCCGCGCCGCCGCGTGCTGCGCCCCCGCCTCCGCGACGGTGTCGGTGTAGCGCTCCCGCCCCCCGCCGATGCGCAGCAGGCGGATCAGCGCCGGGAACGTCAGGCCCTGCACGAGCAGCGTCCCGAGGACGGTCGTGAACGTCAGGAACAGGATCAGGTCGCGGCCCGGGAACGGCTCGCCGGACGCGGTGAACGGGATCGCGAACGCGGCGGCCAGCGACACGACCCCGCGCATCCCCGCCCACGACACCACCGTCAGCCCGCGCCACCCCTGGTCCTCCCGCGCCCGCTCCCGCCTGGACAGCAGCCGGGGGATCCGCGAGGCGGGGAACACCCACACGAACCGCGCCGCCACGGTCACCGCGAAGACCGCGACCGCCCACCAGGCCAGCTGCTGCCAGCTCCGCTCCGACAGGCCGTGCAGCACCGGGCGCACCTGCAGCCCGATCAGCAGGAAGACCACCGACTCCAGCAGGAAGACCATGACCTTCCAGAACGAGTGGCCGATCAGCCGGGTCACCGCCGCCGACTCGGTGGCCCGGTGCCCGAGGTACAGCCCGCTGACCACCACCGCGATCACCCCGGAGGCGTGCACCGACTCGGCGATCAGGTAGGCCGCGAACGGCGCGACGAGCGCGACGCCGTTCTCCACCAGCGGGTCGTGCAGCCGGGTCCGCAGCCAGTGCAGCGGCGGGCCGAGCAGCAGCCCGACGGCCGCGCCCGCGGCGGCGGCGAACGCGAACCGCCCGACCCCCTCGGCCAGCGTGAACCCGGCGCCCGTCGCCGCCATGAGCGCCACCCGGAACGCCGTCAGCGCCGTCGCGTCGTTGAACAGGCTCTCCCCGACCAGCACCGTCACCGTCCGGCGCGGCAGCCCGAGCCGCTGGGCGACGCTCACCGCCGCGACCGCGTCCGGCGGCGCCACGATCGCGCCGAGCACGAACGCCGCCGGCAGCGGCAGCCCGGGGACGAGCATGTGGGCCGTGTAGCCCACGGCGAACGTGGTGAACAGCACCAGCCCCACCGACAGCAGGCCGATCGACCAGGCGTTCTCGCGCATGTTGGCGAACGAGCTCTGCCAGGCCGCCGCGAACAGCAGCGGTGGCAGGAACACGAACAGGACGAACTCGGGGTTCAGCTCGAACTCGGGGATCCCCGGGACGTACGAGAAGCCCAGCCCCGCGATCACCAGGATCAGCGGCGACGGCAACCCGATGCGCCGCGCGCCCGCGGCCACCATCAGGGCCCCCACCGGTACGGCCAGCAGCCAGAGTGCGTGCGTCGTCTCCACTCGCCAGATCATGACATGGCGGGCACGTGGCGGCCGGTCCGGCCGAGCCGTCGCGGGGGACGCCGCCCCGTTCTCCCCCCGGTCAGTGCGCGTCGCGCCCGGTCTCCTTGGCGAAGGCCAGGAAGTCGCGGGCGGCGGGCGGCAGCCGGCGGTGCGCGTGCACGAGCCCGATCATGCGGGTGATCGGCGGCAGGAACGAGCGGACCGCCACGCCCTCGGTGTCCTCGATCTGGTTGCGGTACCACAGCAGGGAGCCCATCCCGGCGCGGACCCAGCCGAGCCACGCGCCCCGCTCGTCGGACTCCACCGCGGCGACCGGGGTCGCGCCGACGCGGCGCAGCACGGCGTCGATCTCGGCGCGCAGGGCGGTGCCGCGGGACGGCAGGACGAGCCGCATGCCGTCCAGCGCGGCGGGCGGCACCGGCTCGCGGACCCGCAGCGCGGGCGGCGAGACCAGCACCACCTCGCGCTGCTCGAAGGGGTGCGCGGCCATGTCGCCGGGGACGGGCAGGTCGGTGAGCGCGAGGTCGGCGCGGCCCGCGCGCAGCGCCGCCGCGACCTGGTCGCGGTCCTCGCAGCGGACCACCCGGACCCGGGCGGTGGGCTGGTGGCGGGCGAAGCGGGGGACGAGCCGCCCGGTCAGCTCCGGCTCCAGCGACGCGGTGACCGCGATGCGCAGCTCCGCGCCGCGCCCGTTCGCGCGGGCGACCGACAGCCCCTCGATCGCCTCGACGGCGTCCAGCGCGACGCGGGCCTGCCGGACGACCTGCTCGCCGACCGGGGTGAGGACGACGCCGCGGCCCGACCGGGCGAACAGCTCGACGCCGAGTTCGCGTTCCAGCTCGCGCACCGCCCGCGACAGCGCGGGCTGAGCCACGTAGAGAGCCTGGGCCGCCGACGTCATCGTGCCGTGGTCGGCGGTCGCCACGACATAGCGCAGCTGCCGCAGATTCATGTGCCGACCGTATGCCACCGAACCGCTCCGGTCCTGGACATAGCCGGAATCGGCCCGAGGATTCGGCCCCGGACCGGTCAGGGGCGCGGTCCCGGCGCCGGTCCGGGCGCCGGCCCGGGCGCCGGGCCGGCGGCGGACGCGACGGTGTCCGGCTCCGGCTGCAGCGGCGGCGCCCCGACGGCGCAGTGGCTCCGGCACTCCGGCCGGACCGCCGCCCCGGACGGGGTGCGCAGCGCGTCGCCGCGGACGGTGGCGAAGGTCAGCACGGCCCCGCCGACGAGGAGCGCGGCGGACGCCGCCATCGCCGTCCAGTACCCGCCGGAGAAGGCCGCCGCGTCCTCGAAGGCGTCGCCGGTCAGCCCGGCCAGCGGCGGGATCGCCGCGACCGCCAGCAGCCCGGCGGCCCGCGCCACCGCGTTGTTGATGCCGCTGGCCACGCCCGCGTGCCGGGCGTCGGCGGTGGCGAGGACGGTCGCGGTGAGCGGCGCGACCACCGCCGACAGGCCGAGCCCGAACACCACCACGGCGGGCAGCACCTCCCGCACGTAGGAGGCGTCCCGCCCGATCCGGCCGACGAGCAGCATCCCGCCGGCCGCCACCAGCAGGCCCGCGGTCATCGGCAGCCGCGGCCCGATCTTCTGCGCGAGCGCGCCCGCCCGCGCGGACAGCAGCAGCATCAGCACGGTCACCGGCAGCAGCGCGGCCCCGGCCGCCACCGGCGAGAACCCGCCCACCACCTGGAGGTTCAGCACGAACAGGAAGAACAGCACGCCCATCCCGCCGTACATCAGGAACGTGACGACGTTGACGGCGGAGAACTGCCGCGAGGAGAACACGCCGAGCGGCAGCATCGGCTGCGGCGCCGCACCGGTGCCCGCGCGCCCGCGCCGCACGCCCGGCAGGCGCCTTCCCTTGCCGCGCATCCGCTCGACCAGCACGAACGCGGCGGCGGCCGCCAGGCCCAGCACGGCCGCGGCGCCGATCACCGGCGGCGCGGCGTTGCCGCCGGGCGCCTCGGTGAGCGCGTACGTCGTCCCGGCCAGGGCCAGCGCCGCCAGCGCCGCGCCGAGCACGTCGAACCGCCCGCGGGCGTCCGGGTCGGCGCTCTCCGGGACGTGCCGGAGCGACACCAGCACCACCAGGGCGGCCAGCGGCACGTTCAGCAGGAACACCCACCGCCATCCGGCCGCCTCCACCAGCCAGCCGCCCGCGAACGGGCCGATCGCCGCCGCGACGCCGCCGAGGCCCGACCAGGCGCCGACCGCGCGGGGCCGGTCGTCGGGGGCGAACGACGACTGGATGATCGCCAGCGATCCCGGCGTGAGCAGCGCCCCGCCGACACCCTGCAGCGCCCGCGACACGATCAGCATCTCGATGTTCAGCGCGATCCCGCACAGCACGGACGCCGCGGCGAACCACACGACGCCGATGAGGAACACCCGGCGGCGCCCGAACCGGTCGCCGAGCGACCCGCCGAGCAGGATGAACCCGGCGAGCGTCAGCGTGTAGGCGTTGATCGTCCACTGCAGGCCGGACATGTCGGCGCCGAGGTCCCGCCCGAGGGCGGGCAGCGCCACGTTCACGACCGTGGAGTCGAGCAGCGCCACGCCCGACCCGAGCACGGTCGCGAGCAGGATCCAGCGCCCCGGCCCGCTTCGCAGCGGGACGTCCGGCATCAGACGATCAGTTCATCGACGAAGCACCAGCGCCAGTCCTCACCCGGTTCGAACGACCGGACGATCGGATGCCCCTCCTTGTGGAAATGCGCGCTGGCGTGCCGCATGGGGGAGGAGTCGCAGCAGCCCACATGCCCGCAGCCGAGGCACAGCCGCAGGTGCACCCACCGCGTCCCCTCCTCCAGGCACTCCTGGCATCCCTGCGGGGTGCCGGGTGCCGGATCGGTCGCCGGAAGGGATTGCACGTGCTCACAAATGCCCATATGTGCATGGTGCCACGCGGACGGTCAGGGGATCACCAATGGTCGGGGCTGAACGGCTCGTCCTCGGGGCGGGCCGACTCCGACAGCAGCCGCAGGTCCGACTCGACCATCATCGTCACCAGGCCCTCGAACGTGATCTCCGGCTCCCAGCCGAGCTGCTCGCGGGCCTTCTTCGGGTCGGCGCACAGCAGGTCGACCTCGGCCGGGCGGGTGTACTTGGCGTCCAGGACGACGTGGTCCTCCCAGTTCAGGCCCGCCGTGCGGAACGCGAACTCCACCAGCTCCCGCACCGACTGCGTTTGGCCCGTTCCGATGACGAAGTCCTCGGGGGAGTCCTGCGCGAGCATCAGCCGCATCGCCCGGGCGTAGTCGCCGGCGTAGCCCCAGTCGCGCCGCGCGTCCAGGTTGCCGAGGCGCAGCTCCCGGGCCAGGCCCAGCTTGATGCGCGCCGCGCCCAGCGACACCTTCCGCGTGACGAACTCGGCGCCGCGGCGCGGCGACTCGTGGTTGAACAGGATCCCGCTGACCGCGAACATCCCGTAGGACTCGCGGTAGTTCTGCGTGATGTAGTGCCCGTAGCTCTTGGCGACCCCGTACGGGCTGCGGGGGTGGAACGGGGTCCGCTCGTTCTGCGGCGTCTCCCGGACCATCCCGAACATCTCCGACGACGACGCCTGGTAGAAGCGGATCTGCTCGCGGTCCGGCGTCCGGGACGGGCTGATGCCCGACACCACGCGGATCGCCTCCAGCATCCGCAGCACGCCCATGCCGGTGACCTCGGCGGTGAGCTCGGCCTGCTGCCAGGACATGGGGACGTAGGAGATCGCGCCCAGGTTGTAGACCTCGTCGGGCTGCACCCGCTCCACCGCCGAGATCAGGCTGCCCTGATCCAGCAGGTCGCCGGTGGTGATCTGCACATCGCCGATGTGCTTGCGCAGCCGCGACACGTGCGGGTTCGCCTGCCCCCGCACCAGGCCCCAGACCTCGTATCCCAGCTCAAGCAGATGCTCGGCCAGATACGAGCCGTCCTGTCCGGTGATGCCGGTGATGAGTGCTCGCCTGGACAGCGGATCCTCCATGGCTGAAATAGGTCGATGCGGGGCCCACCGCGGGTGAACCCGGGGTGAGCGTGAAATATGAGATTACCGACCACGACGCGGCGATGACGAGGGAGGGCTCCGTTTGAACCGAATTCACTTCTGGTTCGCCCGCCGCGGCGCCGCTGTGCCACGGTGAGAGCCATCATGAGCTCTCCGGACGCGCCGCCGCTGCGGCTGAACGGCCGCGACATCGGCCCACGCGCGATCATGGCGGTGGTGAACCGCACGCCCGACTCCTTCTACGACAGGGGCGCCACCTTCGGCTTCGGCGCCGCCCTGGAGGCCGTCGACCGGGCCGTCGCGGCCGGCGCCGACATCGTCGACATCGGCGGGGTGAAGGCGGGCCCCGGCGAGGAGGTCGGCGTCGCCGAGGAGCTGCGCCGGGTGGTGGACCTCGTCGCCGCCGTCCGCGAGCGGCACCCCCGCGTCGTGATCAGCGTCGACACCTGGCGCGCCGAGGTGGGCGAGGCGGTCGCCGCCGCCGGCGCCGACCTGCTGAACGACACCTGGGGCGGGCCCGACCCGCGCCTGGCCGAGGTCGCCGCCGCGCACGGCATCGGGCTGGTCTGCGCGCACGCCGGGCCCCTCGACCCGCGCACCCGGCCGCACCGGATCGGCTACGGCGACGTCGTCGCGGACGTCGTCGCCCACATCACCGGCGAGGCCGAGCGGGCCGCCGCGCTCGGGGTGCGGCGCGAGGCGATCCTCATCGACCCCGCCCACGACTTCGGCAAGAACACCCGCCAGTCGCTGGAGATCACCCGCCGGCTCGGCGAGCTGACCGCCACCGGATGGCCGGTACTGGTCGCGGTGTCCAACAAGGACTTCATCGGCGAGGCGCTCGGCCGCCCCGTCGACAAGCGCGGCGTCGGCACCATGGCCGTGCTCGGCGTGTCCGCGCTGCTCGGCGCCCGCGTCTTCCGCGTCCACGACGCGGCCGCCGCCCGCCGCGCCCTGGACGCGGTCGCCGCCGTGGCTGACCCGTGACGGGCGGGGGCGCCGCCTCCTAGTGGGCGGCCTCGCGCTGGCGGGCGCGGTAGGCGGCGACGTGCATGCGGTTGCCGCAGGTGCGGCTGTCGCAGTAGCGGCGGCAGCGGTTGCGGGACAGGTCGACCAGGACGCGCGCGCAGTCCGGCGCCTCGCAGGTGCGCAGCCGGTCCAGCTCGCCCGCAGCGACCACGTAGGCCAGCGCCATCCCGCAGTCGGCGGCCAGGTGCTCCCCGAGCGGCGCGCCCGGCGCGAAGAAGTGCACGTGCCAGTCGTAGCCGTCGTGGTCGGTCAGGTGCGGGGTGGTGCGGACCTCGCCGACGATCGCGTTGATCCGGCGGACGGCGGACGGCACGTCGCCGGCCCGGAACACCTCGTGGAACCGGGCCCGCAGGTCCAGCACCCGGAGCAGGTCGGCCTCGGTGAGCGCGCCGACGTCGCTGAAGGCGTTGCGGTCGACGAACGCGCGCAGGCCGTCCAGCCCGCCGAGCTCCTCGGCGCCGGACGTGGCCGCGCCGGTGTTGATCAGGTCGACGACGACGGCGAGGGCGTGCTCGGTGTCATGAGTGAAGATCACGATGACTCCAGTCTCGGGGGACCGGGGCGGTCGTGCTCCCGGCTCCGTCGCCGGGGCCGGAACGCGGCCCGTGGCCCCCACCCTATGACGAGGGCGCCGCCCGCCGGGGCACGCCCCGGCGGGACGCGTCGGCGCGTCCGGTGGCCCGATCCGGCCGGAACGTTCCACCGGAGGCCGCGCCCCCGGCGCCCCCGCCGCCGTGCGGAGTCAGCGCTCGTAGTGCGGGTCGGCGACGACCGGGTAGTAGGCGTCGGTGTGCTGGACGCGCATCGTGACGGCCGTCCCGTCCAGCGTGTAGTCGGCTTTGACCTGGCGGAACATCGAGTCGCTCGCCCAGGGGTTGTAGAGCCGGCCCACGGTGGCGCCGTAGCGCAGGTGGACGACGTCGTAGCCGCCGGACGGCATCGACTCCAGCACCAGGCCGTCGGCGAGCGACACGGTGAACCGGAACTCCGAGGGGGCGTCCGGGCCGTGGATCACCGTGAGCAGCCGCACCCCGCCGGCCGTCGTCTGCGCGACGATGTCGGTGTCGACGTCCACGCCGACGAACACCCGCAGGCTGGGGCGCAGCACCTGCGCGACCGTGTCGGCGGCGGTGAAGTCGATGCCGAGGTGGATGCGCTGCCCGTCCCTGGTCGGCACCCACACCCCGTCACGGGCCCGCTGGCCCCACGCGACGTCGGGGTTCTCCATCTCCTGCGGCTCGTTCTTGCCCCGCGCGACCAGAATCCTGGAGGCGGCGCTCATCGCCGCGGCAGCCCCGTCCCGTGCATGCCTCATGACGGGCCCCCTCGCCTTCTTTCATCACTCGCGTGACTTCGCGCTCGTCCTGGCTTCGGCACGGGCGGGACGGACCGGGCGCGCATGGCCCTGCCGCTGGTCGTTTGGTGACGTTCGCCCCGTGCGTCGTTGGACCTTACACCACGCTTATCAGCGCCGGTCGGACCGGGCGGAGAACCTCCCCGCGGCCGATCCCGGCCGCTTCCGGGCGAGGTCACGTAGCGCGCCCGGCCCTTCACGCAGCGGGCCGCGGACCGCCCTCCGCAAGGGCGGCCCGCGGCGTCCGCGGACGGGACCGCGGGACGGTTACGCGAGGGCCGGTTCACTCGCGGTGACGCTCACGGCCAGGTCCGCGAGGGCCTCGCTCAGCCGGTCCAGGGCGTCGGCGATCCACGGCAGCGCCGCGGGCGCCGGGGAGGCCAGGGCGGCGCGGCGCTGCTCGTCGTCCTCCCCGTAGAGCAGGCTCGGCGCCACCCGCATGCGCAGCGCCGACGGCACGTCCCCGAACGAGCTGCCGGGCAGGACGCCGATCCCGTACCGCTCCAGCAGCAGGCCGGTGAGGTCGGCGGCCGTGCGGACGCCGTGGTGCTCGTGCAGCACGTCCCGCAGCGGCCCGAAGTCGGGGTAGACGTAGAAGGCCGCCTCCGGCCGCCGGACCCGCGCGCCCGCGGCGGCGAACCGGTCGGCGACCGCGCCGGTGACCGCGGCGTGCAGCCGCCGGCTGCGGTCGACGTGCTCGACCAGCTCCGGCGGCTCGGCGAAGGCGTAGGCGGCGGCGTGCTGCATCGGCGCGGGGGCGCTCGACCAGATCTCGCTCGCCACCCCGAGCAGGCTGTCGCGCAGCGCGCGGCCGAACGGCCCGTCCGGCAGCCGCGCGACGCCGAGCCGCCAGCCGCCCGCGGCGAGGCTCTTGCTCAGCGCGGTCGTCACCACGGTCCGCTCCGGCGCGTACCGGGCCGGGCTCGGCACCGTCCGGCCCGGCTCGTGCACCAGGTCCCGGTAGATCTCGTCGGAGATGATCACCAGGTCGTGCTCGCGCGCGACCGCGCACAGCCTCCGGACCGTCTCCTCCGACGCCAGCGTCCCCGTCGGGTTGTCGGGCAGCGTCACCACGACCGTCCGGACGACGCGGCCCCGGGCGCGGGCCCGCACCACGGCGTCGGCCAGCAGCGCCGGGCTCGGCACGCCGCCCTCGCCCGGCGGGGTCGCCACCCGGATCGGCACCGCGCCCGCCAGCGACGCCTGCGCCGCGTAGCTCACCCAGCTCGGCGCCGCCACCACGACGTCGCCGCCGAGGGAGGTCATCAGCGCGAACAGCAGCGGCTTGCTGCCGGGCCCGGCCACCACCGCGGACGGGTCGGTGGGCAGCCCGCGCCGCGCCCAGTAGCCGGCGGTGGCGGCGCGCAGCGCGGCCGATCCGGCGACCGGGCCGTAGGCGCCGCGGCCGGCGGCCGACTCCAGTTCGCGGGTCAGCGCGGGATGGATCGGGATCCCGGCCTCCCCGAAGCCGAGGGGCAGCACGCGCTCGCCCTCCCGGCGCTTGCGGGCGATCGCCTCGTTGACCGCGAGGGTCGCCGACAGGGGAACCGGGCGCGGCGCGAACGACAGCGGCCGGACGGATGCGGACTCATTCTGGGCAGGCATCAATGCTCCAAAGGGCATGGCGAGATAACGGTGGGTGACCGTCGAATCCCCGTGTGCGACCCGGCCGGGTTCGCTTCACTCTTGCCCGCTGCAAGCATCATTACAAGCGAGTCTCATCGATGGTTACCGTAAGATGTTCTGATGCTCGAACTGCGCCGGCTGCGGTTGCTCGCCGAATTCGCCCGCCGCGGCAGCATCGCGGCGACCGCGGCCGCCCTCGGCTACACCCCGTCGGCGGTCTCCCAGCAGCTCGCCGCGCTGGAACGCGAGGCCCACGTCCCGCTGCTGGACCGCACCGCCCGCAGCGCGGAGCTGACCGACGCCGGGCGCCGCCTCGCCGAGCGCGCCGAGGAGATCCTCGGCCTGGTCGAGACGGCGGAGGCGGAGCTGTCGGCGCAGGCCGACGCGCCCTCGGGGCGGGTCGTGGTGACCGCGTTCCCGACCGCCGCCGTCGCCTTCGCCCCCGCGCTGGCGCGCAGCCTGGGCGAGCACCCCGGGCTCACGTTCGTGCTGCGGCAGACCGCGCCCGGCACCGGGATCCGCCAGGTGCAGAGCGGCGAGGTCGACATCGCGCTGATCGACGACTGGACGGGCAAGGTCCCCGACCAGGCGCCCGCCGCGCTGGAGTTCTTCCACCTGCGCCGCGACCCGCTCGTCCTGGTCGTGCCCGAGTCGCATCCGATGTCGGACCCGGACCGGCCGGTCGACCTGGAGCGGCTCCGGGACGAGCCGTGGATGGCCGCGCCGCCCGGCGAGCCGTCCCGGCAGGCCGTCGAGCGGCTGCTGGACACCGTCGGCGGCGCCCGCCCCGTGCCGTGGGAGTTCGAGGGGCTGCACACGATCCTCAGCCTGGTGGCGCGCGGCATCGGCATCACCGCGGTGCCCGCGCTGGCGCTCGCCGCCGGCGACCGGGGCGTGGCGGTCCGGCGGATCCCCGAGTGCACGCTCGCCCGCGAGGTGTACGCCGTCACCCGCTCCGCGAGCGTCCGCAGGCCGTCGGTGGCGGTGACGCTGCGCGCCATCTACGCCGCCGCGCGGGACGCCCAGCCCGTCCCGCCGGGGGACTGACGGCACGGCGCGGAGCGGGTCCCCGCCGCCGCGGTTCAAGGGTCTGCGGGGCGTTCGCCAAATGAGGACCGGCCCCGGATAAGGCCCGGGGCGAGGGGCACCTAGAGTCGGAAGGAACGCCGGAGGCAGTGGTTCGATCGTGGCCGCATCCGGCCGCGGCCCGCACCCGGCGGCCCCCGGAACCGAACTAACGAGGGAACCGGCCGCGCAGAGCGAATCAGTCGAAAACGGACGGACGCCTGCGGATCATCACGTACGGTGGGGCGAATCGTGAGCACATCCGAGTTCATGCACACCGATCGGGGAGCACAGTACTCGATGGAACGAACGACGGCGATCGCGCCCGAGGCGCAGGGCGGCCTCAGCCGGGCGCCCGAAGAGAAGGACGGCCAGGGCCTGGCCGGCGGGCACCACGTGTTCGAGCTGCCGCGGGTGACCGCGCTGCTCCTGCACGCGCTCCCGCGCTTCGTGGAGGGCGTGATCGCCCCGGTGGCGGTGTTCTACACCGCGCTGGTGCTCCTCGGCTTGAACGGCGCGCTGGTCGCCGCCGTCGCCTGGGTCTACGGCGGCATCATCTACCGGTACGCGAGCAAGCGGCCGGTGTCGGGGCTGCTGCTGCTGGCGGCGGTCGGGGTGACCGTCCGCGCGGGCCTGGCGGCGGCCACCCACAGCGCGGTCATCTACTTCCTGCAGCCGACGCTCGGCACGCTGTGCGTGAGCCTGGCGTTCCTCGCCTCGGTGCCGCTCGGCAAGCCGCTGGCCATGAAGCTGGCCAAGGACATGGCGCCGATCCCCGACGCCTTCTACAAGCACGACCGGGTGCACCGGTTCTTCCTGAAGATCTCGCTGCTGTGGTCGGGGGTGCTGCTGGCCAACGTCGGCGTCAGCCTCTGGATGCTCTTCAACGAGTCGATCGGCATGTACCTGTGGTTCCGCACCGGCATCGTCGCCGGGCTGGGCGGGATCGGCATCGCCGTCTCGGTCTGGGGGTTCAAGCGCGTCGTGCGCCACATCAACCGCGAGCCCGCCGCCGGGACGGCGGTCTGAGCAGCGGGTCCCCGCCGGACGCCCCGAACTTCCCCGAGGTTCGGGGCGTCTCCATGTGTAGGTAGATTCACCGTACACGGGGTGAATTCGACGGGTTTGGGGGATTTGTGGCGATCAAGGGTCGTGCGGGGATCGTGCTGGCCGGCGGTACGGGCGCGGTGGCGATGCTCGTGACCGGCTGCGGCGCCGGCGGCGAGGGCAAGCTGGCCTCGGGCGGGTCGGACACCGAGGTGACGATCACCCCCGCGGACGGGACCGCCCAGGTCAAGCCGGACGGCACCATCGAGGTGAAGACCTCGGACGGCAGGCTGCAGAACGTGACCGTCCAGGGCGAGGGCGCCACCATCACCGGGGCGTTCGGCGACGGCCACCGGACGTGGCGCTCCACCCGCACGCTGACGCCCGGGACGTCCTACACCGTCACCGCGCAGGCCCGCGACGACGGCAAGGTCCGGACGGTGACCAGCGCGTTCACCACGCTCAAGCCGGCCAAGACGCTGTCGATCGTCGACGTGACCCCGAACGTGAAGGGGGAGAAGGTCGGCGTCGGCATGCCGATCTTCGTCAGGTTCGACCGCCCGGTCACCGACAAGGCCGCCGTGGAGCGGACGCTGCGCGTCACCCCCGAGAAGCCCGTCGAGGGCGCCTGGCGGTGGGTCGCGCCGGACCAGGCCGTCTACCGGACGAAGACGTACTGGCAGCCGCACCAGACCGTCCGCTTCCACGCCTCCCTGGCGGGGGTGAACGCGGGCGGCGGCGTGTACGGGGCCAAGGACGCCCAGGCGGCGATCAGCATCGGCGCCGCGCAGGTCACGACCGGCGACCTCGGCGAGCACAGGATGACCGTCACGCGGGACGGCGAGAAGCTGCGGACGATCCCGTTCAGCGCCGGCAACGGGCAGACCCGGGAGTACACCACCACCAGCGGCGTCCACCTGCTGATGGAGAAGGGCAACCCCGTCACGATGGTCTCGCCGGGCCGCAAGGAGGGCGACCCCGGCTACTACAAGACGGTCGTCAACTACGCGGTCCGCTTCTCCAACAGCGGCGAGTACGTCCACTCGGCGCCGTGGTCGGTCGGCTCGCAGGGATCGGCGAACGTCAGCCACGGCTGCATCAACGTCAGCCCGTCCAACGCGAAGTGGTTCTACGACACCATGCAGCGCGGCGACGTCATCAAGCTGACCGGGTCCGACCGCGAGGTCGAGTGGGACAACGGCTGGAGCTTCTGGCAGATGTCCTTCGCCAAGTGGAGCCAGGGCAGCGCCCTCCGCTAGGCGGCCCGCGGGCGGCGCCGAGCCCGCGGCGCCGCCCGTGCAACGCTTTGATCTCGGACCCCGGCCAAAACCCCGGGTCATGGCATGATCGACGGATTTTGTCGCTAATGTCTCTGGGATAGACGGCGGGGTTTCGGGAGGTCGTGGTGCAGCGGAGGGTTTCCGCAGGGGTCCGGGCTGGCGCGGGGATGGCGGGGGTCGTGCTCCTCCTCACGACCGCCTGCAGCGGGGGCGGCGAGAAGGACTCCGGCGTGACCGTCGGGGAGAAGGCCGACGCGGGCGTCCCGGAGGTGACGATCAACCCGGGTAACGGCAACACCAAGGCCGCGCCCGAGGACGGCGTCGTCGTCACGGCCGCGGGCGGCACGCTCGAGCAGGTCACCGTGCTCCTCAAGGGCAAGCCGGTGGCCGGCGAGATGGCCGCCGACAAGACGAAGTGGAAGTCGCGCACGCTGCGTCCGGGCGCCAAGTACCAGGTCACCGCGGTCGCCAAGAGCCCCGAGGGCAAGTCGACCACGGTCAACGCCGCGTTCGCGACGCTGAAGGCCGCGAGCCGGCTGGAGATCGCCGACGTCACGCCGAGCAGCAACGAGAAGGTCGGCGTCGGCATGCCGATCCAGGTGGTGTTCAACCGCGCGGTCGCCGACAAGAAGGCCGTGGAGCAGGCGCTGGAGGTCAAGTCCACCAAGCCCAACGTCGGGGCGTGGTACTGGATGAACGACACCACGGTCGTCTTCCGCACGAAGAACGGCCAGTACTGGCAGCCCAACCAGAAGGTCATGCTGCGGGCGAAGCTGGCCGGGGTGAAGTCGGGCAAGCGGACGTACGGCATGGCCGACTTCAAGCGCACGTTCCGCATCGGCGACTCGCACATCACCCACATCAGCACCAAGAGCAAGAAGGCCGTCGTCAAGAAGAACGGCAAGACGGTCCGCAGCTGGCCCATCAGCGCGGGCCGCGGTGGGCGCGTGGTCAACGGCGTCGACACCTTCCTCACCACCAGCGGCATCCACCTGACCATGGGCAAGGAGAATCCGGCGATCATGACGTCGGAGTGGATGGGCGTCGATCCGAAGGACAAGGCGAACGGCGGCTACAAGGAGGTCATCCCGTTCGCGGTGCGGATCTCCAACAGCGGCGAGTACGTCCACTCGATGGCCTCGACCATCTGGGCGCAGGGCCGCCAGAACGTCAGCCACGGCTGCGTCAACTCCCCGCCCAAGGACGCCCAGTGGTTCTACAACTTCTCCTACCGCGGCGACCCGGTGGTCATCACCGGCAGCAAGCGCGGCCTGGACTGGAACAACGGGTGGAGCTACTACGAGATGTCGTGGAAGCGGTGGGTCAAGGGCAGCGCCCTCGACCGCACCGTCTCCACCGCGTGACGCCCGGGAACTGACGCCGGGAACTGACACCGGGAACTGACACCGGGGACCGGCGCCCGGGGCACCGGTGCCGGGCGGGAGTTCGGCGGGCCCGCGATCGGGAAGGAGCCGGGACACGGCCGGCGACGATCGGGGGCCCGGTGAACGAGTCCGCGCGACCACTGCGACTCCGCCGCCGCGTCCGGCGCGGGGCCCACCGGGTCCTGCGCCGCGCGGCGCTCTTGACGCTGCGCCCGCTGCGGTGGCGGCGCCTCGTCCCGCCGCCCGGCGGCCGTCCGCGCGTCCGCGTCCTGCTGCAGAACGCGCACGGGACGGGCGGCACGATCCGCACGGTGCTCAACCTGTGCGGGCACCTGGCCCGCGACCACGACGTCGAGATCGTCAGCGTGCTGAGGCGGAGCCGCAGGCCGTTCTTCCCGGTGCCCGCCGGGGTCGCGGTGACCTACGCCGACGACGGCCTCGCCCGCCCGAACCGGGCGGCCCGCCTCCTCACCCGGCTGCCGAGCCTCCTGACCCCGGTCGACGACGCGTCGTTCCGGCACATGACCCTGTGGACGGACGTCCGCCTCCTCCGCGCCCTCTACGGCGCACCGGCGGACGTGCTCATCGGGACCCGGCCCTCCCTCGTCCTGCTGGCCGCCGAGCTCGGCCCGCGCGGCGTCGCGACGATCGGGCAGGACCACATGGACCTCGGCTCCTACCGGCCCGCGCTCCGCCGGGAGGTCGTCCGCGCCTACCGGCGGCTCACCGCCCTCGCCGTGCTCACCGAGGCCGCCCGCGCCGACTACGCGCGGGCGCTGGCCGGCTCCGGCGTCCGCATCGCCCGGATCCCGAACGCGGCGCCGCCGCTTCCCGGGCCACCGTCCCGCCGCGAGCACAGGGTCGTGCTCGCGGCCGGGCGGCTCGTCCGCACCAAGGGCTTCGACCTGCTCCTGCGCGCCTACGCGCCGATCGCCGCCGAGCACCCCGGCTGGACCCTGCGCATCTTCGGCTCCGGGGTGCGCCGGGACCGGCTCCGCGCGATGATCGCCGACCTCGGCCTCACCGGCCGGGCCGAGCTGCGCGCCCGGACACCCGACCTGCCGGCCGAGATGCGGCGCGCCTCGCTCTACGTCCTCTCCTCGCGCCGGGAGGGCATGCCGATGGTCGTCATCGAGGCGATGGGCATGGGCCTGCCGGTCGTGGCGTTCGACTGCCCGCACGGCCCCGCCGAGCTGATCACCCCCGGCGAGGACGGCCTGCTCGTCCCGGCCGGCGACGTCGACGCGCTCACCGCGGCGCTCCGCAAGCTGATCGAGGACCCCGGCCTGCGCGACCGGCTCGGCGAGCGGGCGCTGCGGTCGGTGCGCCGGCATGACATCGCCCACATCGGGCCCCGCTGGTCGAGCCTCATCGCGTCGGTCCTCGCCGGCACGCGGGCCGACCTGGCCGGACCGCCGCGGCGACCCTGATTCGGCCCTCCGGGAGGGCACGCAATACTGGCGGTGTGAGTGAGGAGCCCCGCTCCGGCGCCGAGCGCGCCCGGCTCGTCCTGCCGGAGCTGAAGCTGGACGATCTGCTGGCCGAGTTGCAGTCCCGGCTGGAGACGGCCCGGTCGACGCGCGACCGCGTGCACGCGCTGCTGGAGGCGGTCGTCTCCATCGGCGGCGAGCTGGATCTGTCGACGGTGCTGCGGCGCATCGTCGAGGCCGCCACCACCCTCGTCGACGCCCGCTACGGCGCCCTCGGCGTGATCGGGGAGGAGGGCGAGCGGCTCGTCCGGTTCGTCACGACGGGGGTGGGCGACGAGGAGATCGCGTCGATCGGGCACTGGCCGCACGGCGAGGGCATCCTCGGCCTGCTGATCCGGGAGCCGCACGCGCTGCGGCTGGCGGACCTCGCCGAGCACCCCGCCTCGTCCGGCTTCCCGGCGAACCATCCGCCGATGCGGACGTTCCTGGGGGTGCCGGTCCGGGTGCGGGACGAGGTGTTCGGCAACCTCTACCTCACCGAGAAGGCCGGCGGCGGCCCCTTCGAGGAGGAGGACGAGGTCGTGGTGACCGCGCTGGCCACGGCCGCCGGCGTCGCGATCGAGAACGCCCGGCTGTACGAGGAGACGCGGCGCCGGGAGCGGTGGCTGGAGGCGTCCGCCGAGATCTCCACCGCGCTGCTGTCGGGCACCGACACCCACGACGTCATCGACCTCGTCGCCCGCCGGGCCAGGGAGATCGCCGACGCGCGGGTGAGCGGCGTCACGCTGGTGGACGAGACGGGCCGCGCGGCCGTGCTGGAGGCCGCGGACGGCGAGGGCGCCCACCACCTGCGGGGCAGGCGGCTCGAGCTGGACCGGTCGGTGTCGGGGAAGGTGTTCGCCGAGGGGGCGGCGCTGCGGCTGGCCGACGGCGCGGCGGCGGTGGCGGAGGCCGGCGCGCCGGCGGGCGTGCCGGTCGGGCCGCTGCTGGTGGTGCCGCTCGGCACCGGCCCGTCCGCGCGCGGCACCATCACCGTGATCAACCCGCCGGGCGGCGCGCTGTTCTCCGACGGGACGCGGCGCCTGCTGGAGGCGTTCGCGGGGCAGGCGGCGGTGGCGCTGGAGCTGGCCGACCGGCGCCGCGACACCGAGCGGCTGGCCCTGCTGGAGGACCGCGACCGCATCGCCAAGGACCTGCACGACACCGTCATCCAGCGGCTGTTCGCGACCGCGATGACGCTGATGGCCGCCATCAAGATCACCCAGAAGCGGGAGGTCGCGACGCGGGTGCAGCGGGCGGTGGACGACCTGGACGACACCATCCGGCAGATCCGCTCCACGATCTTCGCCCTGCAGGCGCCGCCGGACGAGGAGTCGCTGCGCAGCCGCGTGCACGCGCTGGTCGACGCCGCCGCCGAGCGGCTCGGGTTCGCGCCGTCGGTGCGGCTCGCCGGGCTGCTGGACACCGCGGTCGACGACGCGGCCGGCGAGCAGCTCCTCGCGGTCGTCCAGGAGGCGCTGTCGAACGTGGCGCGGCACGCCCGCGCCGGCGAGGCCGCCGTCGTCATCGACGTCGGCGACGACGACCTCACGCTCCGGGTCGAGGACGACGGCGTCGGCATCCCCGAGGGCGGCCGCCGCAGCGGCCTGCGGAACATGCGCGAGCGCGCCGAGGGCCTCGGCGGCTCCTTCGGCACCCGGGCCCGCCCGGACGGCGGCACGATCCTGGTGTGGCGCGTCCCGCTCAAGGACGCCTAGCCGGCCCCTGGCCGCCGCCCGGCCGGGTCAGCCGCGTTCGAGGAGGCCGCGGACGTAGGCGGCCTGGCCGGCGTGCTGCAGGTCGTCGGAGATCACGCTGATCAGCCGCACGGCGAGCGTGACCGGCGGGTCCCACGCGCGGTCGACGATGCGCTCCAGGTCGCGGTCGGTCAGCCCGGACACGTACGTCACCGTCCGGTCGTGGACGGCGTCGTGGTAGTCCGTCAGCAGGTCCGCCGAATCCACCCGGACCGCCGCGACGTCGTCGGGCGTGTGCCCGTACCCGGTGTCGTAGGGGTCGAACGGCAGGCCGAACCGGTCGGCCCAGCCGTCCTCGGTCCACGCCTGCGCGGTGCCGGCGGCGTCCGCGACGTGGTCGTCCTGGATGCGGGTGAGGTGCCAGACGAGCCACGCGATCGAGTTGGCGCCCTCGGCCGGCCGGTGGGCGAGCTGCCGCGGGGCGAGCCCGCCGGCCGCGCCGTGGACGACCTCCCGGATCCTGCCGAACCCGTCGGTGAGCAATTGCGCACTGGTCATTGGGAAGACGCTACCCCCATCGGGCCGGATCTCTCAGCCGGGCGCGGCCCGTTCGCCGCTGGGCGCGCGGGTACGCCGGCGGGGGTGCGGGAGGGCAGCCGGACGGTCACGACGAGGCCGCCGCCGGGGCGCGGCGCCGCCGTCACCGTGCCCCCGTGCGCGGTCGCCGTCGCGCGGACGATCGACAGCCCGAGCCCGGAGCCGCGGTCGGAGCGCATCCGGTCGTTGCCGAGCCGCCGGAACGGCTCGAAGATCGTCTCGACCTCGTAGCCGGGGACGGCCGGCCCGGTGTTGGCGATCTCCAGCTCGGCCCATCCGTCCCGGCCGCGGGTGGTGAGCGACAGCTCGCCGCCGTCGTGGTTGTGCCGGATCGCGTTCTCGACGAGGTTCTGCACGAGCCGCTCCACGAGCACCGGGTCGCCGGAGGTGGGCGCCGGGCCGAGCCTCCGGTCGGTGCCCACGCCGTGCTCGCGCGCCTCGGGCGCGGACTGCTCCAGGACGTGCGCCGCCACGTCCGCGAGGTCGAGCGGCGCCGCGTCGACCACGACGTCCTCGGTGCCCGCGAGGGTGAGGAGCCCGTCGATGAGCCGCTCGTGCCGGCCGTTCACCACCAGCAGCGACTCGCCGAGCCGCTTGACGTCGTCGGTGGCGTCCGGGCGGCGCACCGCCACGTCCACGAGCGTCCGGTTGATGGCGAGCGGGGTGCGCAGCTCGTGCGAGGCGTTCGCCACGAACCGCCGCTGCCCGTCGAACGCCCGCGCCAGCCGGCCGAGCATGGTGTCGAAGGTGTCGGCCAGCTCCTTCACGTCGTCGCGCGGCCCCTCGTAGGAGATGCGCTCGGTGAGGTCGTGGCTGCGCGCCACCCGCCGCGCCGTCTCGGTGATCGTGTGGACGGGGCGCAGCGCCCGGTCGGCGAGCAGCCAGCCGAACCCGAGCCCGGCCGCGGCCACCAGCCCGAGCGCGACGCCGCCCTGGGTGAGCAGCGCGTTCAGCGTCTCCCGCTGGTAGTTCTCCCGCTCCTTGGTCAGGACGCCCTCCACCCGCCGGGCGGCGGTCTCGGCGGGCGGCCCGCCGGGCGGAGGCGTCAGCGACCACTCGGCCGGGCCGCCGGCGAAGACCTGGTTCACGTCGACCGGGTCGGCGGTCCTCGGCAGGTTGTTCTGCAGGAGAAGGTACGTCAGCCCCAGCAGGACGATCCCGGCGCAGAGGAACAGGCCCGTGTAGAGCAGCGTGAGCCGCATGCGGATCGTCGGCCGCAGCCGCTCGCCGAGGTGCGTCATGGGATCCGGTACCCCGCTCCCGGGACGGTCTCGATGACCGGGGGATCGCCGAGCCTGCGGCGCAGCTTCATCAGCGTCACCCGGACGGTGTTGGTGAACGGGTCGGTGTGCTCGTCCCACACCTTCTCCAGCAGCCGCTCGGCGGACACGATCGTCCCCTCCGCGCGCAGCAGCTCGGCGAGCAGCCCGAACTCCTTGCGCGCCAGGTGCACGTACCGGCCGTCCCGGTACACCTCCCGGCGGGCCGGGTCGAGCCGGATCCCGGCGCGCTCCAGCGCCGGCGGCGCCGCCGGGCGGGCCCGCCGGGCGAGCGCCTGCACCCGCGCCACCAGCTCCTCGAACGCGAACGGCTTGGTCAGGTAGTCGTCCGCGCCGAGCCGCAGCCCGTCGACCCGCGCCGGGACGGTGACGGCGGCGGTGAGCATCAGCACCCGGACGAGCGCCCCGGACTCCACGACCGCGCGGCACACGTCGTCGCCGTGCACGACGGGCAGGTCCCGGTCCAGGACGAGCACGTCGTAGTCGTTGACGCCGAGGCGCTCGAGCGCGGTGTCCCCGTCGTAGACCACGTCCACGGCGAGGGCCTCGGCCCGCAGCCCCTCGGCGATCGAGTCGGCGAGCATCCGCTCGTCCTCGGCGATCAGTACCCGCACGTCCGCGCCCCCTTGTCCCGCGCCGCCGTTCCCGCCGGGACCAGCTTGGCGGAGCGGGCGTAACGCCGGCATAACCCGATCCGGTTACGCCGGGGTTACCGGGCCGGCGCTGGACTTGCGGTCGCCGCCGGCGGACCGTCCGGCGGAACCGATCGAGGAGACCGACCGATGCGACGACACACGCTCGGGGTGCTGGCACTCGTCCCAGCCCTCGCTTTCGGGCTGCAGGCGTGCGGGGGCGACGGCGGCGCCGGAGCGGGCGGCACCGCCAAGGCGGCAAGCGACGACCAGAAGCTGCGCGAGTTCGCCCAGTGCATGCGGGAGAACGGGGTGGACATGCCGGACCCGAAGGACGGCAGGGTCGAGATCCGCGCGTCCGGCAAGCCCGGCGAGGGAGGCGTCCCGAAGAACGGCGGCGAGGTCGAGGCGGCGCAGAAGAAGTGCGCGCACCTGATGCCGAACGGCGGCAAGCCGCGCAAGCCCAAGCCGGAGGACCTGGCCAAGATGCGCGCGTTCTCCGCGTGCATGCGCGACCACGGCGTCAGCGAGTTCCCCGACCCCAAGCCCGACGGCACGATGCTGCTCGAAGCCGGTCCCGGCACCGGCATGGACCCGGAGAGCGCGGAGTTCAAGGCCGCGCAGAAGGCGTGCGGCAAGCTCCAGCCGGGCGGGATGGGCCTGTCCGGCGAGAAGGGCGAGGACTAGTGGCCAGAACGCGCGCCATCGTCCTCGGCGCGGCCGGGGTGGTCGTGGCCGGCGGCGCCGGGCTCGCGACCGCCGGCCTCGGCGGCGGCGGCGACCCCGCCGCCGCGCACAGCACGCTGCCGCCGGCGACGGCGCCGATCGAGCGGACGACCCTCGTCGAGACCCAGGACGTCGACGGGACGCTCGGCTACGGCGGCACGCGCACCGTCACCGGCGCGGGGCACGGCACCCTCACCTGGCTCGCCGGGCCCGGAACGGTGATCTCCAGGGGCCGGCCGGTGTACCGGGTGGACGACAGGCCGGTGCCGCTGCTGTACGGGAGGCTGCCGCTCTACCGGGCTCTCTCCCAGGGGACGAAGGGAGCCGACGTCGAACAGTTCGAACGCAACCTGCGGGCCCTGGGCTACACCGGGTTCACCGTGGACGACACCTACGGCGCCGCCACCGCCGCGGCGGTGAAACGCTGGCAGGACGACCTCGGCGTGGACGAGACCGGCCGGATCGAGCCGGGTGCGGCCGTCGTCGCGTCCGGCCGGATCAGGGTGGCCGAGCGGAAGGCCCACGTCGGCGACCGGATCGGCGGCCCCGTCCTCACCTGCACCGGCACGACCCGCGTGGTGGGCGTCGAGCTGGACGTGAAGTACCAGCGGCTCGTCAAGAAGGGCGCCGGTGTGGAGGTCGAGCTGCCGTCCGGCGACACCGTCAAGGGCGAGGTCGCCTCGGTCGGGAAGGTCGCGAAGGAGGGCAGGGAAGGCAGGCCGTCGACCGTCGAGGTCGAGATCTCGGTCCCGTCGCAGAAGTCGCTCGGCCCCTACGACAAGGCGCCCGTCAAGGTGAGCTTCACCGCGAACCGGCACCGCGACGTCCTCGCCGTGCCGATCGGCGCGCTGCTCGCCCAGGGCGACGGCGGCTACGCCGTCCAGGTCGTCGAGAACGGACGGGTCCGCACGGTCCCGGTGGAGACCGGCGTGTTCACCGAAGGCGAGGTCGAGATCACGGGATCCGGCCTGAAGGAGGGCATGAGAGTCGGGGTGCCCTCATGACGCCGGTCGTGGAGCTGCGCGAGGTCACCAAGACCTATCCGGGCGGGGTCACGGCGCTGGACGGGGTGTCGCTGGCCGTCGAGGAGTGCGAGCTGGTCGCGATCGTCGGGCCGTCCGGGTCCGGGAAGTCGACGATGCTGCACCTGCTCGGCACGCTCGACCTGCCGAGCGCCGGGACCGTCCTGGTCGAGGGCACGGACGTGTCGCGGCTGCCGGACCGGCGGCTGTCGGCGCTGCGCGCCCGCCGGATCGGGTTCGTCTTCCAGCAGTTCCACCTCGCGGCCGGCGTCAGCGCGCTGGACAACGTCGCGGACGGCCTGCTCTACGGGGGCGTGCCGCTCGCGCAGCGGCGCCGCCGGGCCCGCCGCGCGCTGGAGCGGGTCGGGCTCGGGCACCGCCTCGGCCACCGGCCGCACCAGCTGTCCGGCGGGGAGCGGCAGCGGGTGGCGATCGCCCGCGCGGTCGTCGGCGAGCCCGCGCTGCTGCTGGCGGACGAGCCGACCGGCGCGCTGGACTCGGCGTCCGGCGCGGGCGTCCTGGACCTGCTGCGGGAGCTGTCCGCCGGCGGCACGACCGTCGTGCTGATCACGCACGACCGGGACATCGCCGCGCTGCTGCCCCGCCAGGTGCGGATGCGCGACGGCCGGATCGTCCACGACGACCTACGGATGGAGGCCGCACGGTGACCGCGACCGCCCCGCCCCGGCTCGGCCCGGGGGACGTGCTTCGCGTCGGCGCCGCCGGGCTGCGGTCCCGCCCGATGCGGGTGTTCCTGTCCGCGCTCGGCATCGCGATCGGGATCGCCGCGATGATCGGCGTGGTCGGCATCTCCACGTCCAGCCGCGCGCAGCTCCAGACCACCCTCGACCGGCTCGGCACCAACCTCCTCACGGTCGGGCCCGGCAAGGACTTCTTCGGCGCGGACTCCGACCTGCCGGACGAGTCGGTCGGCATGGTGGCGCGGATGCCGGACGTCGAGTCGGCGTCGGCGACCGGCAGGATGGACGACGTCAACGTCTACCGCAACGACCGCATCCCGGAGGGGCAGAACGGCGGCATCGCCGTCCTCGCGGCCCGCCTCGACCTGCCGGAGACCGTCGGGCTCAGGATGGCCGCGGGCACGTGGCTCAACGCGGGCACGGCGAAGTACCCGGCCGTGGTGCTCGGGTCGGACACGGCCGACCGGCTCGGCGTGGCGGCGCCGAACGTCCAGGTGTGGCTCGGCGCGCGGTGGTTCACCGTCGTCGGCGTCCTCGAACCGAACGAGCTGGTCCCGGAGGTGGACTCCACCGCCCTCGTCGGCTGGGACGCCGCCGTCGCCCACCTCGGCTTCGACGGCCACCCCACCACCATCTACACCCGCGCCCGCGAGGACGCGGTGGAGACGGTCCGGAACCTGCTCGCCGCCACCGCGAACCCGCAGGCCCCGACCGCGGTGGAGGTCAGCCGCCCGTCCGACGCGCTCGCCGCGCGGAACGCCACCGACGAGGCGTTCACCGGCCTGCTCCTCGGCCTCGGCGGCGTCGCGCTGCTGGTCGGCGGCGTCGGTGTCGCCAACACGATGGTGATCTCCGTCCTGGAGCGCCGCGCGGAGATCGGGCTGCGCCGCTCCCTCGGCGCGACCCGCGGCCAGATCCGCCTGCAGTTCCTCACCGAGTCGCAGCTCCTGGCGGCGCTCGGCGGTGTCGGCGGCGTGGCCGTCGGCATCGTCGTCACCGCCGTGTTCGCGGTGACGCAGGGCTGGCCGACCGTCGTCCCGGTATGGGCGATGGCCGGCGGGATCGTCGCCACCCTGCTCATCGGCGGTGTGGCGGGCCTCTACCCGGCCATCCGGGCGGCCCGCCTCGCCCCCACCGAGGCCCTCGCCGCCCCGTGATCAGAGGAAGTCGCTGACCTGCTTGAGCCAGCGCGTGTAGTAGACGCTGGTCAGCCCGTCGGGGAAGAGCCGGGACACGAACGAGGGCAGCCGGTTGAGGTCCTCGCGGCCGGCGTGCCGGGCGACGATGCCCGCCTTGCGCGAGCGCCTCCGCTCGTACTCGCGCAGCGCGGCGGGCACGTCGCCCGGTGCCTTGCGCAGGACGGCCGCCAGCGTCCACGCGTCCTCGAGGGCCTGGTTGGCGCCCTGCGCCCGGGTCGGCGGCATCGAGTGCGCGGAGTCGCCGGCGAGCGTGATCCGCCCGGACCCCCATGTCCTCGGGACGCGGTGGCCGTAGTGCGGGAAGAGCTCCACGTCGGTCTCCTCGACCGCCGCGAGGACGTCCGGCACGGGTGCGCACCAGTGCCCGAAGCGCCGGCGGATCTCCGCCAGCGGCGCGGCGAGCGGCGGGTCGTCCGGCGACCAGGGCATGTCGAACCACCACTGCAGGAGCCCCTCCCCGGCGGGCATCAGGCCGACGCTCCCGGCGCGGCCGGCGATCATCAGCCCGGTGTGCGATGACACCAGGTCGATCGGGACGGCGCCGAGCCCCTGCCAGGTGCCCCAGCCGCTCGGCTCGCCCGGGTCGCGGCCCCACAGGTGGTCGCGGACCACCGAGCGCCGCCCGTCCGCCCCGACCAGCAGATCGGCCTCGGCACTGGACCCGTCCGCGAACTCGGCCCGGACGGTCTCGCCCTTCTGGACGACGCCCGTGCAGGCGCGGCCGAACTCGACGACTCCGCCGGGCAGGGCGTCGGCGAGCCGTTCCAGCAGGCGCCGGCGCGGCAGGCAGATGTGCGGGTGCCCGTGGACCCGCGCGGCCCGCGCGACGTCGATGCGCACCAGGCGCCGCCCGTCCTCGCTCCACTGCTCCAGGACGTCGATCGGGGCGCCGACCCCGTCCAGCGACACGCCGAGATCGCGCAGGACGCCGGTCCCGTTGCTCCACAGCGTCACCGCCGCCCCGCCGGTGCGCGCCGCGTCCGCCGCCTCGGCGACGCGCACCTCGTGCCCGTCCGCCAGCAGCGCCGCCGCCGTGGCCAGCCCTCCGACCCCCGCACCGATCACCAGTACCCGCATGACGCCTCCCGAAGCTCGTTATCACTACGATGTTAGTACTAACACCCTAGTGGTAATCTGGCGGGGTGCCCCCACCGCAGAACCTGGAGCGCCGCCGCGCCATCGCCGACGCGGCGATCGAGGTGCTGGGACGGGCCGGCATCCACGGCCTGAGCCACCGCTCGGTGGACGAGCGGGCCGGCCTCCCGCCGGGCACGGCCTCCAACTACTTCCGCAGCAGGGACGCCCTGCTCCAGGCGGCCGCCGACCGCGTGATCGAACTGCACAAGCAGGACATGTCGGCCGCGACAGGCGGAACCGGGATCCCCGTCGACCGGGAGACCCTCATCGAGCTGGTCGCGCTGTCGCTGCACTACTCGGCCACCGAGCAGCGCACCCGCTACCTGGCCGTCTACGAACTGACCCTGGAGGCGACCCGCCGCCCGCGCCTGCGCGAGGCACTGGCCCGGCTGGAGGAGCCCACCCTCGACTTCACCGTCCAGATGCACCGCGACCTGGGGCTGGAAACGTCCCGCGCCCAGGTGCGAGCGCTGATCACCCTCTACGGCGCAACCCTGTTCGGCCTGGTGACCCGCCCCGCGGAAACGGTCACCCTGGATGAGGCCCGCACCCTCACCCGAGCCATGGTGAACGGCGCGCTGGACCCGGCCGGACACGCCGGAAGCCCGCCCCCGGGCGCCTAGGGACGGGCTTCCGTGCGGGAACGGCGTCAGGAGCGGACGCCGTAGAGGTGCTCCAGGGCGAGCTGGTCGAGGTGCTCGAAGGCGGTGCGGCGGGCGCCGAGGGCGTCGGCGTCGGCGGTGGCGCTGCGGACGGCGCGCCAGTCCTCGCCCTCGGCGAGGGTGGGCTGGGCGAGTTCGTCGAGCTTGGCCTGGCGCAGGGCGTCCTGGACGTCGGGGTCGGCGCGGAACGCGCGGACCTTCTCGCGCAGGATCAGCCAGTTGCGCATGCAGGCCGCGGCCGACTCCCACACGCCCTCGTCGTCCTCGGTGCGCGGCGGCTTGAAGTCGAAGTGGATCGGGCCGCTGTAGTCGCTGTTCTCGATGAGGTCGACGACCCAGAACGCGCCGCGCGTGTTTCCGGCGCCGAAGCGGAGGTCCTGGTCGTAGCGGGGGCCGGTCTGGCCGTTCAGGTCGATGTGGAAGAGCTTGCCCTGCCACAGCGCCTGGGCGAGGCCGTGCGCGTAGTTGAGCCCGGCCATCTCCTCGTGCCCGACCTCGGGGTTCAGGCCGACCCTGTCGGCGTGCTCCAGGGTCTGGATGAAGGCGAGGGCGTGGCCGATGGTAGGGAGCAGGATGTCGCCGCGCGGCTCGTTCGGCTTCGGCTCGATCGCGAAGCGCAGGTCGTAGCCCTGGTCGGCGACGTAGGCGCCGAGGACGTCGAACGCCTCCTTGTAGCGGTCCAGCGCCGCCCGGACGTCCTTCGCGGCGCCCGACTCGGCGCCCTCCCGGCCGCCCCAGCACACGTAGGTCTTCGCGCCGAGTTCGGCGGCGAGGTCGAGGTTGTCCATGACCTTGCGGAGCGCGAACCGGCGGACGCCGCGGTCGTTGGCGGTGAACGCGCCGTCCTTGAAGACCGGGTGGCCGAACAGGTTCGTGGTGGCGGTGGTGACGACGAGGCCGGTCTCGTCGAGGGCCTTGCGGAACGCGTTGATCTTCTCCTGCCGCTCGCCGGGCGAGGCGTCGAAGTCGAACACGTCGTTGTCGTGGAAGTTCACGCCGTAGGCGCCGATCTCGGCGAGCTTGCGGACGGCGCGGTCGGCGGGCATCGGCGGGCGGGTGCCGGGGCCGAACACGTCGACGCCCTGCCAGCCGACGGTCCAGATGCCGAACGAGAACCGGTCCTCGGGCGTCGGTGCGTAGTCGGTCATGGGAATCCTCCTCAGATCTCCGGGGTGGCGTCGCGCAGCGCGGCGTAGCGCGCCCGGACGTCCGCCGCGGTGCGGTCGCTGGTGTGTTCGGTGGCCGGCGGCGCGGGCCACGCGGGCGGTTCCGGCGTTCTGGCGAGCGCCCAGGCCGCCTGGCGGGCCGCGCCGAGCGCGACGTACTCGGCGGGCGCGGGCACGGTCACCGGCGTCCCGAGGATCGCGGGGGCCAGGGCGCGGACGGCCTCGGAGCGGGCGCCGCCGCCGATCAGCAGGGTGCGGCGGGGCCGGACGCCCTGCGCCGCGAGGTGGTCGACCGCGTCGGCGAGCGAGCACAGCAGCGCCTCCACCGCCGCCCGCGCCACGTTCTCGCGCGTCGCGTTCGCGGTGGTCAGGCCCGCGAGGACGCCGGTCGCGTCCGGGCGGTCGGGGGTGCGCTCGCCGTCCAGGTAGGGCAGCAGGGTCAGGCCGCCGGCGCCGGGCTCGGCGGCCAGGGCCAGCGCGGACAGCTCCGCCAGCGTGGCGCCGGTCAGCGCGGCGGCGGCGGACAGGATCCGCGCGGCGTTCAGCGTGGCGACGAGCGGCAGGAACCGGCCGGTCGCGTCGGCGAACCCGGCGACCAGGCCGGAGGCGTCGGCGGCCGGAACGTCCGCGACCGCGAACGCCGTCCCCGACGTGCCGATCGACACCACCACGTCGCCGGGCCGCAGCCCGAGGCCGAGCGCGGCGCCCATGTTGTCGCCCGTCCCGGCGCCGAGCGCCGCGCCCCAGGCGGTCTCGCCGACCTTCTCGCCGGGCGCGGCGACGCGCGGCACGGCGGCGTCGCGGCCGAGCGCGGCGCGCAGTACGTCGGGCAGGTAGGCGCCGGCCGCGGGGGACCAGTAGCCGGTGCCGGACGCGTCGCCCCGGTCGGTGACCGGCTCGGAGGCGCCTAGCCGCAGCGTCAGCCAGTCGTGCGGGAGCATCACCCGCTCGGTGCGGCGCGCGTTGGCGGGCTCGTTCTCGGCCATCCACCGCAGCTTGGTCACGGTGAACGAGGCGACCGGGACGCTGCCGGTCCGCTCCGCCCACGCCTTCGCGCCGCCGAGCTCCTCGACGAGCGCGCGGGCCTGCGGGGCCGACCGCGTGTCGTTCCACAGCAGCGCGGGCCGGACGACCCCGCCCGCGCCGTCGAGCGCGACCATGCCGTGCTGCTGGGCGGCGACGGCGACCGCGTCGGCCCGCTCCAGCAGCTCCCGGACCTGCGAGAGCGCCGTCCACCAGTGGTCGGGGTGGCATTCGGTGCCGTCCGGATGCGGCGCGGACGCCTCCGCGACCACGGTGCCGTCCGCCGCGCGGCACAGGACGACCTTCGTCGACTGCGTCGAGGAGTCGACGCCCGCGACCAGGCTCTCGGCCATCCCGCCCCCTTTCGTAAAGAGCTTGGACTAATTAACGTAGCAGAGGGCCGCCACCCTGCCTATAGTCGCGTTTCATTTAGGGTTGATCCATGACGAAGTCCGCGAACGCCCCCGTCCGGCACACGACGATGCGCGAGCGGAACCTCGCCGTCGTCCTGGAGCACGTGGCCCTCCACCAGCCCGTGACCAGGGCGCGGCTCGCGGAGCTGACCGGCTTCACCAAGACCACCGTGTCCAACCTCGTCGCCCTGCTGGAGGGCGCCGGGCTGGTCCGGGACGGCGCGCCCGTCCACGAGGGGGAGCGCGGGCGCCCCGGCGTCGGCGTGTCCCTGCACGGGGACGGCGCCGCCGGGCTCGGCCTGGAGGTGAACGTGGACTACCTGGCCGCCTGCGTCCTCGACCTCGCCAAGCAGGTCCGCTACCGGCACGTGATCAGCTCCGGCAACCGCGGCCGCGAGCCCGGCGCCGTCCTCGCCGCGCTGTCCGCGCTCGCCGCCGAGGCGGTCGCGGCCGCCGCCGCGCAGGGCCTCACCGTCGCCGGCGCGGCGGTCGCGCTGCCCGGCCTGCTCGACCGCGAGAACGGGGTGGTGCGGCATGCCCCGAACCTCGGCTGGACCGACGTCCCCGTCACCGGCGCGCCCGGCCTCGCGACCGCGCTGCCGGCCGAGTACGACAACGAGGCCAACCTCGCCGCGCTCGGCGAGCTGTGGTTCGGCGGCGGCGCCCGCTTCGGCGACTTCGTGCACGTGTCCGGCGAGATCGGGATCGGCGCCGGCATCGTCGTGGACGGGCGGGTGTTCCGCGGCGCGCACGGCTTCGCCGGCGAGCTCGGGCATCTCGTCGCCGACCCGGCCGGGCCGCCCTGCTCGTGCGGCGGGCGCGGCTGCCTGGAGCAGATCGCCGGGCAGGAGGCGGTCCTGCGCGCGGCCGGGCTGCCCGCGACACGGCCGGCCGGCGGGCCGGAGGGCTCGGTCGGCCGGCTCGTGGAGCGGCTCACCGCCGGCGACGCGGCCGCATTGGACGCGGTGACCCGCGCCGGCCGGGCGCTCGGCGGCGCGCTCGCCTCGGTCGTCAACCTGATCGACCCCGACACCATCGTGCTCGGCGGCGTCTTCTCCCCGCTCGCCGCCTGGATCCGCCCGCCGCTGGAGGCCGTCCTCGCGAACGGCTCCGGCGCGCTGCGGCGCGGCGTTCCGCCGGTCGAGGTCTCCGGCCTCGCCGAGGGCGCCGCCGTCCTCGGCGCCGCCGGCCTGGTGGTCGAGCGGGTGATAGCCGACCCCGCCCTCCTCCTGTGAACGACCGTTCACCTGCGGCGTGTTGTTGTTATGAGGCGCCTCATAACAACAACACGCCGCAGGTCAACGGAGCGGGGTGTACTCGAACCAGGCGAAGTCGGCGTGGTTCGTGCTCGCCCGGCCGCCGGACGTCGCGTAGAGGCCGACATACGTGCCGGTGAAGCCGCCCGCGACCTGGCTGGTGAGGATGTCGCCGTCCACGGGACCGCCGAGCGGCGTCCAGGTGCCGGGCTCCACGCTGAAGGTCGCCTGGTACCAGCGGCCGTGCGCCTCGAAACCGAGCCCGACCCGCCCGGGAACGGCTGGCCCCCGCGCCAGGACCGTTTCGATGCCCTGCTCGCGCTTGATGAGGCGCAGCCCCATGCTCGTCGACACCAGCAGGACGTGGAAGTCGCCGTTCTGGACGAGCGCGAGCCCCGCCGACTCGTCGTCGGCGGGAGAGAAGTCCAGCGCGGTGAAGGCGGCGAAGTCGTGGTGCTGCTGGCGCCGCCCGACGAACGACGGGTTGGCGGGGTCGGCGAGGCTCTCCGGGCGGACGCGCAGCCGCAGGTGGCCAGGGCGCTCGGCCAGGCTCCACCACCGTTCCCGCGGCGTCCGCAGCATGTTCCAGGCCGGGTCCAGCTCGGGCCCGTCGAACTGGTCGCAGACCGGGGCCGCCGGCCACGGGTGCGGCGGGAGCGCGGGCACCGGGTGGCTCGCCTCGAGCCGGCCGCCGGTGACCGGCCACCCGTCCTCCCAGCCGACCGGCGCCAGGAACGTCTCCCGGCCGAGGGCGCACCGGTCGCCGTGGTGCGGGCGCATCGCGAGCAGGACCGTCCACCATTCGCCGCCCGGCGTCTCCACCAGGTCGGCGTGCCCGGCGCCCACGATGGGATGGCCCGCGCCCAGGTTGCGGTTGGTCAGGATCGGGTTGCGGGGGTTCCCCTCGTACGGGCCGGTCACCGCGTCGGCGCGCGCGACCATCACGGCGTGGTCGAGGGCGGTGCCGCCCTCGGCGGTGAGCAGGTAGTACCGCCCGCCGGCCTTGTAGAGGTGGGAGCCCTCCGACCAGATCGCGCCCTTGAGGGCGCCGTCCCAGATCACGTGCTCCTCGCCGGTCAGCGCGAGCGCCGCCGGGTCGAACTCGCGCAGCCAGATCTCGGTGTGCCCCTCGTACCGGCCGGTCGGCCGGGTGCCGGTGCACCAGGCGCGGCCGTCGTCGTCGAAGAACAGGGACGGGTCGATGCCCTCGCCGTCCAGCCGGTGCGCGTCCGACCACGGGCCGGCCGGATCGGACGCGGTCATCACGAAGTGGCCGGACCACTCGGCCCCGTCCACGAGCGTGCAGACGAGGTAGAAGGTGCCGCCGTGGTGGCGCAGCGTCGGGGCGTACAGGCCGCCGGACGCCGGGACGCCGTCCAGCGGGAGCTGCTCCGGCCGGTCGAGCGCGTGCCCGATCCGCCGCCAGTGCACCAGGTCGCGGCTGTGGAACACCGGCAGGCCGGGGAACCACTCGAACGTCGACGTCATCAGGTAGTAGTCGTCGCCGGCGCGGCAGATCGACGGATCGGGGTGGAAGCCCGGCAGGACGGGGTTGCCGAACACGCCGGACGGGGGGTCGCCGGGCAGGGTCAAAGCGGCGTCACCTCCACCGGCACGGTGAGGACGCGGTCGGTGCCGAGCTCCCGGACCGGGCCCTCCAGCGTGAAGGACCCCGCCAGCGGCAGGTCGGCGCTCGACCGCCCGACCGCGACCTCCACCACGCCGGGCTCGACGATGCGGCGCAGGTCCGGCCCGGTGAAGGAGGTCCGGTCGGCGTGCACCTCGAACGCGACGCGGGCCGCCGCGCCCGGCTCCAGCCGGACCCGGGCCCACCCGGCGAGCCAGCGCGCCGGACGCACCACGGACGCGACCGGGTCCGACAGGTACAGCTGCGCGACCTCGGTGCCCGCCCGGTCGCCGGTGTTGCGGACGACCGCGCTGACCGTGACCGTCCCGTCGGTGGCGGCGCGCTCGCCGACCTCCAGGTCCCCGTACTCGAACGTCGTCCAGGTCAGGCCGTGGCCGAACGGGTAGAGGGGGACGGGGTCGACCGTGCTCCAGTCGTGCCCGCCGTCCATCGGCGCCCGCAGGTAGGTGACCGGCGGGCCGGACGCGCGGCGCGGCACACTGATCGGCATCCGCCCGGACGGGTCGACCCGCCCGGCGAGGACGCCCGCGACCGCGCGCCCGCCCTCCTCCCCGGGGAAGAACGCCTGCACCACGGCGGCGGCCCGGTCGGCGATGCCCTCGATCGCGTACGGCCGTCCGGTGAGCATCACGATGACCGTCGGCGTGCCGGTGTCCAGGACGGCGTGGGCCAGCTCCGCCTGCCGTCCGGGCAGCGCGAGCGTCTCGACGTCGCAGCCCTCGCCGGAGGTGCCGCGGCCGAACAGCCCGGCCCGGTCGCCGAGCACGAGCACGCACACCTGCGCGTCCCGGGCCGCGGCGACGGCGGCCTCGATGTCGGCGTCGTCGGCGACGAGCACGTCCTTGGAGCCCGCCACCCGGACGCCGGGCAGCTCGTCGCGCAGCGCGTCCGCGACGGCGGGGATGTCGACGCCGAGCGGCAGCTCGGGATGCTGGCGGCCGACGTGGCTCGGGAACGTGTAGCAGCCCATCATCCCGAACGGGTCCTCCGCGAGCGGCCCCGTCACCACGACCCCGTCTCCGGAGCGCAGCGGCAGCACGCCGTCGTTGGACAGCAGCACGACCGACTCCTCGGCCAGCCGCCGCGCGAGCGCCCGGTGCGCGGGCGGGTCGAAGTCCAGCGCCGCGCCGTCCCCGTCCGCGTCCTCCCGCCGGGGCGGGCCGTCCAGGAGGCCGAGCTCGGCCTTCATCGCCAGCACCCGGCCGGCGGCCCGGTCCAGCAGCTCCTCCGGGACCGCGCCCGAGCGGACCAGCTCCAGCAGCGGCTCGCCGTAGCAGCGGACGGTCGGCAGCTCCACGTCGATCCCGGCGCGCAGCGCGAGGGCGCCGGCCTCGCCCCGCGACCCGGCCACCCGGTGCCGGGTCTCCAGGAACGAGATGCCGAAGTAGTCGGCGACGACGAGCCCGGTGAACCCCAGCTCGTCGCGCAGCAGCCCGGTCAGCAGCCGCTCGTCGGCGGCGGCGGGCATGCCGTCCACGTCGGTGTAGGAGTGCATGACCGAGCGGGCGCCGCCGTCGCGCAGCGCCATGACGAACGGTTCGAGGACGATGTCGGCGAACTCGCGCGGCCCCATCGGGGCCGGCGCCATGTTCCGGCCCGCGCGGGAGGCGGAGTAGCCGGCGAAGTGCTTCAGCGTCGTGACGATGCCGGACCGCTCCATGGCCTTCACGTAGGCCGTGCCGAGGACGCCGACGAGGTACGGGTCCTCGCCGATGCACTCCTCCGTCCGGCCCCAGCGGGCGTCGCGGACGACGTCCAGCACCGGCGCGAGGCCCTGGTGGACGCCGGCCGCCCGCATGCTGGACCCGATCGCGGCGGCCATCTCGCCGACGAGGCCGGCGTCGAACGACGCGCCCCACGCGGGCGGGCTGGGGAACACGGTGGCGCCCCACGTCATGAAGCCGTTGAGGCACTCCTCGTGCGCGATCGCCGGGATGCCGAACCGGTTGCCGGCGGCGACCAGGCGCTGCAGCTCGCGCAGCCGGGCGGCGCCCTCGGCGGCCGGGACGGGCGAGGTCCCGAACACGCGGGTGAGCTGGCCGAGGCCGCGGTCGACGACCTCGTCCAGGGACGGCGCGGTCTCGTTCGAGTCGTCCTCCATCGGGGCCACCGGCTCGCCCGGCTCGGCGGGCATCGCCCAGAAGCCGGCGAGCTGCCCCGCCTTCTCCTCCGGCGTCATCCGGGCCAGCAGGTCGGCGACCCGCTCGGCGACCGGCGACCCGGGGTCCTGCCAGGGCTCGCGGGTCGCGCTCGCGGCCGGGACGGCTTCGGTCATCGTTCCTCCGAGGGGGGCGGCGGGGCGGTGGAGGCGCGGACACGCAGGTCGGTGGCCAGCTCCACGCGCGGGGTCAGCGGGGGGCGGCCGTCCAGCAGCTGCAGCAGGGTGCGGGCCGCGACGCGGCCCATCTCCTCCAGCGGCTGCCGGACGGTCGTCAGCGGTGGCGAGAGCCACTCGCAGGTGGGCAGGTCGTCGAAGCCGACGACGCTGAGGTCCTCGGGGATGCGCAGGCCGGCGAGCCGGGCCGCCTGGTAGGCGCCCATGGCCTGCTCGTCGCTGCCCGCGAAGATCGCGGTCGGCGGCTCGGGGAGCTCCAGCAGCTCGCGGGTGCGGGCGAAGCCGCCGCGGTGGTGGAAGTCGCCGTAGCGGACGAGGTCCTTGTCGACCTCGATCCCGGCGCGCTCCAGCGCCGTCCGGTAGCCGTCCACGCGGGCCTGGGTGCAGAGCATGTCGGCCGGGCCGCCGACCATCGCGATGCGGCGGTGGCCGAGCTCGATCAGGTGCTCGGTGGCGGCGAGGCCGCCGGCCCAGTTGGTGGCGCCGACGCTGGCGATCTCGGTGTCCGGCAGGTTCACCGGGTCGACCAGCACGAGCGCGACGCCCGCCCGCTCCAGCTGCTCGCGCTGGCGGCGGGTCATCCGGGACGTGACCAGGATGACCCCGTCGCTGTGGTGCAGCGCGGGCAGGTTCTGCCAGCTCGGCGGCCGGGCGTCGTCCTCGCGGACCAGCGAGACGACGACGCCGGTGCCGTGCTCGGCGCACTCGCCCTCCACGCCGCGCATGATCTCGACCGCCCAGGGGCTGTCGAGGCCGGCGAGGACGAGGTCGATCAGGCCCGACCTGCGGGCCCGGCGGGAGCCGCCCGGACCCGGGTAGTTGTGGGTGCGCAGCAGCGCCTCCACCCGCTCGCGGGTCGCGGCGGCGACGTCGGTCCGGCCGTTCAGGACCTTGGAGACCGTGGCGGGGGAGACCCCCGCCTTCGAGGCGATCAGCGCCAGAGTGGGCCGGGACGGCGGGTCCGGCATCTCGTCGGTGGTGCGCACGGGCACGCTTCACTCCTCCCCGAGGAAACGATTGCGAACAGTATCGCAATGTTTCGCTCGCTCCTAGCCCCCGTGTCGGACTTCTCAACATTTCATTTAGGTCAACAGGGCCCGAGGTCTTGACCGTGGGGTGGCCCTTTCTTAGAGTTCCACGGCAACGGCAAGCTCGAAGACTTTCGAAAAGATTTCGAAGCGGGGCGCTTCCCGCCCCGTCCCTCCCAGGCCAAGCCCACCCCCCGATCCAGGAGGCCATCATGGGCATTCCGCACCTGTCGCGCCGTTCGTTCCTGACCGCAGTCTCCGCAGGCGCCGTGGTGGTCACCGCCGCACCCCTCCTCGCCGCGTGCGGCGACGGCGACTCCGGGGGCGGCAAGGTCACCATCGAGTGGATGGACATCGCGACCACCGAGCCGTCCAAGACGCTCTACCCGCAGATCGCCAAGGCGTACGAGGCCGCGCACCCCGACGTCAAGATCAAGCTCACCAACCTGGAGAACGAGGCGTTCAAGTCGAAGATGACGGCGCTCACCGCCTCCGGCAAGCTGCCGGACATCTTCGTGACCTGGGGCGGGGGCGTGCTCAAGCAGCAGATCGACGCCGGCCTGGTCAAGGACGTCACCTCCGACGGCTCCGCCATCCTGAACACGATGACGCCGGTGTCGCAGAAGCCGTACCAGTTCGACGGGAAGACCTACGCGATCCCCTACGACATGGGCGGCGTGGGCTTCTGGTACAACAAGGCGCTCTTCAAGAAGGCCGGCGTCAAGGACACCCCGAAGACCTGGACGGAGTACCTGGACGCCGTCCGCAAGCTGAAGACCGCGGGGATCACCCCCATCGCGATCGCGGGCAAGGACAAGTGGCCCGAGATGTACTACTGGGCCTACCTCGCGATGCGCATCGGCGGGCTGTCCGCGCTGCAGCAGGCCCAGCAGAACAACGACTTCAGCGGCACCGCCTTCGTCTCCGCCGGCCAGAAGCTCAAGGAGCTCGTCGACCTGCAGCCCTTCCAGAAGGGCTTCCAGAACGCCGGCTACGACGCGCCCGGCGGGCAGGCCGCGACCATGGGCGGCGGCAAGGCCGCCATGGAGCTGATGGGGCAGTGGGCGCCCGCGGTCGAGAAGGACGCCTCCGGCAAGGACCTCGGCGACGACCTCGGCTGGTTCCCCTTCCCGACCGTGGAGGGCGGCCAGGGCGCGGCGACCGAGGTGTTCGGCGGCGGCAACGGGCACGCGCTCAGCAAGGACGCCCCCAAGGAGGCCATCGACTTCCTGGCCTTCCTCATGAACAACGAGAACGAGCGCAAGCTCGTCTCCTCCGGCGCGTTCATGCCGGTCGTCAAGGGCGCCGAGAGCGAGCTCGACAAGAACCGCAGGCTGGTCGCCGACGCGCTGAACAGCTCCACCGGGTTCCAGCTCTACCTCGACCAGGCGTTCCCGCCGGCCGTCGGGCAGGAGGTCAATGACAGCGTCGCGGCGCTGATCGGCGGCAAGAAGACGCCCCAGCAGGTCACCGAGTCGGTCACCAAGGCGGCCAAGAGCCAATGACACTGTCCGCCACGACCGAGAATCGGCCGCGGCACGCCTCCCGGGCCCCGCGCAAGCGGGGCCCCAAGGCGTCGTTGGGGGCGCGGGTGCGCGGCTGGGCGTCCACCACCTGGTTCCTGCTGCCGGCCCTGCTGCTGTTCTTCTTCTTCGTCCTGATCCCGATCTTCGTCGCGTTCTACACGAGCTTCTTCCAGTGGGGCGGCTTCGGCCCGCCCGACGACTTCGCCGGCCTCGGCAACTACCGCAAGCTCGCCGACGACCCGGTCTTCCGCGGCGACCTGTGGCGCGGCCTGCTGCTGGTCGTGTTCTCGATCGCCGTGCAGCTGCCGATCGCGCTCGGCACCGCCGTGCTGCTGAACCAGAAGATGCGCGGCCGGGCGGTGTACCGGGCGATCTTCTTCGCGCCCTACATCCTGTCCGAGGTCATCGCCGGCGTCCTGTTCGGCATCATCTTCCTGCCGGGCGACGGCCTCGCCGACAAGCTCGTCGGCGACCTGCCCCTGCTCGGCGACCTCGCCGGCAGGTGGTTCGCCGACCCCGACACGGCGCTGCCCACCCTGTTCGCCGTCATGACCTGGAAGTACTTCGGCTTCCACATGATGATCTACCTCGCCGGGCTGCAGGGCATCCCGTCGGAGGTGCTGGAGGCCGCCTCGATCGACGGGGCGGGCCCGTGGCGGCGGTTCCGCAGCGTCACGCTGCCGCTGCTCGCCCCGACCCTGCGGATCAGCGTGTTCCTGTCCGTCATCGGCTCGATCCAGCTCTTCGACCTCGTGTGGGTCACCACGACGGGCGGGCCGACGCACTCCACCGAGACGATGGCCGTCACCATGTTCCAGTTCGGCTTCAAGCGCTACCAGATGGGCTACGCGAGCGCGATCAGCGTGGCCATGTTCGTGATCAGCATGATCTTCTCCCTGATCTACCAGCGCTACGCGCTCCGCCGCGACCTGCAGGGCGCGGTCACCTCCGCGGGAGGACGCCGATGAGAACGACCCTCGCGCGGAGCATGTCCCGGCACGCCCTGGTCTGGCTGCTCGGCTCCTTCATCGTCGTCCCGCTGGTGTACGCGGTGGTCTCCGGGTTCAAGACCACCGGTGACCTGACCGACAACCCCTTCGGGCTGCCGGACCCCTGGAAGGTCTCGAACTACACCGGCATCCTGTCGTCCGGCGAGTTCTGGCGGCAGATCGGCAACAGCGTGCTCATCGCGGTCGCCACCACCCTGATCACCGTCGCGGTGGCGGCGCTGGCGGCGTTCGCGTTCGCCCGGTACGCGTTCCGGGGGCGGGAGTTCTTCTTCACGCTGTTCGCGATGGGGCTGATGTTCCCGCCGGCGGTGGCGGTGCTGCCGCTGTTCGTCCTGCTGCGCTCGTTCGGGCTGCTGGACAACCCGCTCGGCATCGTGCTGCCGCAGGCCGCGTTCGCGCTGCCCGTCACGATCATCATCCTGCGGTCGTTCTTCCGGACGATCCCCGCGGAGCTGGAGGAGGCCGCCATCATGGACGGCTGCAGCCGGTTCGGGTTCTTCTGGCGCATCCTGCTGCCGATGGCGCGGCCCGCCCTCGGCACCGTGTCGGTCCTCGCCATCGTGACGAGCTGGAACAACTTCTTCCTGCCGCTGCTGGTGCTCGCCGACCCGAAGTGGCAGACGATCCCCGTCGGCATCCAGCAGTTCCAGGGGCAGTACTCGACGAACTACGCGCTCGTCATCGCCTACATCGTGCTGGCGATGGTCCCGGCGCTGGCGTTCTACGCCGTCGCCGAGCGCCAGCTGATCGGAGGGCTCACCGCCGGCGCCACGAAGGGCTGAACGAAGGCCCGAGCAGGGCCCGAGCAGGGCCCGAGCGCCCGCCGCGGGACGGCCCGGACGACGACGTCCGGGCCGTATGGTCCTGTCCTCCCCGGCCTTGGATGAAAGGCTGAAAGGACCGTTCCGGGGTCCGGTGATCCGGAGCTAGCTTCCGGTTGGACAGGACTCTCCTCACCCCGTGGACGGGAGGACGATGGGCAAGCGAAGACGAAGGGCGCTCGCGGCGGGGGCGGTACTCGGCCCCGCCATGCTGGCCGGCGCCCTGCTGACGGCGGCGCCGGCGTCCGCGCACGGCGCGATGATGGTGCCGGGCAGCCGCACCTACCTGTGCTGGGAGGACGCGCTGACCGCGAGCGGGCAGCTCGTCCCGCACAACCCGGCCTGCGCGGCGGCCATCGCGAAGAGCGGCACCACGTCGCTCTACAACTGGTTCGCCGTGCTCCGCTCCGACGGCGCCGGCCGCACCCGCGGCTTCATCCCCGACGGGCAGCTGTGCAGCGGCGGCGCGGTCGTGTACGACTTCAGCGGCTACGACCTGGCCCGCGACGACTGGCCGGTCACGCACCTGACGTCCGGCGCGAACATCGAGTTCAGGTACAACAAGTGGGCGGCGCATCCGGGAACGTTTCGCACCTACATCACCAAGGACACCTGGAGCCCCACCCGCCCGCTCAGCTGGGACGACCTGGAGAGCGAACCGTTCTACAGCGTCACCGACCCGCCCAGCGTCGGGTCGCCCGGCAACGAGGACGCCTACTACCACTGGAACGCCACGCTGCCGTCCGGCAAGAGCGGCCGCCACCTCATCTACACCGTGTGGCAGCGCTCGGACAGCAACGAGACGTTCTACGGCTGCTCCGACGTCGTGTTCGACGGCGGCAACGGCGAGGTGACGGGCGTGGGCGAGGGCGACGGGGACCCGACCGACCCGCCCACCGATCCGACCGACCCGCCCGGCACGCCGGGCATGGTCTGCACCGCCGAGTACCACTCCGTCAACAGCTGGGGCGGCGGCTACCAGGGCGAGGTCAAGGTCACCAACACCGGCACGCTGCCGCTCAACGGCTGGATGGCCCACTTCACCTTCGCCAACGGCGAGACGGTCGGCAGCCTGTGGAACGGCACCTACACGCAGTCCGGCCCGGATGTCACGGTGAAGAACGCGGCCTGGAACGGCTCGCTCGCCGTCGGCGCCTCGGCCACGTTCGGGTTCACCGCGAACGCTCCGAGTTCACCGACGACCCTGGAACCGCACTGCATGACCTCCTGACAGCACCGGCTCCCAACAGAACACGGCCCGCGGCGTCCGACAGGGAACGCCGCGGGCCGCCCCCTTCCCCGTTGATCTGCGGCGTGTTGTTGTTATCCGGTGGCTCATAACAACAACACGCCGCAGATCAACGAAGAAGGCGGGGCGTGGAGAGGCCCCGTGACCGGGAGCGGGTCACGGGGCCTGTTTCCTGTTGGGCTTCTACTGGACGGGCGGGTAGGCGTTCTTCAGCAGCTCCTGGAACTGCGCGGAGAACCAGTGCCCGGACAGCGGCGCGTCCGGCAGGGCGCCGCTCATGTGGTTGTTGTTGCGCGGGTTGCCGGTGTACGTGGGGTCGCACATCCGGTCGAAGCCCTTGCCCTCGTCGTTCGGGATCTCGGAGCTGGCCCCGTCCGACTCGCCCGGAGGCTTGATCCAGACGTAGGCGTCGATGCCCGCGGCGGGCGCCGCCTTCGGCCGCTCACCGAGGCCCGCGCCGGCCTGGTTGCACCAGTTGCCGAGGTGGATGCGCCGGTCGATCCGGCTGCCGTCCACGTAGGCGTTGACGTCGGTCTGCGGGCCGGGCCCGGTCGGGCGCGCGGTGCCGCCCCAGCCGTTGCGGCTGGTGTCGATCAGCATGCCGATGCCCGAGTCGAAGCCCTCTCCGATGAGCTCCTGGCGGAACGCCTGGGCGTAGGACTGCTCGTCCACGTACCGGTTCCAGTCCACCCAGGTCGACTGGCGGACGGACGTGCCGTTCACCGAGTCGTTGATGGTGAAGTAGGGCTCCTTCGTCGCCCCGTAGTTGGCGGTGTTGGTGATGAAGCCGGCCACGTTGCTCTTGGAGCCGGACATGTCGGCGGTGTCGGCGAGCAGCTGCGCGGTCGGGCCGAAGTTGTCGTCCCAGCCGATCCAGCCGTGGTGGCCGATGTCGATGTAGTTGTAGACGTTCGACAGGGCGCCGAGCTTCTGCAGGGCGTAGGCGACGCCCTTCTCGTAGTTGCCGTTCGCCTTCATGACGTCGCAGTTCTCGGTGGCGGTCGGCCGGTCGCCGGCGTTGGTGATGAGGTTCGGCAGCGAGTCGATCTCCACGACCGTGACGATCCGCAGGTCGGCGTACTTGGCGTCGCCGAGGATCTGCGCGATCGGGTCGATGAAGTCGGTCTTGTACCGGTCGAGCTCCGTCGGGCCGAGCTCTCCGTTGGACGCCAGCGCGGAGCAGTCGCGGCCAGGCAGGTCGTACACGACGAGCTGGATCACGCCGGCGCCCTGGCTGAGCGCCTCGTCGAGGTGGTCGCGCAGGCCCATCCCGCCGTTCACGCCGTTGATCGCGGCGATCCGGTCCAGCCACACGCCGGTCGGCTGGTTCGCGACCGCGCTGCCGCCGGGCTCGGCGGCGGCGTTCGCGGACCACTCGGGGTTCACGTACACCTTCGCGCCGGCGTAGGGGTTGTCGACGCGGTCGCCGTCCGGCGGCGGGGTCACCGGCGGCGTGGTGGGCGGCTCGCTGCCGTCGCCGCCGCCCGTCGAGCCGTCGCACACCGTCCCGTTCAGCTTGAACTGGGTCGGCTTGGCGTTCGTGCCGGAGTAGGTGCCCTGGAATCCGGGAGTGGCCGAGGCGTTGGTGCCGAGCGACCCGCCCCAGCTCGGGTTCTTCACGGTGACGTGCTTGCCGGACTGGGTGAACGTCCCGTTCCAGCCGTTCGTCACCTGCTGGTTGCCGGCGAAGTCCCACTCCAGCGTCCAGCTGCTGAGGGCGTCACCGAGGTTGGTGACCTTCACGTTGGCGGTGAAGCCCGTGCCCCAGTCATTGGTGGTGTAGTCGACCGTGCAGCCGGCGGCCGCGCTGGCCTGGGCCTGGGCCAGCGCGACCGTGCCTGAGGCGAGCAGGACGGCCGCCGCGGCGGCCGATACGCCGCGGCGCCGGGCGCCGGGCCTCCTGCGCGCAGGGGGGTGCTTCATGCGGGTTCCTCCATCTGGTTGAGCGGATCTCTACCGGGGGCAGGGGGACGTGCCGGAAGGGGCGGTCGGTGGGCGGGGGGACGGGCGCCGGGGCGGTCAGGAGCCGGCCAGCAGGTGGGCGCGGAGCCCGGCGCCGTAGGAGGTCGGGGTGCCGTCGTAGGAGCTGATCAGGGAGGGGCCGGAGGAGCAGTCCCACGTGTTCCACGTCCAGCCGAGGTAGGACGCGGCGTGCGCGTCGAGCCAGGCCATCAGCGTGTCGACGTAGGAGTGGCCGCAGGTGTTCTCGCCGATCTCGCCGGCGACGAGCGGGACCTGCGCGGCGACGGGCGCGAGCTGCTGGTCCCAGCAGGACGCGTCCTTGCAGTAGTTGAAGTTGTAGGAGTGCCAGGCGGCCGCGAGGTTCCCGGTGGGGTCGGACGGCCTCTGCGCGAGCCACTGGGACAGGTCGTTGGAGTAGCTGCTGCCGGCGACCATCACGACGTTCTCGGCGCCCGTGGAGCGGACGGCGTCGAGGAGGTCCTGCATCCCGGCGGCCTCGTAGGTGAGGCCGGTGCAGTCGGCGCCGCCGTCGCGCCAGCACTTCCACGACTGGGCGTAGTCCATGACCTGGAGATTGTTCGGGTACGGCTCGTTGAAGAGGTCGAATACGACGGCCATGTCGTTCTTGTACGCCGAGGCGAGCTGCCGCCAGAACTCGGGCGCGTATTCGGCGTCCGGCATCGGCTTCTGGCATTCGGCGTTCGCCGTCGCGCAATGGTTGTCATTCCCGGTCCACAGCCCGTGGCTCCAATGCAGCTCCAGAATGGGCGTGATGCCGTTCTCTTCGAGAAGGGCGACGTAGTCCTTCACCGCGTTCTGGTACGCGGCGCCGCGATAGGCCGGGTCGACGTTGCCGAGTCCCAGCCAGCAGTCGGAGTTGAGCGGCACCCGGACGGCGTTGGCGTGCCAGCTCCCGATCGCCGCGACCGAGGCGGCGTCCATCGGGCCGTCCCAGAAGCCGTTGCCCTGGACGCAGGCGAACTCGCCGCCGGACCGGTTCACCCCGCGCAGCCGCACGGCGTTCCCGGAGGCGTCCACGAAGGCGTTCCCGGAGACCTTCAGCTCCGGCGCGGCCCCGTCGGACGGGGGAGTGGTCGGCGGCGTCGTGGGCGGCGTTGTCGGCGGTTCGGTCGGCTCGGTGCCGCCGTTGCAGGGCGTCCCGTTCAGGGCGAAGTCGGTGGGGGCGGTGTTGGCGCCGCTGTAGCCGAACTGGGCTCCGGCCTGGACGGCCGCGCCGGTCGCGAGGGAGCCGTTCCAGCTCTCGTTGGCGACGGTGACGGTCCGGCCGGACTGCGTCCACCGGCCGTTCCAGCCGTTGGCCAGGTGCTGGTCGCCGCTGTAGGAGTAGGTCAGCGTCCAACCGGTGACCGCCGGGCCCCGGTTGGTGATCGTGACGGCGGCCGTGAAGCCCGTGCCCCAGTCGTTGGTGCTGTAGTCGACCTGGCAGGCGACGGCGGCGTGGGCCGCCGGCGCGCCGAGCAGGGCCCCGGTTCCGGCGACGGCCGCCGCGACGGCCAGCGAGCCCGCCGCGCACAGCGCGCCGGTCGCAGCGGCCGCCGCGGCGGTGCGCGGGGAAGGCGATCTCATGGGATCTTCGCTTTCACGTCGGTTCTTTCCGCTTGGGAGCGCTCCCACTCCTGGACTGCGGTGAACGTAGAACGGGCCGGACGCGACATGGAAGCCTTGTTCCATTCCTTTCACGAAATTTCACGGCGCCTCGCGCGCACGAGTGAGGCGCCGGAGGATTTCCAGAATCCGTCCGGCCTGTGACACTTGACACAAACGGCCTCCGAACCGATTCTTGGGAGCGCTCCCACTACTCCCGACCCGGTCACCCCGCCGACGACCGGGAACCCCCGAAGGGAGTGCTCAGCGTGACCCTCACCCACCCCGAAGACCCAGCCCTTCCCGACCGGCCCCCGACCCTGGCCCACGTCGCCGAGCTCGCCGGCGTGTCGCCCGCGACCGCGTCCCGCGTGCTCAACGGCTCGGCCCGGGTCAGCCGGTCGGCCCGCCTCCAGGTCGAGGCGGCCGTCGAGCGGCTCGGCTACGTCCGCCGCCGGGCCGGCTCCCCCGACCGGGAGTCGTCCGGCACGGTCGCGGCCGTCGTCTGCGAGGACGCCTGCCGCGTCCTCGGCGACCCCTACTTCGCCCGCCTGCTGTGGGGCGTGCGCCGCGAGCTCGACGGCCGGGCGCCGCTCGTCGTCCTCATGGCCGGCCGGCCGGACGAGTGGCGCGCCACCACCGGCTACCTGCGCGGCGGCCGGGCCGAGGGCGTGCTGCTCGTCGGCGCCCGCCGCGACCAGGTCGCCCCGCTCGTGCAGGCCGCGGCCGGCGCCCCCGTGGTGCTGGCCGGGCGCCCCCTCGACGAGGTGGCGCTGCCCTACGTCGACGTCGACAACCGCGGCGGCGCGCACGCCGCCGTCCGGCACCTGCTCACCACCGGCCGCCGCCGCATCGGCACCATCGCCGGGCCCGCCGACATGGGCGCGGCCGTCGACCGGCTGGCCGGCTACCGGCTCGCCGCCCGGGAGGCCGGGATGGGCGTCAACGGGCTGGTCTGCCAGGGCGACTTCGGCCGGCTGTCCGGCGAGCGGGCGATGCGCCGGCTGCTGGAGCGCCGCCCCGACGTCGACGCCGTGCTCGCCGCGTCCGACCAGATGGCGGTCGGCGCGCTCAGCGCGCTGCGCCGGGCGGGCCGCCGCGTCCCCGACGACGTCGCCGTCGTCGGGTTCGACGACGCCCCGGTCGCCCGGCAGGTGCGGCCCCGGCTGACCACCGTCCGGCAGCCCGCCGAGGACCTCGGCGCCCGGCTCGCCCGCGAGCTGCGCGCCTGCACCGGCGGCCGGCCGAACACCGAGCGCGGCGTGGTGCTGCGCACCAAGTTGATCATCCGGGAGTCCGGCTGACGGCCCCGGTCTGACGCGCGCCCCGTCCCCGGGCGCGCCCCCTGAAGGGACCCCACCGCCGGACTCCGCCGGCGGTGGAGCCCGGCATGCCCGTACGCCGGGCGACCCACGGAAGGAACCGGAAGTGAGAAGAAGGCAACGATGGCGCGCGTTCACCGCCGTGAGCGCGACGCTGACCCTGCTGTGCGGCGGCCTCGGCGTCCTGGCGCCCACGGCAGAGGCGGCGGCCGCGTGCAAGGTCGTCTACAAGAAGAACGACTGGGGCAGCGGCTTCACCACGAGCATCGACATCACCAACCAGGGTGACGCGCTGAACGGCTGGACGCTGAAGTACTCCTACTCGGGGAACCAGAAGCTGACCAGCGGATGGTCGGGCAAGTGGTCGCAGTCGGGGCAGGCCGTCACCGTCCAGAACGAGAGCTGGAACGGGTCGCTCGCCAGCGGCGCGACCGTGAACGTCGGCGCGCAGTTCACCTACAGCGGGACGAACACCGATCCGACGTCGTTCACCCTGAACGGCACGGCCTGCAACGGCAGCACGTCCGCCCCGAAGGTGGCGCTGACCAGCCCGGCGGCCGGGGCGACGTACTCGGTGGGCGCCTCGGTGCCGCTCGCGGCGACCGCGACGGCCGGGACCGGCGCGACGGTGTCCAAGGTCGAGTTCTTCGACCAGGACGGCTCGCTCGGCGCCGCCGACACCAGTGCCCCCTACGGCCTGAACTGGACGCCGTCGGCGGCGGGCGACTACTCGCTCTACGCCAAGGTGACCGACAGCGCGGGCGGGACGGCCGAGTCGGCGCCCGTCGGGATCACGGTCGCGGCCGAGGCGAGCGTCGTGGCCAACCCGGCGACGCTGACCATCGCGCAGGGCTCCACGGCCACGTACGCGGTGAAGCTGTCCGAGGCGCCGTCCTCGAACGTCACCGTCACGACGGCGCGGACCGCGGGCAACAGCGGGCTGTCGGTGACCGGCGGAGGGACGCTGACCTTCACGCCGCAGAACTGGTCCACCGCGCAGAACGTGACGATCACCGCGGACGACTCCGGGACGGGCCGGGCGACCTTCACCTCGTCCGCGGCCGGGTACGCGGCGGCGGAGGTCACCGCGACCGAGGTGGCCACCGGCGGTGACACCTACACCCAGCGGTTCCTCGACCAGTACAACAAGATCAAGGACCCGGCGAACGGGTACTTCAGCCCCGAGGGCATCCCGTACCACTCGGTGGAGACGTTCATGGTCGAGGCTCCCGACCAGGGGCACGAGACGACGTCCGAGGCCTACAGCTACCTCATCTGGCTGGAGGCCATGTACGGCAAGGTCACGCAGAACTGGGACCCCTTCAACGCCGCCTGGGCGCTGATGGAGAAGTACATGATCCCGACGCACGCGGACCAGCCGACGAACTCCTTCTACGACCCGTCCAAGCCCGCCACCTACGCCGCCGAGCACCCGCTGCCGAGCGACTACCCGTCGGCGATCGACGGCAGCGTCCCGGTCGGCCAGGACCCGATCGCGGGCGAGCTGAAGTCCGCCTACGGGACCGACGACATCTACGGTATGCACTGGCTGCAGGACGTCGACAACGTGTACGGCTACGGCAACACGCCGGGCGGCGGCTGCGAGGAGGGCCCCAGCGCCACCGGCCCGTCCTACATCAACACCTACCAGCGCGGCTCGCAGGAGTCGGTGTTCGAGACCGTCCCGCAGCCGACGTGCGACAAGTTCGCCTACGGCGGCACCAACGGCTACCTGGACCTGTTCATCAAGGACTCGTCCTACGCCAAGCAGTGGAAGTTCACCGACGCCCCCGACGCCGACGCGCGCGCCATCCAGGCCGCGTACTGGGCGAACATCTGGGCCGACGGCCAGGGCAAGGCCGGGGACGTCTCGGCGACCGTGGCGAAGGCCGGCAAGATGGGCGACTACCTGCGGTACTCCTTCTTCGACAAGTACTTCAAGAAGATCGGCGACTGCGACTCGCCCACGTCCTGCCCCGCCGGGTCGGGCAAGAGCAGCGAGCACTACCTGCTGTCCTGGTACTACGCGTGGGGCGGCGCCACCGACACCAGCGCCGGCTGGGCGTGGCGGATCGGCGACGGAGCCTCGCACTTCGGCTACCAGAACCCCCTCGCCGCCTACGCGCTGGTGAACGACCCCGCGCTCGCCCCCAAGGGCGCGACGGCCAAGTCCGACTGGAAGACGAGCCTCACCCGGCAGCTGCAGCTCTACAAGTGGCTGCAGTCCGCCGAGGGCGGCATCGCCGGCGGCGTCACCAACAGCTGGGAGGGCAGCTACAGCACCCCGCCCACCGGCCTCACCGAGTTCTACGGCATGGCCTACGACTGGCAGCCCGTCTACCACGACCCGCCGAGCAACCAGTGGTTCGGCTTCCAGGCGTGGTCGATGGAGCGCGTCGCCGAGTACTACCAGGTCACCGGTGACGCGGACGCCAAGGCCATCCTCGACAAGTGGGTCGCCTGGGCGCTGTCGAACACGACGGTCGACCCGTCCACGGGCAGTATCCAGATCCCGTCCACGCTCAAGTGGACCGGGCAGCCGGACGCCGACTGGTCCTCCGCCAGCGGCATGCCGCCCGCCAACTCCGACCTGCACGTCTCCGTGCAGGACTACACCAACGACATCGGCGTGGCCGCCGCGTACGCCAAGACCCTGACGTACTACGCGGCGAAGTCCGGCGACGCCGACGCCAAGCAGGCCGCCAAGGACCTGCTGGACGCCATCTGGAAGCACACCGACGCCAAGGGCGTCTCGGTGCAGGAGACCCGGGCCGACTACAACCGCCTCACCGACCCGGTCTACATCCCGTCCGGCTGGACGGGCACCATGCCGAACGGCGACCCGATCAACTCCAGCTCGACCTTCATGTCCATCCGTTCCTTCTACAAGAGCGACCCCGACTACCAGCGCGTCATGGCCTACGCCAACGGCGACACCTCGACCGCACCGGTGTTCACCTACCACCGGTTCTGGGCGCAGGCCGACGTGGCCCTCGCCATGGCCGACTACGGCCGCCTCTTCAACGAGTGACCGACCCCCAAGGGGCCCGCGGCACCGCCGCGGGCCCCTGCCCGTCGCCGCGGCCCGTTGTTGAGGCGGGCGGGGTGGCATGCGAACATGTGTTCGTGTCCGGTGGTGCCTCGATCCTGCATGCGGACCTGGACGCGTTCTACGCGTCGGTCGAGCAGCGGGACGATCCCGCGCTGCGGGGGCGGCCGGTGATCGTCGGCGGCGGGGTCGTGCTGGCGGCCAGCTACGAGGCCAAGGCGCACGGGGTCCGGACGGCGATGAGCGGCGGTCAGGCGCGGCGGCTGTGCCCGCGGGCGGTCGTCGTCCCGCCTCGGATGAGCGCCTACAGCGCGGCGAGCCGGGCCGTGTTCGCCGTCTTCCGGGCGACCACGCCGCTCGTGGAGGGGCTGTCGATCGACGAGGCGTTCCTCGACCTGGACGGGTCGCGCCGCGACCCCGTGGACGCCGCCGTCCGGCTGCGGCGGGTGATCGCCGAGGAGGTCGGCCTGCCGATCACCGTCGGGGTCGCGCGCACCAAGTTCCTCGCCAAGGTGGCGAGCGGCGTCGCCAAGCCGGACGGGCTGCTGGTGGTGCCGCCCGACCGGGAGGCCGAGTTCCTGCGCCCGCTGCCGGTGCGGCGGCTGTGGGGCGTGGGGCCGGCGACCGCCGCCAAGCTGGCGCGGTTCGGCGCGACGACCGTCGGGGACGTGGCGGACATGCCCGAGGCCGCGCTGGTCGCGCTGCTCGGGCCGGGGGCCGGCCGCCACCTGCACGCGCTGGCGCGCAACCGCGACCCGCGCCCGGTCCGCACCGGCGTGCGGCGCCGGTCCATGGGAGCGCAGCGGGCGCTCGGGCGCCGGCCGCGCCCGGCCGCGGAGCTGGACGCCCTGCTCGTCGGCCTGGCCGACCGGCTCGGCGGCCGGCTGCGCGCGGCGCGGCGGCTCTGCCGGACGGTCACCCTCCGGCTGCGGTTCGGGGACTACACCCGCGCCACCCGCTCGCGCACGCTGGCCCAGGCGACCGCCGAGACACCGGTGGTCCTGGCGGCGGCGCGCGGGCTGTTGGCCGCGGCCGTGCCGCTGATCGAGGAGCGGGGGCTCACGCTGATCGGGGTGTCGCTCGGGGACCTGCACGACGACCGGGCCGTCCAGCTCGCGCTGCCGTTCGACCGGGGGATGGCCGTGGACGGCGCGGTGGACGGCGTCCGGGACAGGTTCGGCCCGTCCGCGATCACCCGGGCCGTGCTGCTCGGGCGCGACCGGGGCACGTCCGTCCCGATGCTCCCGGACTGAGCCGGCGCCCGCGTCCGCCGGCCCCCGGACACGGTCGGTTCCGGTGCGAGCACTCCCCGTTCCATGAGACGATCATTTGACCGGGGATGAGCGGAGTTTTGCGAATGGCCGATGAGAGGTGGACTCCCGCCGACGTGGATCTGGTGCGGCCCAACACGGCCCGGATCTACGACTACCTGCTCGGCGGCAAGGACAACTACGCGGCGGACCGGGAGGTCGCCGAGCGCTTGCTCGCGGTCATCCCGGAGGCGCGGACGGCGGCGCGCGAGAACCACGCCTTCATCGGCCGCGCCGTCCGGTTCCTCGCCCGCCGGGGCGTGCGGCAGTTCATCGACATCGGCACCAAGCTGCCGGCGCGCGGGAACGTCCACGAGGTCGCCGCCGAGGTCGCGCCCGACGCGACCGTCGTGTTCGCCGACGGCGACCCGGTCGTGCTCGTGCACGCCCGCGCGCTCCTCGCCCGGACGCGGCGGGCGGCCTTCGTCCGGTGCGACCCGAAGTGCCCCGAGGCCGTCGCCGACGACCCGGAGGTCCGCGCGCTCATCGACTTCGGGCAGCCGGTGGGGGTCGTCCTCGACCGCGTCCTGCACTTCATCGAGGACGCCGCCGAGGCCGCCGCCGCGCTGCGCCGCCTGCACGACGCGCTCGCCCCCGGCAGCCACCTCGTGTTCACGCACATCACCCAGGAGCCCGAGCCGGAGTCCGGCGGCGAGGTCGGCCGGGTCTTCAAGACGGCCGGCGACCACTTCTGGGGCCGCAGCCGCGCCGAGATCCTCGACATCGTCGCGTCCTTCGACCTGGTGGAGCCGGGCCTCGCCTACACCTCCGAGTGGCGGCCCGACGGGCCCGGGGCCGCGCACCCGGAGCGCACCTTCACCCTGGCGGGCGTGGGCCGCCGCCGCTGACCGCGAGGGCGCGCAGGCGGCGGCGCCACGCGGGCACACCGGCGCCGCGGCCGCCGGGCGCGCGGGCGGCGCCGGCGTCGTGCAGCCAGCCCTGGTGGCTGCGGCCGGTCACCTCCAACCGGACGAGCGGGACGTAGGAGTCGGCGCGGATCCCCTCGTACCCGTGCCGGACGATCGAGTGGTAGATGTCCTCCGACACGACCAGCGCCAGCGGCGCGCGGGTGCGCCGCAGCGCGCTCTTCGCCTCCGCCGAGTCCAGCAGCCGGAAGGCGACGTCGAGCGCCTCGCCGAAATTGCCGTGGCCGTCGCTCTGCACCTCTCCGGCGTGCACGACGACGCGGACGCGAATTCGCCGGTCGCCGCCCGCGGAGATCGCCTCCGCGGCATTGTATTCGCCGAGCGCCGCATTGTATTCGGTGAGCAGCGCGGACAGGATCGGCATGACCGGGTGCAGCAGCAGCGTTTTCGGCACTTCGTCGAATGGGTGCACCAGCACGAGCGCCCCGTCGCCCCGGTCGACGTACTCCTCCCGGTACCGGCGCCCGATTCCGGCCCGGTTGAACGCCTCCTCGAGCAGCCGGTACAGCGTGCGGCGGAGCTCCGCCTTGACCGGGTCGGTGCGGGTGGTGGAGGACTCGATGTCCACCGCCAGGATCGCCCGGTACCGGGGCCGGACCAGGGGCCGGACGACGACCGGCCGCATCGGCCCGGACGCGTCGACGAGCACGGGCCGCCCGGCCCCCGGCCCGCCGCCGCGCACGGCCATCTCATGGTTCATTTCCTGCGCGCCCCCCCATGCCTCTCGGTCTGTCCCCCCATTGTCGGCGGTAAACGATCCTGGCATTGTGCGCCACGACCGGCAACCCAGGCGACCCCGGACAGGCGGCCGGGTTTACCCGGTGAATGTGAATCCCTTTCATCACGTGTTGAAAGGAGCACTGACCAGGGTCGCGTCGGGGGGCCGTCCCGCGTCAAGGGGTGCGCGTCCCGAATGGTCCCGGGAGGGCGGGACCCGGGTCCGGCAAGATCGGGACGGAAAGGCCGGAACGGCGTGCGCATCGATCGGATAACGCCGCTGGGAGGACGCCGGGGGAGTCGGGGACAATTCCGGTGCGCCCCGCCGCCGGACGGCCCGCCCGGCGCCGCGTCCGGGAAAGCACGGACCGGCGCACCGTGGGTTTCCGGTAGGCAGGACGTCCCCCGGGGTCCGAGCATGGAGAGGGTGGTCGTGGTGATTTCCCCACCGCGGCGGCGCAGGTCGCCCCCGTGGTTCGGCGCGGAGACGAGGCGCGCCCTCGCCGCCGGGGCGGCGGTCGCGGGGCTGGCGCTGCTCGCCGGCCGGCCGTACTGGCGGGACCATCCGGCCGCGGCCGCGATCACGCTGGCCGGCTGCGCCGCCATCGCCGCGGCCGGCGTGCTGCTCGCGACCGGGGCGCGGACTCGCCGCACCGGGCTGCTGTTCACGGCCGCGTCGCTGTGCTGGGCGGTCACCTGGACCGCGAGCTGGGACGCGTCGGTCGGGCCGATCGTCTCCCAGTACGCCCAGGCCACCTTCTACCTCGCCCTCGCCGTGGGCGTCCTGATGTACCCGGCCGGGCGGCTGGAGTACCGGGCCGACCGGATCTGGACGGTCGCGGCGTGCGCGGTCCTGTGGGGCTGCCCGACCGCGATCTGGTTCACCTCCGAGCCGGAGTGGGCGGCGTTCCGGGGCGAGTCGGTGTGGTGGCCGGCGCCGTTCAAGGACCTGGAGGCCTTCCGGATCGTCCTGCCCCTCTCGGCCGGGCTGTACGTCGCCCTCGCCCTGTCGCTCGCCCTCGTGCTGACGATGCGGCTGCCGCGGATGGGCCGGATGCGGCGGCTGCTCGCCCTCCCGGTGACCCTCGCCATCGGGTTCGTCGGCATCTCCGCCGCGTTCACCCAGAAGTCGGTCATGGCGGAGGCGGTCCCGCTGGACGACCTCCTGCGGGTCTACGCGATCCAGGGCGCGGTCGTCGTGCTCGTCCCGCTGACCCTGCTGGCGTCGGGCCTGCGCGTCCGCATCGGCGAGCTGACCGTCGCCGGCCGGATGCTCCGCCTCACCGCTCCGGTGTCGGTCGAGCGGGTCCGGGACGCGCTGCGCGACGTCCTGCACGACCCGAGCCTGGAGCTGTGGTTCTGGGCGCCGATGGAGCAGACCTACGTCGACACCGCCGGGCACCCCGTCGACCTCGACCCGGACGGCGACCCGTCCGAGGGGCCGGAGGGGCCGGAGGGGCGGTGGCGGCGCCGGGTGCGCAGCGCCGCCGGCGACCCGCTCGCCGTCGTCGAACTCGGCGGCGCGCTGCGCGACCACGAATCGCTGGTCGAGGCCGCGCTCGCGGCGGGCGGCCGGGCGCTGGAGACCGCCCGGCTCCAGGCCAGCGTGCACGCGGGACTGGAGCAGGTCCGCGCCGCCTACCGCCGCCTCCTGCGCGCCGAGACCGCCGAGCGCGAACGCCTCGCCCGCGACCTGCACGACGGCGCGCAGCAGCGGCTGCTCGCGCTCGGCGCGATGCTCGGGACGCTGGAGGCGGTGACCGACGACCCGGCGGTGAAGGAGCACGCCAGGACCTGCCGCGCCGAGCTGATGGAGGCCCTCGCCGAGCTGCGCGCGCTCGCCCGCGAGGTGCAGCCGGCGCTGCTCGTCCAGGACGGCCTCGGACCGGCGCTGGAGGTCCTCGCCGAGCGGGTCGGCGTCCGCGTCGTGCTCGACGTCACGCCGCGCCGGTTCTCCCGCGAGATCGAGTCCACGCTTTACTCGGTGCTGTGCGAGAGTCTGTCGTACGCTGTCGACCGCGCGCACGCGACCCGGGTGCACGTCCGCGTCGGCCATGAGGACGGCCGGCTGGCCGCGGAGCTGACCTGTGACGGCACCGGTCCCCGCGATCCCGCCGCCGACCTCGCCGGGCTGTCCGGACGGGTCAGGGCGCTGCGCGGCGAGGTGGACGTCGCCGGCGGGCCCGGCGAGGGGACGACGGTGAGGATGGGCCTTCCATGCGAGTAGCCGTGGCGGAGGACAGCGGGATCTTCCGGCAGGCGCTGGTCACCCTGCTCACCACGGTCGGCATCGAGGTCGTGGCGTCCGCGGGCTCCGGGGAGGAGCTGGTCGCGCGCGTCGCCGGCGACCCGCCCGACGTGGCGATCGTCGACCTGCACATGCCGCCGACCTACAGCAACGAGGGGGTCGTCGCGGCCCGCCGGCTGCTGGAGCTCCATCCGGGGCTCGGCGTCCTCGTCCTGTCGGCCTTCAACGAGACCCCGCAGGCGATGGAGCTGTTCCGCGACCAGCCGCGCGGCGTCGGGTACCTGCTGAAGGACCACGTCACGGACGTGGACAACCTGCGCTCGGCGCTGGAGCGGGTGATGCGCGGCGAGGTCGTCATCGACCCGGACGTGGTGAGCAGGCTCGTCGAGGCCCGGCACCGCGAGCAGGAGCTGTCCCGGCTGTCCGGCCGCGAGCGGGAGGTCCTGGCGCTGATGGCCGAGGGCCACTCGAACGCCGGGATCGGCAAGCGGCTGCACCTGTCCGCCCGGACGGTCGAGGACCACGTGCGGGCCATCTTCACCAAGCTGAAGATCGCCTCGGCGGGCGGCCCGCCGGGGCCGCAGGACACCAACAAGCGGGTGCTGGCCGTCCTCACCTGGCTGCGGGCGGCCGAGTCCCGCTGACACCGCCGGCGGCGGGGGCGGGGCGCCCGCATCAATCGGGTAACGGGCCCTCCCGCTTTCCGGCCCGGGTGCGGAAAACTGACCGCGGGAGTCGGGTGAAGTGGCTCCGGTGGTGGCCCCCGCACGCCACCGGCACGCGCCGCGAGCCCGTGCCGGGGCCCCGTGCCAGGGCGCCTCGTCCGGCACGCTCCCATGCTCCCGGTACCGCGTGCCCCGCACATCCGGGAAAACCCCACTCCCGGGCGGTGGTTTCCCGGGACGACACGGAAGGAGCGCGGTGAGGGCCGTCCCCCGCTGGCCGCTCTGGCTCGGCGCGCGGGTCCGCCGCGCCCTCGGCGCGGGCACGGCGGTCGCCGCGGCCGCGCTGGCGTGCGGCTGGCCGTACTGGCGCGGGCACCCGGCCGAGGCCGCGGTCACCCTGGCGTGCTGCGGCGGGTTCGCGGCCGCGGGCGGCCTGCTCGCCGCCGGCCGGCTCGGGCGGCGCACGGGCGCGGCGTTCCTCTTCGCCGCCGCGGCCTGGGCGGTCACCTGGACGGGGGCCTGGAACGCCGGCGCGGCGCCGCTCGTGTCGGTGTTCGCCCAGTCGGTGTTCTTCGTCGCGATCGGCGTCGGCGTCGTCATGTACCCGGGCGGTCGCCTGGCGGGCGCCGCCGCCCGGCTGTGGACGGCCGCCGCCGTCGTGATCATGGTGGGCGGGCAGGCGCTGCTGTGCGCGGTGTCGCGGCCCGGCTGGAACGGGTTCCACGCCTCGGCGGCCTGGCCGTCCGTCCGGCCCGACCAGGAGGTCTTCCGCTGCGCGCAGCGCGGCGTGACGGCCGCGATGGTCGCCCTCGCGGGCGCGCTGGTGGTCCTGCTGCTGGCGCGGCTGCCCCGGACGGGGCGGCTGGACCGCGCCTTCACCGTCCCCGTCGCGGCCGCCGTGACGATCGGCGTCAGCGCCGCGCTGGCCGTCCAGGGCAGGCTCCTCGGCACGGCGGTCACCCTCGACGACGTCCTGCGGGTGTACTTCATCCAGGGTTTCTGCGCCACGACGCTGCCGGTCGTCTTCCTCCTCACCGCGCTGCGCGCCCGCCTGTCCGAGCTGACCGTGGTCGAGCGGATGAACCGCCTCACCGCCCCCGTGTCCGTGGAGAAGGTCCGCGACGCCCTGCGCAGCGTCCTCGGCGACGCCGCCCTCGACCTGTGGCTGTGGGCGGACGGCGGCTACGTCGGCGCGGACGGCCGCACGGCGGCCTCGCCGGAGGCGCCGCCGGGCCGCTGGCGGCGCGAGGTCCGCACGTCCGGCGGCGAGCCCCTCGCCACCGTCGACGTCGCCGCCGCGCTGCGCGACCACGAGCCGCTCGTCGAGGCGGCGCTGACCGCGGGGGGCCGGGCGCTGGAGACCGTCCGCCTGCAGGCCGCCGCGCAGGCCGCCCTCGAACGGGCCCGCGACGCCCGGGAGCGCCTCGTGCGCGTCCAGGCCGCCGAGCGCGAGCGGCTCGCCGCGGACCTGCAGCGCAGCGCCCGGGCCCGCCTCCGCGCGCTGGAGCGGACGCTCGCCCGGCTGGAGGACGCCGCCGCCGACCCCGCGGCCCGCGAGCAGGCCCGGATCTGCCGCCGCGAGCTGGCCGAGGCCGTCGCCGAGCTGGACGACCTGGCCCGCGGCGTGCACCCGGCGATCCTCGCGGACGCCGGCCTGGCGCCCGCCCTGGAGCTGGTCGCGGCCCGCGCCGCCGTGCCCGTCAGGCTCGACGTCCCCGCCGGCCGCTTCCCGCGGGAGATCGAGTCGACCCTCTACTTCGCGCTCTGCGAGGCCCTCGCCAACGCCGTCAAGCACGCGGGGGCGGGCGTGGTCGAGCTGGCCGTCCGCCCCGGCCCGGACGAGATCGTGGCGGAGGCCCGCGACGACGGTGCGGGCGGCGCGGTCCCGTCCCCGCGCGGCGGCCTCGCCGGCCTGACCGACCGCGTGCGGGCCCTCCGCGGCCGCGTGGCCATCGAGAGCCCGCCAGGCGAGGGCACCACCCTCACCATCACCCTCCCGGCCCGCACGGAAGCCGGAGGCGGTTCCGCCGGCTGAGCCCGCAGGGCGCGCGTCAGCCGGCCGCGGACGCGGGCCAGACCTCCGTGAGCGGCACGCCGACCGACCCGAGCAGCCGGTGCAGGACGGGCAGGGACAGTCCCATCACGTTCCCGGCGTCCCCGTCGATCCCCTCGACGAACCAGGCCCCGAGGCCTTCGAGCGTGAACGCGCCCGCGACCTGCAAGGGCTCGCCCGTCCCGATGTAGGCGGCGATCTCGTCGTCGGTGGGGGAGCCGAAGCGCACGTCCGTGCTCGCCGTCGCGGTGACGGCCGCGCCCGTGGCCGCGTCGACCACGCAGTGGCCGGTGTGCAGCGTGCCCGTCCTGCCGCGCCTGGCCCGCCACCAGGCGGCGGCCTCCTCGGCCGAGCGCGGCTTGCCGAACGGCCGTCCGCCGAGCTCCAGCAGCGAGTCGCAGCCGACGACCAGGGCTCGGTCCACGGTGGCCGCGACCGCGGTCGCCTTGGCACGGGCCAGTTCCACGACGAGCGAGGCGACCGAGTCGGCCGTGACGGCGTCCTCGTCCACGCCGCTGACCACGACCTCCGGGTCCAGACCGGCCCGGCGCAGGATCTGCAGCCGGGCGGGGGAGGCGGACGCCAGCACGATGTTCGGCACCGGCACAGCCTAAAGTGTGGCGCCCGTGATCAGCGCGCGCCCGGGGTCCGGGGCTTACTCTGGGCAGATGCGCGATGATCCCGGCGTCCACGCGGACCTCCACGCCGACCTCTACGCGGACGTGGCCCGGCGGGCGGTGGCGGCGGCGCTCGAGGTGGCCCGCGCGAACTTCGGCCGGACGCTGGACATCGAGGTCAAGGGGCCGCGCGGCGACGTCGTCACGGAGGTCGACCGGGAGGCCGAGCGCATCATCGTCGCCACCCTGCACGAGCGGTTCCCCGGCCACACGATCGAGGCCGAGGAGTCCGGCACGCTCTTCGCCGGATCCGACCACGTGTGGCTCGTCGACCCGCTGGACGGCACCAACAACTACGCCTACGGCCTGCCCGTCTACGGCGCGGCCGTGACCCTGTGCCACCGGGGCGAGCCGGTCGTCGCCGCCATCGGGGAGGCGCACACCGGCGACATCGCCTGCGCCGTGCGGGGACGGGGCGTGACCGTGAACGGCCGGCCCTTCCAGCGGGCGGCGCCGCCGCGCGCGGCCCTGCCCGCGACCGCCCTCTGGGTCGGGTACCAGACCCAGGGCGACGGCCATCTCGGCGTGCTCACCTCGCTCCTGCACGAACGGAGCCGGCGCCTGTTCTCGACGTGGGCGCCGACCGCCGACGTCTTCCTCTACCTGCGCGGCGGCCTCGACGCGATCACCGTCTACCAGTGCACGGGGACCGAGCTGCTGGGGTCGCTGCTGATCCTCCGGGAGGCGGGCGCCGAGGTCACCGGAGCCGACGGGCGGCCGGTGCGGAACCTCGCCGACCTGCCCGGGCTCAGCTTCGCCGGATCCCCGGCGGTCACTCTTCCGCTGGTGGACGCCCTGTCTCCGGCAGGAGCTCCCTGAGCTCGGACCGGAGCAGCGCGCGCTGCCGGTCGAATTCGGGGCCGAGGCCCGGATCGGGCTCGCCGATCAGCTCCGCCAGGTCCCGCAGCGCGGACCGCTCCCGCTCCAGCAGGTACCGGCGCCGGTCGGGGTGGCGCAGCAGCGCGCGCAGCGTGTAGAGGTCCATGACCCGGATGCGGCGGTAGGCCGGGGTCTTCAGGTGGCGGACGGTGGCCCGGAAGAAACGCCCGCACTCCGGGTGGTTGTCGTCCACCCACAGCCCGTCCCCGAACGCCTGGTCGCCGTAGTAGATGCGGTTGTAGCCCATGTGGAAGGACACGGCCTCGTGGTCGGCCTCCATCCGCTTGACGAACTCGTCGAGGAGGTCGTGCCGGTCGTGGTGGAGGGCGTCGGCCACGGCGACCGCGCGCTGGAGGAACGGGTGCTCGGGGAACAGCTCCCCGGACCGCAGGCGGTCCATGGTCCGCGCGTCCGCGACGATCGGCAGCAGGTTGGCGGCCTGCTGCGCGGCCATCAGGTAGCCGGTGCCCGCGTCGATGTCCACCTCGCCGAGCACGGCGAGGAACGTCGCCTCGGTCGCGGCGCGCCGGTCCGGGTCGGCGGCGGTGGTGAGCAGCAGCTCCCGGACGAAGTCGATGACCTCGTCCGGGAGGGGGTGCAGCAGCAGCTCGGTGCGGTCCGCCCGGTGCTCCGCGCGCCGCTCGTCCAGGCAGGTCACGACGTGGCGCGCCACGCAGAACTCGAAGAACGACTTGTGCACGAACCGGTAGCGCCGCCGGTCGTTGGAGATGATCAGGAAGGACCGGTGGACGAGCTCGCGGCAGACCTCGTCGACGGTGCCGTCCACGAGGATGCTGGACTCCAGCCAGCGCCCGGCGATGCGGCGCAGCTCGTCGGCCTCGACGAGCAGGTCCTTCAGCTCGAAGTGGCCCCAGCCGCGGCCCGACGCCAGCGACTTGGAGAAGATCTCCCAGGCCACGCACTCGATCAGCGCGCCCTTCTGCCACCAGGTCAGCTTCGAGGGCTCCTTCGCCTGCTCGCGCTGCAGCCACTTGTCGACGTACCGGCTGTAGATCGCCGAGGTCTCGCCGCCGTGGCCGACGGACAGGAACCCGTCGGCGTCGTGGTCCCGCAGGACCAGGTCGAGGAGCACCTCGGCGGTCATCCGCAGGATCAGCGGCCTCGCGACGGCCTCGCGCAGGGACGGGTTCCCGCCGATGATCCTGATCAGCTCGCCGGCCAGGTCCGGCCGCCCCCGCGCCGCGGCGTACCAGCGGAGGAAGGCCGTGCCCTGCTCCTCGAACCGCAGCGGCAGGAGGCGGCCCTCGCTGCTGAACCCGGTCATCAGCTCGGTCGCGTCGACGTAGATGCTGTAGAACGCCGTCCGCGACGTCAGCAGGGACGGCACCCGGAACAGGCCGAACAGGCTGTCCGGGACGATGCTGGTCAGCAGGTGCGGCGAGCGCATCACCGGGGCCTCGTCGAGGCCGTCGCAGACCAGGATGATCCGGTCGTCGTCCAGCAGCCGGGCGAGCTTGGGGACCTCCGGGAGGGTGACCTCGGCCGCCAGCTGCTCCCGCAGCCACAGCGCCTGCTCCTCCGCCCGCGTCAGGCCCGCGTCCGGCGGGCGGGTCTGCGGCCTCATGGCGTTGAGGTGCAGGAAGACCGGGCAGGGGGCCGTGCGGGGTGCGGCGGCGAACGCGTCGGCGAGGCGGGCGAAGACCAGGCCGGCGATGAGGGACTTGCCCGATCCCGGCTCGCCCATCAGCATGACCTTCCCCCCGCCGCGCAGGACGTCGGTGACGACGTCCACGATCGGCCCGCCGCCGCGCAGGGCCCCGGAGCCGGAGAAGAACGGGTCGACGAAGCCGAAGCCGGCCCGCAGCCGCTCCTCGTGCGTGCGGAGGGACGCGGGCCCGTCGACCGGCAGGCGCGCGGCCAGCGCCTCGACCTCCGCCCGGTGGTAGGCGCGGAGCCGGCGGCGCTCCAGCAGCCCGAGCCGGCGGCGGAACGCCAGGAACCGGGCGCCGAGGGCGGCGAGCAGGACGCCGGCGGCGACCGCCGACAGCCAGTGGGAGGCGAGGAAGAGCAGGAGGAAGGCGGGGACGGCGGCGAGGGTGCCGATCCAGTCCAGCAGTTCCCGGACCGCCCTGATGTGCCGTAACGCGGGCGCCTGTCCGGAGGAGGACCTGACCGGTCGGTTCATCTGGAGCTGACCCCCTGCTGCGCGGGTGGGGCGATCGCCCGATCGGCCGTCCGTATTGGTCTTGTGGTTTCTAGTGGATCACATCGCTTCGTCCCCGTACATCTGCGTGAGTGTTGATTTGTACGCGCAGCGGGGTGATCAGGGGGCGGGGCGGACGATGATGGGGAGCAGGTAGCGGCGGGCGAAGGCCCGGGCGCCCTCCTCGTCCAGCGGGATGTGGCCCTCGGGGGTCAGGACGAGGGAGTGGGTGAGGCGGACGAGGATCTCGGCGACGACCTCGGGGTCGACGTCGGCGGGGGCGGCGCCGAGGCGCTGCGCGGTGCGCAGCCGGCCGGCGATGTAGCCGCGGGCGGCGGCCAGCAGCGGCCCCGCCTTGACCGTGGAGTGCGGCAGGATCAGCTCCGGCTCGACGACCATGAGGCGGTTGACCAGGCGCTGCTCGCGGCCGATCCGCAGCGCGACCGCGAACCCCTCGACGAGCCGCTCCTCCAGGGTGGGGAGCGCGGCGACGGCGTCGTCCAGCTCGGCGAAGAAGCGCCGCGCCTCGCGCAGCAGGACGCCCGTGACCAGGTCGCCCTTGGTGGGGAAGCGGCGGTAGATCGTGGCGCGGCCGAGCCCGGACTCACGGGCGACGTCGTCCATCGTCGTGCGCCGCGGCCCGTAGGCCTCGAAGGACCGCAGGGCCGCGTCCAGGATGCGGTCGGTCTGCGGCTCGCTGTCCGGCCCGGCGGTGAGCAGGGTGCGCAGGAGGTCGTCGTCGCTCGTCATCTCGGGGCCGACTCTAGCCGCCGCGCGCGCGGCGCATGGCGCGGGCGGCGACGGGCGCGCTAGCGCGGGGACAGCGCGTCGAGGGCCTGCTCGGCGGTCGGATGCGACACCAGGTGCCGGTCCAGGCCGCTGCGCTCGATGATCGTCCGGAACCGCCGGTCCAGCCCGGCCAGCACGAACTCGCCGTCGGCCCGGTGCGCGGCCTTCCAGATGATGATGAGCGCGTTGAGGCCGGAGGAGTCGCAGAACCCGACCCGGGCGGCGTCCAGCGCGACCAGCGGCGGGCCGCCCATGCCGCGCATGTCGTCGAGGACGCGCTCGCGCAGGATGTCCGCGGTCAGGATGGTGAGGTCCCCCTCCGCCTCCACGAGCAGGCAGGGGCCGCGCACCTCGGTGCGCACCTCCAGCGTGTCGGCGGCGGGCTCCGCCGGGTCGCCGGCTCCGAGAGACATGCTGATCACCTTCCGTTCGTCGCCGGGCACCCGGCGTACCCGCGAAAGGGGCCGGTCATGCAGCCGCGCCCGCCGGTCAGCCCGTCCGGACGTACTCGATCGCCTCGTCGGCGAGGCGCCGCGCGGTGGCCTCGTAGCGGTCCCGCAGGTCCAGCAGGACCTGCTGGCCGCGGACGGCGGGCCATCCGGCGGGCAGGTGCTCGACGGGCAGCCGGGGGTCGGCGCGGACGAGCTGGAGCCACTCGGTGGTCATCCACAGGTACCGGGCGAGGTCGTCGGGGGCGTGCGGGAGCGGGGCGGGGCGGTCCCAGCGGTCCAGGAACGCGCGGTAGCCGTTCGCCAGCCCGTCCAGGTCGAACGCCTCGCGGAGCATGTGCGGGACGTCCGTCGGCTCCTCGGCCGGGCCGGCGAACACCTTCAGGTGCCCGTTCAGGTTGAGGCCCGCGACGATCGGGCGGACGTCCACCCGGGACGGCGCGATCCACGTGCCGTTGCCGAGCGACCCGAACCCGGCCCAGGTCAGCCGGGCGCGCAGGTCGTGCCGGACGCGCTGCCACGACTCGGGCATGGAGAAGGCGAGGACGGTCCAGCTGCCGTCCCAGTCGGTGTTGAGCACGCCGCGCCGCCAGACGCGGTCCTCGCCGTCGTGCAGGATGCCCTCCGACCTCGGGGTGAGCCCGAAGTGCATGCGGCGGCCCTCGCGGTGCCGCGCGAGCAGGCCGCGGCCGACCATGCGGGTCAGCGTCGACCGGACGGCGTGCTCGCCCACGCCGAGCCGCGCGAACGTGTCGATGAAGCTGCCCGAGAAGACCGCGATGTCGCGTCCGAGCACGTAGTTGCCGAGGTAGGTCAGCATCAGCGACTGCGGACGGAGCCTCGGGGACGGCTCGTCGGACGGCACTGACCCGGCCGCGCTGTGTGCACTCACCCGTTCGGCTCCCGTCATCCCGCCAGCGTAACGACGGGACCGGGGCCGCCCGGACCGCCGTCGCGCTGATGTTGGGCAAATCATTGACTGCCGTGAAGAATACGCCTAACTTCGGGGCACGCCCACCCCGGGAGGTCCCCAGTGCGCAAACTCGTCCCGCTTCTGGCCGCCACCGCTCTCGCCGCCGCCGCGTGCGGCTCGTCCGGCGGGTCCGGCGGCGGCTCCACCCTCAAGATCGGCTTCATCGAGTCGCTGACCGGCAACTACGCGCCGCTCGGCGGCGAGGCGAAGAAGACCGTGGAGCTCGCCGTCGACCAGATCAACACCGCCGGCGGCATCGACGGCCGCAAGATCAAGCTCATCACCCTCGACGACCGGACCGCCCCCGACCAGGGCGTGCTGCACTTCAACAAGCTGAAGTCCGAGAAGGTCACCGCGATCATCGGCTCGACGTTCTCCAACGTCGGCCTCGCGGTGGAGCCGCTCGCCGAGCGGGAGCGGATCCCCTACGTCTCGCTGAGCCCGGCGGACGAGCAGGTGAACCCGATCCGCAAGTACACGTTCGTGGTCCCGGCGATCTCCTCCACCTACGCCGAGGCGATGCTGTCGTACTTCAAGGCGCACCAGATCACCAAGGTCGCGGTCGCCTACGACACCAAGAGCGCCTACGCCAAGGCCGGCTTCGCCGGGATGCAGAAGTACGCCGGCCAGAACGGCGTGCAGATCGTCAAGGAGGAGACGTTCGAGACGACCGCCTCCGACTTCAGCCCGCTGTTCACCCACGTCCGCGACTCGGGCGCGCAGGCCCTCGTCGCCTGGGCGAGCGGCCCGCCCGGCGTCACGCTGGCCAAGCAGTACCCGTCGTCCGGGCTGAAGCTGCCGCTGTTCATGACCGGATCGCAGGCCAGCAAGCTGTGGCTCGAACCCGTCGGGCAGGCGGCCGAGGGCGTGTACGTCCAGTCCGCGATCGGCGTCGTCGCCGACCACCTGCCGGACGGGAAGCTGAAGCAGTCCGTGGAGGAGATGTCCGGGCCGTTCGAGCAGAAGTACGGCTACGAGCCGCCGCAGTTCGCGATGGACGGCTACGCGGGCGTCAAGCTGCTCGCCGCCGCGATCGACAAGGCCGGCACCGACCGGGAGAAGATCCGGGACGCGCTGGAGAGCCTCACCCTCGTCACCCCCTGCGGGCAGTACACCTACTCCAAGACCGACCACTCCGGCCTGAAGCCCACCGACATCTCCATGAACCAGGTCAAGGACGGCAAGCTCGTCCCCACCGAGTGGTCGGTGAAGCAGCTCGCCGAGACCGCGAAGGCGGCCGGATGACGCCCCTGCTGGAGATCGGCGCCGTCGGGCGCGCGTTCGGCGGCGTCTACGCCGTCCGCGACGTCGCGATGACGGTCGCCGAGGGCGAGACCCGCGCCGTGATCGGCCCGAACGGCGCGGGCAAGTCCACCCTGTTCAACCTGATCAGCGGCCACCTCGCCGCCGACCACGGCACGCTCGCCTACGGCGGGCGGCCGATCGACCGGCTGCCGCCGCACGCGCGCGCCCGGCTCGGCATCGCGATCGTCTTCCAGGGCGCCCGGCTCTTCCACGGGATGACCGCGCTGGAGAACGTCATGGTCGGCGCGCACGCCCGCACCCGGCACGGGTTCCTGTCCGCGACGCTGCGGCTGCCCGCGCACCGCCGCGAGGAGGCCGGGATCCGCGCGGACGCGCTGGCCGCGCTCGACCGGGTCGGGCTGCGCGACTGGGCGCACCGCTCGGCGGACGTCCTGCCGCTCGGCCAGCAGCGGTCGCTGCAGGTGGCGCGGGCCCTGTGCGCGCGGCCCCGGCTCCTGCTGCTGGACGAGCCGGCGTCCGGGCTGCGCGCCGCCGAGCGGGAGGCCCTCGCCCAGCTGATCGAGAGCCTGCGCGCGGAGGGGCTGACGATGATGCTCGTCGAGCACGACGTCGCGTTCGTCGCCCGCCTCGCCGACCGGGTCGCCGTCCTGGACCTCGGCCGCCTCATCGCCGAGGGCACCCCCGAGGAGATCCGCGCCGACCCCGCCGTCATCGCCGCGTACCTCGGGCAGGAGGCCGCATGACCGATCGCAGCGAGCGCAGCGAGCGGAGTGAGGGCATGCGGCGGCCCTTGCCGGGGGGTGCGGGGGGTCGCCCCTCACAGGGAGCCCGCATGAGTGCCGCGGTCATCGAGGTGGAGGACCTCGTCGTCCGGTACGGGACGGCGACCGCGCTCGACCGGGTCGGGCTGACCGTGCGGGCCGGGGAGCTCGTCGCGCTCATCGGCCCGAACGGGGCGGGCAAGACCTCGCTGGTCAACGCGGTCCTCGGCGTGCTGCGCCCGGCGGCGGGACGGGTGGAGCTGCGCGGGCGGGCCGGGCTCGTCCCCGAGGGGCGGCAGATGTTCGACGACCTGACCGTCGAGGACAACCTCGCCCTCGGCGCCTGGCGCCGCCGCCGCGCCAAGGGCGCGCGCGACACCGCGCGCGTCTACGAGGTGCTGCCGCAGCTCGCGGAGCTGCGCGGGCGGCGGGCCGGGTCGCTGTCGGGCGGGCAGCAGCAGATGGTCGCGTTCGGGCGGGCGCTGATGGCCGACCCCGACGTCGTCGTCGTGGACGAGCTCTCGCTCGGCCTGGCCCCGCTCGTCACCGCCGACCTCGCCGAGCACCTGCGGGCGCTGAACGCCGAGCGCGGCCTCGCCGTCCTGCTGATCGAGCAGAACGCGCGGCTGGCGCTCGACCTGTGCGGGCGCGGCTACGTGCTGGAGGCGGGCCGCATCCGGGCCGAGGGCACCGCCGCCGACCTCGCGGCGGGCCCGGACGTCGCCGACGCCTACCTCGGCGGGCGCGCCGGCAGGGAGGGGGAGAGGTGAGCGCGTTCCTGCAGTACCTCGTCTCCGGGATCGCGGTCGGCTGCGGCTTCGCGCTGCTGGCCAGCGGCCTCGTCGCGATCCACCGGGTGACCCGGGTGGTGAACTTCGCGCAGGGCATGTTCGCCGTCGTCGGCGGGATGGCGGCCGGCTCCCTGCTGGGGGCCGGGCTGCCGCACGGCGCCGCCGAGGCGGCGGCCGTCGCCGCGGCGGGCGCGGTCGGCCTCGCGGTCGGGATCGCCGCCACCGGGAAGCGCGGCACGTCGCCGCAGTCGGCGCTGATCGTGACGCTCGGGGTCGGGTTCCTCGCGTACGCGGTGGAGATCATGATCTGGGGCGACAGCCCGCGCTCGCACGCCGGGCTGGGCGGCGCCGTCACGCTGTTCGGCGCGCACGTCCAGAAGCAGTCGTTCCTCGTCATCGGCGTCGCGGCGGCCGTGTTCGCGCTGCTCGCGCTGTTCTTCGGGCGCACCTACGCGGGCAAGGCGCTCAGCGCGTGCGCGTCCAACCCGTACGCGGCGCGCACGATGGGCATCGACCCGCTGAAGATGGGCCTGGTCGCGTTCGCGCTCGGCGGGATGCTCGGGGGCCTCGCCGGGGTGCTGCTCACCCCGCTGCAGCCGATCTCCTACAACAGCGACGTCCTGCTGATCACCAACGGGTTCGCGGCGGCGGTGCTCGGCGGCCTGAACCGCCCGGTCGTCGCCCTCGCCGGCGCGCTGACGCTGGGCATCGCCGAGGCGATGGTCGCGGGCTACGGCGAGGCGTCCTACCAGACCGTCGTCGCGCTGGCGCTGATGCTGGCGATCATGATGGTGCGGGCCTCGCGGAGGACCGCGCTGCAGGAGGAGGCCGCCCGATGAGCGTGTCCGTCCGCAAGCCCCCGCCGGTGGCCGCCCCCGCGGCGCGGCGGCGGCCCTCCGCCGGGACGCTCGCCGCGGCCGCCGCCGCCGTGCTCGCGCTGCTCGTCCCGGTGCTGCTGCCCGACACGCAGGTGTCGGTGTACGTGCTGCTCCTGCTGTCGGCGACCGTGGTCGTCGGGCTGTCGATGCTGATGGGGTTCGCCGGGCAGGTGTCGCTCGGCCAGGCGGCCTTCACCATGATCGGCGGCTACACGGCGGCGCTGACCGCGACGCACGGCCTGCCGACCTGGCTCGGCCTGCTGCTCGCCCCGGCCGTCGCGGCGGCGTGCGCCGCGCTCGTCGGCGTGCCCCTGCTGCGGCTGCGCGGCCACCAGCTCGCGTTCGCGACCCTCGCGATCCAGCTCATCCTGCTCAGCCTCGTCGGACGGCAGGACTGGACGGGCGGCGACATCGGCCTGCAGGGCGTCCCGCGCCTGCGGGTCGCCGGATACGAGTTCGCGGGCGAGGTCTCCTACGCCTACCTGGCCCTCGGCGCCCTCGGCCTGGTCGTGCTGATCACCCGGCACATCGTCACGTCCCGTCCCGGGCGCGGGCTGCGGGCGCTCGCGACCAGCGAGGTCGCCGCCGCGTCGTCGGGGGTGCCGGTCGCCGTCTACAAGCAGGCCGTGTTCAGCCTGTCCGCCGGGTTCGCGGGCCTCGCGGGCGGCATCTACGCCTTCTACATCGGCTACGTCGCACCCGGCTCGTTCCCCGTACTGCTGTCGTTCGAGTACGTCGTGATGGTCGTCGTCGGCGGCGCCGGGACGATCTGGGGCGCGCTCGCCGGAGCCACCGCGATCACGCTGCTCCTGCAACTGCTGAACGACATCGGCACCCGCGAGGGGATGCCGGCGTCGGCGCCCACTGTGCTGTCCTACGCGGTCTACGGGCTGCTGCTGATCGTGGTCGTGCTGTTCCTGCCGAAGGGCCTCGTGCCGTCCGCCGCCGCGTGGTGGGATCGGCGCAGGGCCCCGGAACCGACGGAGGAGTGACGCGCATGCGCAACGAAGGACTCGGGTCGTGGCCCGCGCGCCGCGCCCGCAAGACACCGGGGGCGGCCGCCCTCGTCCACGAGGGGGCGGCGCTCACCTACGCCGGGCTGCTCGGCCGCGCCGCGCGCCTCGCCCGCGCGCTGCGCGGCCTCGGGATCAGGCACGGCGACCGGGTCGCCTACCTCGGCCCCAACCACCCGTCGTTCCTGGAGACGCTGTTCGCGACGGGGATGCTCGGCGGCATCTTCGTCCCGCTCAACACGCGGCTCGCCGGGCCGGAGATCGCCTACCAGCTCGCGGACTCGGGCACGTCCGTGCTGGTCCACGGGCCGTCGCACGCCGAACTGGTGGACGGCGTCCGCGGCGCCGCACCCGTCCGGGAGCACATCGGGCTCGACGCCTACGAGGAGCTCCTGGCCGGCGAGGACGACGACCCGCTCGACCTGCCCGTCGCGCTCGACGACCCCTGCATGATCATGTACACGTCGGGGACGACCGGGCGGCCCAAGGGCGCGACGCTCACCCACGGCAACATCACCTGGAACGCGGTCAACGTCCTCATCGACCACGACCTGGTCGCGGGCGAGGTGGCGCTCGTGTCGGCGCCGCTGTTCCACACCGCCGGGCTCAACATGCTCACGCTCCCGGTGCTGCTCAAGGGCGGGACGTGCGTGCTCACCGCCGTGTTCGACCCGGCCGCGACGCTCTCTATGATCGAGGAGCAGCGGATCACGTTCATGTTCGGGGTGCCGACGATGTTCGAGCGGGTGGCCCGGGAGCCGGGCTGGGCCGAGGCCGACCTGTCCTCGCTGCGCATCCTCACCTGCGGCGGCGCGCCGGTGCCGCCGTCCCTCATCGAGACCTACCAGCGGCGCGGGCTGACGTTCCTGCAGGGGTACGGCATGACCGAGGCCGCTCCCGGCACGCTGTTCCTCGACGCCGCCCACGCCGTGTCGAAGGCGGGCTCGGCCGGGGTGCCGCACTTCTTCAGCGACGTGCGCGTCGTCGGCCCCGACATGGCGGACGTCCCGGCAGGGGAGACCGGCGAGATCGTCGTGCGGGGCCCGCACGTCATGCGCGGCTACTGGGGGCGTCCCGACGACACCGCGGCCGTGTTCAGCGACGGCTGGTTCCGCAGCGGCGACGCCGCCCGCCTCGACGGCGACGGCTACGCGTTCATCGTCGACCGCATCAAGGACGTGATCATCTCCGGCGGCGAGAACGTGTACCCGGCCGAGGTCGAGCACGCGATCCTCGCCGCCGCCCCCGACGTCGTCGAATGCGCGGTCTTCGGCGTCCCGGACGCCGCCTGGGGCGAGGTCGGCCGCGCCGTCCTCGTCGCGCGGCCCGGCGCGGACGTCGACCCGGAGAAGGTGCTCGCCGCCCTGTCCGGCCGGCTGGCCCGCTACAAGATCCCCAAGTCGGCGAGCCTGGCCGCGGAGATCCCCCGCAACGCCGCGGGGAAGATCCTCAAGGCGCGGCTCCGGGAGGAGTACGGCGACCCATGACGGCCGACAGGGCCGCCGGCAGGGGCACCGGGACGCGGCCCACGGTCACCAGCCGCGTCCTGGACATCCTGGAGGCGTTCTCCGCCGAGCGCGCCGCGCTCACCATCACGCAGATCAGCCGCCGCGCGGGCCTGCCGCTGTCCACCGCGCACCGCCTCGTCGGCGAGCTGGCCGCCTGGGGCGCGCTGGAGCGCGACGCCGACGGCCTGTACCGGATCGGGCTGCGGCTGTTCGAGGTCGCCGCGCTCGCGCCGCGCGGGCCCGCCCTGCGCGCCGCCGCGATGCCGTTCCTGGAGGACCTGTACGAGGCGACGCACGAGAACGTCCACCTCGCCGTCCTGGACGGCCTCGACGTCGTCTACATCGAGCGGATCTCCGCCCGCGACGCCGTGCACGTCCTGTCCCGCGTCGGCGGCCGGTGGCCCGCGCACGCGACGGGCGTCGGCCTCGCGATGCTCGCGCACGCCGACACCGCGCTGCAGGAGCGCGCCATCGCCGGGCCGCTGCGCCGCTTCACCGACCGGACCATCGCCACCGGGCCGGACCTGCGGCGCGTCCTCGCCGAGGTCCGGCGCACCGGCGTCGCGATCAGCGACGGCCAGGTCGAGACGTTCGCGCTGTCGGTCGGCGCCCCCGTCTACGGCCCGGACGACCGGGTCGTCGCCGCCGTCGCGATCGTCGTCCCGTCCGACGGCTGGGACGCGCGGGCGCTGATCCCGGTGGTCCGCGCCAGCGCCCGCGGCATCTCCCGGGCCCTCGGCGCGCCCCGCGCGCTGCGCCCCCCGGAGACGGCGCTGCACAACCGCTGACCCGGGTTCTTCCGTCCAGCGGAATGCGTGTGGCCCCCGTCACCGTCCCCCCGCGAAGGTCGTCGTGACCCCATCGATCACGGAGGAACACCCCATGGTCTTCGCGCGCAACCAGTGGTACGTGGCCGCCTACAGCCAGGAGATCGGCGACGGCCTGTTCGCCCGGACGATCTGCGGCGAGCCCCTCGTCATGTATCGCACCCGGGCCGGCGAGGCGGTCGCCCTGGCCGACCGCTGCGTGCACCGCCGCTTCCCGCTCTCGGAGAGCAACCGGGACGGCGACAGGATCGTCTGCGGCTACCACGGCTTCACCTACGCGCCCGACGGCGTGTGCGTCGCCGTCCCCGGGCAGACCCGCATCCCGCGCACCGCCCGCGTCCCCGCCTACCAGGTCGTCGAGCAGGACTCGTTCGTCTGGGTCTGGATCGGCGACGGCGAGGGCGACCCCACCGCGATCCCGCGCGCGACCTGGTTCGACTCGCCCGAGTACACGACCGTCCGCGGCATGGAGCCGCTCGCGGCCCGCTACGACCTGCTGGTCGACAACCTCCTCGACCTGTCCCACGAGACGTACCTGCACGCCGGCTACATCGGCACGCCGGAGGTGGCGCAGACCCCGATCAACACGGAGGTCGACGAGGAGGCCGGCATCGTCTACGTGAGCCGCCGCATGAAGGACGTGGAGTGCCCGTCCTTCTACTCGGAGTCGACCGGCATCGAGGGCCGCATCGACCGCTGGCAGGACATCGAGTACTACCCGCCGTGCCTCTACCTCCTGCACAGCCGCATCGCCCCCACCGGCGTGGAGCCCGGCCCGGACGGCGACGACTCCAAGGCGTTCCACGTCGAGATCGGCTACGCCATCACCCCCGAGACGGAGACGAGCACCCACGACTTCTGGCTCGTCGCCCGCGACTTCGCCCTCGGCGACGAGAAGGTCTCCACCTTCCTCGCCGAGAGCAACCGCACGGTCGTCCTCCAGGACGTCGAGGCGCTGAACATCCTGGAGAAGGTCATCGCGTCCGAGCCGGAGGGCTACCAGGAGCTGTCCATCAACATCGACACCGGCGGCCTCGCCGCCCGCCGCATCCTGCAGCGGCAGACGGCCCGATGAGCTCGGGCCGCCTGCGGGTCGAATGGTCCCCGGGCTCGGACACCCTCACGGGCATCTGCCACTGCGGCGCCCACCACACCGCCGAGGACCCGATAGAGATCTGGACCTGGCTCCTGGCCCACCCTGACCACCCGGCCTCGTAGCGTCAGCCGATGTCGCGGCGGCGGAAGGCCGTCAGGCCTGCCGCCGCCAGGGCGGCCGCCGCGGTGGTCAGGGCCGCCAAGGGGAGGGCGGAGAATGCGGCGCCGGGGAGTCTCGGGGTGTGGGTGAAGGGCGAGATGTCCAGGACGGCCTGCGGGACGTCGAGGAGGGGGCCCACCTGGCCCAGCAGCAGGCAGACCGTGAGGACGGCCCAGCCGGCGGACGTGGCGCGGGGGAGGACGGCGAAGAGCAGGAACGTCGCGGCGGCGATGACCCAGACGGCGGGCAGCTGCGCGAGGGCGGCGCCGAGCTGGCGGGGGAGCTGGCCGGCGAGGTCGTGCGTGCGGGCGCCGTGGACGGTGCCGACGGCGATGCCGGCGACCGCGAGCAGGACGGCCGTGCCGGCGGCCGTGACCGCGAGCCCGGAGACGGCCCAGCGGATGCGGCCGACGGCGGTGGCGAGGACGGGTTCGAGCCGCCCGCCGCTCTCCTCGGCGCGGAGCCGCTGGACGCTCTGCACGGCGTAGGCCGCGGCGAACAGGCCCATGATGCCCATGGCCGTGGCGAGGAGCGCGTCGGTCAGGTTCCGCTGGCCGCCCAGCCGGCGGATGTCGTCCGCGATCGCCGCGTTGTCGCCCGCCAGGTCGCCGGCCCCGGCCGCGATGCCGCCGACCACGAGCCCGTACACCAGGAGCCCGGCGGACCAGCCGAGCAGCGTGCCGCGCTGCAGCCGCCAGGACAGGGCGAGCGGACTGCGCAGTGAGGGCGCGGCGGTCTCCGGGCCGAGGGAGGAGGCGAGGAGCCCGGCGCCGAGGTCGCGGCGTCCGGTCAGCGCGTAGGCGGCGGCGATGAGCAGCACGGACGCGGCGAGCGGCAGGAGGAGGACGGCCCACTGCTCGCCCGCGCACGGCCGCACGTGCTGCGCCCAGCCGATCGGCGACAACCACGAGAGCCAGTGCGCCGCGCCGGCGTCCGCCGCGGCCCGGAGCAGGTACGCCGCTCCGAGGACGGTGAACGCGAGGCCGTTCGCCGTCCGGGACGTCTCGGCGAGCTGCGCCGCGACCGCCGCGACACCGGCGAACACCAGCCCGCTGCCGAACCAGGACAGGCCGAGCGCGGCGGCCCCGGCGGCGGGCAGACCGAAGAGGACCAGCACACCGGTGACCGCGGCCGCCAGGGTCGCGGCCGCCGTCACGGCCGTGAGGAGCGCGGCGGTCAGGGGCGCGCGGCGGCCGACGGCGGCGGCGCCGACCAGCTCCAGCCGGCCGGTCTCCTCCTCGGCGCGCGTGTGCCGGACGACGAGCAGCACGCACATGACGGCGGTGAACGCGGCGCCCGTCGCGCCGACGCGCCACACGGTGAGCCCGTCGGCCGTGCCGCCGTTCAGGACGGGCCCGTACAGCGCCCGCGTGGACGGGTTGCCATTGATGCCGCGCGTGAAGCTCGCGAGGGCCTGCGGCGTGTCGTACTCGCGCCCGAAGCTGCAGGCGTTGCTGGAGACGTAGGCGGTCAGCCCGTAAATCCAGGCGGGCATCATGATCCGGTCGCGGCGCAGCCACAGCCTCAGCAGCGGGCCCGCGCCGGACAGGCCGCCGTCGCGGCGGGCGGCGCGCGCCGGCGGGCGCAGGGTCGTCGCGGTCATGAGGCCGCCTCCCCGGCGAGGTCGTCCTCGTAGTGGCGCAGGAAGAGCTCTTCGAGGGTGGGCGGGCGGCTGGTCAGGGCGCGTACGCCGATCCGCGTCAGCTGCTGGAGCGCGGCGTCCAGCTGCGGGGTGTCGACCTCGAACGCGATGGAGTTGCCCTCGATGCGGACGTCGTGCGCGCCCGGCAGCGGGATCCCGTCCGGCGGCCCGGCGAGCTCGGCACGGACGGACGTGCGCGTCAGGTGCCGCAGGTCGGCGAGCGTGCCGGTCTCGACCGTCCGGCCCCTGCGGATGATCGTGACGCGGTCGCAGAGGGCCTCGACCTCGCTGAGGACGTGGCTCGACAGGAGCACCGTCCGGCCGCCCCGCCTCTCCTCCCGCACGCACTCCTGGAAGACCTCCTCCATGAGGGGGTCGAGCCCGGACGTGGGCTCGTCCAGGATCAGCAGCTCCGCGTCGGACGCGAACGCCGCCACGAGGGCGACCTTCTGGCGGTTGCCCTTGGAGTAGGCGCGGCCCTTCTTCTTCGGGTCGAGCTCGAACCGGCCGAGCAGCTCGGCGCGGCGCCGCTCGTCGAGGCCGCCGCGCAGCCGCCCGAGCAGGTCGATGACCTCGCCGCCGGACAGGTTCGGCCACAGCGTCACGTCCCCCGGGACGTAGGCGATGCGGCGGTGCAGGGCGGTGGCGTCGCGCCAGGGGTCGCCGCCGAGCAGCCGGGCGGTGCCCGCGTCCGCGCGCACCAGCCCCAGCAGCACGCGGATCGCGGTGGACTTCCCGGCGCCGTTCGGGCCGAGGAAGCCGTGCACCTCGCCGCGCCGGACGGACAGGGCGAGCCCGTCCAGGGCGCGCGTCCGGCCGAACGTCTTGACCAGGCCCTCGGCCTCGACGGCGTCATCCATCGTTCCGCTCCTCGGTGAGTGCGGCCTCGTAGGCGTCCATGGCCGCGTGGCCCTGCTCGGCGAGTTCCGGGCTGAGCATCCGCCCGGCGAAGACCTCCAGGACGGCGCGCCGCAGCCGCAGGGAGCCCTCGGTGGTGAAGGTGTCGGCGCCGAGCACCCGCGACAGGTGCTCGTGCAGCACCTCGACGCCGACGGTCATCGCGACGATCGCGGCGGAGAACGCGTGCGCGTCGCGGGTGTCGGGGGTGGTGAACCCGGGCGGCGGGTCGGTGAGGTACCGCTCGGTCGTGTCGACCAGGTCGTCGAACAGCCGGGCCGCGGCGGCGGACCCGTCGACGAGCGCGCGGGCGAGGTAGCGGCGCACCGGCAGGCCGAGCCGCTCCGCCCACGCCTGGAAGCCGGGGTCGCCGGCGCCGCCGCTCGCGTCGCTGAGCCGGCGGACGGTGTCGAGCGTGTAGGCGTCGCACGCCTCGCGCAGCTCGTCCTTCGACCCGAAGTGGTGCTGGACGAGCCCCACCGAGACGCCGGCGGCCTCGGCGATCCCGCGGAACGTCGCGCCCTTCATGCCGCGCTCGGCGAACTGCAGCAGCGCCGCGTCCCGGATGCGGGCGCGGGCCGTCAGATCCTCGGTCGCGGGGTCCCTCTCCGCCGCCATGCATGACTCCAATACAAGCGTTCAATCTCCAATATGCATGTATACCATACGCATGTATTGTCGAAAAGCGTGCGCGGGGGTGACCTTGAAGGGGAAGTTAGCTTAGGCTAGCCTCACCTTGTGTTGTCGCCCGCGCGAACCGCCCCGCCGCGCCCCCCGGTGAAAGGGGGACGGGCCTCGCGCAGGCTCTGGCTCCCCGTCCTCGCGGCCGTGCTGCTGGCGACGGTCGCCGCGAGCCTCGCGATCGGGGCCGGGGACGTGCCGTTGAGGCGGGTCCTGCCCGGCGTGCTCTCCCCGGACGGCGGGTCGCGGGCGGAGCTGATCGTCCACGAGCTGCGGCTGCCGCGCACCCTGCTCGGCGTCGCCGTCGGCATGGCGCTCGGCCTGGCCGGGGCGGTGATGCAGGCCCTCACCCGCAACCCGCTCGCCGAGCCGGGGCTGCTCGGCGTGAACGGCGGCGCGGCCCTCGCGGTCGTCCTCGTCATCGGCGCGACCCGCGTGGACGACGTGCTCGTCTACGTCTGGGCGGCGTTCGCGGGCGCGGCGGGCGCCGCCGCCCTCGTCTACATGATCGGCGCGCGCGGCCGGGGCGGCGCGTCGCCGGCGCGCCTCGTCCTCGCCGGCGCCGCCGTCAACGCCGTGTTCAGCGCGATGACGGCCGGCGTCATGCTGCTCGCCCCCGGCACCTTCAGCGGCTTCCGGTTCTGGCAGGTCGGCTCGCTCGGCGGCCGGGAGATGGCGGTGTTCTACCGCGTCCTCCCGTTCATCCTGGCGGGAGCGGTCCTGGCGCTGGCGCTCGCCCGCCCCCTCAACGCGCTCGCCATGGGCGACGACGCGGGCCGCGCCCTCGGTTCCCGCCCCGGCCGGACGCGGGCGCTCGGCGCGCTCGCCGTGGTGCTGCTGTGCGGGTCGGCGACGGCGGCGGCCGGGCCGATCTGGTTCCTGGGGCTCGCCGTCCCGTTCATCGTCCGGACGGCCGCCGGGCCCGACCAGCGGCTCGTCCTGCCGTACTCGCTGCTGCTCGCGCCCGTGCTGCTGCTCGGCGCGGACATCATCGGCCGCGTCGTCACGCCCGGCGAGCTGGAGACCGGGATCGTCACCGCGTTCCTCGGAGCGCCGCTGTTCGCCGTGATGGTCCGGCGGGGAAGGACGCGCGACCTATGAGGGTGCTGCGGGCGGGCGGCGTCTCGCTGCGGTGGGAGCCGCGGGAGGCGCTGGTGTGCGGGGCGCTCGCGGCGGTCGCCGCCTCCGCGGCGGTGCTGGTCGTCGGCTCGGGGGAGTTCCCGATCTCCCCGCCGGACGTGGTGCGCGCCGTCCTCGGGCAGGGCGACCGCGCCACCGAGTTCATCGTCCAGACGCTGCGGCTGCCGCGCGCGGTGACCGGGCTGCTCGCCGGCCTCGCGCTCGGGCTCAGCGGCGCGATCTTCCAGAGCATCTCCCGCAACCCGCTCGGCAGCCCCGACCTGATCGGCTTCACCACCGGCTCGGCGACCGGCGCGCTGCTGCAGATCCTCGTGTTCGGGGGCGGCGCGCTCGCCATCACGGTCTCCTCGGTCGCGGGCGCGGTGCTCACCGCCCTCGCCGTCTACCTGGTCGCCTACCGGCCGGGCGGCGGCGTGCACGGCGTCCGGCTGGTGCTGATCGGCGTCGCGGCGGCGGCGATGCTGGAGGCGCTCAACTCCTACCTCATCACCCGCGCCGAGCTGCGGGAGGCCTACGAGGCCGCGTTCTGGCTGACCGGCAGCCTGAACGGGCGCGACTGGGACCAGGCCGTCCCGCTCGCGGCCGCGCTGGCCGTGCTGGTGCCGGCGGCGCTGCTGCTCGCCCGCCCGCTCGGCATGGGCGAGCTCGGCGACGACGCCGCGCAGGCGCTCGGCGTCCCCGTCCAGCGGACGCGGGCGCTGCTCACGGTCGCCGGGGTGGGGCTCGTCGCGGCGGCGACCGCGGCGGCCGGGCCCGTCCCGTTCGTCGCGCTGGCCGCGCCGCAGCTCGCCCGCCGGCTGACCCGCCGCCCCGGCGCGCAGCTGCTGCCCGCCGCGCTGACCGGCGCCGCGCTGCTCGCCTGCGGCGACCTCATCTCGCTCCATCTGCCGGTCGCGGTGCCGGTGGGCGTCGTCACCGGCGTCCTCGGCGGCGTGTACCTGGCCTGGCTGCTGTCCACCACCGGACGGAAGGGGACGACGTGACGACCCGGTTGCGCGCGGAGGACCTGACCCTCGCCTATGAGAAGCGCGTCGTCGCCGAGGGGCTCGGCGTGGAGATCCCGGACGGGTCGTTCACCGTCATCGTCGGGCCGAACGCGTGCGGCAAGTCGACGCTGCTGCGCGCCCTCGCCCGGCTGCTGCGCCCCCGCGAGGGGACCGTCTACCTGGACGGCGAGCCGATCGCGGCGCTGCCGCCGAAGCGGCTCGCGCGGCGGCTCGGGCTGCTGCCGCAGTCGCCGCTCACCCCGGAGGGCATCACGGTCGGCGACCTCGTCGCGCGCGGCCGCTACCCGCACCAGAGCCTGCTGCGGCAGTGGTCGCGCGAGGACGAGGCCGTGGTGCGCGAGTCGATGGCCGCCGTCGGCGTCACCGACCTCGCCGACCGGGTGGTGGACGAGCTGTCCGGCGGGCAGCGCCAGCGGGTGTGGCTCGCGCTCGTCCTGGCCCAGCAGACCGGCATCATGCTGCTGGACGAGCCGACGACCTACCTGGACATCGCCCACCAGATCGAGGTCCTGGACCTGTGCGCGCGGCTCCACGAGGAGGGGCGGACGCTCGTCGCGGTCCTGCACGACCTCAACCACGCCTGCCGCTACGCCACCCATCTCATCGCGATGCGGGACGGGGAGGTGCTGGCCGAGGGGCCGCCCGCCGAGATCGTGACGGCCGGTCTGGTGGAGCGGGTGTTCGGGCTGCCGTGCCGCGTCATCCCCGACCCGGAGACCGAGACGCCGCTGATCGTCCCGGCCGGGCGGCGGCGGGCGTTGACCGCGAAAACCTCCTGAATTAGGTTAGCCTTACCTAATTTGAGAGGGGTTCCGTGCTGACCTGGGATGAGCTGCACGCCGCGCTGGCCGAGGTGCTGGGCGAGCGCGCGGAGGCGGACGACAACCTCATCGAGCTCGGGATGGACTCGATCCGGCTGATGCGGCTGACCGGCCGGCTGCGCCGCCGCGGCATCGAGATCCGCTTCGCCGAGCTGGCCGAGCGTCCCACGCTCGCCGAGTGGTGGGAGCTGCTCGCCGAGAAGGGCCAGGTGGAGGTGAGCGCCGGGCCGCCCGCGCTGGAGCCGGCCGACATCGAGCCCGGCGGCCCGTTCCCGCTGGCGCTGATGCAGCACGCGTACTGGATCGGCCGCGACTCCGGCCAGGCGCTCGGCTCGGTCGCCGCGCACCTGTACGTCGAACTGGACGGCCGCGCCATCGACCCCGCCCGGTTCGAGGACGCCGTGCGGGCGCTGGTGCGGCGGCACCCGATGCTGCGGGCCGCCGTGTCGGACGACGGGACGCAGCGGATCCTGCCCGACCGCCCCGGCCCCGTCGTGACCGTCCACGACCTGCGCGCGGGCGATGCCGAAGACGAGCTGGCGCGGATCCGGGCGGAGATGTCCGAGCAGCGCCTCCCGATCGAGGACGGCCGCGTCTTCGACGCCCGCCTCAGCCTGCTGCCCGGCGGCACCGCCCGCCTCCACCTGGACGTCGACATGGTCGCGGCCGACGCGATGAGCTACCGCGTCATGCTCGCCGACCTCGCCGCGCTGTACGAGGGCGAGGCGCTCGCGCCGATCCGCTACGGATACGCGCGCTACCTCGCCGACGATCCGCGGGCCTCCGCACGGGAGCAGGACCGGCGGTGGTGGGCCGAACGGCTCGCCGACTTGCCCGGACCGCCCGAACTGCCCGTCGTGCCCGAGCCCGGCGACCGGGTCGAGCGCAAGCACCACTGGCTGCCGCCCGAGGAGAAGGGCCGGTTCACCGCGCGGGCGCACGCCGAGGGCGTCACCCCCGCCATGGCACTGGCGGCGGTGTTCGCCGAGGTCGTCGGCGCGTGGTCGGCGACGCGGCGGTTCCTGCTGAACCTGCCGCTGTTCCACCGGGAGCCCGTCCACCCGGACGTGGACTCGGTCGTCGGCGACTTCACCGGCTCCATCATGCTGGAGGCCGACCTCGCGGAGGACCTGCCGTTCGTCGAGCGGGCGCGGAGGCTCCAGGCGAACCTGCACACGGCGGGCGCGCACAGCGACTACTCGGGCCTGGAGGTGCTGCGCGACCTGTCGCGGCTGCGCGGCGAGCAGGTCCTCGCCCCGATCGTGTACACGAGCGCCCTGAACCTGGGGGAGCTGTTCGGCGAGCGCGTGCGCGAGCACTTCGGGGAGCCGGAGTGGATCATCTCGCAGGGGCCGCAGGTGCTGCTGGACGCGCAGGTCACCGAGGTGTCCGGCGGCCTGCTGCTGAACTGGGACGTGCGCGTCCCGGCCTTCCCGGACGGCGTCGCCGAGGCGATGTTCGGCGCGTACACGTCCGCGATCGCGCGGCTCGGCGCGCCCGGCGCCGACTGGTCCGCGCCGCTGGGCGTTGCGGCCCCCGCGTCCCAGCTCCGCGTGCGGCACGCGTTGAACGCGACGCCCGCACCGCCACCGGCGACGCTGACCGAGGGCTTCTTCGAGCACGCCCGGCGCCGTCCGGACGCCCCGGCCCTGCACTGGGGCGACGACGGCACGCTGACCTACGGCGAGCTGGCCTCCCGCGCTCTGCGCGTCGCGTCCGGGCTGGCCGCCTCGGGCGTGCGGCCCGGCGACCGCGTCTCGATCGAGCTGCCGAAGGGCCCCGCGCAGGCCGCCGCCGCCCTCGGCGTGCTCGCGGCCGGCGCCGCGTACGTCCCGATCGGCCCCGAGCAGCCGGACGCCCGCCGCGCCAGGATCCGCGCGAGCGCCGGCGTCGCCGCGTCGCTCACCGCGGACCGGATCGCCGAGGCGGAGCCGCTGGCGCGGCCCGTCGCCGTCCGCCCGGACCAGGCCGCATACGTGCTGTTCACCTCCGGGTCGACCGGGGAGCCGAAGGGCGTCGAGGTGCCGCACGGCGCGGCGATGGCCACGATCGGCGACCTGGTCGAGCGGTTCGCGATCGGGGAGGACGACATCACGCTCGGGGTGTCGGCCCTCGACTTCGACCTGTCGGTGTTCGACCTGTTCGCGCCCTGGTCGGCGGGCGGCGCGGTCGTCCTGCCGGACGAGGACGAGCGGCGCGACGCCGCCCGCTGGGCCGAGCTGGTGCGCCGCTGGTCGGTGAGCGTGCTCAACTGCGTCCCGTCCGTGCTGGAGATGCTGCTGCGCGCGGGCCGCCCGGAGAGCCTGCGGCTCGTGCTGCTCGGCGGCGACTGGGTGGGCACGCACCTGCCCGCACTGCTGGAAGAGCGCGCGCCGGGATGCCGGTTCGCCGCGCTCGGCGGGACGACGGAGACGGCGATCCACTCGACGGTGCAGGAGGTCGCGGGGGAGGTGCCGTCCGACTGGCGCGCCGTCCCGTACGGGGTGCCGCTGCGCGGGGTCGCGTGCCGGGTCGTGGACGAGTTGGGCCGCGACCGCCCCGACTGGGTGGCGGGCGAGCTGTGGATCGGCGGCGCCGGCGTCGCGGACGGCTACGTCGGCGACCCGGAGCGCACCGCCGACCGGTTCGTCGTCCACGCGGGCGTGCGCTGGTACCGGACGGGCGACCTCGCCCGCTACCGGCCGGACGGCACGCTCGAATTCCTCGGCCGCCGCGACCACCAGGTCAAGGTGCGCGGGTTCCGGATCGAACTGGGCGAGGTCGAGGCCGCGCTGCGGGACCATTCCTCCGTCGATCGGGCCGTCGCGCTGCTGGCCGGCGGCAGGTTGGCCGCCGCGGTCGTGGCGTCGGGCGACCCCGGCGAGGTGCTGGCCCACGCGCGCGGCCTCCTGCCGCCGCACATGGTCCCCGAACTGCTCGTCCCCGTGGACGAGCTGCCGCTCACCGCCAACGGCAAGGTCGACCGCAAGGCCCTCACCGCCTTGGCCGCCGCCGGGAAGGGCGAAGCGGCCTACGCCGAACCGGCAACGTCGCTGGAGAAGGTCCTGGCCCGGATCGTCGCCGAGGTACTGGGGAGGGAGCGCGTCGGCGCGGACGCCGACTTCTTCGCCCTCGGCGGCGACTCCGTCCTCGCGACCACGGTCGTCGCGCGGCTGCGGGAGGCGCTCGACACGGCCGCCCTGCCGGTCCGGGTGCTGTTCGCCGAGCGGACCGTCGCGCGCGCCTGCCGCCGCTTCGCCGAACTGGACGGTACGCCGGGGCGCCTGGAAGCGGTCGCCGCCATCTGGCTGGAGGTCGAGGCGATGACCGAGGAGGAGCTCACGGCCCGCCTCGGATGATCAGCCCGGCTCGGGCTCCGGACGCATCCGCGCCGTCCGGAGCCCGCCGAGGGTCAGCGCCAGGACCAGGGCGAGGACGGCGCTGACCGTCCCGAACAGGACGATGGCGGCGCCCGGCGCGAGATAGCGCCCCAGGGCCCCGGCCCCCAGCGAGCCGATGGCGCCGCCGCCGGTCTCCTGCGCCGCCCACAGCGCGTTGACGCGTCCCAGGTGCGAATCGGGCGTGTGGATCTGGATCAGCCCGTACCGGAGGATCTCCTCGATCGACTGGACGAACCCGAAGACGAACAGGATCGCGACCGCGAGCGCCGGATGGCGGGCCAGCCCCAGGCAGGCGAGCGACGCGAACCCGGTGACGGACGCGGCGAGCAGCGCCAGGCCGGGCGCGCGGAACGTGCCCGCCCATCCGCTCGTGGCGGACGCCAGTACCGCCCCGCACGCCGGCGCCGCGAACAGCAGCCCGACCGTGGTGGCGCCGCCGTCCAGGCTCTCGGCCGCGAACGCGGGCATCAGCACGGGAATGCCGCCCGCGACCATGAACAGCAGGCCGAGCAGCATCAGCGAGCCCACGACCCGGTGGGACGCGACGAACCGGAGCCCGTCCGCGATGGCCGTCAGCGGGTTCGCCGGCGCCTCCTCGGCCACGGGTTTGAGCGTCGGCAGGCCGGCCAGCAGCCCGATCGTGCCCAGCGTGCCCGCGGCCGCCGCCGCGTAGTTCCAGCCGACGCCGAACGCCGACACGACGACGCCGCCCAGCGCGGGCGACGCCATCGACCCGAGCCGGACGGTCAGCGCGTTCAGGGCGCCCGCCGCGACGAGCTTGTCGGGCTTCACCAGCGCGGGCGTCGCGGCGAGCAGCGCGGTGATGCTGATGCCGGTCATCAGGCCGTCCCACGCCGCCAGGACGTACAGGGCGGCGAGCGACGGCGACGGCAGGAACGCGTTCAGCGCCAGCAGCACGAACCCGATGCCGGCGGCCGTCCGGGCGCGCAGCATGAGCCGCCGCCGGTCGCCCTTGTCGGCGAGCACGCCGCCCCACAGGAACCCCACCAGCAGCGCGAGGCCCTCCCCGGCGGAGACCCCTCCGACGTGCACGGTGGACCCCGTCAGGCCGTAGACCTGCACCGGGAGGGCGACCGCCAGCATCCCGATCCCGAAGACCGAGACCGTGCGGGCGATGAACACGTTGCGGAACGGCCTGCTGTCGCGCAGCGGACTGATGTCCATGGCCAGTCGCCGGAGCATCCTCGGGGTTCTCCTCAGCCGGTGGAATAGCTAAGGTAAGCCTAGCCTTAGTTGATCGTGGAGAAGAGGACGAACCGGTGCAGCGGATGCTGATGAACGGAAAGATCCACCGCGCGACCGTCACCCAGGCGGACCTGCACTACGTGGGCTCCCTGACCATCGACGCGGACCTCATGGCCGCCGCCGACATCGTCGAGGGCGAGCAGGTCCACGTCGTCGACATCACCAACGGCTCCCGCCTCGTCACCTACGCCATCACCGGTGAGCCCGGCAGCGGCGTCATCGGCGTCAACGGCGCCGCCGCCAGGCTGGTGCAGCCCGGCGACATGGTCATCATCATCACCTACGCGTCCGTGGAGGACGCCTCGCGGCACGAGCCCCACGTCGTCCACGTGGACGCCGCCAACCGCATCGTCGCGCTCGGCTCCGACCCGTCTGAGCCCGTCCCCGGCGCCCCCGCCCAGATGGCCGGCCGATGAGCACGGACGGCGTCACCCCCTGGCCGGACGACCTCGCCGCCCGCTACGAGGCGGAGGGCTACTGGACCGACCGCCTCCTGGGCGACGTCCTGCGCGGCGCCCCGTCCAAGACCGCCCTCGTCGCGGGCGACGACCGCCTCACCTACGCCGAACTGGACGCCCGCGCCTCCCGCATGGCCGCGGGCTTCCTCTCCCTGGGCATCCGGCGCGGCGACCGCGTGGTCGTCCAGCTGCCCAACACCGCGTCGTTCGTCGTGGCCTTCCTCGCCCTGGTGCGCATCGGCGCCGCGCCCGTCCTGGCCCTTCCGGCACACCGCGAAAGCGAGATCCGCTACCTCTGCGAGCTGTCGGAGGCCCGCGCCTACATCTGCGCCGACCGCGACGGCGATTTCGACTACCGCGCGATGGCCCGGGGGCTCCCTGTCGACCACGTGATCGTGGACGGTGAGCCCGAGGAGTTCACGGCCCTTTCCGCGATCGCCGCCGACCCGGTGGCGTTCGAGGGACCCGCGCCGTCCGATGTCGGGGTCTTCCTCCTGTCCGGCGGCACGACGGGCCTGCCGAAACTGATCCCGCGGACGCACCGCGACTACGTCTACAACCTGGAGGCCAGCGCCGAGGTCTGTGGCTTCGCCTCGTCCACCGTCTACCTGGTCGTCCTGCCCGCCGCCCACAACTTCGCGCTCGCCTGCCCCGGCATCCTCGGCGTCTTCGCCACCGGCGGCACGGTCGTCCTGTCGCCCTCCGCCTCCCCGGACGAGGCGTTCCCCCTGATCGAACGCGAGCGCGCCACGGTCTGCGCGGTCGTACCCCCGATCGCCCTCCTCTGGCTGGACGCGGTGACCTGGCAGGACGAGGACATCTCGTCCCTCGAACTCCTCCAGGTCGGCGGCGCCAAGTTCGCCGCCGAGCGCGCCGCCGAGGTGCCGGGCACCCTCGGCTGCCGGGTCCAGCAGGTCTTCGGCATGGCCGAGGGCCTCCTCAACTACACCCGCCTGGACGACACCGCCGACCTCATCGAGCAGACCCAGGGCCGCCCGCTCTCACCGGCCGACGAGGTCCGGATCGTTGACGAGGACGGAAAGCCGGTGGTCCCCGGAGAGGTCGGCGAACTCCTGACCCGAGGCCCCTACACCCTGCGCGGCTACTACCGCGCCCCCGAGCACAACGCCCGCTCCTTCACTCCGGACGGCTTCTACCGGACCGGCGACCTCGTCCGGCAGTTGCCGTCCGGCCACCTGATCGTCGAGGGCCGCGAAAAGGACCAGATCAACCGGGGCGGGGACAAGATCTCCGCCGAGGAACTGGAGAACCACCTGCTGGCCCACCCCGCCGTCCACGACGCCGCCGTGGTGGGCGTCCCGGACCCGATGATGGGCGAGCGCACGTGCGCCTTCCTCGTCATCAGGGACGGCGAGAAGGCCCCCTCCCTCTCCGAGGTCAGGGAGTTCCTCCGCACCCGCGGCCTGGCCGCCTACAAGTTCCCCGACCGCCTGGAGGAGAGCGACACCTTCCCCCGCACCCCGGTGGGGAAGATCAGCAAGAAGGCCCTCGCCGCCCGAGTGGCGCCCCCGGCCCCGTGACCGGCCGCGTCAGCCGCCGGCCGCGAGAGAGAGGCGGCCGGCGGTGAGACGCGTTATCTCCGCCGCCAGCTCATCGGCCGTTCCCCGCCAGAACGCGCTCACGTTGATGAAGAGCGGCGCCTCATACGTTTCGAGGTTCGACCGCATTCCGTCCTGCCGCTCGCGCGGCGCCCGTGCGATGAAGGCCGCCGCGTCAGTCGGCCTGACGCAGAGCAACAGTTCCCCGCTTTCCGTCCGCCGGGTGAAGACCGATTCCACCTCCGGCCAGGCGACCGACTGACCACCCCTCACATGGACTCCATCCACGTCCATCCACGCCAGGGTGCCGGAGCCACCCTGCCGGAACTGGACGAACCAGCTGAGGCAGGCGAGCAGACCTCCGAGAAGCGACACGATCCAGAGCGGAATCAGCACGATGAACAGCGCGCGGCCGAAGCCCGAGTCAAGGTCGGGGGAGGCCGCGAGGACCACGGCGAGCAGCACCACGGAAACCATGAAAAGCCCGGCGGCGATCAAGCGCCACGCTTTGCGCGGTGCGGCGAACACGACCGGCTGACCGTTCGAATGCACTGATCTCCCCTTTAACGTCCGCACATCCCTACCAGTACCAGAACCGCCGCGCTCACAGCCAGAGAACGGTGTTGAGCGTCGGGACGTGAATGAAGGTGAAGGCACTCTTCGCCTCGGCCGCGGCGCCCGCGAGACGCTGCCCGGTACCGGCCAGGACGCGCACGACCCGCTCATCGCCGTCATGCGCAGTCCGCTCTGCGGATGTCCCTACGGGCACATACACGGGGGCCGTCACACCGGCATATACAAGCACAGAGGCAGCCGCCAGGTGACAGCGGTCAGATTCCCTTGACGTCGTTCAGGTCATTGCCGCGCAGCTCGTCCTCGTCGAACTTGCGGGTGTCGCGGGGCTCGACATAGGGCTCCTGCGACGCCGGCACGCCGGCGGCGATGAAGCGAAGCCCGCGGAGGCCGCCAGCCACAGCACCAGCGCCAGGACCCCGCCCGGAGTGACCCAGTGGAACCCCTGTTTCGCGTTCGGCGACGCCCAGTAGAGCAAGGCGAACAGGAAACTGACCACCACCAGCATCAGCGGCCATTTGGCGAGGTCGTAGGCGGTGACGGCGGCCGACCCGATACCGATGAGGTCGCCGGCCCTCTGCGCGAGAGGCCCGGTAACGACCACGGCGATCGCCGACGCCGCCAGCAGCACCAGCGTGACGAGGGTGACCGCGATGCGGATCGGCAGCGTCTTCCAGATGGGACGTCCCTCGGGCACGTCGTAGACGGCATTGGACGCCCGCATGAACGCGCCCACGTCCTTCGACGCCGACCAGATCGCCGCCGCCAGGCCGACGACGGCGACCAGGCCGGCGCCGGTCTGCCCGCGCTGGAGTTCGGTGAGGGCGTCCACCAGCACCTGCCGCACCGACCCGGGCGCCATCCTCGGGGGGACGGGCCGGCGGCTGGGCCACCGGTCTGATCGCGCCGAGTCCTGCCCTCCCACGACCGCTTTCATGCACCCGCCACCCGCCGAACCGCACTACTCGCCCACCGGCCACCGCCGTGTCAGATGCCGAGGACGGCCTTCGCGGTCAGGAAGTAGATGATCAGGCCGGTGGCGTCCACGAACGTGGTGACCATCGGGGCGGAGACGACCGCCGGGTCGATCCGCAGCCGTTTGGCCAGCAGCGGCATGGTGCCGCCGATGGTGGCCGCCCACCCGCAGATGAGCACCAGCGTGATGCCGACGACCACCGCTATGTCCGCGCCGACGAACAGCGTCCCCACCACGAGCCCGAGCATCGCCAGCAGCGCGCCCAGGACGAGGCCGACCCGGAACTCGCGCCAGATCACCCTCAGCAGGTCCGAGCTGCGGACCTCCCCGACCGCCAGCGCCCGCACGCACGCGGTCGCCGCTTGCGCCCCCGCGTTGCCGCCCGCCCCGATGAGCATGGGGATGAACAGGGCCAGCGCCGCCACCTGCTCCAGCGTGGCCTCGAACGCACGGGTCACGCCGACCGTGAGCGTCGCCGCGATCAGCAGCAGGCTCAGCCAGAGCGCCCGGTAGCGGGCCAGCTGCCAGACCGAGGCGGCCATGTAGTGGCCCGCCCAGGGCGCCGTGGCGGCCTGCCGCGCGAAGTCCTCGGTGTCGGCGGCCTCGATCACCTCGGCCGCGTCGTCGATCGTCAGCAGCCCGACCAGCCGGCCCTCGCTGTCGACGACCGGCAGGTTCATGTCGTTGGTCTCGACCATCAGCCGGGCGGCGTCCTCGGCCGGGTCGGTGGCGTACGCGGTGGCCGGCTCGGTGACCACGAGGTCCGCGACCATCCTGTCCGGCGGGTTGAGCACCAGCTCGCGCAGCTCCACGACACCGGTCAGCCGGCGCCCGGCGTCCACCACCGGCAGCGTGTAGACCGTCTCGGCGTCCGGGCCCTTCTCCCGGACGGTCCGCAACGCCCGCTCGACGGTCAGCTCCTGCGGCAGCGCCACCACCTCGGGGGTCATGTAGCGGCCGACCGAGCCCTCCGGGTACCCGAGCAGCGCGGACGTCACCCACCGCTCGTGCGGGCTCAGCCCCGCCAGCACCCGCTTCGCGACCTTGGCCGGCGCCTCCCGCAGCATCCGGACGCGGTCGTCCGGGTCCATGCCCTCGACCAGCTCCAGGAACGAGCGGTCGCGCAGCCCCGCGAGGATCTGCTGCTGGTCGACCGGCTCCAGCTCCTCGAACACCGCCAGCGCCCGGTCCTTGTCCAGCAGCCGGAACGCCACCCCGGCCCCGACGTCCCCCATCCGTGCGAGCTCATCGGCGACCACATGCGGCGGCCGGCTCTCCAGCCACTCCTGCGCCTCGTCCAGCCGCCGCGCCGCCACGACGTCCCGCAGCGAGGCGGCGGGATCGTGACGCGGGCCCGACTGCGACATGGCAAAATCCTCAACAACGACGAAGGTCCGCGGGGCACCGGAACGCGCCGGGAGAGCCGGGCAGCCCCCGGAAGGACATGATCGGACCGTGTGGAGCCGACGTCCTGCTCCGGCCCACCGGCCACCGTGTTCCAGCAGCATAGAGGGGCCACAGTCCCACTTGTCCGGCGGCCCGCCCGAGGGCGCACGACCGCCCCGACGCGAACCAGGACCGGCCGAGCACCGCACCGCGCTCGGCCGGGAGGCGGATCCGGCAATGGCGGCCACGGCGGCGCCGCAACGCAAGCGGCCCCAGCAGGCCAAAGCGCCGCCGCCTCCCAGCACACCGACCAGCCGTTCCGAGCAGACGCGCAAGGCGGTCAGTTGGGTCACCAGTGCGACGGAGACCATCGGTGCGCAGCCGGGCGGTGTCACCACCACTTACGGTTACGACAGCCGGGGACGCCTCGTCCGTATCACCGGGCCCGGTGTGAAGAACGAGATCACCAACGTCACCCACTCTCCAGCCGGGACGGCCGGCCGGGCTGCCCCGGCCGGTCGGGCGGCGGCCCCGGCGGACGCTCCGGGGGCGGCGGCTTGTCGGCGTCCTCAACCCGGCGGTCGGTCCGGCTGGGCCGGTCGATACCCACGCTTCGGTCCTTTCCGCCGGGGGAGCGGCGCCGTCGTCCGCCCCCCTTGACGGCGGACCTGTCGCCCTCTTCGGTACAGGTCGGAAATGCGCTCGGCGGACGTGCGGGGGCGGCCTCCGGAAATGTCGCCGTCCATGAAAGCGTGAACGCCCCGGATTGGCCCGTTCAGCTCCCGAACGTGCACGCTGCGGGCATCCGAGTTGACGACTCGGGCAGGGGACGGGACGAGGCGGAACCACGCAGCATTCGACGTGTGACGACACCGCGATCCAAGGAATTCGCAAAGTCTCCAGTGGCGGGTCTCGCACAGAAGCTTCGCAGGACGCGTCCGCGCTGGCCATCGCGACATCCGCGTTCGCCGCGGCCGAGGCCCGCCGCGCCGAGCGGCTCTCCGGTGAGATCACCGAGACCGAGCTGTGGGATGTGTCCCTCAGCGCCGTCACCCAGCTGATCGCCGAGACCGCCGTGGCCCTGGCTCGGCGCCGAGGTTGACGCCGGAACGTCCGCGGAGCACAGTGCGTCTGACCGGAAGGCGTCCGAACTGTCACGACCGCAGTTGGAAGTGGAATCGATGCGCGATCACACCGAACTCGGCCCTTACGAGATCGCCTACCTGTGCGGCGGCCCCGAGCGTGTCGCGATGACCGTGCTGGTCAGGTTGGCCGGAGACGGTCAGATCAGGGTCTCGCCGGATCGGCACCGGGTGTACGCGGAACGCCGAGAACCCCGCGACTCCGTCGAGACCGCCGCGCTGGAGGTCGTGCCGAAGGTCGGCAGGGTGCTCGGCCTGACCGTGCTGATGATCGCGGCCTCCCCAGCGGTCGAGGAGGTCGGCCGGCGGCTTCGGGCGCAGCGGCTGCTGCCGGGCTCCCGCGTCCGTGCGCTGTGGCAGTGGGGCCGAGTCCGGCGGGCCCGGCGGCTGCGCGGTGCGCTGGACCGGGCACTGTCGCTGGACGCCCTGTCCCGCGTCGCGGCCACCGGCGCCGCGGGCATCGCCGACCGCGAACTCCGGACGATCTTCAAAACCCACAAGTGGGAGCCACCGGTATCAGTCAAGATCAGTATCCCGAAGCCTCGGGTCAACGAACCGCTTCCCGAAGTGCCCTACCGGTCCGGCCTGTACAGCGCGTACTCCGACTTCGGGGGCTTCTGACCCGGACCCGCGGGGGGTGGGGCAGTCCGGCGGCGGGTCCCGAACCGCCGCCCGCCGGTCCTGGCGGAGGATCATGCGCATTTCTCCAGGGCGGTCTCGCGAGGATCGGACAGGTGGATCTCGTGGTGCGTAACGCCCCGCACCTTCATCAACGCGACCATGCGCGACCTCCTGGACCACATCGGCGTCCAGCCGTAACGGGTGGCGACGCGGGACGCCGTCGAAGAGCCCAGCACCCGGACGCCGTGACGAGCCAAGTGCTATGGCGCGGACACGCCGGCCACCTCAAACATCGGGTGGCCAGCGAGACGTCCGGGCAGGTCATGAGGTTGCGCAAGGTGCCGGCTCGCTTGTTCGGTAGGGTGGCCAGTCGGCGGGTGGGGGCCAGTCCATGCCGTGATCTGGCCAACATTGGAAGGACACCATGCCGGGGACCGGGCCGGTGACCGCACGCACCGACTTCGACTCCGGTGTCGCCTTCGACCCGTACGAACACCCGTCCCACCTGCTGAGCTGAAGCGAGACCGCCACCGTCACCCACCGCACCGCCGACCGCGACTGGTTGGTGCCGCCCCCACGCGCTATGGATGCCGGCGGGCGTCCCGCACGCCTTGGCGGTGGTGGGCGGCGGGCGCGGCTACGGCGTCGTCCTGAGCGCGCAGCACTGCTCCGTCACCTGGACCGAGCCGACCGGAGTACTCGTCACGCCCCTGGTCCGGGAACTGATCGTGCACCTCGACCCGTACCCGCGACGGGCGCGCATGCAGGCCGAGACGCTCCTGGCCGAACTCCTGGAACCCGTCCCCAGCACGACTTTCCAGCTCACGATGCCGACCGACCCGCGCCTGCGGGACGTCAGCCCTGCTCGCCCATCCCGCCGACGACCGCGACCTCGCCGCGTGGGCCGACCACGCCGCCACCAGCGTCCGCACGCTGACACGGCTCTTCCAGGCCGAGACGGGAATGACGTTCGCGCAATGGCGCACACACGCCCGCATCCGCGCCGCACTCATCCTCCTCGCAGAAGGCGTCCCCATCAGAGCGACGACACGCGCGGTGGGCTACCGCAAACCCGGCGCCTTCGCCGAAGCGTTCCGCCGCATCACCGGCGACCTCCCAAGCGTCTACAACCCGCCGTAACCGCCACGACCAGTCGATCAAACCGAGCTTCCGACGTGGAGTACCGGATTAGGCCCGTCCCCGACACCAACTCCGAACGTGCGCGCTGCGCTCATCCGAGTCGGCGGATTGGGTGGGGAACGCGGTGGTCATTCGCCGGGACGAGGAGGAACTGCACAGTATTCGGCGTGTGGCGGCACCACGACTCAAGGAATCCGCAAGTGCCCGGCGGCGGATCTCGCACGGAAGCAGGGACGTGGACCGCCGGGCCACGTCCCCAAACGGGCCTGGCGCGTGGTGATGGGCTCGGGAGCGGCCGACCGCGCCAGGGAAAGTCGCTCGGTCAGCAAGGACGAGTACCGGGCCGGTCTGCATCGTCAAGACCGGGGAAGGTCAGCGACGCATCAGGTGGACTGAACGAGAGGGCGTGACCGCGAGAACCTTCGCTGCTTTGGTGAGTGCGCATTGGTGCGCAGTTGAGTCCGTACTCACTCTTGCGGCAGGGGGCCCTGAGCCGGTGAGGCGTCCGCACGGCCGCCGGCGCCGGTCCAGCGGACGAGGTTGTGGAAGAGGTCCGCCTGCTCGATCGCGTCGTCCAGTGCGTTGTGGGTGTGCGGCCGGTCGGACAGCAGTTCGGCGGGCATCTGCCGTTTGGTCGAGCGTGTGACCATCGCGCCGGCCTTGGCAGCGTACAGGCTCTTGAGATCTAGGTGCCGCGAGTGGCCGAACGGGGACCCGTCATCGGTGAACCGCGTCCAGTACCAGTACAGGAACATCCAGTCGAAGCCGAGCGGGTAGGCCACCAGGACCGGCGAGGCGCCCGCCGCCGTGCTCACCTCGGCAATCCAGGCGGCGGCCGCGTTCATCGCCTCGCCCGGATCACGGCCCTCGGCGGCGAGGCGGTCACGGTCCAGGCCGCTGACGGCGAGCGCCTCGGGGACGTAGGCGTCGCTGATCGGCCTCAGCTCCGCATAGAACGTGGACTCGGCCGGGTCGTCCGGCACGAACGCCCGACCGTCGAACGTGCCGCATGCCGCCATGCCGAAGCTCAGCATGGAATAGGGCCCCGGTATCGGCCCATCGGCCTCCACATCAACCGAGACATAGAGTTCACGCTTGGGCACGGCCGCCTCCCGCGACGATCCGCCGGGCGTTCGCGCCGGCCTCGGCGTCCTCAGCCGGTAGATCCCGCATCCTCGTCTCCTCGGACACGACCTCTCGGCGGCTGCCCGGACTGGACCTGTCTTCCACTCGATCAAGTGTCACGCATCCGGAAGAGACTCGCCCCGGGTTTTCTCAGCCGCGCGGCGTGCCGTGGAGCGCCACTCGCTGAAGATCACGTCGACCTCGGGTCCGGGTTCGGCCTGCTCCGGATCGACGGGTCCGTCGCGATCGCGGGCCTCCTCTTCGCTGCGCTCGATCCGCCGGTACTGGCCATGATCAGGTCGGGATCGAGGGGCGGCCAGGTGGACGGATTGCCCGTGTCCTAGTCGACGACAAGGTACGCTCCACCGACGGTCCCGGTGGACGAGTGGGATCCTCGCGTGGCGGGGGCCTCCAGACCAGCTCCCCGACGTCGAACTCCGCGAATGCTCTCGATCAACTCGGTCGTTGCCACCCAGAGGCGGCCCGGTCGCGAACGGTTCGTCTAGCGTTCCGCCGCATGTCCGGTCGTCAGTCCGGCGGGCGATCCGCTTGGGCTCGGGGCCCCGGGGCAGGCGGTGGTGCCGGAGCGGGCGGTGGCACGGGGCCGGTCCACGGTGCGGAGGGTGCTCCGGGATGGGGCGCGCCCGCGGTAGGGCCAGGGGCCGGGGCCCCGGCCGGCCGGTCGACGGTGATCGCGAGGCGGTCCAGGTAGGCGACCTGCAGCGCGGCCAACACGAGTAGCGCGAGGACGATCACGGCGAGCGGGGTCACGAACCCGAGCGAAGCGCCGGGGCCGGAGTACTGGCCCAGTTGGCCGACAAGTGCGACGGGTGCCGTCATGTTGTCGCGGCTCGTGCCGACCAGTAGTGGCCAGAGCAGTTCCTGGGCGTTGATCAGGACCGTCGCGCCGCCGAGGAGGACGGCCGGCGGAAGCGCCGGCACCGCGACGACGCGCAGGAAACCAGCGGCGGCAGGGGCGCCGGCCGACACCTGCGCCTGCCACACGGCCGCCCGGCCGCGGCAGAACAGCGTCAGCAGGACCAGCGCGGGGACGCTGATCAGCATGGGCGGGATCAGAGCGCCGAACGAGTTGATCAGGTCGAGGTCGGCGACGTTCTCGAAACCCGCGATGCTCAGCGGCCCGATGCCGACGAACAGCCACGGCGCGAACGGCAGCAGCAGCCATTCGCTCCTGCGGCCCAGCGGGCGCAACCCGCCGATGCCCAGTGCGCCGAGGAACGCGGTGCCGACCGAGACGAGCGCGCCCAGCAGCGGCGGCACCCACGTGTTGACATACGTCCTCGCGTCGGCGGGGGACGCGGCCCCGCGCGGGCCCTGCGAGGAGAACAGCGCCGACAGCCAGGGCCACGCACCGATCAGCACGACCGCCAGGACGGCGAGCAGCGCCGCTGCGGCGACCAGGGTGCGGCCCGGGCCGGCCGACCGCCCGGCGGGATCCGCCGGAACGACGTCGATGCGCAGCGCGGTGGTGATCGCGACGAGCGTGGCCGCGATGCCCAGGACGCCGAGGATCAGCCCCGTCACCGTGGCCACGACCGCGCCGTGGCCGAAGGCGAGAGAGGTGAACGACAGGCTGAACTGAAAGAGCGACAGCGTCTGCGTGGACCTGCCCGGTCCACCGCGGGTGATGATGTAGACGGAGGAGAACGTCTGCAGGCTCACCGCGAACGTGGCCAGGGCGGCGATCGTCCCGACCGCGAGCGCCGGCCGCACCCGCCGCGCGGGCCCGCGGTCGCGCAGCACCGCCAGATAGCCGAGCAGAGCGAGCCCGCACACCGCGCCGAACGTCGTCAGGCCGCTGATGGCCACCACGGCGACCCGCGCCGAGCCGGGCTCGGACAACTCCCCGAACGCCGTCTCCAGCCCCCCGTCCGGCATGCCCACCAGCCACGCGGCGGAGAAGGCGACGGGAGAGAACACCACCAGCGGCACCGACATCAGCACCCGGCCGACGCGACGCGGCCACGTCCCGGCACGGTCGAGGGCGGCCGCGAGGAGCGGGGCGACGACGACCGCCACCACCAGGGGAATGACGGCCAGCGAGACGGTGAACGCCAGCGCCTTCCAGAACTCGGCCTCGCCGAACAGGTCGGCATAGTTGTCGACGCCGACGAATCTGCCGCCGGGCAGCTGGTCCCCGCCGTTCACCTTCGGCAGCCCGCCCCGCTGAAAGCTGCGCAGGATCGTCTGGACGGTGGGGACGACCAAGGACGTGAGCGTGAAGAACGCGGCCGGGAGCAGGAGCACCAGCCCGAGGACGACCTGTGCCGTACCGCCCGCCTTCCGCGGCGGGCCGGGTAAAGGCGCAGGAGTCATGGGGCCGGAGGGCGGAGGGACCATCTCGACTCCCGGAAGGGGTTCGCGGTGCGGATCGGTCGAAGATCAGTGAGAGCCGAGTGTACGGCGAAATGCTCCCGACCGGCAGCCGCACGCCACGTGAACGTTCAGGTGGCGGGCATTCGGGTCCGGGGTCCGGGCAGCCGGTTCACGCTCGCGGGGAGAACGTGCGAATCAGCGGGCTGACGTGGGGTTTTCCGTGTGATCACCGATTCGTGGTGTGACACGGACACGCACGATGACGAACCGGCCGCAAACGCGGGAGCCTTTGACGCCTCGTCCGCGGCGGGCCGGAATTAACGTCTCCGAAGGCTGATCACGTGCAAATCTTCCGTCCTGTCGCGAATGACTGGACGTCGGTGAAACGGGGCGTGAGTAACCTTGAGCCGCAGGGTTCGTGACGGCGGGTGAGGGGGCCGAGTGTCGCTGCGCTACTACCTTCACAACAGCGATGCCGAGATCAACATGCGGTTTCGGCAGACCGATGCGGGTTTCGGGTGCGCGCGCACTTTCGGAATCGGGATGAATGGTGGCCCCCTGTCCGTTGCGCTGGGCGGCTGAGGTCGTGGTGGTGGCTCAGGAGTGGACGCCCGGTGACGTCGTGCTCGGCCTCTACGAGGTGCTCGACGTGGTGCACAGCGGTGGGATGGGCGTGGTGCACCGGGTGCGGCACTGCGGCTGGCAGGTCGACATGGCCGTGAAGACGCCGCGTCCGAAGTACGTCCGGAATCCGGAGGACCGGCGCCGGTTCGAGGACGAGGCCGGCACCTGGGTGAACCTCGGGCTGCACCCGCACACGGTCGGATGCGCCTATGTCCGCACGATCGATGACCTGCCCCGGGTGTTCGCCGAGTGGGTCGACGGGGGCAGCCTGGCCCAGGCGGTTGACGGCGGGCAGCTCTACGAGGGCGGGGACGAGGCGGCGCTGGCCCGCATCCTCGACATCGCCGTGCAGACGGCGTGGGGCCTCGCGCACGCGCACGAGGCCGGGCTCGTCCACCAGGACGTCAAGTCCGCGAACGTGATGCTCGAACCGGACGGCACCGCCAAGGTGACCGATTTCGGGCTGGCCAAGGCGCGAGCCGCGAGCGAGAGCGGCGAGAGCGGCGCGGCGCCGCCGCCCGGCCTTCCGGTGTCGGTCAGCTTCGGCGGGATGACGCGTGCCTACTGCTCCCCGGAGCAGGCCGCGGCGGCCGCGGGGGACCGGGGCGTCCGGATCACGGCGGCGACCGACGTGTGGTCGTGGGCGGTGACCGTGCTGGAGATGTTCGCCGGACGGCCGCCGACGCGCCGCGGCCAGGCCGCCGGGGAGGCGCTGGAGGCGATCCTGGGCGACGGCGGCGCGCGGGTGCCGGTTCCGCCGGCGGTGGCGGCCCTGCTGCGGCAGTGCTTCGCCCTGGACCCGGCGGCCCGGCCGGACGGTTTCGGCGGACTCGCCGCCACGCTCGCCGGGCTGTACCGCGAGATCCTCGGCGTCCCCTACGAGCGGCCCGTGCCCAAGGCGGCGCGGCTGCTGTCGGACGGCCTGTCGAACCACGCGCTGTCGCTCCTGGACCTCGGCCGGACCGAGGAGGCCGAGGCGCTGTGGCGGCGGGCGCTCGGCACCGACCCCTACCACCTGCCGTCGGTCTACAACTCCGGCCTGCACCGGTGGCGGACGGCGCAGGAGACCGGCGAGGAACTCGTCGCGCACATCGAGGCCGCGATCGCCGCGAGTGGCGGCCCGGCCGGATACGGTGCCTTCCTCCTCGGCGCCGTCCAGTTGGAGCGGCACGAGGACGAGCGCGCCGGGGACCTGCTGCGCGAGGCGGTCGCCGCCGACCCCGAATCGGCGGACGCCGCCGCTGCGCTGGCCGAGTGGGAGCGCCGCCCGCCGCGGATCCACGCGGATTTCGACGGCCACGCCCGCGGAGGCGGCGGCCGCGTCCGCGACGACGTCGAGGCGGTCGCGGTCAGCGCGGACGGCGGGCTCGTCCTGTCCGGTGACCGCGCGGGCAGGCTGCTGCTGTGGAAGCCGGGGCGGAACCGGCCGCTGCGCGTCCTGACCAGGCGCGGGGAGGAGGTCACCGCCCTGGCGATGGACCGGGCCGGCGGGTTCGGGGCCGCGATCCGGGGCGGCGGCGTCGAACTGTGGGATCTGGAGCGGGGCCGCCGGCTGCCGGGTCCGCCGCGGCGGCCCGGGGCCGTCGCCGTGGCCGTGAGCGGCGACGGCCGCCGCGTCGCGGTGGGACATGCGCGCGGCATGATCCAGGTGTGGGAGGCCGGCGGGCCGCTCGTCGCCACCCTCGACGGCCACACCGGGCCGGTCACCTCGCTGGCGCTCGGCGAGGACGGCCGGACGGCCCTGTCCGCCTCGCTCGGCTTCCACCACGACGGCACCGTCCGCGCCTGGGACGTGGCGGGCGGCGTGTGGGTCCGCGCGCTGATCGGGCCCGTCCGGGGAACGCTGCACGGCAGGCCCGTGCACACCAGCCCGATGGACGTCGGGGCCGTGTCGCCCGACGCGCGGTACGCCGTGGTCGCCTGGTCGCCGGGGCCGCTCGCGGTGTGGGACGCGTGGCGGGGCGCCGTGGTCAGCGAGGCGCCGCACTCGTGGCGGCACGTGGAGTCCGTGGCGCCCGCGGCGGCGGCGCCGACCGTGGTGACCGTGGCGGACGGCGGCGGCGAGGTGCAGGCGTGGGACGCCTCGACCGGCCGCTGCCTGCGTACGCTCGACCGGGACCTGCCGCGCGATGCCGCCTGGGCGAACGCCCTCGCCGTCAGCGCCGACGGCCGCGTCGCGGTGCTCGGCCTGCCCGGCGGACGCGTCGCGGTCCGGCCGCTGCCGGACGGCGGGTACCGGGCGCCCTGGTGCTACGCGCGCCCGCGGCCCGCACCCGAGCTGACCCGGGCGGAGGAGGCGTTCCAGGAGCTGATGGGCCGCGCCGACGAGCTGGCGGCCCGGGAGTGGTTCCCGGCCGCGGCGGAGGTGCTGCGGTCCGCGCAGCGGATGCCCGGGTTCGACCGCCATCCGGCGCTGCGGGCGGCGTGGGCGCGGCTGGGCGGGCACGGCCGCAGGTCCACCCTGCTGAGCGCGTCGCCGCTCTACTCCTACGACGCGGACGAGGTGTTCACCCAGCCGCCGACCGTGGCCGTGCGGGAGGACGGCGCCGTCGCGGCGACCGGCCGGTGGACCGGCGAAGTGGACATCTGGGACCTCGCCGCGGGCGAGCGGCTGCACACCTTCGACCACGGCGAGGGCGGCAGCGCCGGGGACACCCGGTTCGCGGCGGGCGGCATGCTGGTCGTGGTGCTGACGTCCGCGGGCACGATCCGGCGCCTGAGCCTCGAAACGGGGAGCAAGTACCTGTTCACCGACGAGTTCGGCGCCATCAGCGCGTTCGCGCTGAACCCGGCGGGCGACCGGATCCTCATCGGCGACGCGACCGGCACCCTGCGCCTGCGGGACCTGCCCGCGGGCGACATCCTGCGGGCGTGGCCGGCGCACGGCGGCAAGGTCCACGCGGCGGCGCTCAGCGCCGACGGCCGGTACGCGGCCACCCTCGGAAGCGGGCACCCGGATGCGAACCGCTTCGGCGGACCGTCCAACGAGAACGAGATCCACCTGTGGCGGCTGGGGGAGGACCGCCCCGCGTGGACGCTGCCGTCGCGGACGTCCGGCGAACGACTCGACTTCAGCGCCGACGGCCGGACCCTCTTCGTCTCCCAGAGCCTGCACGTCGGCGCGTGGGACGCGGGCACCGGGGAACTGCGGTACTCCGTCCTCGGCCGGGCAGCGGGCGGCCTGTCGGACGTCCACGTCGTCTTCGGCGCGGACGGACGGCTGGCGGCGACCCCGGATCGGGACGCGCTGCGCGTCTGGGAGACCGCCACCGGGGAGGTCGTCCGGACCCTGCCGATGCCGGAGACCCCGACCGCGTTCGCCCTCAGCGCCGACGGGGCGTTCGCGGTCGCCGGCGCGGACCGCGCGGTCCGCGTGTGGGACGTCCGATCCGGCCGCTGCCTGCGCACGCTGGAAGGCCATCAGGGGTCGCTCTACCAGGCGTCGCTCAGCCGCGACGGCACGATGCTGGCCACCGTCGACCTGCGTCCGGCCATGTGGGTGTGGGAGTTGGCGTGGGACTTCGACTTCGCGCCCGGCGCCGCCGACTGAACGAGACGCGTGCGGGCCTTTGCGTAGGCGGTCTCCCAGTTGAGCGTCACCCCGCGGTGCCGCCGAGGTCGACCTGCAGCCACTGCGGGTCGCTGAACGCCGACGACCAGCGGGTGCCGCTGTCCCCGTCGACCGCACTGGACGCCGGGAAGGCATTCGATTCCTGTGACGATGCCGTGGCGGTCCGTCCTTGGGCGAGGTCGGCGGCCGAGCAGGTGTCACCGCCGCCGCCCGACGGCGGGCTCCATTGCTGCTGCGGCGATCCGGTGCAGGGCTCGATGTCGAGCGCCGCGCTGTCGCCGCGAGGCGTGGTGGTGGTCGGAGTGCGGGCCCCGGGTAATTTGGTCACGGTTCTTGACCGTCACGAATCCTTACTATAGTGTCGTTCCCAGTTGATCCCGCGACCGGCGGGGATCGGACGAAGGAGACACGTCATGGGCACCACCGGCTTCGACTACGCCATCACCCGCACCCTGGACGCCCCGGTCGGCAGGGTCTGGGACGCCTGGACCGACGCCGGCCAGTACGCCGAGTGGGCGAGCGCCGAGGACGTCGTCCTGGACGTCCGCCCCGGCGGCGCGTGGAGCTCGGTCATGGTCATCCCCGGCGGCGCCCGCGTCCCGCTGACCGGCTCCTACACCGAGGTCGTGCCGAACGAGCGCCTGGTCATGGGCATGGACGTCCCCGGCGCCGACGAGCCCGTCCTGATGACGCTCGCCCTGGCCGCCGACGGCGACCGCACCGAGATCACCCTCTCCCAGACCTTCGACTCCGCCGAGGAGCGCGACCAGGCCGAGCAGGGCAGCACCATGCTCCTCGACGGCCTCACCGCCTTCCTCGCCGCAGCCTGAGCACACCTCCCGGACGCGAAACCCGTGCGCACGCGGGGCGCCGAGCATCTCGGCGCCCCGCGTGCGCACGGGTGTGAACGGCCCGCCGGGGCGGAGGCGTCAGGGCAGGGGGACGACGTAGGGGGCGATGCTGGAGAGCTTCTCGCAGGTCTCCTCGTACTCGCGGGCGGGGGTGGAGGCGCTGACGATGCCGGCGCCGGCGCGGAGCCAGGCGCGGCCGTTCTCGCTGTAGAGGGCGCGCAGGACGAGCGCGGAGTCGAGGGAGCCGTCGTGGGAGGCGGCCACGACGGCGCCGGAGTACATGCCGCGGCGGTCCTCGAGGCGGGTGATGGCCTCGATCGCGTCCGGCTTCGGGATGCCGGACGCGGTCACGCCGGGGAAGAGGGCGTCCAGGGCGTCCCAGGGGGAGCGGTCCAGGGCGAGGACGCCGACGGCGCGGGAGCCGAGGTGCTGGACGCTGCCCCGCTCCTTCACGGTCATGAAGTCGGTGACCTGGACGGTGCCCGGGTCGCAGACGCGGTGCAGCTCCTCCAGGGACGTGCGCACCGAGACGGCGTGCTCGAAGACCTCCTTCGGGTCGTTCTCCAGCTCGCGGCGGCTGCGCGCGTCGGTCTCGGCGCCGGCGCCGAACGCGCGGGTGCCGGCGAGGGGCTGGGTCATGACGCGGCCGTCCGCGTCCACCGTCGCGAGGACTTCGGGGCTGAACCCGGTGGCCTGGAAGCCGCCGAGGTCGAGCAGGAACGAGCGGGCGGGGGTGTTGGCCTCGCGGCCGCGCGCGTAGGTCGCGATGACGTCGACCGGATGCTGGATGTCCAGCCGGCGGGACACGATGACCTTCTGGTAGCGGCCCTCGCGGATCTCGGCGACGGCCGCGGCGACCGTGGCGCGGTAGGCGTCGCCGTCCACCCGGACATCGACGGGGGAGGGGGTCCCCGCGACCGGGCCGGCCTCGGCGAGGAGTTCGGCCACCCGGTCGGCGTCAGGGCCGCTGATGTGCGCGCGGCCGCCGGCGACGCTGACCTCGGTGCGCGGGACGATCAGGTGCGCGAGCCGGCCGGTGGGGCGGGCCGCGGCGAACTCGAAGGCGATCCAGCCGTAGGCGTTCCAGGCGGGCAGCGGGGCCGCGGCGAACGCGTCGCGGAGCGCATCGGCCGGGCGCCCCGACCAGGGCCGGGTGGACGGGGGGCCGTCCGGCCAGCGGGTCCGGACGGCGCCGGCGTCCAGGACGACCTCGCCGAGCACGCCGCCCGCGAACGTCCACGCGCCGGGCCGCTCGTAGACCACGTAGTCGGCGAACAGGCCGGATCCGGCCAGCCGGGCCATCGCGGCGAGGGGCTCCGAGGGGCATTCCAGCACGAGCTCCGTGGGATTCGCATCAGCGCGCAGACCGATGGACAAGGCAGCCAACTCCCTTTCGCGGCCGGAAGATCAAGTTAGGTAAGGCTAACCTTGTGTGAGCGTCATAGGCAAGGCTAACCTAACTCGCGATCATGACGGTGGACGAGAGGGCGGGCGTGCAGACGACGGCGGCGCGGCGGCGCGAACTGGTGCGGCGGATGATGGCCGAGGCCGGGCTGGGGTCCGGCGATGCCGGGATCACCCCCCGCGGATCGGACGGGCCGGCACCGCTGTCCCACGCGCAGCAGAGCATGTGGCTGCACCACCGCACCTTCCCGGACAGCCCCGCCTACAACGTCTGCCTGCTCGTCCGCATGGAGGGGCCGCTCGACCCCGGTGCCCTGCGCGAGGCGCTGCGCGGCCTGATCCGCCGCCACGCCGTCCTCCGCACGACGTACACGGAGGACGGCGCGGAGGACGGCGCCGAGGGCGCTGCGGAGGCCCGGCCGGTGCAGGTCGTCACGGACGACGACACCCTGGAACTCGCCCCGGTTCCCTGCGCGGACGCCGAGGCGCGGGCGGCGGAGCTGGCGGCGATCCCGTTCGATCTGCGGAACGAGCGGCCGATCCGGCTGGAACTGCTCGGGCTCGGTGAAGGCGAGCACGCGCTGGTCCTGGTCGTCCACCACATCGCGTGGGACGGGATGACCTGGGGGTCGCTGTCGCGCGACCTTTCCGCCCTCTACCGCGCGGCCGTCACCGGTGAGCCGGACGGCCTGCCCGCGCTGGACGTCCAGTACGCCGACTACGCGGAGTGGGAGCAGCGGCGTCCCGCCGACGAGGCCGACCTCGCGTACTGGCGCGAGCGCCTCGACCCGCCGCCCGCGCCGCTCGACCTGCCGGCCGACCGTCCGCGCGGCGCCGTCCCGGACGAGCGGGGCGGACGCCGCGCGCGGCGGTTCGACGACGCCGTGACCGAGGGGATGCGGAAGCTCGCCGCCGAGGAGAACCTCACCCCCTACATGGTGATGACGACGGCCTACGCCGTCCTGCTGCACCGCTACACCGGCGCGGACGACATCGCGATCGGGTCGGCGGTGATGAACCGGGAGCACGCCGGGATCGAGCGGCTCGTCGGCAACTTCGGCAACACGCTCGTGCTGCGGACCGACCTGTCCGGCGCGCCGACGTTCCGGGAGGCGCTGCGGCGCACCGGCCGGACGGTCGCCGAGGGCTTCGCGCACCAGGCGCCGCCCTACGACCGGGTCGTCCGGGAGCTCCGCCCCGCGCGGGGACGGGGCAGGTCGGCGTTCTTCGACACGATGCTGCTCTTCCTCGCCCAGGAGATCGGCGAGCTCGACCTGCCCGGCATCGCCTCGAGCTGGACGCACGTCCACAACGGCACGACGCATTTCGACCTGTCGCTGGAGGCGTTCGTCCGGCCGCAGGGCATGACCGTCGAGGCCACGTTCCGGCGCGGGCTGTTCGACGACGAGCGCATCGACGCGCTGCTCGTCCACCTGGAGACGCTCCTCGGGGACGCGGCCGCCGACCCGGACCGCCCCATCGGCGCCCTCGACATCATGGACGCCGGCGAGCGCGCTCTCATCGAGGCCGCCAACGCCACCGAGCGGCCGGTCCCCGAAACGGACGTCGTCGCGCTGTTCGCGGAGCAGGCCGCCCGCACGCCCGGCGCTGCGGCCGTCGAAGCCGGGGCGGAGTCCCTCACCTACGCCGAACTGGACGAGCGGTCGTCGGCGCTCGCGGCGGAACTCCGCGCCAGGGGCGCCGGAGCCGAGAGCGTCGTCGCGCTGGCGCTGCCCCGCACGCCGGATCTCGTCGTCGCGCTGCTGGGCGTCCTGAAGGCGGGCGCCGCGTACCTGCCGCTCGACCTCGACCACCCCGCCGACCGGCTCGCCTACATGCTGGACGACGCCCGGCCCCTCTGCGCGGTCGCCGCACCGGAGACCGCGCGCCTCCTCCCGGACACGGCGGACCTCCTCGTCCTCGACGGCCCCCTGCCGCCGAAGCCCGCGCCCGCCGGCGGCATCGGCGCCGACCAGCTCGCCTACGTCATCTACACGTCCGGTTCGACCGGACGGCCCAAGGGCGTGGCGATCCCGCACGGCGCGCTGGCGAACTTCCTGCTCGCGACCCGCGCGCAGCTGGGCCTGGCCGCGGGGGACCGGCTCGTCGCGGTGACGACCATCGCCTTCGACATCGCCGCCCTGGAGCTGTTCGTGCCCCTGATCAGCGGCGCGACCGCCGTCCTCGCCGACCGGACGGCCGTCCGCGACCCGGCCGAACTGGCCGGGCTGCTGAAGGACGCCACGGTCGTGCAGGGCACCCCCTCGCTGCTCGGCACGCTCGACCCCGCCGCGCTGACGGGGCTCCGGGTGCTCGTCGGCGGCGAGGCGCTGCCGGCGGCGCTCGCCGAGTCGCTGCGGGCCGAGGCGGCGCTCGCGACCAACATGTACGGGCCGACGGAGGCGACGATCTGGGCGACGTCCGCGGACCTGCCCGCGTCCGGCATCGGCGGCCCGCTCTGGAACACCCGCGCGCACATCCTCGACGCGCGGCTCCGCCCCGTGCCGCCGGGCGTGCCCGGCGAGCTGTACCTGGCGGGCGCGCAGCTGGCCCGCGGCTACACCGGCCGCCCCGACCTCACGGCGGAGCGCTTCGTCGCCGACCCGTACGGGCCGCCCGGCTCCCGCATGTACCGGACGGGCGACCTGGCGCGCCGCGCCCGCGACGGGTCGATCGAGTACCTCGGCCGCACCGACGACCAGGTGAAGATCCGCGGGTTCCGGATCGAGCCCGCCGAGACGCAGGCGGTCCTCGCCGCGCAGCCGGGCGTCGACCAGGCGGCCGTCGTGGTCCGCGAGGACCGCCCCGGCGAGCCGAGGCTCGTCGGCTACTACGTCCCGGCGGAAGGCGCCGCCGACGCGGACCTCCGGGGCGCGCTCGCCGCCGCGCTGCCCGAGTACATGGTGCCGTCCGCCCTCATCGCCCTCGACGCGCTGCCCCGCACGGTCAACGGCAAGCTCGACCGGGCCGCGCTGCCCGCGCCCGAGGCCGGCGTCTCCGGCCGCGCCCCGCGCGACGCCCGCGAGGCGGCCCTCTGCGCGATCTTCGCCGAGCTGCTCGGCGCCGAGGGGATCGGCATCGACGACGACTTCTTCGCGCTCGGCGGGCATTCGCTGCTCGCGACCCGCGTCGCGGCGAAGGCGCGCGCCCTTTTGGGCGCGGAACTGTCCATCGCGGATGTGTTCGAGGCCCCGACCGTCGCCGCCCTCGCGCCCCGGCTCGTGAAGACCGACGTGGTGCGGGTGCGCGATGTCGAACGCCCCGAGGTCGTCCCGGCGTCGGCGGCGCAGCGCGGGCTCTGGCTGGAGGAACGGCTGCGCGGCCCGTCCGCGTCCTACGCGCTGCCGCTCGGCCTCCGCCTCCGCGGCCCGGTGGACGAGGAGGCGCTCGGCGCCGCGTTCGCCGATGTCGTCGCCCGCCACGAGGCGCTGCGCACGCTCCTCGTCGAAGGACCGGACGGCCTGCCCGTCCAGCACGTCCGGGAACCGCACGCCCGCCTCACCGTTGTTGACGCACGAGGCGAGACCCCGGAGCGCGTCGCGGCCATCGAGCGGGACGCCGCCGCGCACGCCTTCGACATCGGCCGCGACCTGCCCGTCCGCGGCACTCTCGTCCGGACCGGGGACGACGAGCGCTCGCTGATCCTGCTCCTGCACCACGCCGCCGCCGACGAGTGGTCGTTCACGCCGCTGCTCGCCGACCTGGCGCGCGCCTACGAGGCCCGGCGCGGCGGACGCGAACCCGACTGGGAGCCGCTGCCCGTCCAGTACGCCGACTACGCGGCCTGGCAGCGCGACGCCGCGCCCGACCCGGCCCCCCAGCTCGACTTCTGGGCGGAGGCGCTCGCCGGACTGCCCGAGGAGACGGTCCTGCCGCTCGACCGGCCGCGCCCGGCGGAGGCGAGCCACCGGGGCGGGCTCGTGCCGTTCCGGCTCCCGGCCGCCGCGGTCCGGCGGCTGGCCCGCGACACCGGGACCAGCGTGTTCATGGTGCTGCACGCCGCCGTCGCCGCGCTGCTCCAGCGGTCCGGCGCCGGCGACGACATCGCGTTCGGCTCGCCCATCGCCGGACGCGCCGACGAGGACCTCGCCGGCCTGGTCGGGGTGTTCGTCAACCCGCTCGTCCTGCGCACCGACCTGTCCGGCGACCCGGCGTTCGCCGAGCTGCTCGACCGGGTGCGGGCCGCCGACCTCGCCGCGTTCTCGCACGCCGACGTCCCGTTCGAGCGGGTCGTGGACCGGCTCGCCCCCGAACGCTCGCTGGCCCGCGGCCCGCTGTTCCAGGTGATGATCGTCCACCAGCGGCTGGACGACGTGCGCCTCGCGCTGCCGGGCGTCCGCGCCGAGCCGTTCCTGCCCGAGACCGGCGGCGTGAAGTTCGACCTCGACCTCTACTTCGCCGAAGGCGACGACGAGATCGAGGGGTTCGCCGCGTTCGCCGCCGACCTCTTCGACGCCGCCACCGTCGAAGGACTCCTGGACGGCCTCGGCGACCTGGTCGCCCAGGTCACCGCCGACCCCTCACGGCGGCTCTCCTCCCTCGGCGCGCCCGTTGAGCACCCCGACACGGCCCGCGCCTTCCCGGACGAGACGGTCGCCGCCCTCATCGAGAAGCAGGCCGCACGGACCCCGGACAAGGCCGCCGTCGTCTTCGGCGACACCGTCCTCACCTACGCGGGCCTCGACCGGCGCGCCGAGGCGCTCGCCGACCGGCTCGCCGCCGCCGGAGCCGGCCCGGAGAGCGTCGTCGGGCTCGCCCTGCCGCGCTCGGACGAGTTCGCCGTCGCGCTGCTCGCCGTCCTCAAGACGGGCGCGGCCTACCTGCCGATCGACCTGTCGCACCCGCCCGCGCGCGTCGAGGCGATGCTGGACGCCGTCCGGCCGCTGCTCGTCCTCGGCCGCGACGCGCCGCCCCCGGACGCGCCCCGCCGCGTCCGCCCGGACCTCCGCCCCGACCACCTCTCCTACGTGATCTTCACGTCCGGGTCGACCGGGACGCCGAAGGCCGTCGCCGGCACCCAGCGCGCCCTCGCCAACCGCCTCGCCTGGGGCGCGGACCTCGCGGCGCCCGGCGTCCGCGTCGCCAAGTCGTCGCCCGCGTTCATCGACGGCACGACCGAACTGCTCGGCGGCCTCGCCGCCGGCGACACGGTCGTCATCGCCGACGAGGCGACCGCGGCCGACGCCGTCGCGCTCGCCGACTTCATCGAACGGCACCGCGCCGGGCTCGTCACGCTCGTCCCGAGCCTGCTCGCCGCGTTCGCCGAGAACGGGCTGCCGCCGTCCGTCACCACCTGGATCAGCAGCGGGGAGGCGCTCCCCGCCGCGCTCGCCGAGCAGGTCCCCGGCCGGCTGGTCGACCTGTACGGGTGCTCGGAGGCCGCCGGCGACAGCCTCATCGCGGAAGCGGGGGGACTGACGCCGATCGCCAACACCCGCGCCCACGTCCTCGACGCCGCGCTCCGCGAGGTCCCCGTCGGAGAGCTGTACCTGGCGGGCGACGGGCTCGCGCGCGGCTACCTCGGCGACCCCGCCCGCACCGCCGAGCGGTTCGTCGCGAACCCGTTCGGCCCGCCCGGCTCCCGCCTCTACCGGACCGGCGACCGCGTCCGGCGCCGCCCGGACGGCGGGCTCGACTTCCTCGGCCGCACCGACGACCAGATCACGATCCGCGGCTTCCGGATCGAGCCGGGCGAGGTCGAGGCCGTGCTCGGCGCCCAGCCGGGCGTCCGGCGGGCCGCCGTGGCCGCGCACGGCTCCCGCCTCGTCGGGTACGTCGTCGGCGACGCCGGCACCGGGGCGCTGCACGAGGCGCTGCGGAGTCTGCTGCCCGGCCATCTCGTTCCCGACGACCTGGTCGTCCTGGACGCGCTGCCGCTGAACCCGAACGGGAAGGTCGACCGGCGCTCGCTCCCCGAACCGGGGCGGCCCGCCGGCGGGCGGCCGCCGTCGACCGAGCCGGAACGCGTCCTCGCCGCCCTCGCCGCGAGCGTCCTCGGCCGCGGCACGGTGGGCGCCGACGACGACTTCTTCCGCACCGGCGGCGACAGCATCGGCGCGGCGCTCCTCGTCGCCCGCGCCCGCCGCGCCGGACTGTCCTTCACCGTCCGCGACGTCTTCCGCCTCCGCACGGTCGAGCGGCTCGCCCGGACGGCCGCGCCCGCCGCCGGCGCCGTCGCGGCGCGGCCCGCCGGACCGCTCGGCGAGCTTCCGCTCTCGCCGCTGCAGGAGGGCCTGCTCTTCCACCTGATGCTCGCCGGCGAAGGCCGCGACATCTACGTCCAGCAGGCCGTGGTGGAGCTGTCCGGACCGGTCGACCCCGGCCGGATGGCGGACGCGGCGCGCGCCGTCCTGACCAAGTTCCCGAACCTCCGCGCCGGGTTCCGGACGGACGGCGACCGCGCCGTCCAATTCGTCCCCGGCGAATTCGACGCGCCCTGGACGCACGCCACCGTCGCCCCCGAGGACCTCGAAGCCTTCATCGACGCCCAGCGGGCGGAACCGTTCGACCCGGGCGAGCCGCCGCTGATCCGGTTCGCGCTGGCCACCCTCGCCCCCGATGACCACCGGCTGATCCTGACCTCCGAGCTGATCCTGCTGGACGGCTGGTCGGGCGGCCTCCTCGTCACCTCGCTGCTCGACTCCTACACCGACGCCGCCGCGGAGGCGGCGCGTCCCGTCCCGCAGTTCGGCGCGTTCCTCGACTGGGTCGGCACCCGCGACAAGGCCGCCGCCGTGGACGCCTGGCGCCGCGCCCTCGACGGCTTCGACGAGCCCGCCCTCGTCCGCCCCGGCCTGGTCGACCGGCCCGCCGACCTCGCGGACGCCGGGGAGGTGCGCCGGCCGCTCCCACCCGCCCTCGCCGAACGGCTCGACGCCGTCGCCCGCGACCGCGGCGTCACCCCCGGCACCCTCTTCGAGACCGCGTGGGGCCTGGTCCTGATGGGCCTGACCGGACGGGACGACGTCGTCTTCGGCGCCTCCGTCTCCGGACGCCACCCCGACGTGGACGGCGTCGAATCCATGGTCGGCCTGCTGTTCAACACCGTCCCCGTCCGAGTCCAGGCGGGCCCGGCGGACCCGCTGGCGGACGTGCTCGACCGCGTCCAGCAGGCGCGGTCCGAGCTGTTCGACCACTCCTACGTCGCGCTCGCCGACGTCCAGCGCGCCACGGGTCTCGGGACGCTCTTCGACACGCTGTTCGTGTTCCAGAACTTCCCCGGCATGCCGACCGGCCGCGGCTTCGGGCCGGACGGCGACCTCCGCGTCCTCGGGCGCGAGGTCCGGGACGCCACCCACTACCCGATCACGATGGTCGTCGAACCCGGCACGGGGCTGCGCGTCATGTACCGGCAGGACGCCTTCACCGGCGCCGAAGCCGAACGCGTCACCGACCGCTACCTCAGCGTCCTCCGCCGGCTCGCCGACGACCCCGGCGCGACCTTCCACCGCCTCGACCTCCTCGTCCCCGAAGAACACGAGGCGCTCCGCCGCGACTGGGACGGGGCGCGGCATCCCGTCCCCGAGGTGACGGTCGCGGAGCTGCTCGCCGAACGCGCGGCGGAGCGGCCCGGAGACCTCGCGCTCGTCTCGCTTCCCGACGTGCGCCTCACCTACGGGGAGCTGAACGCCGAGGTCAACCGCCTCGCCCGCCTCCTCATCGCGAACGGCGCGGGCCCGGAGCGGGTCGTCGCGCTCGCACTGCCCCGCTCCGCGCAGATGGTCGTCGCGCTGTTCGCCGTCCTGCGCACCGGCGCCGCGTACCTGCCGCTCGAACTCGACTACCCGGCCGACCGGCTCGACTACATGCTCCGGGACGCGGCCCCCGCCTGCCTGGTCTCGCACCGCGACATCGCCGCCGGCCTCGCCTTCGCCGGCCCGACCCTCGCGCTGGACGACCCGGAGACCGCCCGCGCCCTCGCCGGCCTCCCCGGCACCGACCCGACGCCCGGCGAACTGCGGGACTTCGCGCCCGGCACCCCGGGCCGGCTCGACCACCCCGCCTACGTCATCTACACGTCCGGCTCGACGGGACGGCCCAAGGGCGTGGTGACGCCCTACCGCGGCCTCACCAACATGCAGTTCAACCACCGCGCCAACATCTTCGACCCGGTGGTCGCCTCGGCGGGCCGCCGCCTCCGCATCGCGCACACCGTCTCGTTCTCCTTCGACATGTCGTGGGAGGAACTCCTCTGGCTCATCGAGGGCCACGAGGTGCACGTCTGCGACGAGGACCTGCGCCGCGACGCCGAGGCGCTGACCGCCTACCTCCGCCGGCACCGCATCGACGTCATCAACGTGACCCCCACCTACGCCCAGCAGCTCCTCGACGAAGGGCTCCTGGACGGCGGGCACCGGCCGCCGCTCGTCCTCCTCGGCGGCGAGGCCGTCCCCGCCTCCGTGTGGGACCGGCTCTCCCGGGCCGACGGCGTCCTCGGCTACAACCTGTACGGGCCGACCGAGTACACGATCAACACGCTCGGCGGCGGGACCGAGGACAGCGCCACCCCGACCGTGGGCAAGCCGATCTGGAACACCCGCGGCTACGTCCTCGACGGCCGGCTGCGGCCCGTCCCGCCGGGCGCGCCCGGCGAGCTCTACATCGCGGGCGCCGGCCTGGCGCGCGGCTACCTCGGCCGCGCCGACCTGACCGCCGAGCGCTTCGTCGCCGACCCCTTCCGCACCGATCCCTCCGGTGGCCGCATGTACCGGACGGGCGACCTCGTCCGGGTCCGCGCGGACGGCAACATCGACTTCCTCGGACGCACCGACGACCAGGTGAAGATCCGCGGCTACCGGGTCGAGCTGGAGGAGGTCGAGACCGCGCTCGCCGCCGAACCCGGTGTCGGGCAGGCCGCGGTGGTCGCCGCCGGCACCGGTGTCCCCGGCGTGAAGCGCCTCGTCGGGTACATCGTCCCGGACGGCACCCGCGAGGGCGCCGCCGAGGAGCAGCTCGCCGAGTGGCGGCAGATCTACGACGCCGAGTACACCGAGGTCGGCACGGTCGTCCACTCCGAGGAGTTCGCCGGCTGGGACAGCAGCTACGACGGCGCCCCCATCCCGCTGGACGACATGCGCGAGTGGCGCGGGACGACCGTCGACCGCATCCGCGCGCTCCGCCCCCGCCGCGTCCTGGAGATCGGCGTCGGCGCCGGCCTCCTGCTCACCCGCCTCGCCCCCGAGAGCGAGGAGTACTGGGGCACCGACTTCTCCGAACCCGTCATCAAGAAGCTCCAGCACGACCTCGGCCCGGACTCGGGCGTCCGGCTGAGCTGCCGGCCCGCCCACGACACCAGCGGCCTGCCCGAGGCGCACTTCGACACGATCGTGATCAATTCGGTCGTCCAGTACTTCCCGGGGGCCGCCTACCTCCAGGACGTCATCGCCAAGGCGATGCGCCTCCTCGCCCCAGGCGGGCGGCTCTTCATCGGCGATGTCCGCGACCTGCGGACCGTCCGCCACCTGCACGCCGCGATCCAGCTCGGACGCGGCGCCGCCGCCGACCTGGAGGCCGTCGAGCGCGCCGTCCGCCTGGAGAAGGAACTCCTCCTCGACCCGGCGTTCTTCACCGCGCTGGACGGCCCGACCCGCGTGGACATCCTCACCAAACGCGGCACCCGCCACAACGAACTGACCCGCCACCGCTACGACGCCGTCCTCCACAAGGACGCCCCGCCCGCCCCGGAGACCCGGCACATCCCCTGGACCACCCTCGACGGATTCGTTGACCTGCGGCGTGTTGTTGTTTTGGAGGCGCGCATAACAACAACACGCCGCAGGTCAACGGGGGAGACCGGGGCGGTGCGGGTGTGGGGGATTCCCGACGCCCGGGTGTCGGGGGAGGTCGCCGCGCTGCGGGTGCTGCGGGACGGCGGCTCGGCGGACGACGCGCGGCGGGCGCTGGCCGCGCCTCCGGAGGGGATCGAGCCGGAGACGCTCCGCGCGCTGTTCCCGGACGTCGTCCTCACGCCGTCCGAGCAGGCCGGATGCTTCGACGCCGTGTTCGGCGGGGGAGCGGCGTGCCTTCCGGCGGAGCCGGGGCGCGCGCCCGCCTCGTACGCGAACGACCCCGTCGCCGCGCGCGACCGCGGGGTGCTCGCCGCGCGCGTCCGGGAGAGCCTGAAGACCCGGCTGCCCGGCTACATGGTGCCGAGCGCGATCATGACCCTGGACGCGCTGCCGCTCACGGTCAACGGCAAGCTCGACCGGCGCGCCCTCCCCGACCCCGGGCAGGGCGGCCCGCGCCGCGCCGGCCGCCCGCCGCGCACGCCCGTCGAACGGCTGCTGTGCACCCTGTTCGCCGAGGTGCTGGACGCGCCGGGCGCCGGCATCGACGACGACTTCTTCGACCTCGGCGGCCATTCGCTGCTCGCGACGCGGCTCGTCGGCCGCGCCCGCGCCGTGCTCGGCGCCGAGCTGGCGATCCGCGACCTGTTCGAGGCGCCGACCGTCGCCGAGCTGGCGGAGCGGGTCCACCGCGGCGCGGGCGCGGAGCCCCGGCCGGCCCTGGAGCCGAGGGAGCGGCCCGCGCGCATCCCGCTGTCGTCCGCGCAGCGCCGCCTGTGGCTGCTCGACCAGCTGCTCCGCGAGGACGACGGGCCGCGCGGCGCCTACCACCTGCCGCTCGCGGTCCGGCTGCGCGGCGACCTCGACCTCGCGGCGCTCGAAGCGGCGATCGGCGACGTCACCGCGCGGCACGAGAGCCTCCGGACGGTCTTCCCCGAGCATGACGGCACGCCTTACCAGCTGATCCTCGACCCGGAGGAGGCGCGTCCCGCGCTGGAGGTCGCGGCCTGCCCGCCCGAGGAGGTCATCGCGCGGCCGTTCGACCTGGCCGCGGACGTCCCCTTGCGCGTCGCGGTGTTCCCCGAGGGGGAGCGCGAGCACCTGCTGCTGGCCGTCTTCCACCACATCGCGTTCGACGAATGGTCGTTCGGCCCGTTCGCCCGCGACGTCGCCGAGGCGTACGCGGCCCGCCTGGACGGGAAGGCGCCGGCCTGGGAGCCGCCGCCCGTCCAGTACGCCGACCACGCCCTGTGGCAGCGGGAGCTGCTCGGCGACCCGCTCGACCCCGGGAGCGTCCACGCCCGGCAGCTCGACCACTGGGCGCGGACGCTCGCCGGCCTCCCGGAGGAGATCCCGCTGCCGGTGGACCGGCCCCGCCCCGGCACCGCCGGGCAGCGCGGCGGGACCCACACCGCCGACCTGCCGCCCGGCCTCACGCGCAGGCTGCGGCAGATCGCGCGCGACGCGAACGCCAGCATGTTCATGGTGTGCCAGGCCGCCGTCGCGGCGCTGCTGCACCGGACGGGCGCCGGCGACGACATCCCGCTCGGCAGCCCCGTCGCGGGCCGCACCGAGGAGGCCGCGCGCGACCTCGTCGGCTTCTTCGTCAACACGCTCGTGCTCCGCGCCGACGTGTCCGGCGACCCCGCGTTCACCGAGCTGCTCGCCCGCGTCCGGGACGCCGGCCTCGCCGGGCTCGCCAACCAGGACCTCCCGTTCGAGGCGGTCGTCGAGGCGCTGCGGCCGCGCCGCGTCCCCGGCCGCAACCCGCTGTTCCAGGTGATGGTCGGCTACGAGAACCAGGGCGCCGGCGACGTCCGGTTCCCCGGCCTGGAGCAGCGGGAGGCGCTGTTCGGGCCGGGCGCGGCGAAGTTCGACCTGGACTTCATCTTCCGCGAGGCGGCGGACGGCCTGCGGCTGATCGTCGACTACTCCGCCGACCTGTTCGACCGGGACACCGCCGAGGCGCTGGCCGGCGGCCTCATCCGGCTGCTGGAGGCCGTCGCGGACGATCCCGGCGTCAGGGTCGGTGCGCTCCCCGCCGTGCTCACCGCCCGCGCCGTGACCGCGGCGGAGGCGGCCCCGGCGGCGGCGCGGAGGGACGGCGAGCGGGAGGCGGTGCTGTGCCGCATCTTCGCCGAGGAGCTCGGCGTCCCGCACGTCGGGCCGGACGACGACTTCTTCGACCTCGGCGGCCACTCGCTGCTCGCGATGCGGCTCGTCCGGCGGATCAGGCGGGAGCCCGGTTGCGCCGCGCTGAAGATCGCGACGCTGATGGCCGCGCCGACCGTCGCCGGCGTGCTGGCGGAGCTGGGGTGAGGTGCCTCATACCGCCGCACCCATTGCAAGGTTAGGTGAGGCTAACCTAAGATCCTTGATCAGTCACCCCCGAAGAACCCGGAAGGACACCGGTCCTCTATGCGCACCATGATGCGGCGCCTCGCCGCGACCGCCGCGCTCGTCCTGAGCGTCGGCACGGTCGCGGCGTGCGGCGGCGACGACGAGCCCGCCGGCGGCTCATCCGGCGGCACGGCCGCCGGGGCGTTCCCGGTCACGATCACCCACAAGCTCGGCACCGCGAAGATCGAGTCCGCGCCCGAGCGCGTCGTCGCGCTCGGCGAGGTCGACCAGGACACGCTCCTCGCGCTCGGCGTCACGCCCGTCGGCATGGCCGAGCTCACCGGCGTCCAGCCCGACGGCCTGGCGCCCTGGACCGCGCCGAAGCTCACCGGCGGGAAGCCCAAGCTGCTGAAGGCCGGCGAGGCCGGGTTCAACCTGGAGGAGATCGCGGCGCTGCGCCCCGACCTGATCCTCGCGGGCGGCGACTTCTACATCGACAAGGAGTACGACAAGCTCTCCAAGCTGGCGCCGACCGTCGCCTACCAGACCGGCCCGGCCGAGGACTCCTGGCAGCAGATCGCGCTGCAGGCCGCCAAGGCCGTCGGCAAGGAGGCCGAGGGGCGCACGCTCGTCGGCGAGGTCGACACGAAGATCGCCGGCGTGAAGGCCCAGTACCCGCAGCTGCAGGGCAAGAGCTTCGCGTTCACCAGCGTCTTCCCCAACGGCAACATCGGCGTGATGAAGTCCAAGGACGACACCAGCGTGAAGATGCTGGAGCAGTTCGGCATGGTGCTGCCCGAGCAGATCGCGAAGCTGCCCGGCGACGGGTTCGCCGCCGAGCTGAGCATGGAGAAGATCGGCGTCCTGGACGTGGACGTCCTGCTGAGCCACTACAACGACGACCCGGCCACGCAGAAGAAGATCGAGGGCAACAAGCTGTTCGCCGACCTCGCCGTCGTCAAGCGCGGCTCCTACGTGCCGCTCGACCTGAAGGCGTTCTGGCCGCTGCGCACCCCGACCCCGCTCGCCGTCCCCTACGTCGTCGGCGACGTCGTCCCGAAGATCGCCGAAGCCGCGGGCAAGGCGAAGTCCGCCTGATGCCGGAGGAGCGCATGGAGCCCCGCGTCCACGACGTCATCGGGATCGGCTTCGGCCCGTCCAACCTCGCGCTCGCCGTCGCGCTCGACGAGGCGCGCGAGCGGGACGGCGGCGGCGTGGACGCGGTGTTCTTCGAGAAGCAGCCGGAGTTCGGGTGGCACCGGGGCATGCTGATCGACGGCGCCACCATGCAGGTCCACTTCCTCAAGGACCTGGTGTCGCTGCGCAACCCCGCCAGCCGGTTCTCCTTCCTCGCCTACCTGCACGCCCGCGGACGGCTGGTCGACTTCGTCAACCACAAGACGATGTTCCCGACCCGGGTGGAGTTCCACGACTACCTCGAATGGACGGCGGCCGCGTTCGCCGACCGCGTCCGCTACGGGACGGAGGTCGTCGCGCTCCGCCCCCGCGACGACGAGGTCCTGGAGGTCGTGGTGCGCCGGGACGACCGGCTGGAGACGCACCTCGCCCGCAACGTCGTCATCGGCGTGGGCCTCGAACCGTCGCTGCCCGAGGGCGTCCAGGCGGGCGAGCGCATCTGGCACACCGAGGACCTGCTCACCCGGCTGGGCGAGCGCGGGGACTGGAACCCGCGCCGGCTCGTCGTCGTCGGCGCGGGGCAGAGCGCCGCCGAGGCCGTCGAGTACCTGCACCGCGCGTTCCCGGAGACCGAGGTCTGCGCGGTCTTCGCCCGGTACGGGTACTCGCCCGCCGACGACAGCTCGTTCGCCAACCGCATCTTCGACCCGGCGGCCGTCGACCACTACTACGCGGCCCCCGACGACGTGAAGCGGATGCTGTTCGAGTACTCGCGCAACACCAACTACTCCGTGGTGGACCTCGACCTCATCGACGAGCTGTACCGGCGCGCCTACGCCGAGAAGGTCGCGGGCGCCGAACGGCTGCGCATCCTCAACGCCTCGCGGCTGCTGGACGTCCGCGACGGCCCCGGGGGAGTGCGGGTCACCGTGGGCTTCCTGCCCACCGGCGAGACCGCCGACCTGGAGGCCGACGCCCTCGTCTACGCCACCGGCTACCGCGAGCGCGACCCGTTCGACCTGCTCGGCGAGGCGGGCGGCGACTGCCTCGCCGGGCCGGACGGGCGCCCCGTCGTCGAGCGCGACTACCGCATCGCCACCCGCCCCGGCCGCGCCTGGAGCGTCTACCTGCAGGGCGCGACCGAGCACAGCCACGGGATCGCCTCGTCGCTGCTGTCCATGACCGCCGTCCGCACCGGGGAGATCGTCCGGTCCATCGCCGGACGCTCCGCCCGCATCGTCCAGGAGGCCCGATGACCAACCCGTTCGACGACGCCGACGCGCAGTTCCGGGTCCTCGCCAACGCCGAGGGGCAGCACTCGCTGTGGCCGGCGTTCGCCGACGTCCCCGCCGGGTGGACGACGGTCTTCGGGCCCGAGTCCCGGTCCGACTGCATCGGCTACGTCACGGCCAACTGGAAGGACATCCGGCCGCGCAGCCTCGCCGGCTGACCCGGCCGGCCGCCGGACCCGGGGCGGGCGGCGTCCCCCGCGCCGCCCGACCTCCGGTTCGTCAGCCCGCCGGCAGGGACGGCCGCGCCGCGAAGAACCGGCCGATCATCGCGCTGGCGTAGGACGGCCACTCGTGCCCGCCGCCCTGCTCGGTGCACAGCGCGACGAGCAGCGCCCCCGGCCCGGTGCCGACGCAGCCGTCCGGGCCGCCCGGGACCGGCCACGACAGCGCGCCGAGGCCGTCCACCCAGCGCCAGAACTCCATGACGACCTGGACGGCGAAGAACGGGAAATGGACGTCGGCGTCCATGTTCCCGCCGCCCGTGTACGGGACGGACGGGTCGAGCGTCCCGTGGAACGCCAGCACCGACACCGGCCCGGACGGCGTGCAGCCGATGGCGAGCGCGCCCGACACCACGGCGATCCCGGCGAGCCGCTCCGCGCGCTGGCACGCGTACCGGTAGGCCATGCCGCCGCCGTTGGAGAAGCCGGTCATGAACACCCGGCGCGGGTCGGCGACGCCCTGCCGCACCAGCGTGCCGATCAGCGCGTCGAGGAAGGCCATGTCGTCGATGCCGGCCCAGCGGGCGAACGAGCAGCAGGCCCCGGCGTTCCACGTCCCGAGGAACCCCTCGGGATAGGCGACGGCGTAGCCCTGCCGATCGGCGACCTCGTCGAGCCCGCTCTGCTCGCGGACGTACTCGGGGTCGTTCAGGCCGCCGTGCAGGGCCACGATCAGCGGCAGCGGCCTCCCGGCTCCGGTGCCGGGCGGGACGTGCAGGAGGTAGGGGCGGTCCCAGCCGCCCATGGCGATGGTGTGCCTCGTCGTTCCAGGGGCGTCCTCGGACGCCCCGGCGGGCAGGGGGTGGGCGGTGAGCGCGGCGAGCAGGGCCACGATCATCGCCGCCCGCGCGGCGATCTTCATAGCGCCGATCTAACGCCCGCCGCGCCCGCACGGCTACGCACCCGCGAGCGGAAAGGACCGGTGCTTTTTCGCGCTCCGGTGCGTAATAACGGGATCTCCTACGAGCCGGATCCGGAGCCGGTCTCCGCCGCCTCGGTGACCTCCGCGTCCGCGTCGCCCCGGCCCGCGCGCGCGTCCACCTCGGCCTGGCCGCGCTCCGCGGTCGCGAGGTCGCGGTGCGCCAGGGTCAGGACCGCGATGCCGGCGACGATCACGCCGGCGCCGATCGCGAACGGGACGTGGATGTTGGTGTGCTCGACGAGCCGTCCCGCCGCGTAGGGGGCGAGGCCGCCGCCGATGAACCGGACGAACCCGTACGCGGCCGACGCCACCGGCCGCTCCACCGGGGAGACCATCATCACGGCCTGCGTGGTCAGCGTGTTGTTCACGCCGATGAAGACCCCCGCGACGATCACCGCGGTGATCAGCACCGCCTGCGACTCCACGAAGATCGCGATCACCAGCACGTTCACCGCGAACAGGGCCAGGTTGCCGTACAGGGTCCGGGCCAGCCCGAACCGGCGCTGCAGCCAGGGCGCGCCGAACACGGCGAACACCGCGACGAGCAGCCCCCACCCGGTGAACACCAGGCCCAGCTTCATGGCGCTCAGCCGCATCGGGAACGGCGCGTACCCGAGGACGGTGAAGAAGCCCCAGTTGTAGCAGAGCGCGGTCAGGCTCATGACCAGCAGGCCGCGGTGCCGCAGCGCCCGGATCGGGTCGAGGACGGAGGTCTTGCGCGCCGGTTTCGGCTGCGGCCGCACGAGCACCGCGGTGGCGAGCAGCGCGATCGCCATCAGCGCGGCGACGCCGTAGAAGGGGCCGCGCCAGCTGATGTCGCCGAGCAGGCCGCCGAGCAGCGGCCCGACCGCGATGCCGAGCCCGAGCGCGGACTCGTAGGCGATGATCGCGCCGCCGAGCCCGCCGCTCGCCGACGCCACGATGACGGCGAGGGACGTGGCGATGAACAGCGCGTTGCCGAGGCCCCAGCCGGCCCGGAAGCCGATGATCCCGCCGATGCTGCCGGACGTCCCGGCGAGCGCGCTGAACACCACGATCAGCGCCAGGCCCGCGATCAGCGTGCGCTTGGCGCCGATGCGGCTGGACACGAAGCCCGTGACCAGCATCGCCACGGCCGTCACCACGAGGTAGCTGGTGAACAGCAGCGTGACCTGGCTGGGGGAGGCGTTCAGGTCCGAGGAGATCGCGGGCAGGATCGGGTCGACGAGCCCGATGCCCATGAACGAGATGACGCAGGCGAACGCGACGGCCCAGACGGCCTTCGGCTGGCGGAAGAGGCTCTGCGAGGCCGCCCGTTCGTCGGTGACTGGTTTCATTCCTGCTCTCTGCCGGTCGTCGTGTCGGGGACGCCGAGGGCGGCGCCGGCCAGCCGGTCCAGGGCCGGCAGCGCGGCGGCGATCGCCTCCCGGTCGGCGGCGGGCAGCCCGGCGAGCAGCTCGGCCAGCCGCTTCGCCTGTGCCGCGCGCCGCCGCGCCAGCTCGGCGCGTCCCGTTTCGGTGAGGTGCACCGCGACGACCCGGCGGTCACCGGGCAGCGCGCGGCGCTCCGCCATCCCCTCCCGTTCGAGCCGCGACACCAGCTGGGTCATCGCGGGCTGGGTGACGCCCTCGAACGCGGCCAGCTCGGTCACCCGGCGGGGGCCGAACCGCTCCAGGGTGGCCAGCGTCGACACGGTCGTCATCGACAGGTCGCGGGGCAGGGAGAGCGAGCGCATCAGCGAGTAGACGCGCCCGAGCCCGGCGGCCAGCTCCAGCTCGCCGGCAGGGGACGGCGAATCCATGCGTTCCGGTGTATCACAGACTTATATGTTTGCCAAGCTAAGTATCTGGCGCCGGCCGGGGACGCGGCGAGCCCCCGGCCGAGGGGAGGGCCCGGCCGGGGGCTCGTGATCCGCGATGGTCCGTGCGGGTGCGGCGGTCAGTCCTCGCCGAGGGCCGCCAGCTCCTTCTCGATCGCGCGCTGGTGCGCCTCGGCGTCCTCGCGGGCCCGCTTCGGGCTCCAGCGCCCCGTCATGACGAAGATGAACGGCAGGAAGACGAGCTGGCCGCCCAGGCAGACGTACCACCACGTCCGCCACTGGCCGGGGCCGTCCTCCGACGCCTTCTGCACCTCGGCTCCGTGCTCCTTCAGCACCGCCAGCTGCGGCTGCGCCTTCTGCACGGTCGCGAGGCCGGGCAGGCCCACCTCCTTGGCGGCGCGGGCCTGCAGCTCCGCCGGGGCCTGGCCCGCCGGGTACTTGCCCAGCTCGGCGAACAGCTGCGGGTGCCGGTTCACGATCGCGAGCGCGGGCGCCGCCTCCTCGGAGGCGGCCTGCACCTCGTGCCCGTGCTCCACCAGCGGCGTCACCGACGTCACCACCACCGGGACGAAGGCCGCCGAACCCGCCACGACGAGCCGCAGGATCCAGCCCCACACCGCGAGGCCGGTCGCCGTGGCCGCGGGGTTGTGCTTCTCGACGGTCTCGGTGAAGCCCGCCATCCAGGGCGCGTAGGCCAGCCCGCCGAACACGCCGATCGCGATGAACAGCCACGCGAAGGTGTAGTAGCCGGTGTCGGGGCGGACGGCGAGCTGCGCGAAGTACGCAGTGGCCGCGACCGAGCCGATGCCGCCGACCAGCATCAGCGGCTTGCGGACGCGGAGCCGGTCCGACAGCAGCCCCGCCACGACCAGCGCGATCGCGTTGGCCGCCCAGTACCAGTTGGCGAGCCCGTTGGTGCGCTGCTCGCTGTAGCCGAACGTGGCGGAGAAGTAGATGACGAAGTTGCCGACGGCCGCGTAGTACAGCAGCAGGTAGACGCTGATCGCGAAGGCCGAGCCGACGACGTCCACCCGCATCATCTGCCGCCAGTGGCCGGACGGCTGCCGCTCGGTGTCCAGGCCCTTGGCGCGCGCCTCGATCAGCGCGCGGTCGCGCATGCTGACCATGAGCTGGTCGCGCAGGGCCGGCGACAGCTCGCGCAGCCCGAACAGCGCGATGACGAACACCGCGAGCGCGGTGTAGCCGGAGTAGCGCAGCTCGTCCTGCCAGCTGGAGGTGTCGAGGGTCGCGCTGGTCACGGTGGTGACGACGAGGCTGCCGAGGACCGGGCCCATCGTCCAGAAGCCCATCGCGGTGGCGCGGCCGAGCTGCGGGGAGAAGTCGCGGATCAGCGCCGGGGTCGCGACGAGGACGATGCCCTCGATGAAGCTGAGCACCGCGAACAGCACCAGGAAGGTGTGCTTGTCCGGCGAGTGCGGCAGCGCCAGCACCAGCAGGCCCGCGATCAGCAGCCCGTACACGACGAGGTTCGCGCGGCCCCACCGGTCGGCCAGGCCGGCGAGCAGCGACGCGAACGCGCCGATCGCGTTGCCGATCACCGACAGCAGGATGAAGTAGCCGAACGACATCGAGAAGTGCGTCATGATCGACGTCGCGACGGCGTACTGGATGTAGAGCAGGTAGTACAGGACGATCGTGGTGACGACCACGATCGCGAGGTAGCCGTAGCGGCGCCCCGTCTCGGGGTAGTGCGGAAGGTCGCGGCGCCACAGCCGGGCGGCGGGGCCCGGTGCGGCGGCGCCCTCGGCGGCGCCCGCGTCAGTGGGCGGGGAAACGGACATGCAGGGACTCCTCCGGGCGCTGTTCTCCCCCGAGAACCGGTCCTGACCAGTGCGGCGAAGCATGCCTTCGCCTCAGCCGTGCGGTCACGTTAAACCCGTCCAGCAGTAATGGCAATAACTTCCGCCATTGAAAACCGACCAGTCGGTATGGTCTCCTCTACGTGCGGATACCTGCCCGGGGGGCGGCGTGAGCCGGAGCCCCGTCCTGCGCGCCGACCGGTGCGCTTCCCCGGCATCCTGCGCCATACCGACCGGACGGTACAAGGCTTTGGACGGCGGAGGAGGCACAGTGCGGGCATTCGAGGAGAACGATGTCCCCGGCCTGGCGCTGGACCGCTTCGGCGCGTATTTCGCGCGGGCCGTGCCGGGCGCCACCGGGCCGGGCGCGGCGCGACCCCTGCGCGCCCGGCTCGTCGACGGCGGGCGCTCCAACCTCACCTACGAGGTGACCGACGGGCGCGGCTCCTGGATCGTCCGGCGGCCCCCGCTCGGCCACGTGCTCGCGACCGCCCACGACATGTCCCGCGAGTACCGGGTGATGACGGCGCTGGCCGGAACCGCCGTGCCCGTCCCGAGGACCTACGCCCTCTGCGAGGACCCGGACGTGATCGGCGCGCCGTTCTACGTCATGGAGAGGGTCGAGGGAACCCCGTACCGCAGCGCCGCCGAGCTGGCGCCGCTCGGCCCCGAGCGCGTGGCGCGGATCGCCGACCGGATGATCGGCACCCTCGTCGACCTGCACGGCGTCGACCCCGCGTCGGTCGGCCTGGCCGGATTCGGCCGCCCCGAGGGGTTCCTCGCCCGCCAGGTCCGGCGCTGGAAGAAGCAGCTCGACGCGTCCCGCAGCCGCGACCTGCCGGACGCCGACCGGCTGCACGCGCTCCTGGAGGCGAACCTGCCGGCGGAGTCGGCGCACGCGATCGTGCACGGCGACTACCGGCTCGACAACCTCCTCGTCGACTCCCGCGACCGGATCGCCGCCGTCCTCGACTGGGAGATGGCGACGCTCGGCGACCCGCTGACCGACCTGGCGCTGCTGCTGGTCTACATGGGGCGCGGCGCCCCGGTGCCCGGCGCGCGCGACGCCGCGGCCGCGCCCGGGTTCCCCACGCCGGACGAGGTCGCGGCCCGCTACGCCGAGCGCAGCGGCCGGGACCTGTCCTCGATCGGCTTCTACGTCGCGCTGGCCTGCTTCAAGCTCGCCGTGATCTCCGAGGGCATCCACTACCGCTACCTCCACGGCCAGACGGTGGGGGAGGGCTTCGGCGCGGTCGGCGCAGCCGTCGGGCCGCTGCTCCGCTCGGGCCTCGCCGCCCTGGCCCGCTGAGCCACTGGTCCATGGAAAGCAGTGCCGCGCATCGCCGCTGGTAGACCACCGTACCGCCATCGTGTGTGACACATCACGGGCTGTGCGCGCTGTGCAGGATGGAACCGGATCGCGGCGGCGCCGGCGGGCGCGGAGGGGAGCCCGCACGTCGCGCCCGCACCCGGTGACACTGCCGGCGGGCTGGACGGTTCCGCGGTGCCGGGGCGGACGCCGCGGAACCGTCCAGCCCGCCGGCCTCCCCGGGCCGCGGACGGCCCGCCGCGCCCGGCATTGCATACCAACCGGTCGGTATGTTGTGATCGAGGTGCGCGCCCCGGGCAGGCGGGCGCCCCCCTCGGACGGAGGTCACCCCCGATGCGGACGTTCAGCGGCGTGGACGACTACGCGAAGGCCGTCGGAACCCACCTCGGCCACAGCGCGTGGCACACGATCACGCAGGAGCAGGTGAACCGGTTCGCGGACGCGACCGGCGACCACCAGTGGATCCACACCGACCCCGGACGGGCGGCCGGAGGGCCGTTCGGCACGACGATCGCGCACGGCTACCTCACGCTCTCGCTGATCCCGATGCTCGCCGCCGAGATCTACCGGGTCGAGGGCCTGCGGATGGGCGTGAACTACGGGACCGGGAAGGTGCGCTTCCCGGCGCCCGTACCGGTCGGCTCGCGGGTCCGCGCGGGCGCCGAGCTGCTGGCGCTGGAGCGCGGGCCCGCCGGCGCCCGCGCCACGGTCCGCGTGACGATCGAGCGCGAGGGCGGCGGCAAGCCCGTCTGCGTCGCCGAGACGCTCTCCGTTCTCGTCGAGTGATTGACGGCGGCGGGCCGCTGAAATTATTGTGAACCGACCGGTCGGTATGTGCTGAATTCAGTGCCGTCCCGGCCCTTCCCACCGCCGTCGCGCGCCTTCGGAGAATTGCCATGATCCCCAGCACGATGCAGGACTTCCCGCTGTCGGTCGCCGCGATCCTGCGGCACGGCGCGCGCGTCTACGGCGGCAGCGAGTGCGTCACCTGGACGGGCGGCGGCCCGCCCCGGCGGGCGACCTTCGCCGAGATCGCCCGCAACGCCGAGCGGCTGGCGTCCGCGCTGGCCGGGCTGGGCGTCCGCCGCGGCGACCGGGTCGCGACCTTCTGCTGGAACAACCAGGAGCATTTGGAGGCGTACTTCGCGGTCCCGGCCATGGGGGCGGTGCTGCACACGCTGAACATCCGGCTGTTCCCCGAGCAGCTCACCCACATCGTCAACCACGCCGACGACCAGATCGTCATCGTGGACGACAGCCTCGTCCCGCTGCTGGCGCGGGTCGTCCGCGAACTCCCCGCCGTCGAGGCGTACGTCGTCGTGGGCGACGGCGACGCCGCGGCCCTGGAGGACAACGGCAACGGCGCCCCCGTCCTGCGCTACCACGACCTGCTCGCCGCCGAGGAGCCCGGCTTCGCGTGGCCCGACGTGGACGAGCGCTCCGCCGCGTCCATGTGCTACACGAGCGGCACCACCGGCGACCCCAAGGGCGTCGTGTACTCGCACCGCTCGACGTTCCTGCACGCGATGGCCGTGCAGTCGGCGTCGATGGTCGGCATCACCGAGGCCGACCGCGTCCTCACCATCGTGCCGATGTTCCACGTCAACGCCTGGGGCCTGCCCTACGGCGCCTTCCTGTCCGGCGCCACGCTGCACATGCCGGGCCCGTTCATGCAGCCCGAGCACCTGGTGGCGTTCATCGAGGCGGAGAAGAGCACGCTCGCGTCCGCCGTCCCCACCATCTGGAACGGGATCCTCGCCCACGGCGAGCAGCACGAGATCGACCTGTCGTCGCTGCGCTCCGGCACGTCCGGCGGCGCCGCCGCGCCCCGCGTCCTGCTGGAGCGCTTCGAGCAGCGCTACGGCCTGCGCATCATCCAGGGCTGGGGCATGACCGAGACCAGCCCGCTCGGCGGCATGGCGTTCCCGCCGCCCGGCGTGGAGCCCGGCACCGGCGAGGACATGGAGTGGCGGCTGAAGTCCGGCCGCGTCGCCGCCGGCGTCGAGATGCGCATCGTGGACGACGCGGGCGCCGAGCTGCCGTGGGACGGCGAGTCCGTCGGCGAGATCGAGGTCCGCGGCCCCTGGATCACCGGCTCCTACCACCGCGACACGGCGCCGCATAAGTTCGACGGCGGCTGGCTCCGCACCGGCGACATCGGCACCATCGACGACCGCGGCTTCTTCCAGATCACCGACCGCGCCAAGGACGTCATCAAGTCGGGCGGCGAATGGATCTCCTCCGTCGAGCTGGAGAACCACCTGATGGCCCACCCCGCCGTCGCCGAGGCCGCCGTCATCGGCATCCCCGACCCGCGCTGGGACGAGCGCCCGCTCGCCTGCGTCGTCCTGCGCCCGGACGCCACCGCGACGGCGGAGGACCTGGCGTCCTTCCTGGCCGGCAAGGTCGCCCGCTGGCAGGTCCCCGAGTACTGGACGTTCCTCGACGAGATCCCCAAGACCACGGTCGGCAAATTCGACAAGAAGCCCCTCCGCGCGAACCACAAGAACGCGGAACTGAAGATCGAGCACATTGAGCACTGACTAGGGCGGTGGGCCTGGTGCCGGCGCCTGGCGGCGCCGGCACTAGGCCCACCGCGTAGTCCCCACCCCGCCCGGCGTGGCTCCTCACCCCAGCGCGTGATTCACGCCCGGCCGCGTGGATTCTCGTCCACCCGCGTGGTTCTCGCCTGGGCCGCGTAGGTTCCCGGCTTGCCCGCGCGGGTCAGGGGGAGGGGGGAGCGGGGTCCTTCAGGCCGTTGAGGAACAGGTCTACGTAGTGTTCGCTGATGGCCTCGGTCTTCAGGGTGCCGCCGTGGCGGTACCAGACGCCGATCTGGTGGACGGTGCCGAAGAAGAAGTGGACGGCGATGTCGGCGGGGACGGCGGTGCGGAAGCCGCCCTCCCGCTGGCCCTCCTCGACCAGGGCGCGGAAGCGCTCGTGGTAGCGGCGGCGCTCGGCGCGGACGGCCTCGCGGCGGTCGCGGGGGAGCAGGTGCGTGGAGCGGAAGAACACCGTGAAGTCGTCCAGGTAGCGGAACGAGGTGTTGAGGACGTCGACGGCGGCGGCGCGCAGCCGCTCCTCGGCGGTGCCGGTGCCGTCCGCGATCTGCCGCAGGCGCGACATCTGCAGGTCGAGGAGCCGGTGGTAGATCTCGTAGAGGAGGTCGTCCTTGGAGCCGAAGTAGTGGTACATGGCTCCCTTGGTGACGCCGGCGGCGTTCACGATCTCCTGGACGGAGGTGTTCTCGAAGCCCTTCTCGGCGAACATGCGGGTCGCCACGGCCAGCAGCCGGTCGGGCAGCGGCAGGTTGCCGGGCAGCCGGCCTACGGGCGCCTGCGTCATCACTCCTCCTCGTGCCGGGATCCCCCGGGGTCGCGCCGCCCCGGCACGGCCGCCCGCAGTCCGCCGATCAGCCTACCGGCCGGGAGATGCTTCGGCGCACTAGGTGATCGGGGCCCGCGGATCGGCTGTTGACCGGAGCCGCCCGATGATTCTATCTTCATGGAATCCGACCAGTCGGTATGTGCATTTCGGTCTCGGGGGATTTTCGCGCTGATTCATCGGCGAGGTGAGGCGTAATGTCCGGCTCCTCCGCGAACTTGGAACTACGAGAGGTGACCGTCCGCTTCGCCGGGCTGGTCGCACTGGACGGCGTGTCCCTCTCCGCGCCGCAGGGCCGGGTCACCGGCGTGATCGGCCCGAACGGAGCCGGCAAGACCACCCTGTTCAACGCCGTGTGCGGGTTCGTCCGGCCGGAGTCGGGCGAGGTGCGGTGGCGGGGCCGCGTGCTCGGCCGGCACCGGCCGCACGATCTGACCCGGCTCGGCATCGCCCGCACCCTGCAGGGGCTCGGGCTCTTCCCCGGGCTGACGGTCCTGGAGAACGTGATGGTCGGCGCCGACCGGCGGGCGAAAGCCGGGTTCTGGTCAGGGCTGCTCGCCCTGCCGCGCGCCGACCGCGACGAGGCCGCGCTGCGCGAGCGCGCGATGGCGCGGCTGGCGGAACTGGGCGTGGCGGGGGAGGCGGGGCGGCTGCCCGGCCAGCTGCCCTACGGGGTGCAGAAGCGGGTCGCGCTCGCGCGGGCGCTGGTCGCCGAGCCCGAGCTGCTGCTGCTGGACGAGCCCGCGGCCGGGCTGTCGGCCGCCGAGATGGACGAGCTGGCCGAGCTGATCCGCGGCATGCGCGGCGGGCCCGCGGTCGTCCTCGTCGAGCACCACATGGACCTCGTGATGAACGTCTGCGACCAGGTCGTCGTGCTCGACTTCGGCAGGGTCATCGCCGCCGGCGCGCCCGCGGACGTCCGCGACGACCCCGCCGTCCTCGACGCCTATCTGGGCGAGGAGGTCGCCGGTGCTTGAGGTGAAGGACCTCACGGTCCACTACGGGGCCGTCCGGGCGCTCGGCGGCGTCGAGCTGTCGGTGGACGAGGGCTCCGTGACCGCCGTCCTCGGCGCGAACGGGGCGGGGAAGACCACACTGCTGCGGACGATCTCCGGGCTGCTGCGCCCCCGAAGCGGGCGTGTCGAGCTGGACGGCAAGGACCTCACGCGGCTGCCCGTCGAGGACATCGTCCGGCTCGGCGTCGCGCACGTCCCGCAGAGCGGCGGCGTCATCACCGAGCTGACCGTTGAGGAGAACCTGCGGCTCGGCGGGCTCTGGAGAGGGGCAGGGCGCCGCGACCGGGCCGCGCTGGCCCGGCGGGTCGCCGAGATGTACGAGCTGTTCCCGCCGCTCGCCGAGCGGCGGGCGCGCACCGCCGCCACCCTGTCCGGCGGTGAGCGGCAGATGCTCGCGCTCGCGCGGGCGCTCACCGGCGCGCCGCGGCTGCTGCTGGTGGACGAGCCGTCCCTCGGCCTCGCGCCGCGCGTGGTCGCCCAGCTCATGGCCGTGCTGCGGCGCCTGTGCGACGAGGACGGCCGCACCGTGCTGCTCGTCGAGCAGAACGCCCGCAGCGCCCTGTCGGTCGCCGACCGCGCGGTCGTGCTCGACCTCGGCGCGGTCGTGGCGGCGGAGGCCGCCGCGGCCATCGCCGCCGACGACCGCCTCCGCCACGCCTACCTGGGGTTCTGATGGTGCGCTTCATCAATCTCACGCTCGCCGGCATCACCTCCGGCGTCGTCTTCGCGGCGGTGGCGCTCGCGCTGGTGCTGATCTGGCGGGCCACCCGGGTCGTGAACTTCGCGCAGGGCGCGATGCTGATGTTCACGACGTTCCTCGCCTGGAGCGTCATCGACGCCGGCGGGTCCTACTGGCTCGCGCTCGGCGTCGCGCTGGCGTCCGGGCTCGTGCTGGGCGCGGTCATCGAGCGGGTGGTGGTCCGGCCGGTGGAGAACAAGCCGCCGCTGAACGCCGTCATCGTCACGCTCGGCCTGTACGTGCTGCTCCAGGCGGCCGCGGGCATGATCTGGGGCGACACGCCGCACTCCTACCCGCCCGCGTTCACGATCAAGGGGCTGTCGGTGGCCGGGACGCGGCTGCTGCTGTCCCCGTTCGACCTGTTCGTCATCGGCGCGGTCGCGGCGGTCATGGTGCTGCTGACGCTGCTGTTCGTGCGCACCGACCTCGGGCTGCGGCTGCGGGCGTCCGCGTTCGCCCCCGAGATCGCCCGGCTGCAGGGCGTCCGCGTGGGCCGGATGCTGACGCTCGGGTGGGCGCTCGCCGCGCTCGTCGGGTCGCTCGCCGGGGTGCTGATCGCCCCGTCGGTGTTCGTCGGGCCCGCCCAGTTCGACGCGATGCTGGTGTTCGGGTTCACCGCGGCGGTGATCGGCGGGCTGGACAGCCCCGCCGGCGCCGTCACCGGCGGGCTCCTGCTCGGCTGCGCGCTCAGCTACGTGTCCGGCTACGTCAGCTCGGACCTCGTCACGTTCGGGGCGCTCGCCGCGCTCATCACCGTCCTGATGATCAGACCCAACGGCCTGTTCACGGCGACCACGGGACGGAGGGTCTGACGCGGTGGACACCGTCCTGAACGTGCTGCGCCGCTCCACGCTGACGCGGCACACCGCCGGCGCCCTCGCGGCGCTCGCCGCGCTGTACTTCCTCACCACGGCGGTCGGCCCCTACCGGGACCTGCAGATCGCCCAGGTCGCCTACCTGACCTGCGCCGCCGCCGGGCTGACCGTGCTGACGGGGCTCGGCGGGCAGATCTCCCTCGGGCACGGCGCGTTCATGGCGGTCGGCGCCTACACCGCCGCGCTCGTCATCGGGCACTGGGGCTGGCCGCTCGCGGCCGTCCTCGCGGCGGCCGCCGGCGTCACCGCCCTCGCGGGCGTGCTGGTCGGCGCGGTCGCCGCCCGGCTGCACGGCCCCTACCTGGCCGGCGCCACGCTCGCGTTCGCGGTCGGGCTGCCCGGACTCGCCAACTACGCGCCGCTCACCGACCTGCTCGGCGGGCAGAACGGGCTGACGCTCGTCCCGCCGATCCCGCCCGAGTCGCTCGGCGCGACGTTCCCGCTGGAGCGCTGGCAGGCGTGGATCTCCTGCCTCGGCGCCGTGATCACGCTGTTCCTGCTCGCCAACCTCACCCGCGGCCGGTTCGGCCGGACGCTGCGGGCCAGCCGCGACGACGAGATCGCCGCCGCGCTCGCCGGGGTCCGCGTCGCCCGGCTGCGGATCGCCGCGACCGTCGTGTCGGCGGCCTGCGCCGGCCTCGGCGGCGGGCTGCTCGCCGTGGTCGCCACGCTCGCCGCGCCGGGCGCGTTCCCGCTCACCCTGTCCCTCCAGCTGATCGCCGCGATCATCATCGGCGGGCTCGGCAGCCTGTCCGGCGCCGTCTGGGGGTCGCTGATCCTGGTCTACGTGCCGACCTGGGCGTCGGACCTGTCGTCCTCGTCCGGCCTGTCGCACAACGTCGCCTCGAACCTGCCCCTCGCCGTCTACGGCCTCGTCCTCATCGTGGTGACGCTGGCCTTCCCGCGCGGCCTCCACGGAGGCCTGCGCGACATCGGCGGCGCCGTCCGGCGCCGCGTCCTCACGAGGCGCGACCGGGCTCCCGGGTCGCGCGGTTCCGCAACGACCAGCACATCGGGGCCCACCACAACGCACCCAGGAGGAGCAGATGAAGCGATTGCGGACCAGGGCCCTCGCCCTGATGACCGCGGCGACGCTGGCGGTCGCGGCGAGCGGCTGCGGCGGTGACGGCGGGGACGACGGCGGCTCGGCCGCGCCCGGCGTGACCGCGACCACCGTCACCATCGGCAGCCACCAGCCGCTCACCGGTCCGGCCGCGCCCGGCTACAGCGCGAACTCGGCCGCGTCGAAGGCGTTCTTCGACTACGTCAACGCCAACGGCGGCATCAACGGGCGCAAGATCGTCTACAAGTACGTGGACGACGCCTACAACCCGACCCAGACCGTCAGCGTGACGCAGAAGCTCGTCCTGCAGGACAAGGTCTTCGCGATCTTCAACGGGCTGGGCACCCCCACCCACTCCAAGGTCGTCGACTACCTCAACGCCCAGCGCGTCCCCGACCTGTTCGTCGCGTCCGGCTGCGGCTGCTGGGACGAGCCGCAGAAGCACCCGCAGACGTTCGGCTGGCAGGTCGACTACATCCGCGAGGGCAAGATCCTCGGCGACCACGTCAAGAAGACGTTCGCCGGCAAGAAGGTCGCCTACTTCTTCCAGAACGACGACTTCGGCCAGGACGGCGTCAAGGGCCTCGACAAGTACATCCCGAAGGCCGACGTGGTGTCCCGGCAGTCCTACCAGCCGGGCAGCACCGACATCGGCGCGCAGGCCCAGGCGATCGCGCAGTCCAAGGCCGACGTGGTCGTGCTGTTCAGCATCCCCACCTACACGGCGCTGTTCCGGCTCGCCGCGCTGAAGCTGAACTACAAGCCGACGTTCGTGGTCAGCAACGTCGGGTCCGACCCGATCACCCTCACCGGGCTGCTGGAGAGCTTCGCCAAGAAGGGCGGCGCCGAGGTCAAGGGCAGCCCGCTCATCCAAGGCATGATCACTGACGGGTACCTGGCGGCGCCCGGTGACGCCTCCAACAGCTGGACGCAGCTGTTCAAGAAGATCCACGCCCAGTACATCCCGAAGCTGCCGTTCAACGGCAACATCGTCTACGGCATGTCGGTCGCCTACACCTTCGTGCAGGCGCTGCAGGCGGCCGGGAAGAACCCGACCCGCAAGGGCCTGGTCGAGGCGCTGGAGAAGTCGCACTTCACCGGGCCGGGCGTCGTCCCGTTCGCCTACAGCAAGGAGTCGCACGCCGGGTACACCGGCGCGGTGATCGGCACGATCAAGGGCGAGAACGTCGTGCCCGAGGGGCAGCCGCTGACCACCGACGACGGCGACGGGCCGATCCAGCCCTACACGGCCCCGCAGCCGCAGGCGCCCGCCAACGGCATCCCCCCGGCCGGCTGACGGGCGCGCCGCCGCCGTCCCGCGCGACGACCGCCCCGGAGGGCGCGGGACGGCGGCCCGCCCGCCGGGCCCGCGCGCTCAGGCGCGGACGATCTCCGGGCCGGCGGCGGCGAGGTCGGCGGCGAGGTCGGTGTCCAGCCCGGTGTCGGTGATCAGCACGTCGATCTCGGACAGGCCCGCGAACCGCACCAGGTGGTCGTGCCCGATCTTGGTGCGGTCGGCGAGCAGCACCCGCCGCCGCGACGAGGCGATCATCGCCTTCTTCACCGCCGCCTCCGCCTGGTCGGACGTGGTCAGCCCGCGCTCGACCGAGCAGCCGTTGGTCGCCATGAACGCCACGTCCACCCACAGGTCGGCGAGCGGGCGCAGCACCCAGTCGTCGACCGTGGCGAGCGTCCGGCCGCGCACCCGCCCGCCCAGGATGATCACGGTCAGGTTGGGGCGGGTGGCGAGCACCGCGGCGTGCGGCGGCGAGTTCACGATCACGGTCAGCTCGCGGTCGGTCGGCAGCAGCTGGACGAACCGGGCGGTGGTCGTGCCCGCGTCCACGATGATCGACCCGTCGGCGGGCAGCTCCTCCAGCGCCGCCTTGGCGATGCGCTGCTTCTCCTCGGTCATCACCGCGTCCCGCGCCGCCAGCTCCGGCTCGAAGCCGAGCCGCTCGACCGGCATCGCGCCGCCGTGCACCCGCCGGACCGTCCCGGCCCGCTCCAGGACGGTCAGGTCCCGGCGGATCGTCTCCGTCGTGACCGAGAACTCCTCGGCCAGCGCGACCACGTCCACCCGGCCCTTCGAGCGCGCCAGCGCAAGGATCGCCTGCTGTCGTTCCTCGGCGTACATGGCCGTCCCACCCGTCCCGTGTCAGCTCCGTCCGCGTTCATTGTGGCGGGTCCGGGCGATCTCGCGCGCCTCGCCCGGATCATCGGCGGCGAGGACGCGCGCGGCCAGCTCCGCGCACTCGGCGAAGGTGAACCGCAGCAGCGCGGCCCGGACGGCGGGCAGCGCACGCGGCGACATCGACAGCCGGGTCACGCCGAGCCCGGCCAGCACCGGGGCCAGCAGCGGGTCGGCGGCGGCCTCACCGCACACCCCGACCGATTTCCCGGCCGCGCCGCCCGCCTCCGCGCACCGGGCGACCAGGTCGAGCACCGCGGGCTGCCAGGGGTCCAGCAGCTCGGGGAACCCGCTGTGCTGCCGGTCGGCGGCGAGCGTGTACTGGCTCAGGTCGTTCGTGCCGATGCTCAGGAACTGCGCCTCGCGCAGGATGCGGGCCGCCCGCAGCGCGGCGGACGGCACCTCGACCATCACGCCGGCGAGGGGCAGCCCGTGCGCGCGGGCGCGCCCGACGAACGCGTCGGCCTCGGCCGGCGTCGCCACCATCGGCGCCATCACCGCCACCCGCGCGGGCGTGCCGGCGGCGGCGCGCGCGATCGCCGCGAGCTGCGTCTCCAGGACGTCCGGGCGCTCCCGCGCGACGCGCAGGCCGCGCACGCCGAGCGCCGGGTTCGGCTCGTCCGGCAGGCGCAGGAACGGCAGCGGCTTGTCGGCGCCGGCGTCCAGCGTCCGGACGACGACCGTGCGGTCGCCGGCGGCCGCGAAGACCTCCGCGTAGGCGGCGGCCTGCTCGTCCGGGCCAGGCTCCTCGCGCCGGCCGAGGAAGAGGAACTCGGTGCGGAACAGCCCGACGCCGGCGACGCCGGTCAGGTCGGCGCCGTCCAGGTCGGCGGCGGAGCCGATGTTGACCATCAGGTCGACGGCGCGCCCGTCGGCGGTGCGGCCGGGACCGGCGGGCACACCCTCTTCCTCCGCCCGCGTCGCGGCCGCGTTGATCCCGGCGGCCTCGCGTTCGGTGACGGACGTCCGGACGGTGCCGGCGGTGCCGTCCACCGCGACCAGTCCGCCGGCGGGCGCCGCGTCCAGGATCCCGGCGCAGCCGACGACGGCGGGCAGCCCCAGCGACCGGGCGAGGATCGCGGTGTGCCCGGTCGGGCCGCCGCGCTCGGTCACCAGCGCGAGGACGGCGGCGGTGTCGAGCGCGGCGGTGTCCGCGGGCGACAGGTCGTCCGCGACCAGGACGAACGGGTGGCCGGGGGCGGGCACGCCCGGCATCGGCAGGCCCAGCGCGGCGGCGACGGCGCGGCCGGACAGGTCCGCGAGGTCGGCGACCCGCTCGGCGAACACGCCGCCCGCCGCCAGCAGCGCCCGCGCCTGCTCGTCGAACGCGCCGTGCAGCGCGTGCGCCGCGTCCGCGCCGTCCGCGACGCGGCTGCGGACGCCGGCGAGCAGCATCGGGTCGCCGGTGATCGCCGCCTGCGCCGCGAGGATCCCGCGCGCCTCCGGCGTCGGCGCGGTCGCGGCCCGCTTCTCCAGCTCGGCCCCGACCGTCGCCAGGGCCCGGACGGCCAGCCGCTCCTCCTCGGCGGCGTCGGCGCCGGCGCGCGGCGGCGGGAGGGCGGGCGGCGGCCCCATCACCTCCACCGGGCCGGCCGCCGCCCCGGGGCTCACCCCGAGACCCGCCAGCTCAGGCATGGTCGGGCTCCTCGGCGTCCAGGTCGCGGGCGAGCAGGCCGGCCAGCTCGTCCAGGACCTCGGCGGCGCCGTCCCCGTCGGCGGACAGCGTCACCTCCGTCCCCTGCGCGGCGCCGAGCGACAGCACGCCGAGGATGCTGCTCGCCGGGACGGGCGCGCGGTCCCCGACCCGGATGGACACCGGGACGGGCTGCTGCGCGGCGATGTGCACGAAGATCTTCGCGGGGCGGGCGTGCAGGCCCTGCGCGGAGCCGATGATGACGCTGCGTTCGGGCACGGCTGCCTCCTTGGGGTGGGACGGGGGTCAGGGTTCGATCGTGACCTTGATGGCCGCGCCCCGGGTGACGAGGTCCAGGGCGTCGTGCAGGGCGTCCAGCGGGAGCCGGTGGGTGATGAGGTCCTCGACCGGGACCTGCCCGGAGCCGATCAGCTCCAGCGCGCGGGCGTTGTGCGCGGGGCTGGACCCGTTCGCGCCGACCAGCGACAGCTCCCGGTAGTGGACGCGGTTGGCGTCGACGGAGATCACCGGGTCGTCCTTCGGCAGGCCGCCGAACAGGCTGACCCGGCCGCCCGGGGCCATCAGCCGCTGCGCCTGCTCCTGCGCGGCGGCCGACGCGGCGGCGGTGATCGCGACGTCGGCGCCCCGGCCCTCCGTGCGCGCGAGGACCTCCTCGACGGCGTCGGTGACGCTCGCGTCGACCGCGGCGTCCGGCTTGACGAGCGCGGCCGCCTGGTGCAGCCGCTCGGCGTTGACCTCGACGAGGAACACGCGGGCGGCGCCGCGGGCCCGCGCGACCCGCACGTGCAGGCAGCCGACCGGGCCGGAGCCGAACACCACGACATCGTCGCCCTCGCCGACCCGCGCGAGCTCCTGGCCGTTCAGGACGCAGGCGAGCGGCTCGGCCACCGACGCCTCGGCGAACGACACGCCGTCCGGGACGCGGTTCACCCCGCCCACGGCGAGCACCTTCGCCGGGACGATCATGTACTCGGCGAACGCGCCGTCGTAGTGGTACCCCATCGACTCCTGCGCGGTGCAGACCGTCATGCGGCCGCGGCGGCACTCCGAGCACGTCCCGTCCGGGATCGCGGCGATGACCTGGACGCGGTCGCCCGCCGCCCAGCCCTCCGCGCCGTCGCCGGCCGCGACGACCTCGCCGGCGATCTCGTGCCCCATCACCCGCGGCGGGACGATGTGGTGGTGCCCGAAGCGGGAGATCTTCACGTCGGTCCCGCAGGTGGAGCAGTTCCGGACGCGGATCTTCAGCTCGCCGGGGCCGGGCTCGGGCTCCGGCGCCTCCTCCAGCCGGATGTCGCCGGGTGCGTAGAAACGGGCGACCTTCATACGGTGTGTCCCTGTCCTGTCGGTTGCTGATCTGTCGGTTGCGGTTCTCCGGGCCGCGGTTCTTCGGGCTGGGGGGCGAGCAGCGCGAGGACCTGCTCGGGCTCGGTGGCCTCGCGCAGCGCGCGGGCCCGGTCGGGGTCCATGAGGATCTCCGCGAGCTCGGCGAGGATCTCCATGTGGCCGCCGCCCCGCGCGGCGATCGCGATGCACACGGTGACCGGGTGGCCGTTCCAGTCCGTCCCTTCGGGGAACCGGACGACGGCGAGGGCGTCCCGGTGGATGAGGTCGCGCCCCTCGTTCGTGCCGTGCGGGATCGCCACGCCCTCGCCGAGGTAGGTGGAGATCGAGCGCTCCCGCTCCAGCATCGCGTCGATGTAGCCGGGCTCGACGGCGCCGGCGTCCACCAGGACCTGCCCGCAGACCCGGACGGCGTGGTCGCGCCCGGCGGCGCGGGCGTCCAGCCGGATCGCCTCCCGCGCGAGCAGCCCGGCGGCCCGGTCAGCCACCGACCTCACCCCCGTCCTTGATCGCCTTGACGAGGCGGTCCACGGCGGGGTCGCCGATGTAGACCTCGAAGGTGATCACCGGGGTGTCCCCGGCGCCGCGCCGGGCGCGCTCGGCGAGGCCGGCGTGGGTGACGACCACGTCGGCGTCGCCGGGGATCGCGTCGACGGGCGTGTGCTCGACCGTCACGTCGCTCTTCTTCAGCTTCTTGCGCAGCTGGCCCGCGAGCATGACGCTGCTGCCCATGCCGGCGTCGCAGGCGATCACGAGCTTGCGGATGTCCTTGCCGTTCATCGTTGCCGTGCCTTCCATTGGACGGGGTGGTGGTTCAGGAGGCGGCCGTCTCCTTGGCGGTGCCGCCCGCCGCCTTCTTCGCGGCGGCCTTGTTCTCGGCCGTCCTCTCCTTGGCCTCCTCCAACTCGTCCTCGGCGGCGGACTCCTCGTCCTTGGGCTCGGCGAGCCGGCCGAAGCCGAGCAGCGCGGCGCCGACCCCGAAGGACACGGCGGCGGAGGCGAACAGCCCGGTGTAGACGCCGATCCAGTTGCCGACGCCGCGCGGCGTCTGCGCGAGGTAGGCGAAGATGCTGCCGGGGGACGGGGTGGCCACGAGCCCGACGCCGGTCGCGACGAAGATCGCCACGCCGGTCATGCCGCCGGCGATCGCGGCGAGGATCATCCGCGGCTTCATCAGGATGTAGGGGAAGTAGATCTCGTGGATGCCGCCGAAGAAGTGGATGATGGTGGCCGCCGGGACGCTCGGGCGCAGCCGGCGCGGCCCGAAGAACCAGTAGGCGAGCAGGACGCCGAGGCCGGGCCCGGGGTTGGACTCCAGCATGAACAGCACCGACTTGCCGTGCTCGGCGGCCTGCTGCACGCCGAGCGGGCCGAGGACACCGTGGTTGACGGCGTTGTTCAGGAAGAGCACCTTCGCGGGCTCGATGAGCAGCGACGTGAGCGGCAGCACGTCGTGGTCGACGAGCCAGCTCACCCCGTCCCCGGCCCAGTCGGAGAAGGTGTTCATGATCGGGCCGATCACCAGGTGGCCGGCGACCGCCATGGCGCCGCCGATGATCCCGGCGGAGAAGTTGTCCACCAGCATCTCGAACCCGGTCCGGACGCGCTCCTGGACGAGGCCGTCGAACAGCTTGATCAGGTACGCCGCCAGCGGCCCCATGATCATCGCGCCGAGGAACATCGGCACGTCCGCGCCGACGACGATGCCGACGGTCGCGACGGCGCCGACCACCGCGCCGCGCTGGCCGTGCACGAGCCGGCCGCCGGTGTAGCCGATCAGCAGCGGCAGCAGGAACTTGATCATCGGGTCGACCAGCTCGGCCAGGTCCTTGTTCGGCAGCCAGCCGGTGGGGATGAACAGCGCGGTGATCAGACCCCAGGCGATGAACGCGCCGATGTTCGGCATCACCATCCCGGCCATCTTGCCGCCGATGCGCTGGACGGTCGCTCGGAGCCCGCTTCCCGTGGGCTCCGGTGTGTAGGTGTCGGCCATCTCCGGCCTCCTGTCGATCAGGGGTGGGTACTGCGGAATCGTCAGGCGGGACGTCAGGTGAGGAGGGGCCGGGCGAGGTCCGGCCGCGGGTGGATGCGGACGATGTCGCGCCGGACGTCGGCCGCGCCCGGCATCCGGCTCGCGGGCATCCGCACGGCCGCGGCGCCCCAGGCCAGCGCCTCGGCGAGCGCGCGGGCCCCGCGGGCGCCCGCGGCGAGGAACCCGGCGAGCAGGGCGTCGCCCGCGCCGACCGTGCTGCGCGGGCCCGCGACGGGCGCCTCGCCGGTGAGGACGCCGTCGTCGTCGACGAGCACCGCGCCCTCGGCGCCGAGGCTGACCAGGACGGCGCGGGCGCCCCGCGCCCGCAGCTCCCCGGCGGCCTCGACGACGTCGGCGACGGTGTCGACCGCCCCGCCGACGGCCTCGGCGAGCTCCTCCCGGTTCGGCTTGATCAGGTCGGGCCCGGCGGCGACGGCGGCGCGCAGCGCCGGGCCGCTGGAGTCGACCGCGACGCGGATGCCGTCCGGCGCGAACCGGCGGCACAGCGCGGCGTAGGTGTCGTCGGGGACGCCGGGCGGGAGGCTGCCGCAGCCGACCACCCAGCTCGCCGCGCCGGCCTCGGCCACCACGACGGAGCCGATCTCCTCCAGCTCGGCGGCCGTCAGCGCGCCGCCCGGCTCGTTGAGCTTGGTGTCGACGCCGCCGGGCTCGACGATCGTCACGTTGGACCGGGTGCGTCCCTCGACGCGGACGGCGCGGACGCGCATGCCCTCGGCGGCCAGCAGCCGGTGCAGCTGGTCGCCGTCGGCGCCGCCCACCGCGACCACGGCGGTGGAGGCGACCCCGTTGGCGAGCAGCGCCCGGGACACGTTGACCCCCTTGCCGCCCGGGTCGAGCCGCGCCGACCGGGCCCGGATGACGGAGCCGCGGGTCAGCACGTCCACCTCGATCGTGCGGTCGAGGCTCGGGTTGAGCGTCACCGTCACGATCATGCGCGGGCCGTTCCCCGGTACATGTGGCTTCCCTTCCGTTTGATTTTGTTTCCCTTGTATTTAGGCCCGTTTGATGCCGCCGTCAAGAGGTACCGACGGGTTTTCGCAGGAAAATGCGCGACCGGCGCGCAGAGTCCGGTCCGGACGCGTGGGAACCGGGCATGACCGGGAGCGCGGGCGGCCGGGCCGGGAAGTCCGGGGGGCGGTTCGTGGTCGTCCCGTCCGATCGTGGGGAGGATGATCGGGAGGGGGTGGAGCGATGCGCGCGGCGGGAGGGGCGTCGTGACCCGGGCCGGGCCGGCCGCGGCCGGGGCGGAGGACGGGGACGGGGGACGGGCGGGGTCGGCGGCGCGCGAGATCGTCACCGCGCTGGCCGTCCTGGTCGTGTACCTGGTGTTCACCCACGCGTTCAGCGGCGACCGCGCGGCCAGCGACGCGCACGGCCGCGCGCTCCTGGAGTTCGAGCGCTGGGCGCACCTGGACGCCGAGCGCCCGCTGAACGACCTGCTCGCCCGGCACGGGCGGCTCGGCGCCGCCGCCGCGTGGGAGTACGCGACGACGTACGTGATCGGCACCTTCGGGTTCCTGATCTGGCTGTGGTGGCGGCGGAACCCGGCCTACGAGTGGGCGCGCAACACGCTGATCCTGGTGACGCTCATCGCGATCTGCTGCTTCGCGGTCTGGCCCACCACGCCGCCCAGGCTGCTGCCGGGCGAGGGGTTCACCGACGTCATCGCGATGCACCATCCGCCCGCCACCTGGGGCAGCGAGGTCGTGTCCGCGGGCGCCAACCCGTACGCGGCGATGCCGAGCCTGCACATCGGCTGGGTCGCGTGGATCGGTGTCGCGGCCGTGCGGGCCCGCTGCCGCCCCTGGTTCGCCTGGCTCTGCGCCCTGCACCTGGCGGTGACCGGCCTGGTGATCGTCGCGACCTCGGCCCACTACGTCGTGGACATCCCGGGCGGGCTGCTGCTCCTCCCGGCGGCCGCGGCCGCCGAGCGCGCGCGGGTCCGGCTGGTGGGAGGACGCCGGGCGCCGGGCGCGGCGGGCCCGCGCCGGGAGCAGCGGGTCGCCGCCGCCGACGCGTTCTTCCTGCACGTGGAGAGCCGGGCCGTCCCGCAGGTGGTGGGCGGTGTCGCCGAGTTCGCCGGGCCCGCGCCGCCGGCGGAGAAGGTCCGCGCCCTGTTCGCCGAGCGGCTGCCCCGGCTGCCGCGGCTCACCCAGCGGGTCCGCCCGGGCGGCGCGCTGCGGCGGCCGCGCTGGGTGGAGGCCGGCGCCGTCGACCTGCGCCGGCACGTCCAGGAGCTGGAGCTGCCCGCGTCCGGCGGCCGGCGCGCGCTGGACGGACTCGTCGCCCGCCTCGTCGCCGAGCCGCTGGACCCCGCGCGCCCGCTCTGGCGGTTCTGCCTCGTCCGCCGCGGGCCGGCCGGACCGGACGCCGTCGTGGTGCTGTTCCACCACGCGATCGCCGACGGCATCGGCGTCGTCGACATCCTGCGCGGGATCCTCGACCCGGCGCTGCCGGCGGCGGCCCCGGCGCGCGGCCCGGGCGGGCTCGCGCGCGCCGCCGCCGTCCTGCCCGGCCTGGTCCAGCTCGGCCTGGACGGCGCCGCCCGCACCGTGTCCGTCGCCGGCGCGCTCGGCCCCGAACGCGTCTTCGGCACCGCCACGCTGCCGCTCGACCGGGTCCGCGCCGTCGCCCGCGCGGCCGGCGCGCGGGTCACCGACGTGCTCCTCGCGCTGGTCGGCGAGGCCGTCGCCGGCGTGCTGGAGGAGCGCGGCGAGCCGGCGGGCGGCCGGCCGCTGCGCACCGCCGTCCCGATGACGCTGCGCGCCCCCGAGCCGCCCGGCACGGGCCGCACCGCCGTGCCGGGCAACCTGACCGCCGCGCTGCGGCTGGACGTGCCGGTCGGCGCGATGCCGGTCCGCGACCGGCTGGCGGCCGTGCACGCGGCCGCCGAGCGGCGCCGCAGGTCCGGCCGGGCGCTCGCGAGCACCGCCGCGATGCGGCTGATGGGCGCGCTGCCGCCGCCGCTGCACGCCCGCGCCGCCCGCCGCACCTACCGGGCGGGCTTCTTCGGTGGGATCGTGTCCAACATGCCGGGACCGCCGCTGCCGATGTCGCTCGCCGGGGCGGGGCTCGGCGACGTCCACCCGATCCTGCCGCTCGCCGACGGGGTGCCGTTCGCCGTGGGCGCGCTCAGCTGGAACGGGGCCCTGCACATCTCGGTGACCGCCGAGCCGAACGTGCTGCCGGAGGGGGCCGCGTTCCCGGACGCCCTGCTGCGGGCGTTCGAGCGGCTGGCCGCCGCCGTCGCCGCGGGCAGCGGCGCCGGGACCGGCGCGGGCAGCGAGGCACCGAGCGGGACGGCCTGATGGCGTGGTCGGTGGGCTTCGCCGTGCTCGCGGCGTTCCTGTTCGCCGCCGCGGCCGCGCTGCAGTACCGGGCCGCCCGGCGGGCGGTGCGCGGCGGCTCGGACGCCGGCGCCGCGCACGGGCTGATCCGGCGGCTGGTCCGGGACCCGGTGTGGCTGACCGGGTGGGGGGTGAACCTCGCCGGCTTCTGCGCGCAGGCGATCGCCCTGCACTTCGGCTCGACCGCGATCGTCCAGCCGCTGCTGGTGACCCAGCTCGTCTTCACGATCGCGCTCGGCACGGTCGGCACGGGGCGCCGCCCCGCGCGGATGGACCTGCTCGGCGGGGCCTTCGTGTCGGCGGGGCTCGCCGTGCTGTTCACCGTGCCGGGCGCGATCCCGCCGGAGGGCGAGCCGTCCCGGCCCCGGATCTTCGTCGCGGGCCTGATCGCGGCGCCGGTCGTCGTCCTGCTGTCGCGGGCGGCGTGGATGCGCGCGGGCCCGACGCGGGCGGCGCTGCTCGGCGTGTGCGCCGGGCTGTTCTTCGCCGCCACCGCCGTGCTGATCAAGCTGACCACCGCCGACCTCGTCGACCGCGGGGTGGCCGCCACCGCCGCGGACTGGCCGGGCTACGCGCTCGCCGGCAGCACGCTGCTCGGGCTGGTCCTGGAGCAGCGCGCGTTCGCCGCCGGGTCGCTGCCCGCCGCGATGACCGCGATGACGATGACCAACCCGATCGCGTCCTACCTGGTGGCCGCCTTCGCCTTCGAGACGCTGCCGCCCCGCACCGCCGCGGCGTTCGTCGCCGTCTCGTTCACCGTCGTGCTGCTCACCACCGGGGTCGCGCTGCTCTCCCGCTCGGCCCACGCCGCCCGCGGCCACGACGATCCCCCGTACAGTCCCGCCGTGGGGGACGCGTCGTGATCGGCCGCCGCGCGCTGCTGCTCGGAGGGCTCGGCGGGCTCGGCACCGCCGCGGCCATGTCCGGCACCGGATACGCGCTCGTGGAGAACGAGGTGCTGCCCGGCGAGGTCCGGCTCGACCGCGCGCTCGGCCGGTGCGGGGAGGTGCCCGCGCCGCCCGCGGCGTCCGCCGCCGTCCAGCGGCTGACCTGGCGGTCCGCGCACCGGCGCACCACCGTCACCGCCACGATCGTCCCGCCGGCCGCGGGCCGCTCCCTGCGCGGCCTACCGGTCGCGGTCGCGTCGCACGGCAGCGGCTCCGCCCGCAGGCTGGGTGGCGAGCGGACGGCGGCCGTGGTCGCCTCGTCCCCGGCCCTGTTCGGGTCCTCGCGGCACGAGCGATCCGTTCGCCCCGATGGCGCGCCGCTTCCGGGACCGCGTCCACCCGGAGGGCGCGATGGACGGCGGCTGCCACGACGGCGCCTTCTGGCGCCCGCGCCTGCCCGCCCAGCTCGCCTTCCCCGGCCACCGCCCCGCCGGCCGACCGGCCGAGCCGGAGCCGCGACCCGCGCCGGGCGACGCGCCGGCGCGTGCGACCGCCGCCGCTAGGCGGTGCGGGCGGCGCGGCCGGTGCGGACCAGCCAGCTCAGCATCAGCATGACGTCGAGGCGGCCGTCCAGCTCGGTGAACCGGCCGCCGGTCAGCTCGGCGATGCGGCGCAGCCGGTACCGGACGGTCTGCTCGTGGATGTGCAGCCGCTCCGCCGCGATCACCGCGTTGTCGCCGCACTCCAGATAGGTCAGCAGCGTCTCGGCGAGCGGCTGGCGGCGCGCCGGGGCCAGCTCCAGCAGCGGCCCGAGGACGGCCTCGGCGGTCGCGCCGATCAGCTCGTCGGCGGCGAGCGCGGCCAGCGAGGCGATGTGGTCCACGCACCGGACGGGCGCGTCGCGCGGCAGCAGGCCGCGCTCGGCCAGCGTCAGCGCGTGCCGGGCCCAGCGCAGCGACACCGCGCCCTGCCCGAGCGGCACCGTCGGCCCGATCGCGGCCGTGCCGAGCCCGCGCAGGACCGGCCACAGGCGCTCCTGGCCGGGGCCCTCCGGATCGGGCACCACCAGGAACGGGACGGGCGCGTCCCAGTCGGCGAGCACGCCGGGCGGCAGGATCCGCGCGCCGGCGGGCGCCGCGGCCGGCAGCGCGACGAGGGCGATGCTCTTCGGCGGCTCCCAGCGGGCCGCGACCGCCAGTTCCGCGATCGCCTCCGGGGCGGGCGGCGGCTCGGCGACCAGCAGGTCCCGCAGCCGCTCGCGGCGCCGCTCCCGCTCGGTCGCGAGCTGGCCCTGCTGGCGGGCGTACCCCTGCGCGGCGGCGTCGGCGACCCGCGCCAGCAGCATGAACAGCGAGTCGGTCAGCCGGCTCAGCGTCTCGCGCGACCAGCCGAGCCGGTAGGCGTCCTTGATGAACCGCCGGCAGGCGACCTGGCTGCTCACCCGCATCGCGTTCTGCAGGGCGCCGAGGCTGCGGCCCTGCCGGGCCTCCTCCTCGCCGAGCCGCATGTACAACTCGGTCAGCTGCCGCGCGTCGGCGTTCGGGTGGTCGACGGAGTCGACGAAGAACGCGACGGTGTCGGCGACCGTCCGCTCCACCCGCTTGGCGTACTCGCCGCCGTCGTCGCCCGCGTACTCGGGGACCTGGTCGCGGATCTCGCGTTCCATCTCGTCGACGGCGGCCTGGAGGTGCTGCCGCAGGAGTTCCGGCAGCTCGGCGGGCATGGGCCCTGATGTCATCCGGTGTCCGTTCCGACGGCTCGGGGCTGGGCGGATCGGCCTCACCCTAAGCAAGAACCGGGAGACTGTCATCACTCGCCCCCCGGCCAGGCCGGACGGCGGTCAGGGGCGGGCCGGCTGCGGGGCCGTCCCCGCGGCGGCCGGCGAGGCGGCGCCCGAGGCGGCGCGGTGCCGGGCCGTGAGGCGGCGCCCGAGGCGCTGCGCGGGCCGTTCGACGTACCGGTGGGTGAGCGCCGCGGACACCAGCACGCCCGCGACCAGCACCACGCCCCAGCCCACCCGGACGGGGACGGGCAGGCCCCAGGTGTCCCGGCCGGCCGCGTACCAGACCACCTGGACGACCAGCGGGTGCAGCAGGTAGAGCGAGTAGCTGACCAGCCCCGACCACACCAGGAACCGGGGCATGCGGCGGCCGCGGAGGGCGAGGCCGGCCAGGAAGGTCAGCCACGCGGCGGCCACGGCGATCGTCCAGTCCCGCCCGAGCGGGTTCGGGTTGGCGTACAGCGCCCAGGACGTCGGTGTGCGCAGGCCCGCGACGAGCGACAGCGCGGGCACGACCGCGACCATCGCGACGGCGGGCCACCGGCGGAGCCGCCCCTCCTGGATGGCGCGGACCGCCGTCCCGGCGAACATCGTGGCGATGATGCAGAGGCTCTCGATGGCGCCGATGCGGCTGTTGAGCACGAGCAGCGTCAGGGCCAGCGCCGCGACGACCGCGACCCCGGCCCGCCGCGTCGCGCGCCGGCCGCTGAGCATGGCGGCGAGACCGCCGGCCAGCAGCAGCGCGGCCCCGACGATCGTCCCGCCGGGCCAGTGGGAGGCCAGCAGCCCGGACGGCAGCGCCACGCCGAGGATCGCCGCGCCCACCCCGAACCCCAGCGCGACGCGGGCGCTGGAGCGGTGCACCCCGGCGACGAACATCGCCGTGATGAGCAGGTAGAAGACCATCTCGTAGGACAGCGTCCAGAGCACGTTGACCGCGTTCGGCACGCCCAGCAGGTCCTGCAGCATCGTGAGGTGGGCGAGGGAGGCCTCCCACGGCCGGTCGCCGAGCGCGGCGGGCAGCCCGTAGGTGACGCCGGCCGCGGCGAGGGCCAGTGCGAGCACCAGCGACACGCACCAGGCCGGGTACAGCCGGAAGAACCGACCGGCCCAGAACTCCCGGACGTTGCCGCGCCGCTGCAGGGAGAACGGCACCACGTAGCCGCTGACGAGGAAGAACACGAACACCCCGTACCGGCCGAAGTCGAACCAGGGGCTCGCCGTCCTGCGCACCTCGGGCAGCAGCACGTCCAGGGAGTGCTCGAACACCACCACCAGGGCGGCGAGGCCGCGCAGGGCGTCGAGCCACCCCATCCGCGAGGCGTGCCCCGAGGCAGTACCGGTCGTCTGGGCTGAAGGCAGGGTGTTCGTCGGCATCGGGGGCCACCATAGGGGCCGAACCGTTACCGTCTCTAACGGGTGAATGAGATTTCTGTGGGATAGCGGACTCTCGGCTGACTCAGCGTGACGGGACGGGAACAGCCGCACGACCGGCCGGAGCAGGGCCGCCGCGACCGGAGCCGGAGCCCGCGCCGGCGGCCTCCGGTGTGATCAATGACACACCGTTCCGGACGGCTCAGCGGACGCCCACGACGCCGTACAGGAGCGGGTCGCCGAGGGCCGGGCCGGCGAGCGGCGCCACCCCGGGCGGGAGCGGGCGGAACGGTCCGAGCAGGCGCGCCACGTCCGCGCCGCGGCGCGGGTACAGCGGGACGCCGCTCGCCTCGCGGTAGCGCCGCGCGGCGTCGGCGGTCGCGCCCGGGGCGAAGTCGGCGGTGAGGTGCGAGACGACCAGCGCGCTGCCCGGCGCGGCGGACGCGGCCAGCCCGGCGACGACGCCGGCGGCGCCGGGCAGGAAGTGCAGGACGGACGACAGCACCAGCGCGACCGGCTCGGACGGGTCGATCAGCCGGCGCACCTCGGGGCTGCCCAGCACCGCGTCCGGGTCCCGGACGTCGGCCCGCAGCGCCGCGATGTTGCCGTCGTCGATCAGCAGCGCGCGGGCGTGGGCGATGACGAGCGGGTCGCGGTCGACGTAGACGACGCGGGTGCCGGCGATGTGCCGGGCGGCCATCTGGTGCAGGTTGTCGTCCCGGGGCAGGCCGCAGCCGAGGTCGACGAACTGCCGGACGCCGCGCTCGGCCAGCAGCCGGACCGAGCCGGCGAGGAACGCCCGGGCGGCGCGGGCGGCCTCCGCCGCCTGCGGGAGGACCTCCAGGATCCGGTGGGCGAGGCGGCGGTCGCAGGAGTAGTTGTCCTTGCCGCCGAGGAGGTAGTCCTGGACGCGTGCCGGACCCGGCCTGTGCAGGGCGAGCGGGGCCTCCGGCGCCCGCGTCCCGGCCGTGGTCATCTCGTTCACCTATCGCCTTCCCTGAGGGGGAGGAGTGCAATGGCTCCCTCCCGACGGTAGGCGGCCGGGCCGGTCGACGCGCAGCCGGGTCCCGTGCGCGGGGGACCGGCCGGGCATGCGGTGGCCGCATCAGGCCAACCGTGTTTGGCGGGCGTTCCGCCGGGGCCGGTCCCCGGATGGCGGGCATCAGGAACGCGGCGAAGGGACGGACGGTCGCCGCGCGCTCACGCCCGCGTGCGGGCGTCCGCGGCGCGTGGCCGCATCCGGCCATGACAAGAACCTGACCCCGGCGGTCGGCTCCCTGTGGAGACCGGGTTCAGCGCTGCTGCGCGGGGTCCCGCCACATGAGCCAGACCGGCGGGCAGCCCCGCCCCGGCAGCGCCAGCTCCCGGGTCACCCGGAACCCGAATCGCTCGTAATAGGGGACGTTCTGCTCCTTCGAGCTCTCCAGGTAGGCGGGGATCCCGGCGGCGTCGCAGCGGTCCAGGCGGGAGCGCAGCAGCGCCCCGCCGAGGCCGCGGCCCTGCGCCGGGGGATCGGTGCCGAGCACCGACAGGTACCAGTGCGGCTCCCGGGGATGGTGGCGCTCGATCGCGCCGAGCGTGCGCAGCGTGACCGGCACCCGCGCGCCGAGGATCCGCAGCAGCGGCACCGTCTGCGCCGCCTGCAGCCGGACCGGCACCCGCCAGTGGCCGGGCGGGTCCCACAGCGCGGCGGCCTCGACCGCGCCGTCCCGGCCGGCGGTCTCGGTGGCGCCGTACCGCAGGTGCACCCGCCGCAGCAGGACGTCGAACAGCCCGGTCAGCCGCCGCACCCGGGACGCGTCGTCGGGCAGCAGCCAGCACCAGACCGGGTCGTCATCGAAGGCGCGCGCGAGGACCGGCGCGATGGCCGCCGCGTCCGCGCCGGCGGCCGTCCGGACGAGCGGGGACGGCTGGGAGGGAGAGGTCATGGCGCATCCTCCTGGAGGGACGCGCCGATCCTCTCACGCGCAGCGGCGGCGCCGGTCGCCGCGCGGGCGGGTCAGCTCGTCCAGGACGAGGGACAGGCCCGCTCCCACGAGCCACGTGTCCTTGGCGAGCGCGATGCCCTCCTGGGTCGGCCGGATGCCGCCCTCCTGGCGCATGCCGGGCAGCCGCAGGTAGAGGCCGGCCAGCCCGGCGGAGAACGCGGTGAGCGCCGCGCCCGCGACCAGCGACGGCACGAACGGCGCCAGCAGCCCGCCGCCGAGCGCGACCTCGGCCCGGCCGAGGTTGCGGGTGAAGGTCCGCGCGTCCTGCGATTCCAGGAACGGGTAGGCGGTCTTCGCCATGCCGTGGGTCGCGTCGGCCGCCTCGTCCACGGCCTGGAGCTTCGACAGGCCCGAGTTCAGGATGAAGGCCCCCACGGCCAGCCGGACCGGGACCTGGTGGGCGCGAACTAGAAAACGCATCGTTCCCCATAACGATCGGTGGATCGGGCGCAGGCATCATTCCCGCCGTTCGCCCGTTGCACCTGAAACCGGGGTCAAGTCTCGCCCTACCGGGGCGCCGGGCTGCCCGCGGTCCGTTTGCGCAGGTAGACGCGGGTCGCGGTGCCGTCCGGGCCGGTGTGGACGCGGACGAGGTCGGCGACGTGGTGGACCAGCAGGATGCCCCGGCCGCCGTGCGGGCTCATGTCCGCGGGCCGCCGGCCGGCGAGCGGGTCGGTGATCGTCCCGGCGTCGCGGACCTCGCAGACGACCTGGCCGTCCTCGGCCCAGAACCGGGCCGTGCCGGCCCCGCCGCCGTGCAGGCAGGAGTTGGCGGCGAGCTCGCTGACGGCGAGCTCCATGTCGCCCACGGCGTCGGCGCCGAGGCCGAGCGCGGCCGTCCAGCGGCAGGCGAACTCGCGGAGGCGGGGGAGGGAGTCCAGGTCGAAGCGCATCGCCACCGCGCCGCGCGGTTCCGGCAGCGGCCGGTTGTAGGCGCGGATCACGCGGTGCGGCGCGTAGTCGGCGCTCACGCGCTCGCCGCGCCGGTCGATCAGGACCGGGTGGGTGGCGCGGGCGTCGGCGAGCGCGACGGGGTCCAGCCCGGATGCGTCGTAGGGGCACAGGATCGACACGCCGCGGCCCGCGAACGCCAGGTTGATCAGCGCCTCGTGCTGGGCGCAGGCCGGGTACTCGGCGGCGGTGCGGCCCGGCCAGATCGGCTCGCCGATGATCCGGACCCGCCCGGGGTGCCGGTCGGCGAAGTCGCGCAGGACGCCGGGGATGATGCGGCCGGGGTTGCGCCCGGCCTCGGCCATGTCCAGCCAGGTGACCTCGCGGGCGGTCGCGCCGAGCGCGTCGCGCAGCAGCCCGAGCCGGCGGCCCGGCACGGCCACCGCGACCGGTTCGCCCGCCGCCCGCCCCTCGCGCACGAACGGGACGGTGCCGGCGAGGTACTCCTCGTCGTCCCCGTAGAAGAGCGCGGGATGGAGGAACGGGCCCCGTGGCGTCACGCCCGGTGCTCCGGGCCTGAGGCTCATCTCGCGGTCGCTCCGTCCGGTCTCGCTGCTGTCACCTGCATCGGATCGAGGGTACGCGGCCGGGCGCGGCGTGCGAGACGGGTCCGTCGATGCGTCCCCCGACGCCGGCGGGCGACCGGTCCAGACCAGAGGTACCCCCGACTGACCGGGGAAAACGGGCGAAATGTGCAAAGTTGCCTTTCCGGACCGCGGGGCCGCCCGGCGGGTCAGCGGTCCCGCAGCAGCGCGGCGTCGACGACGTCGGCCAGCCGGCCGCGCCGGCGGTAGGCGGCGCGCTGCCGCTCGGCGCCCGTCCCGCCCGCGAGAAGCCGCCGGACGCCGCGGGTGACGAACGTCACCTCGCCGGCGTCGCCGAGCGCGGGCAGCACGTGCGCCAGCAGGTCGCCGGCCTGCTCCCGGAAACCGGACGGGCGGCCCGTGCACACGTCCACGCCCCGGCCCGCGAGACCGTCCCGCGCGGCCAGCCAGTACGCCGCGCGCAGCATCTCCTGCGGCGGGTCGGGCGCCGGCTCCCCGGCGTCCACCGCCTGCGACGACACCCGCACCAGCGCCCGGACCAGCGCGGCGAAGACGGCCGCGTCGGCGGTGGTCGGGGCGACGTCCGCGAGCCGGACCTCCAGCGTGGGCAGCCGCGCCGACGGGCGGACGTCCCAGAAGACCGTCCCGGTGTCCAGCAGGGCGCCGCAGCCGAGCAGCGTCCCGACGAGGTCGTCGTAGTGGGCGGCCGAGGCGAAGAACGGCGGCGGCCCCGCCACCGGCCAGCGCGCCCACGCCATCGCCCGCCAGCAGGCGTGGCCGGTGTCGCGCCCGGCCCAGTACGGCGAGTTCGCCGTCAGCGCCAGCAGCGTCGGCAGCCACGGCCGCAGGTGGTTGCTGACCTGGACGGCCCGCTCCCGGTCGGGCATCTCGACGTGGACGTGGCACGAGCAGATGCTCTGCTCGTCGTCCAGCCCCCGGTAGACGGCCAGGCTCTCGGCGTAGCGGGCGCCGGCCGCGATCGGCGCGGGGACCACCTCGCCCAGCACGGGCGTGCCGGTGGCGGCGAGCCGGACGCCCTCCGCCGCCGCGGCGGCCGCCATCGCGGCCCGCATCGCGCGGATCTGCTCGCGGAGCTTGCCGAGGTCGTGGCACGGCGAGGTCTTGGCCTCGGCGAGGAACGCGACGAGTTCGGTGGAGGCGCGCTCGCCCAGAGCCGCGCCGGCCCGCCGCACCACGGCGGCGGCGCGGGGGACGACCTCCCGGGAGAACGGATCGACGACGAAGTACTCTTCCTCGACTCCGAATCGCAGGGTGGTCCACCACCTCGGTCTCGGGGCGACGCAGCCGGCCACGTTTCCCTCCGACCGTACGTCGCCGCCGCCGTGCCCGCACGTGCCGGTCCGTCCGTAAACGGTGGTAATGGATCTTCTTGGCCTTCTTTTGACCCGCCGTCCAGCGCTCCTGCGCGCCGCCGCCGTCTTCCTGCTGGCCGGGCTGTTCTCCCTGAGCGGCAAGCCGAAGGGCCCGCCCAGCGGCTCGGACGGCGGCCGCTGAGGCGGGCCCTCGGTGCGCTTCGGTGCGCCGGCGGCCGCCGTGCCCGGGGTCAGGGGGCGGTGCTCGGACCCGGGTCGAAGAAGTACATCGACAGCGCGATGACGTGGGTGATGACGACCACGGCGATGCCGAAGAAGAACAGCATCTTGGCGGGCGCGTGCGGGAAGACCTTCCCGGGCTTGAGCGGCCCGCGCTCGCGCTGCCGGGCGGCGATCCGCTCTTCCAGCGGGGGGCGGCCGAACATCGCTAGTGCCCGGGCTCGTCCGCGACGACGTCGCTCATGATGTCGACGGCCAGCGCGAAGATCCCGCCGATCACGATCACCGCGGCGCCCACGCCGGTCACGACCCAGTCGGGGCCGAGGGTGATGCCGACGCCGCCGACGACGAAACCGACGAAGATGATGGCCACGGCGACCCAGGACTTCGGGCGCCCGGCGTGGCTGCCAGTCGACATGTGCTGCTCTACCTCTGCAAGGTCCGGTGGGGCGGTACGGCGCCGACTCTAGCAACGCCCCTGGCCGGTGGGGCTTCCGGGGTGCCTCCTCGATCGTCCCGGTGGCGGGCGGAATCACACGAACGCGCCCATTCCGGTCGCGGCCCGGCCGACGATCAGCGTGTTGATCTCCCGGGTGCCCTCGTAGGAGTACAGCGCCTCCGCGTCGGCGACGAACCGCCCGATGCCGTAGTCGAGGACGATCCCGTTGCCCGCCATCAGCTCGCGCGCCCAGCCGACGGCCTCCCGCATCCGGGTGGTGCAGTACGCCTTGGCGAGCGCCGAGTGCTCGTCGCGGTAGAGGCCGTCGTCCTGGAGCTGGGCGAGCCGCACCACCATGCCCAGGCAGGACGTCGCGTTGCCCAGCATCCTGACCAGCAGGTCCTGGACGAGCTGGAACTTCGCGATCGGCCGGCCGAACTGCTCGCGCTCCACCGCGTAGTCGCGGGCGACCTCGTACGCGGCGAGCATCACCCCGACGGCCTGCCACGCCACGCCGCTGCGGGTGCGGCGCAGGATCGCCGCCGTGTCCTTGAAGCCGTTCGCGCCCGCGAGCCGGTGGGACTCGGGGACCCGGCAGTCGGTGAGCGTGATGTCGGCGTTCTGGACGGTCCGCAGCGCGATCTTGTTCTCGATCGGCGCGGCGGTGAACCCCGGCGTCCCCTTGTCCACGACGAAGCCCTTCACCTGGTCGTCGGCCTCGTCCCGGGCCCAGACGACGGTGTGGTCGGCGAACGTGGCGTTGCCGATCCAGCGCTTCGCGCCGTTCAGCACCCAGTGGCCGCCGTCGCGCCGCGCCGTGGTGCGCAGCCCGAGCGCGACGTCCGAGCCGCCCTCGGGCTCGGTGAGCGCGAACGCGCCGATCTTCTCCATCCGCCCCATGGCCGGCAGCCACCGCTCGCGCTGCTCGGGGGAGCCGCACCGGCCGATGCTGCCCATCGCGAGGCCGGTGTGCACGCCGAAGAACGTGGCCATGGACGGGTCGACGCGCGCCATGTCCATCGCGAGGAAGCCGGTGAGCAGGCTGCTCGGCTTCTCCCCGGGGCACTCGTCGTAGGCGAGGCCGGCGATGCCGAGCTCCCCGTAGTGCGGGATCAGGTCGAAGGGGAACCGGGCCCGCGCCCAGCAGTCGTCCGCGATCGGCGCGACCTTCGACTCCAGGAAGGCGCGCACCCGCCCGGCGACCTCCTTCTCGCGCTCGTCGAGGAGCTCCTGCATGTGGTAGAGGTCGCCGGGGAGCGCATCCAAGGTCATGGGCGTGCTCTTCCCGGACGCCGCGCCGCTAACCGGCGGGCCCGGGCCGTCCCGGATTCTGGTCAGCGGGACCCGCTTCAGAGCGGCGTTCGGTCGCTCGCCTACGATCCAGGGCATGACGGTGCCGCCTGAGGAACTCGAACTGGCCGCCGCCTTCCCCCCGGCCGAGCGGGACCGGTGGCGGGAGATGGTGAAGGGGGTGCTGCGCAAGTCCGGCGCGGCGACCGACGACACCCCCCTTGAGGAGATCGAGGGTCTGCTGACCCGCGCGTCGTACGACGGGGTGCCGATCGCGGCGCTCTACACGCGGAGCGACGCCCCGGCCGGACGGCCCGGCCTGGCCCCCTACGTCCGGGAGGTCCGGCCGGACGGGGAGGGCATCGCCGGATGGGACGTCCGCCAGCGGCACGCCGACCCCGACCCCGCCGCCGCCCGCGAGGCGATCCTCGCCGACCTGGAGAACGGCGCCACCTCGGTCTGGCTGCGGCTCGGCGAGGGCGGACTGCCGGTCGCCGGCCTCGCGGACGCGCTGCGCGGCGTCCTGCTCGACCTCGCGCCCGTCGTGCTGGACGCGGGCGCGGCGGCGGCCGAGGCCGCGGACGCCTTCCTCGCCCTGGTCGCCGAGCGCGGGAACGCCGCCGACGCGGCCGGGAGCCTCGGCGCCGACCCGCTCGGAGTGCAGGCCCGCACCGGCGCGGCCGGGCCGCTGGACGAGGCCGCCGCGCTGGCCGTCCGGTGCGTCCGCGAGTTCCCGAAGCTGCGCGCGATCACCGTCGACGGCACGCCCTACCACGACGCGGGCGGGAGCGACGCCGAGGAACTGGGCGCGGCCGTCGCCGCCGGCGTCGCCTACCTGCGCGCCCTGACCGGCGCCGGGCTGGGCGTGGACGAGGCGTTCGGGCAGATCGAGTTCCGCCTCGCCGTCAACGCCGACCAGTTCTCCTCGATCGCCAAGCTGCGCGCCCTGCGCCGCCTGTGGGCGCGGGTCGCCGAGGTCAGCGGTGCCGCCGACGGGGCGGCCGCGCGGATCCACGCCGTCACCTCGTCGGCGATGATGACGCGCCGCGACCCGTGGGTGAACATGCTCCGCACCACCATCGCGGCGTTCGCCGCCGGGGTGGGCGGCGCGGACGCGGTCACCGTCCAGCCGTTCGACGCCCGCCTCGGGCTGCCGGACGGCTTCGCCCGCCGCATCGCCCGCAACACCCAGACCCTCCTGCTGGAGGAGTCGAGCCTCGCCCGCGTCGTCGACCCGGCCGGCGGCTCCTGGTACGCCGAGAGCCTCACCGAGGAGCTCGCGCGGGCCGCGTGGGCGTGGTTCACCGAGATCGAGAAGGCCGGCGGGCTCGGTGCCGCCCTCGGCTCCGGGCTCGTCGCCGACCGGCTCGCCGCGACCTGGGCGCGGCGCCGCGAGGACATCGCCCGGCGCAAGGCCCCGCTCACCGGCGTCAGCGAGTTCCCCAACCTCGCCGAGACGCTGCCCGAGCGCGCCCCGGCACCGGCCCAGCCCGCCGGCGGCCTCCCCGTGGTGACGTACGCGCAGGACTTCGAGGCCCTGCGGGACCGCTCCGACGCCCACGCGGACGCGACCGGCGGACGCCCGAAGGTGTTCCTCGCGACGCTCGGGCCCATCGCCGTCCACACCGCGCGGGCGTCCTTCGCCGCCAACCTCTTCCAGGCGGGCGGCATCGAGACGGCCACCGGGGCGCCCGAGGAGTTCGGGACGTCCGGCACCGCCGTCGCCTGCCTCTGCTCCAGCGACACGCTGTACGCGGAGCAGGCCGCCGCCGCCGCGCGGATCCTGCGCGAGGCGGGCGCGGTGAAGGTCTGGCTCGCGGGTAAGGGAACGTACGAGGGGGTCGACGCCAACGTGTACGCCGGATGCGACGCGATCGGGGTCCTGGAGACCACCCTCCACGATCTGGGAGTGAACGAATGATCCCCGACTTCACCGAGATCGAGCTCGGGGCGGCGCCCTCCGCCGACGAGGCCGCCAAGCGGTGGCGCGCCGCCGTCCCCGACGGCGACGCCGAGACCTGGGACACGCCCGAGGGCATCGGCGTCAAGGCGCTCTACACCGGCGACGACCTCGCCGGGCTCGACTTCCTCGACACCCTGCCGGGCATCGCGCCGTACCTGCGCGGCCCCTACCCGGCGATGTACGCGACCCAGCCGTGGACGATCCGCCAGTACGCCGGGTTCTCCACCGCCGAGGAGTCCAACGCCTTCTACCGCCGCAACCTCGCGGCCGGGCAGAAGGGCCTGTCGGTCGCGTTCGACCTCGCCACCCACCGCGGCTACGACTCCGACCACCCGCGCGTGTCCGGCGACGTCGGCATGGCCGGGGTGGCGATCGACTCGATCTACGACATGCGCCAGCTGTTCGACGGCATCCCGCTGGACAGGATGAGCGTGTCGATGACCATGAACGGCGCCGTCCTGCCCGTCCTGGCGCTCTACATCGCCGCGGCCGAGGAGCAGGGGGTGAAGCCGGAGGCGCTCGCGGGGACCATCCAGAACGACATCCTCAAGGAGTTCATGGTCCGCAACACCTACATCTACCCGCCGCAGCCGTCGATGCGGATCATCTCCGACATCTTCGCGTTCACCTCGCAGCGGATGCCGAAGTACAACTCCATCTCGATCTCCGGCTACCACATCCAGGAGGCCGGGGCCACCGCCGACCTGGAGCTGGCGTACACCCTCGCCGACGGCGTCGAGTACATCCGCGCGGGGCGCGAGGCGGGCCTGGACATCGACGCGTTCGCGCCGCGCCTGTCGTTCTTCTGGGCGATCGGCATGAACTTCTTCATGGAGGTCGCCAAGCTCCGCGCCGCCCGGCTGCTGTGGGCCAGGCTCGTGAAGCAGTTCGACCCGGAGAACGCCAAGTCGCTGTCGCTGCGGACGCACTCGCAGACGTCCGGCTGGTCCCTGACCGCGCAGGACGTCTTCAACAACGTCGCCCGCACCTGCATCGAGGCCATGGCCGCCACGCAGGGCCACACCCAGTCGCTGCACACCAACGCGCTGGACGAGGCCCTCGCGCTGCCGACCGACTTCTCGGCCCGCATCGCCCGCAACACCCAGCTGCTCCTGCAGCAGGAGTCCGGGACGACCCGCACCATCGACCCGTGGGGCGGCAGCGCCTACGTCGAGCGGCTCACCTACGACCTCGCCCGCCGCGCCTGGGGCCACATCACCGAAGTCGAGCAGGCCGGCGGCATGGCGAAGGCGATCGACGAGGGGCTGCCCAAGCTGCGCATCGAGGAGGCGGCGGCGCGCACGCAGGCCCGCATCGACTCGGGGCGGCAGCCCGTCATCGGCGTCAACAAGTACCGTCCGGACGCCGAGCAGGAGATCGAGGTCCTGAAGGTCGACAACGCGTCCGTCCGGGCGCAGCAGATCGACAAGCTGCGCCGGCTGCGCGAGGAGCGCGACGAGGACGCGGCCCGGTCCGCGCTGGAGGCGCTGACCCGCGCCGCCGAGGCCGCCGAGAACGGCACCCGCGCGTCCGGGCTGGACCAGAACCTCCTCGCGCTCGCCATCGGCGCCGCCCGCGCCAAGGCGACCGTGGGGGAGATCTCCGACGCGCTGGAGAAGGCGTACGGCCGGCACGCGGCGCAGATCCGCACGATCTCCGGCGTGTACCGGGAGGAGGCCGGACAGGTGACCGCCATCGAGAAGGCGCGCGCGGCGACCGCCGCGTTCGAGGACGCCGAGGGCCGCCGCCCCCGCATCCTCGTCGCCAAGATGGGCCAGGACGGGCACGACCGCGGCCAGAAGGTGATCGCGACCGGGTTCGCCGACCTCGGCTTCGACGTCGACGTGGGCCCGCTGTTCCAGACCCCGGCGGAGGTCGCCCGGCAGGCCGTCGAGGCCGACGTGCACATCGTCGGCGTCAACTCCCTCGCCGCCGGCCACCTCACGCTCGTGCCGGCGCTCCGCGAGGAGCTCGCCGCGCTCGGCCGCGCCGACATCATGATCGTCGTGGGCGGGGTCGTCCCGCCGCAGGACTTCGACGAACTGCGCGCCGCCGGCGCCGCCGCGATCTTCCCGCCCGGCACGGTGCTCGCGGACGCGGCGCTCGGGCTGCTCGACGAGCTGACCGCGCAGCTGGGGCACGTCTCGTCGTGAGGCCGGGGCTCGACGACTACGTGACCGGCGTGCGGGACGGCTCGCGCGCGTGGATCGCGCGGGCGGTCACGCTCGTGGAGTCGACCCGTCCCGACCACCGGGAGCTGGCGCAGAAGCTGCTGGTCGAGCTGACCCCGCACGCCGGGGGCGCCCGCCGCGTCGGGATCACCGGCGTGCCGGGGGTCGGCAAGTCCACGTTCATCGACGCGCTCGGCACGAAGCTGACCGGGGAGGGGCACCGGGTCGCGGTGCTCGCCGTGGACCCGTCCTCGACCCGGACCGGCGGCAGCATCCTCGGCGACAAGACCCGCATGCAGCGCCTCGCCGCCGACCCGGGCGCCTTCATCCGGCCGTCGCCGACCGCGGGCACGCTCGGCGGCGTCGCCAAGGCCACCCGCGAGGCGATGGTCGTCATGGAGGCCGCCGGGTACGACATCGTCCTCGTGGAGACGGTCGGCGTCGGGCAGTCGGAGACGACCGTCGCCGAGATGGTCGACTCCTTCCTGTTCCTCACCCTCGCCCGCACCGGCGACCAGCTCCAGGGCATCAAGAAGGGCGTCCTGGAGCTGGCCGACGTCATCGCGGTGAACAAGGCCGACGGCGACCACAAGATGGAGGCCAAGCGGGCGGCCCGCGAGCTGTCGGGGGCGCTGCGGATGCTGCGCAGCGACGAGCGCGTCCGCGACACCCCCGTCCTCACGTGCAGCGCCCGCGAGGGCACCGGGCTGGACGAGGTGTGGGAGGAGATCGTCGAGCACCAGGACCGGCTGCGCGACACCGGCGAGCTGGAGGCCCGGCGGCGCCGCCAGCAGGTCGGCTGGACGTGGGCGATGGTGCACGACCGGCTGCTCACCGAACTGCACGCGCACCCCGGCGTCCGGAGCCTGGCGCCGGAACTGGAGCGGCAGGTCGCGGACGGGACGCTCACCCCGGCCCTCGCCGCCGACCGCATCCTGGCCGCGTTCTCGCGGGACGCCTGACCCCGGTTCCGGCACCGGATGTCCGGGGTCCCGGTCGCGGCGGGCCGGGATCCGGTACAAAAGTCGGATGGACGTCATCGCGCTCGACGCTCCGACGGACGCGCAGATCCGCGCGTGGCACGAGGTGCTCGCGGCCGTCCACGCCGCCGACCCGGCCGGGGACCCCGCCCCGGACCCGGCCGGCACGGCGCGGCGGCTGCTGTCCGCCGAACCCGGCTCCCGGCAGCGGCTCTGGGCGGCGGCCGACGGCGGCCGGCTGGTCGCGGTCGCCGCGCTGCGGCTCCCCGGCGAGCCCGGCGCCGGCCGTCCCGGCGAGATCGACGTCCGGGTCCATCCCGGCCACCGCCGCCGCGGCCTCGGCCGCCGCCTCCTCGCCGCCGCCGCCGAGGGACTGCGCGCCGACGGGCGCTCCAGCGTGATCGCGCAGGTCCTCGCCGGGACCCCGGCCGTGCCGTTCCTGGAGTCGCAGGGCTTCGAGTGCGTGCTCACCCTGCGCGGCATGCTGCTGCGCCTGGCGGACGTCCCGCCGGAGCGCATCACCCGGCTGCTGGCCGAGGCGCCCGCCGGATACGGCCTCGTCCGCTGGCAGGGCACGGTGCCGGACGAGCACGCGACCGCGCTGGCCCGCGCCAAGCACGCCATGGCCGACCTGGCCGAGTACGAGGGCGCCCTCTGGGACGCCGACCGCGTCCGCGAGATGGCCGAGGTCGTCGCCAAGCGCGGCGACGACCTCTACACGGTCGCCGCCCTGGACGGCCCCGCGATCGCGGGCTTCACCGAGATCGTCGTCCCGCACGACTCGGCCGGCCGCGCCGCCCAGTACGACACGGCCGTCGTCCCCGAGCACCGGGGCCGCCGCATCGGCATCTGGGTGAAGGCCGCGATGCTCGCCTGGCTGACCCGCGAACGCCCCGACGTCCACGAAATAGAAACGGACAATTCAGGCGATAACGCGCACATGATCGCCGTCAACGAGGAACTGGGCTTCCGCACCGAACGAGAGTCCCTGGAATACCAGGCCGCGGTGACCGCCCTCCCCTGACCGGTCGCCCCCGCGCCACCCGGCGAAGCCGCCATTCCCCATCGACTCCCAAGGCCACCCTTGACGCGCGGACGGCCCAATTTGGGGCGAGCACCTTGGAGGTCAGGGCCCTGCGGTCGGCTGGAACGACCGGGGGAGCGGCGGATCATTGAGCGGCGCCGTTGCCAGATGCTCTCGGGCGCTCCTCAGCGGCTGACGGCGTCGTGTGCTTCGGGGACGCCCTGATCTGAGTTATCCACAGGTTCACGTTCCGGGGCGGCCGTGGCGGTGCGGGAGGGAGGGTGGGGGCGTCGGCAGGCCGGAGCGGGCGTGCCTCGACGGGAGGCGGGAGATGGGGGAACGGTTGGTGCTGACGGTGCCCGGCGTGGTCACCGCGCGGTTCCTGGTCGCGACGGACGCGCGCGTCGTCCCCGGGCCGGACTACCTGAGAGACGCCGTCGGCGACCGGGGTCTGGGCCGAGTCGCGGCGGGGCTGCTGGGATCGGGGCGGCTGACCGCCGAGCCGGTGACCGAGGTCACGCCGGAGCTGAAGGAGCGGATGCACCGGCTGGGCGGTCAGCCCGAGCGGCTGCGGGACGTGTTCGGGGCGGCACGGCACATCACGGTCACCGCGGCCACGGCCCCCGGCGGCCGGCCGCTCGGCGCGCAGGCGGCCCGGCTCACCGCGCGGGTCCTCGCCGCCGCCGTGCGCGGGACGGTCGCCGACCTGGACGCCGGCCGCATCCCGCCGCCCGAGAACGGCCCGCCCGCCGAGCCCGAGCCCTTCGTCCTCGGCCGCGACTGGGCGCCGGTCTACATCACCCTGGAACCGGACGACGCGACGCGCGCCAGGGCGGAGACGGCGGGACTGCACCGGTTCGGCCTGCCAGAGGTGGCGGTACGACGCGTCCCCTACGGAAGCATGCTCACCGCCGCAAACCTGGCCCGCGCCCTGGCCTGGCAGTTGTTCGCCGAGCAAACAGCCTGGCTCAAGAGAGGCGGCACCAAGGGCCCACGCGAGACCCCAGCCGAACGACTCGTCACAGAGACCGACGTGATGAACTTCTGGGGCGCCCGAACACCCGCGAACACCACCGCCGCCGCCCGCGTCCGACTCACCTGGACGGACACCAACTGCCCCGGCTGCCCGGCCGCGATCGAGGCACACCCCGCATCCGAAGACCACGACACCTGGTGGAGCGAGTCCGCCGCCAGGGCAATGCCAAGACTCATCCGACCAACCCCACCCGACTGACACCCCCACATCACCCTCCACCCCACCGGGCGACCGCCGCCCTGAGGCATCACACCCACCTCGCCACCCCGTGGACGCCCGCGTCGCCATCCGCCGCCTTCCCACGCCTCAGCGGGTCGCCGGCCATGCCGACTTCGCCCGCCGGGACTAAACGGTTTTCGGGTCAGACCGCGCCCGAGGCGGCACCCCAAGATCCTCACAGTTCGGTTTTCGGCACCTCTCTGTGTCAAGCGGTGGTGAGCAGAGAGGTATCCGTTAACTGGGCACTCCCCGCCCGCCCTGCGAAGCCGGGTTCGCCGTGCCCCGGCCGCCTGGGCAGTGCCACGGGGCGGCGCTGGCCGTGCGGGCGGTGGCTGCGCCGACCCTCCGTCCTGAGACGCCAGATCGTCGTTTTCGCGCCGGCGTTCGCGTCAGTGGTCGGCTGTCTGGTTCGGAGGGGCGACGCTGGGGTTCGCGTTCACCTGGCCCGTCCCGCGGTGCTTGGTTGTGAGTGCTCTGCTTGGCCGCTGCTTGGGGGCGGCCCGTGCGGGCGGTGGCTGCGTCGGCCTCTCTCGTCTTTGGGACGCCGGGTTCGTTGTGCTTCGTGTGGTCTCTGCCTTGCGTGGTGACCGCCTGGTTCGGGGGTCGTCGTACCCCTTGCCCATCGTGCGGCGCCTGGTTCCCGGTTCTCCGCCTGGGTGTTGCCGCAGCGGGTTGGTGGTTCGGGGCGGTGGTCGCGGCGGCCTCTCCCGGCTTGGGCGCCGGTTCGTTGTTCTTCGGGCGGGCTCTGCTTGGGTGGGTTGGCGGTTCGAGGTGGTGGTCGTCCTGTTTGTTCTGGTCGGTGGGTGGGGGTGGGGCGTCGGGGCTTCTGGGGGTGGGGGAAAATGCGTTGGTGTTTTTGGGGGTTGGGCGGCATTCTTAGGGGGCTTCCGGGGGGATCTCGGGAGGGTGGAGAATTGCCGGAGTATTTCCTCGTGGTTCAACGGCGGAACGCCGCGGTGTTAATGCGGATATCCAGGTTCGAATCCTGGCGGGGGAGCGGCACAGACGGGTAGGGAGGTGGCCCGGTGAACGTGCTCGTGCTGAACGCGTCGTACGAGCCCTTACAAAGGGTGGACCTGCGGCACGCCATCCGCATGCTGGTGCGCGAGGTGGCGGTCGTCGAGGAGGCGGAGGAGGGGCGGACCTTCGGCCGCTTCCCGGTGCCGCGGGTCCTGCGGCTCGTCCGGTACGTCGCGATGCGCTGGCGGCACGGCAGGCGCCCGCCGTGGAGCAAGCGCGGCGTCTACCTGCGCGACCGGGGGCGCTGCTGCTACTGCGGCAGGCGCGGGAACACGATCGACCACGTCCACCCGCAGTCGCGCGGCGGCGGCGACACCTGGGAGAACACCGTCCTGGCGTGCGGGAAGTGCAACAACCGCAAGGGGGACCGGACGGTCGCCGAGGCCGGGCTGCGGCTGCTGTCGGAGCCGCGGGTTCCCCGCTGGGAGGAGCTCGTGGGCGCGTGACCGGGCCGGGCCGCCGGAGGGCGGCCCGGCCTCGGGCGTCTTGTACCGTGTAGTCCGCGCGTGACCCTGTGTGCTTATGTGAGATTTCCGGAGCGTCTGAGGCTGAATGGGCGATTGTGGTAGCGTGCCGCCAATCTTGAGCTTTGTTATCTAGGAGAGATCTGTGGCGGCCCTCGATCCAGGCGGCAGGACGGCCCGTACGTCGCGCAAGCGCACGGTGGCGCGGCGCCTGACCGCGCTCGTCCTCGCGGTGGGCCTGTCGGCGGCGCTGCCGCCGGTGTCCGGGAGCGCGGCACGGCTCCCGCAGGAGCCGAAGGATCTGAAGAAGGAGTACGCGAAGCTCAAGGCGCGCTCGGAGAAGCTGTCCAAGGAGTACCGGGGCGAGCTCGTCTCCCTGGAGGAGGCGAAGAAGTCCGCCGAGCGCGCGGGCGCGGACGCGGTGAAGGCCGACCGCGAGTACGACGCCGCCCGCGAGGGCGTCGCCCGGCTCGCCTCCACGACGTACATGACCGGCCGGCTCGACATGATCCCGATCATCTCCGCGGCCGAGCCGGGCGCCGCCGTCCACGACGCCGCCGTCATCGAGCACATCAGCCGCAACAACGGCCGCCGCATCAAGAACCTCCAGGCGCTCACCACCAAGGCCGCGCAGTCGCACGCGACGGCGAAGAAGAAGCTGGAGGCCGTCGAGAAGGAGATCGACGACCTGGAGAGCCAGCGCACCCGCGTGAAGAAGCTGCTCGCCAAGTACAAGCCCGAGGTGACGAAGGCGCCCGTCAGCGGCGGCGGGCGGCCCGACGGTGTCAGCGGTGCCAAGTCTCCGATCGTCGGCAACTCGATGACCGCGCGGATGCGCACGGTCCTGCTGGAGGTCGACGGCAGGTTCGGCCCGTTCCCGACGATCGGCTGCGCCCGCCCCGGCGACCCGCAGGACCACGGCTCCGGCACCGCCTGCGACTTCATGGAGAGCACCGGCGGCAAGATGCCGAGCGCCTCCGCGCAGGCGCACGGCGACCAGGTCGCCCAGTACGTCATCGACAACGCCTCACGCCTCGGCATCAAGTACGTCATCTGGAAGCAGCGCATCTACGACATGCGCGGCAGCGGCGGCTGGCGCCAGATGGAGGACCGCGGCAGCGTCACCCAGAACCACTACGACCACGTCCACGTCTCCGTGCTCTGACCCCGCCCGGGTGAGAGGCTCGGGGCATGGCGTACGACATCGTCCGGTGCCGCCGTCCTGGCCCGGTGGCCTCTCGGCCGGACGAGCGGCCGGCGCCTCGGCGACCTGCCCGGCGCGGACGGCGGCCTCGCCGTGCACGCGGGGCGGACGGGCCGCGCGGCCCCCTGCACGTGTTCGGCCTGGCCGCGGGCGGGCGGTGCCGGGCATCCCGTCCACTGCGAGCTGCTCGGCGAGCGGCCGGCCGGCGTGGCCGCCGGTCTGCGCTACTGATCGCCGAGGCCGACGACGGCGCCCTCGGCGGCGGAGCGGGCGGCGGCCTCGATGACCTCCAGGCCCGTGATCGCGTCGGCGAGGGTCGTGGGGGGCGGGGCGCCGTCGCGGAGGGTGCGCAGGACGCCCGCGTAGAAGTCCTGGTAGGCGCCCGGAGCGGTCGGCTCGGGGGAGGTCTCGCCGGGCGTGCCGAGGAGGCCGTGCGAGTCCGGGCCGGCGACGCCGTAGCCGGGGTCCTTCGGGGTGAGGCCCGCGTGCAGCTGCGCCTCCTGCGGGTCCATGCCGGAGACGGTGTAGGACGCGCGGCCGCCGAGCACCCGGAGGCGCGGGCCCAGCTGGGCCGCGGTCGCGCTCATCCACAGGTGCGAGCGGACGCCGCCGCGGTGGGTGAGGGCGAGGAACGCGTCGTCGGGCGCCGCGGCGCCGCGGCGGCGCGTGTCGATCTCGGCGTAGACGCGGGCGGGCCGGCCGAACAGGGTGACCGCCTGGTCGATGAGGTGGGAGCCGAGGTCGAACAGGATGCCGCCCGCGTCGCGGGGGTCGGTGCTCTCCTTCCAGCTCTCCTTCACCTCGGGCCGCCAGCGTTCGAAGCGGGACTCGAACCGCTGGACGTCGCCGAGGGCGCCGGAGGCGATCAGCCGGGTCGCGGTGACGTAGTCGCCGTCCCAGCGGCGGTTGTGGTAGGGGAACACCGGCAGCCCCCGGACGGCGCTGAGCGCGGCGAGCGAGCGGGCGTCCGCGGCGGAGGCCGCGACCGGCTTGTCCACGACGACGGGGACGCCCGCGGTCAGCGCCGACCGGGCCAGCGGGACGTGCTGCCGGTTCGGCGCGGCGACGACGACGAGGTCGTAGCCGCCCGGCGCCCCCCACAGCCGGTCGGCCCGGTCGACGATGTCCGCCTCCGGGTACCGCTCCCGCGCCGCCCGCTGCCGCTCCGGCGCGCGGGTGACGATCGCGGCCAGCCGCAGCCCGGGCACGGACGCGATCAGCGGGGCGTGGAACACCGAGCCCCCGGTGCCGTATCCGATCAGCGCAACACGCAGGTCCATGCCCCGATCATGACCGATGGCGGGTCCGCGGCCGGGACGCGGGGGTGCCGGGGCGTGCCGGAGTGGCCTGGGCCACGTAGGATTTCAGGCGGGTTCTGGCGATAGAGGGGGACGCGTGCCCAAACCAGTGCTGCTGACCGTCGACGATGATCCGGGGGTGTCCCGGGCCGTCGCGCGGGACCTGCGCCGCAGGTACGCCGAGTCGTACCGGATCGTCCGGGCCGAGTCGGGCCGGCAGGCCCTGGACGCGCTGAGCGAGCTGCGGCTGCGCGGCGAGGACACCGCCGTGCTGCTCGCCGACCACCGGATGCCCGGGATGGACGGCGTGGAGTTCCTGGAGCACGCGATGGACCTGTTCCCGTTCGCGCGCCGCGTCCTGCTCACCGCCTACGCCGAGACCGACGCGGCGATCCGCGCGATCAACGACGTCGACCTCGACCACTACCTGCTGAAGCCGTGGGATCCGCCGGAGGAGAAGTTCTACCCGGTGATCGACGAGCTGCTGGACGCGTGGGCGCGCGCCGACCGGCGCCCGCCCGGCGAGCTGCGCGTGGTGGGGCACCGCTGGTCGTCCCGCTGCTACGAGGTCCGCGACCTGCTCGCCCGCAACCAGGTGCCTTACACGTGGCTGATGGACACCGACGAGGAGGGCGCCGAGCTGATCGCCGCGGCCGGGGCGCCGGAGCTGCCGCTGGTGGTGAAGGCGGACGGCGGCACGCTGTCGGCGCCGTCCGACACCGAGCTGGCCGCCGCGATCGGGCTGTCCAGCACCCCGTCCACCGGGTTCTACGACCTGATCGTCGTGGGCGGCGGGCCGTCGGGGCTCGGCGCGGCCGTGTACGGGGCGTCGGAGGGGCTGAGGACGGTCGTCGTCGAGCGGCACGCCCTCGGCGGGCAGGCCGGGCAGAGCTCCCGCATCGAGAACTACCTCGGCTTCCCCGACGGGGTGACCGGGGCGCAGCTCGCCGACCGGGCCCGCCGGCAGGCCGGCCGGTTCGGCGCCGAGCTGCTGCAGGCCGGGGAGGTCACCGCGCTGGAGGCGCGCGGCACCGCGCGGGTGGCGCGGCTGTCGGACGGCACGGAGATCGCCGCCCACGCGGTCATCCTCGCGACCGGCGTCTCCTACCGGCGCCTCCAGGCCGAGGGCGTGGAGGACTACGTCGGCCGCGGCGTCTACTACGGCGCCGCGCTCACCGAGGCCCCCGAGTGCAAGGACGAGGAGGTCGCCGTCGTCGGCGGCGCCAACTCCGCCGGGCAGGCCGCGGTGTACCTCGCCCGCTACGCGCGGAAGGTGCACGTCATCGTCCGGGCGGACGGCCTGGAGCGGTCGATGTCGCACTACCTGATCGAGCAGATCGAGGCGACGCCCAACATCGAGGTCCACACCGGGAAGACCGTGTGCGCGGCGGAGGGCGCCGACCGGCTGGAGCGGCTCACGTTCGCCTCCCCGGCGGGCAAGGTGACGATCGACGCGCACTGGCTGTTCGTGTTCATCGGCGCCGAGCCGGGCACCGCGTGGCTGGACGGCTTCGTCGAGCGCGACCCGCGCGGCTACGTGCTGACCGGCCCCGACCTCGTCGCCGGAGGACGCCGCCCGGCGCGCTGGCCGCTGTCGCGCCAGCCCTACCACCTGGAGACGAGCGTCCCCGGCGTGTTCGCCGCGGGCGACGTCCGCGCCGAGTCGATGAAGCGGGTCGCCTCGGCGGTCGGCGACGGCGCGATGGCCGTCGCCCTCGTCCACCGCTATCTGGAGCAGGCATAGGAGCGGGCATGGACACGGCATCGCCGGAGGAGCTGCGGGGGCTGTTCCTCTTCGAGTCCCTCGACGAGGAGAAGCTCGGCTGGCTGTCGGAGTGCGGGACGGTCGAGGCGTTCCCCGAGAACGGCGTGATCTGCGCGCAGGGCGACCCCGCGGAGTTCCTGTACGTGCTGCTCGACGGCGAGATGGTGATGACCCAGACGGTGCGGGGGCACGCGGTCGAGGTCAGCCGGACGTCCCGTCCCGGCACCTACGGCGGCGCCGTGCAGGCCTACCTGGGCGACAAGATCGAGCAGAAGTACCAGCACACGCTGCGGGCGACCGGCCCGGCGCGGGTCTTCCGGCTGCCGGCCCGCAAGTTCTCCAAGGCCGTCCGCAAGTGGTTCCCGATGGGCGCGCACCTGCTGGAGGGCATCTTCTTCGGGATGTCCAACGCGCGGCGGATCGTGGACCAGCGGGAGCGGCTCACCGCGCTCGGCACGCTCACCGCCGGGCTCACCCACGAGCTGAACAACCCGGCCGCGGCGGCGGCGCGGGCCAGCGCCGAGCTCGGCGACCGCCTGCTGGCCTCGCAGCGGACGCTCGCCGACCTCGCCGCGCAGGGGGTCGACTGCACGCACCTCAGCGCGCTCGTGTCGCTGCGCCCGGCGCTGCCCGCCCCGCCGGGCGGCCGCCGCAGCCCGCTGGAGGTCAGCGACGCCGAGGACGAGCTCGGCGACTGGCTGGAGGACCACGGCGTCGGCGAGGCGTGGGACCTCGCGCCCGGCCTGGTCTCCGCCGGCATCGGGATCGAGCAGGCCGAGGAGGTCGCGGGCGCGGCCGGCGAGCACCTCCCGGCGGCGATGCGCTGGCTCGCCGAGGTGCTGGAGGTCGCGCAGCTGCAGGCGGAGATCTCCGACGCGATGGGCCGCATCACCGCGCTGCTGGACTCGGCCCGCCAGTACTCCCAGCTCGACCGGGCCGCCTACCAGCGCGCCGACCTGCGCGAGCTGCTGGACAGCACGCTCACCATGCTCAAGCGCAAGTTCGGGCCGGACGTGACGGTGAAGGTCGACTACGACGAGTCGCTGCCGCCCGTCCCGGTCTACGCGGCGGAGCTGAACCAGGTGTGGACGAACCTGATCGTCAACGCGCTGCAGGCGATGCAGGGGTCGGGCACCCTCACCGTCCGGACCGCGCGGGAGAACGACCACGCGCTGGTGGAGATCGGCGACACCGGGGTCGGCATCCCCGAGGAGAACCTCGACCGCATCTACACGCCGTTCTTCACCACCAAGCCGGTGGGGGAGGGCACCGGCCTCGGCCTCGACATCTCCTGGCGCATCGTGGTCGGGCGCCACGGCGGCGACATCCGGGTGCGGTCCCTGCCGGGCGACACCCGCTTCCAGGTGCTGCTCCCGCTCACCGAACCCGACACCGCCGACTCCGCCTCCTAGGCCGGGGAGTCCGGACTACTCGAACAGGTCCGGCTGCTCGCGGGTGATCTGGTCGTAGAGGGGCTGGTAGTTGATCCAGCCGACCAGGTCGTTGCCGATCTGCTCGTGGGTCAGGACGGCGTTGTCGTGCTCGATGGGCACGACCTCGCCGGCGGCCTTGGCGAGGAGCTGCACCTGGCAGGAGCGCTCCATCGTGATGAACCACCAGGCGGCGGCGTCCACGGTGTCGCCGACGGTCAGCAGGCCGTGGTTGCGCAGGATGACGGCCTTGTGGCCGCCGAGGGCGGCGGCGATGCGCTTGCCCTCCTCCAGGTCGGTGACGACGCCCGTGTAGTCGTCGAACAGGCCGTGGTCCTGGTAGAACGCGCACACGTCCTGGGTGATCGGCTCCAGCTTCCGGCCGAGCGCGGAGACCGCCCGCCCGTAGGTGGAGTGGCTGTGCGCGGCGGCGACCACGTCCGGGCGCGCCTGGTGCACCTGGGAGTGGATCGCGAACGCGGCCTCGTTGACCGGGTAGCGGCCCTCGACGACCTTGCCCTCGTGGTTCACCAGGATCAGGTCGCTGACCTTGATGTGCTTGAACGACATGCCGAACGGGTTGACCCAGAAGTGGTCGGTGCGCTCGGGGTCGCGCGCGGTGATGTGCCCCGCCACGCCCTCCTCGAAGCCGAACTTCCCGAAGATGCGCAGCGCGGCGGCCAGCCGCTCCTTGCGGTGCCGGCGCTCGTCCGCGACGTCGTCGAACGAGGGCGGCAGCCGGAAGATCAGGTCGGTCGGCAGCTTCTCCAGGAACTCGTCCTCATCGGACATCGGTGCGACTCCTCAGGCTCGTCTTCCCCCAACCGAACACCATGGCGGCGTCGCGCCGCTAGACCGGAGCGGCCCAACCGCCCCGCGCCCGGTTGTCCGGACGGGACAACGGCGCGGCAGAATGCAGGGATGGAGGTGGGCACGGGCGACCGGTTCCTGCGGCTGCTGATCGAGCACAGCGGCGACCCGGTGGTGCTGGAGGCGACGGTCCGCGCCGCGCGCGGGCGGTCCGAGCTCGTGGCGGCGCTGCCGGAGGAGGAGACCCGCAGGCACGTCCGCGCCCTCGTGCGGGGGGTGCTCGCCGCGCTGGAGGACGGCGGGCCCGGAGCGGACGTCCTCGCGGCGGCGGAGCGGCTCGGCTCGGACCGGGCGCGGCAGGGCGTGCCCGTCGCGGCGTTCCTGGACGGCTTCCAGGCGGGCCGCGCCCACCTCGTCCGGATGCTCGTCGCGGAGGGCCGCCGCCTGGAGGTGCCGGACGCCGTGCTGCTGGACGGCGTGACCCGCATCGACGAGATCACCACCGCGCTCGTCCACCGGATGGTCCACGCGCACCGGGTCACCGAGCTGGAGATGGCCCGGACCGCGCGGGAGGCCCGCGTCCAGCTGCTGCGGCAGCTGCTGCACGGCGAGGCCGTCCCGGTCGGCGCGCCGCTCGACGCGGACGGCGCGTACCACTGCGTGGTGTCCGACGTCAGCGACCCGGTGGTCGCGGCGCGGCTGGAGACGGAGCTGACCGCCGCCGGGCCCGGCCTGTGCGGGCTGGTGGACGGCCGGTTCGCCGCTCTCGTCGCCCGGCTGCCGGAGCCGGCGGCCGGTCCCGCGCGGTCCGGTCCGCTGCTGGTGGCCGCGCCGCCGGTGCGCCCCGCCGAGGTCGCGCCGGTGTACGGGCTGGGGCGCCGGGCGCTGCGGGCGGGCGCCGGCGCCGGGCTCACCGGCATGCGGGAGCTGGCCGACCTCGCGCTGCTCACCGCCACCGAGGCCGAGCCGGAGCTGGGCGGCCTGCTCGCCGCCGCGCTGCTGTCCGGCCTCGACCGGGACGACCCCTTCCACCTGGAGCTGGCCGAGACGGCGCTGGCCTACCTCGACCACGGCGGCCGGATCGAGTCGGCGGCGGCGGCGCTGCACGTCCACGGCAACACCGTCAAGTACCGGATCCGGCGGCTGCGGGAGCTGACCGGCCGCCCGCTGTCCGACCCGGCGGGCGGCGCCGCCGTGGCGCGCACCGCGCACTGGTGGTGGGCCCTGCGCCGGTGGATCGCCGAGACCAGGGCATGATCGGTTCCGGGCATGATCGGTCCGGGCATGACGAGAGCGGAGGAACGGGTGGCGGCACCGAAGATCGGCACGGTGATGTGGCCGATGCAGTCCTGGCCCGAGGCGGGGGAGCTGTGGCGGCGCGCCGAGGACCTCGGGTTCCGGCACGCCTGGGTCTACGACCACCTCGCCTGGCGGGGCACGACCCCCTGGTACGACGCGTACACGACGCTGGCCGCCGCCGCGGCGGTGACCTCGCGGATCCGGATCGGCACCATGGTGACCTCGCCGAACTTCCGGCATCCCGTCCCCACCGCGCACGCGATCAGGACGATCGACCACGTGAGCGGCGGGCGCGCCACCATCGGGATCGGGTCGGGCGGCACGCACCGCGCCTCCGACGCGGGCGTCCTCGGCGGGGACGCGTGGACGCCGGGCGAGCGCGCCTCCCGCTTCGCCGAGTGGACGGAGCTGCTCGACCGGCTGCTGACCGGGCCGAAGACGACCTTCGAGGGCGACTACTACACCGCGCGGGACGTGATCGCGGAGCCCGGCTGCGTCCAGCGCCCGCGGGTGCCGTTCGTCATCGCCGGGGACGGGCCGCGCGGCATGCGGGTCGCGGCCCGGCACGGCACCGGCTGGGTCACCGGCGGCGGCGCCGAGGGCGTGGAGCCGTACGACGCCGTGCGCTCCCGGCTCGCCGCGCTCGGGGCCGCGTGCGAGGAGGAGGGCCGCGAACTCGACGACCTGATCTTCATGACGGGGTTCACCGACGAGCCGTGGCTGGAGTCGCCGGAGGCGTTCGCCGACCTCGCGGGACGCTACGCCGAGCTCGGCATCACCGAGATCGTGCTGCACTGGCCGCGCCCCGGCACGCCGTGGGAGGCCGACATGAAGGTGTTCGAGGCGATCGCGGCCGAGTACGGAGAGGCGCGCTGATGCCGTTCGTGCTGCTCGGGTTCGCGATCGCGTTCGAGGTGACGGCGACGCTGGCGATGCGGGCCTCCGAGGGGTTCACGAGGCTGTGGCCGTCCCTGATCGTGGTCGCCGGGTACCTGGTCTCGTTCGTGTTCATGGCGAAGGCGCTGACGTCGCTGAACGTCGGCCCGGTCTACGCGATCTGGTCGGCGCTCGGCACGATCGGCGCGTTCGCCGGCGGCGTCCTGCTGTTCGGCGAGCAGCTCAAGCCCCTCACGATCGCCGGCGCGGTGATCATCGTGATCGGGGTCGTCGTGATGAACCTCGGCGGCGGCGTCCACCAGGGCTGACCGCCTCCGCGTCAGGCGGGTTCGGAGAGGGTGCTGATGCGCTGCTGCTCGAGCTGCCCGCCGATCAGCTCGGTCGGCGTGCAGCCCGACAGCGCGCGGAACTCGCGGTTGAGGTGGGCCTGGTCGTAGTAGCCGCAGGCGAACGCGGCCTCGGCGAAGCCGGCGCCGCCGGTCAGCAGCCCGACCGCGCGCCGGAAGCGGAGCACCCGCGCCATCACCTTGGGCGGCAGCCCCGCCTGCTCGCGGAACCGGTTCGTCAGGTGCTTGCGGCTCCAGCCGACGTCGGCGGCGAGGTCGGCGACCGAGACGGCGGGGTCGCCGTCGAGCAGCCGCCACGCCCGCGCCACCTCCCGGTCGGGGACGGGGCCGGCGTCGAGGCGGCGCAGCAGGAAGCCGTCCAGGATGTCGAAGCGCGCGCCCCAGGAGGGGGCGGCGGCGAGCCGCTCGACCAGCGCGTCCGCGTCCCGGCCGAGCAGGTCGGGCAGGTCGGCCGCCGCGTTGGTGAGGTGGGCCATCGGGACGCCGAGCAGCGTGTAGGCGCCGAGCGGCGTCACGTCGAGCTGGATGCCGCGCTGCCCGCCGGGGCTCACGTACATGCCGTGGCCGTCGTGCATCCCGGCGACGAACGACCCGTACTCGCGGTCGCGGACGCCGGGGTCGGGGACCTCCAGGTACAGCGGCGTGCCCAGGTTGATGATCACGACGGTGGTGCGGGTGGGCAGCGTGCGCATCCGGGTGGGGACGGCGGCCGTCTCCCAGTAGCCGTCGTAGGAGCGCAGGAACGGGCGCAGGGCGGGGTGCGGGCGGCCCTGCGCCAGCCACCAGCCGCCCCGGTCGGTCAGCTCGACCGGCCTGTCGCTCATGCTCCCAGTCCTACCACGCGGGTCCGACAGGACCCGGGGGCGGAACGGGACTACTCGTACACCTGCCCGCACACCGCGATGCGGGCCAGGTCGTCCCAGGTCATGGTGGTGATCGTGCGGACGTAGGAGCGCGCGGGCGGCTCCCCGGGCCGGGGCGGCAGCGGCACGCGGGCGCCGTCGGCGGCGTCCCAGCCGCCGAGGCTGCCGGCGACCGCGCACTCCAGGTACGTCGCCGGGTCGAAGTTGTACCAGCGGGCCGGGGTGGCGCGGGCGCCCGAGCCGGGCGGGCGGGGCGCGTCCACGCCGAACCGCGCCTGCGGGCCCGGCGGGTGGACGAGGAAGTCCTCCAGGTCGGCGATCTGGGACAGCAGGACCCGCTCCCAGTCGGCGTACCCGTCCGGCTCGGCGCCGGGCAGCGACAGGTCCTTGACGCTCCACGCCGGGTCGACGTCGGCGGGCGGGGTCGTGGACGCCGCCGCGAACATCGCCGCCACGTCGTCGGGTTCCAGCCGGGCCTGGTCACTCAGCGGAGCGCTGACCTTCCACAGGGACCGCAGGAACGCCGACAGCGACCAGGACGCGGCCCGCGCCTCCTGGCCGAGGTGCAGGAACACCAGGTACAGGTCGCGGTTGGTGCGGACGGCGGGACCCGGCGGCCCCTCGACCCAGTAGGTCTGCTTGTGCCGGACGCCGCTCTCCATCACCAGGACCTGCGCCAACGCCGATATGCGCGAGTCGTGGGAGGCCACGTGGAAGGTGTTTCCGAGATCGTCCCGACGCATGACGTCCCACGTTTGCATGCGGCTCCTTCACAGGTCGCGGTGCGGTCTCCACGGCCCCCGCTCAGAAAGTGTCCCATTCCAGGAGCCGACCGCCAGTAGTGGCCGTGTCACTTTCCGGACTCGAAGTCGTGACTTTCCGCTCATGTAGTACGCGCCCGGTCCGTTCAGAGCCTGGAGCGGTGGATCACCTGGAGCTCGGTGAAGCCGTAGAGGCCCCACGGCCCGTTCTCGACGCCGACGCCGCTCCACTTGAACCCGCCGAACGGCTGGTGCGGGGCGAGCGCCAGGTGGGTGTTGACCCAGGCGGTGCCGCACTCCAGCCGCCCGGCGACCTCGGCGGCCCGGTCGGCGTCGGTGCCCCACACCGAGCCGGACAGCCCGAAGTGGGTGCCGTTGGCGCGGGCGAGCGCCTCCTCGACGTCGGTGTACTTCACGATCGGCAGCGCGGGGCCGAACTGCTCCTCGTCCACGATCCGGGCGCCGTCCTCGATGTCGGCGAGGATCGTGGGCTCGAAGAAGTAGCCGGGGCCGTCGACGGGCCCGCCGCCCGCCGCGGCGCGGGCGCCGCCCGCGAGCGCGTCGGCGACCAGCTCCGAGACCCGCTCGTACTGCGGCCTGTTGTTGATCGGCCCGTACTGGACGCCCTCCCGCATGCCGTCGCCGACCCTGGCGGCCTTCGCCCGCTCGGCGAGGGCGTCGACCACGTCCCCGTAGAGCGCCTCCGGCACGTACACGCGCTTGATCGCCGAGCAGACCTGGCCGTTGTTCTGGAACGCGGCGCCGAACAGCCGGTCGGCGACCGCGGCGGGGTCGGCGTCGTCCAGCAGGATCGCGGGGTCGTTGCCGCCGAGCTCCAGCGTGACGCGCTTGAGGTCGGGGGCCGCCGCGGCGGCGACCCGCTTGCCGGTCGCGACACTGCCGGTGAAGCTGATCTTGCGGGGGACGTCGTGCGCGGTCATCCAGGCGCCGAGCTCGTCGCCGCCGGTGACGACGTTCAGCACGCCGGGCGGCAGCACGTCGCGCAGCACCTCGCCGAGCTTCAGGCTGGACAGCGGGGTGAACGGGGACGGCTTGAGGACCATCGTGTTGCCCGCGAGCAGCGCCGGCGCGATCTTCCACACGCCGAGCAGCAGCGGGAAGTTCCACGGGGTGATCGCGGCGACCACGCCCATCGGGCGGCGGACGACCTCGACCAGCGCGCTCGCGTCGTCCTGGATCACCTCGCGGGGCAGTTCCAGCTCGGCGAAGTACTTCAGCCAGACGCCGGCGCCGACGACCTCCATGGTCGCGTCGGCGAGCGGCTTGCCCTGCTCCAGGGTCAGGATGCGGCCGATCTCCTCCGACCGCGCGAACATGACGTCGGCCGCCGCGAGCAGCGCCTTGCGGCGCACGGACTCGTCGCGGCGCCACTCGGCGCCGGCGGCCAGCGCCGCGGCCATCGCCGCGTCGAGCTGCTCCCTGGAGGCGTCGGGCGCCTGCTCGGCCACCTCGCCGGTCGCCGGGTTGATCACCCCGAAGGTGCCGGGCGCGTCCACGGCCGCGCCGTCGATGGTCATCGAGAAGGTCTCGGACACCGTTGATCCTCCGCTCAGGGGGTTACCGAACGAGATTCAGTATTCACCTTCGCCGCCCGCCTGACGAGGTCCCGCGCCCCGGAACCCGCCCGGAACCCGCCCGGAGCACGCACCGGAGGCGGCTGGGGACGGCCCGGCGGGCGGCGCGCGGATGGCCGGATCCGGCGAGATCCCCGCCCGCGCCGCGGAACCGAGTGGTGATCATCACATGCGATCACGTCTCACCGCGGTGTTCGCCCTCACCCTCGCCCTCGCCGCATCCGGCGGGGCGACGGCGGCCGCAGCACCCACAGCGCCCCCGCCCGCACCGTCCCCGCCGCGCTTGGCCGACCCGCACCCGTGCGCGGGCAAGACCGGGTTCACCTGCGCGTTCCTGACCGTCCCGCTCGACCACCGGAATCCCGGCAAGGGCACCCTGAGGCTCCAGGTCGCGATGGCGGACGACGCGGGCGCGCCCAAGGGGGTCCTGCTCTTCCTCACCGGCGGGCCGGGCCAGCCCGGCGTCCCGTTCATCGACGGGATCTCCGCGCGGATGCCGGAGCTCGCGGAGAACTACCGGTTCGTCATGATCGACCAGCGCGGCACGGGCGAGTTCGGCGCGATCGACTGCCCGACGCTGCAGGCGGAGGTCGGCAGCAGCGACATCGAGCCGCCCGCGCCCGCGGCGGTCGATGAATGCGCCGGCGTCCTCGGGGACCGGCGGCACTACTTCACCACCGAGCAGACCGTCGGCGACCTCGAGGTGCTGCGGCAGGCGCTCGGCGTGCGGAAGATGACCGTGGACGGCGTCTCCTACGGCACCATGACCGGCGCGAGCTACGCCGTCCGGTACCCGCGGCACGTGAGCAGGCTCGTCCTGGACTCGGTGCTGCCGCACGTCGACCCGCAGCGCGACGACATGCTCTACCTCACGGGCCTGCGGGCCACCGCGCGCGTCCTGCGGGACGCCTGCGAGACCGCGCCCGCGTGCGGGTTCGACCCGGCGGAGGACCTGGCCTGGCTCGCCCGCCACCGCGACGACGCCGTCCTCATCTGGGACATGCTGGTGTCCTACGAGTTCCTCGACCCGACCTACCGGGACGAGAACTCCCTGCCGAACGGCTGGGGCGACGCGGTGGCCGCCATCCACGAGGCCCGCCGCGGCGACCCGGCGCGGCTCGACCGGCTGCTGCAGATCATGGACTCCGGCGGCGACGACGTCACCCGGTACAGCTCCGGCCTGCACATCGCGACGATCTGCGGCGACGGCCACTTCCCCTGGGGGACGTCGGAGACCCCGCCCGCCCTGCGCCGGGCCGCGCTGGAGCGGACGCGCCGGCACCTCCCGGCCCGCGCCACCTGGCCGTTCACCGCCGACACCGCGGTCGGCAACGGGTTCGTCCAGGAATGCCTGCACTGGCCCTGGTCGCGGCACACCGCCGAACCGCACCGGGCGAAGATCACCGTCCCCGTCCTGCTGCTGAACGGCGACCGCGACCTGTCGACACCGCTCGAATGGGCGCGCGAGGAACTCGGCCGCGCCCCGCGCGGCACGCTCGTCGTGGTGAAGGGCGCCTCGCACTCCATCCAGAACCGCGAACGCGGAACCCAGGGCCGCGAGGCCGTCTACCGGTTCCTCAACGGCTGATCACCGGGATCCGCACGGAAGGCGGAGGGCGCCCCGCGGTGCCGCGGGGCGCCCTCGTCCCGGCCGTCACGAGGCGTAGATGCGGTCCAGGAGGTCCCGGTAGCCGCGCAGCGCCAGCCGGAGCCGCTCGGTGTCGGCGGGGCCGTCGCCCTCCAGCGCGCCGGACAGCGTCCGCCGGTGCGCGGCGATCGCGCGACCGAGGGCGTCGACCGCCTCGCCGGCCAGCTCGTCCGCCTTGCGCACCGACGCGCCCGGATCGTCGATGAACGCGGACTGGACGTCGCGCCAGCGCTCCCGGAACCGCTCGGTCTCGGCCGGGTCGAACAGCGCGTCCGGCACCGCGGCCGGTGCCGGGCCCCGGGCCGGCCTCGGGACGGGCGCCGGCGCCGGGCCGGGGGCGGGCATCGGGTCGGGGGCGGTGTCCGGGACGGGGCCGGGCCCGTCCATCGCGGGGGGCTCGGGCGCGCGGCCGGCGACGCGGGTGTCGCCGGGCACGCCGGGCCCCGGGACCCGCTCATCGTGCCGCCTGTGCTCCATGGGGGTCAGCTCCTCCGGGTCTCGGCGGACGGCGTCCGCGCGGGCGGCGCCTCGGCGGCCGGACCGGTGGCGGGCTCGGTAGCGGCCTCGGCGGCGGGCTCGGCGGCCGGGCCGTCCGCGGCGTGCCGGCCGTGCCGCTCCCGGCCGGGCGCCGCCAGCAGCTCCTCGAACAGGGCGCGGTAGTGCACCATGGCCTGCCGCAGGTCCTCCGTGGACGCCTCCTGGGACGCGGCCCGGCCGCTGATCGCGTGGGCGCGCCGGTAGTGCTCCATCGTCCGTCCGTGCTCCACCGACAGGTGGGCGACCTTGTCCTCGAACCCGTGCGTCGGGTAGCCGCGCTCGCCCATCACCACCGTGACGAGGCCGTCGGCCTGCTCGACCGCCGCCTCCGGGGTGTCGACGAAGCGCTCCTGGACCCGGACCCACTGGTCGTGGTATTCCTCGCGCCGCCGCGGGTCGAGCTCCCGCAGCTCCAGCTCCTCGTGGCGCTGCTCGCGGGAGCGCAGCTCCCGCTCGGCGGCGGCGCGGCCGCCCTCGTCGCGCAGGACCCGGTCGTACTCCGGGCCGAACCGCCGCTTGAGCCGCCGCGTCCGCGACCTGGTCCGTGCCAGGTGCACGGCCGCGACGGCCGCGGCGACGACCACTACGGCGATGACGACCCATATCGCGGTCGACATTGTCTCCTCCAACGTGCGTCGGATCGAATGAGACGCCGATGCCCGGTCAATGGCGTTCAAAACGAACCACCATGAAACGGTCAGCCGCCGGGAGGGCGCGGAACGCCCGGCAGAACCCCGCCGAGGCCGGAGTCGGCGGCCATTGGGACGGATTTACTGCGCTATAGCCGATTGGCGTGTTGTCATTGGGGCGCCACGGAACCAGTCGCGCCCGGCGGCGGGCGCGCGCGAAGGGTGTGATGCGCGGTGCGCCATGCGTTCGGCTTCGTCCTCGGCGTCCTGCTGACACCCGCGCTGCTCTACGGCGCCGCCTGGGGCTACGTCCAGGCCGGGCAGTCCTTCGACGGCACCGGGCAGGAGATCACCGACCGCACCCGCATCTACGGCGCGTTCGCCCTGCTCGCGGCCGTGGGCCTGGTGATGGGCGTGGTCATCGTCGCGCGCTGGGCGTCGCCGCTGGTCTCGCTGGTGCCCGCGCTCGCGCTGCTCGGCCTCACCGCCTGGTTCCTGGTCGAGCCCGGCCGCGTCCTCGACCTGCCCGGCAAGGTGCCGCCCGCCGGCGACATGGACGCCGGGCTGCGGATGCTGCTCGGCTCCGGCCTGTACGCGATGATGGGGCTCGCGCTGCTGATGCCGAGCTGGGCGCCGCGCCGCTGGAGCTCCGACCGCGACGACGACGCCGACATGGACTTCTACTCCGCCATGGACCGCGACGACAGGCGCGCCGACCGGCGGATGCGCTGACGGTCCCGCGCGGGGCCGGTGGGCCGGGCCCCCGCGCGGGCCCGGCCCTGACTCCGGCGCCCGCTCAGGACTGCTTCGCCTTGGTCGCGAACCGGGTCGTGTAGGTCTTCGACAGGTCGATCTGGTCCTTCTTCTCGCCCACCTCGGGGGAGAACTGCGCCAGCACCTTCAGGACGTTCTCCGCCGCGTCCGGCTTCATGACCCCGTCCCCGTTGAACATGCTGATCGAGTCGCCGATCGCCTTCTCGTACAGCGCGGGGTCGCCGCCCGCGTAGTCCTCCGGCATCTTCGCGGCGATCTCGGCGGGCTTGTGCGCCTTGATCCAGCCGAGCGTCTTCACGAACGCGTTGGCGAGCTTCTGCACGGTCTCGGGGTGCGAGGCCACGTACGCGCAGTCCATGTAGAGGGAGCTGGACGGGTACAGCCCGCCGAGCGCCTTCCGGGTGCCCTCCTCGGTGCGCATCTCGACCATGACCTCGGCCTTTCCGGTGCTGACGAGCTTGGCGATGGTCGGGTCGGTCGTCATGCCCGCGTCGATGCCGCCGTTGTCCATCGTGGAGATGAACGTCTGCCCGGCGCCCGCCTTCACCGTCGTGTAGTCGGACGTCTTCACTCCGTTCCGCACGGCGAGCGCGCGGGTGATGAAGTCGGTGGACGAGCCCGGGCTGGTGACGCCGAGCTTCCTGCCCTTGAACGCGGCCGGCGACGGCAACTCCCGGGCCTTCGAGGCCGCCACCATCTCGGCCTCGCCGGGCACGTCGGCCATCTGCACGACGCTCTCCACGCACTTGCCCTTGGTCTGCAGGTGGATGGAGTGGTCGTAGAAGCCGACGACGGCCTGCACGTCGCCGGAGATCAGCACGTTCTCGGCCTGCGCGCCCGCCGGCTCGGTGAGCAACCGGACGTCCAGCCCCTGCTCCTTGAAGTAGCCGAGCTGCTCGGTCAGCTTGGCGGGCAGGTAGATGACCTTGTCGATCCCGCCGACCATGATCTTGACGGTGCCGCCGGACGCGTCGGCGCCGCCGCGCGAGTCGCGGCAGGCCGACAGGGACGACAGGGCGGTGAGGGCGGCGAGCGCGGCGGCGCTCACCCGCACGGGCGTACTGGGCATGGGGTTCTCTCCCGTCGGGGGGTCAGATCTGGACGTCGTGGCCGGAGACGGAGGGGCGCCAGCGCAGCAGCCGGCCCTCCAGCAGCGTGAGCAGCCACTCGGCGAGCAGGGCCAGCACGGTGATGATGATCATCCCGGCGTAGATCCCGGCGGCGTCGAAGGTGCCCTGGGCGTGGTTGATGAGCAGGCCGAGGCCCTTGTCGGCACCGGTGTACTCGCCGACGATCGCGCCGATGATGGCGAACCCGAACGCCGAGTGCAGCGAGGCGAGGATCCAGGACGTGGCGCTCGGCACCACGATCGTCCACAGCACCTGGAGCCGGCCGGCGCCGAGGATCCGCGCGTTGTTGACGAGGTTCCGGTCGACCTCGCGGGCGCCCTGGAAGGCGTTGAAGAACACCGCGAAGAACACCAGCACGAACGCCGTCGCGATCTTGGACTGCATGCCGAGCCCGAACCAGATGATGAACAGCGACGCCAGGATGATCCGCGGGATCGCGTTGACGGCCTTGATGAACGGCGCGCACACGTCCGACAGGAACCGGCTGCGGCCGAGCACGATGCCGAGGACGACGCCGCCCGCCGCGCCGAGCGCGAAGCCGATGACGGCCTCCTCCAGGGTGACGGTGATCTGCTCCCAGATCGACCCCTGCGAGGTGCCCTCGGTGAACCAGCCGGCGAGCCGCTCCCAGATCTTGGACGGCATCGAGTAGTAGAACGGGTCGATCCAGTGCCGGGCGGCCAGCTCCCACGACCCGAGCCACGCCGCGACGAGCGCGACCCGGACGGCGTTGATGCCGAGGGCGCGGCGCAGCCCGGCGGTCCGCGCCCGCGCGATCGCGGCCAGCTCGCCGCGGTCGCCGTCCGCCGCGGCGGACGGCGCCTTCTCGATGGTCTCCGCGTCACGCGGCATGGCCGGCGCCCCTCTCCCGGGTGATCTGGACCTCTTCGCGCAGCGAGTCCCACACCTCGCGGTAGATGTCGAGGAAGGCGCCGGTGAGGCGGACCTCCTCGGCGTCCCGCGGCCGGTCGAGCGGCACGTCGAACACCGCCTTGACGGTCGCGGGACCCGCGGTCATCACCACGACCCGGTCGGACAGGACGAGCGCCTCCTCCAGGTCGTGCGTGACGAACACGACGGCGGCGCCGGACCCCGACCACAGCCGCAGCAGCTCGTCCTGCATCAGCCCCCGGGTCTGCACGTCCAGCGCGGAGAACGGCTCGTCCATCAGCAGCACGGACGGCTCGTTCACCAGGGTCTGCGCGAGCGCGGCGCGCTTGCGCATGCCGCCGGACAGCTGGTGCGGGTAGTAGCCCTCGAAGCCGGCGAGGCCGACCCGCGCGACCCAGTCGCGGGCGCGGTCGCGGGCCGCGCGGCGGGACGCGCCCCGGTAGCGGGGGCCGGCGGCGACGTTGTCCAGGACGGACCGCCACGGCAGGACGGCGTCGTTCTGGAACATGTAGCCGACGCCGTCCGGGATGCCGTCGACCGGGCGGCCCTGGACGAGGACGCGCCCCTCGGACGCCGGCTCCAGGCCGGAGACGAGGGACAGGGTGGTCGACTTGCCGCAGCCGGTCGGGCCGACCACGGCGACGAACTCGCCGGGACCCACGCACATGTGCAGGTCCCGGACGGCGGTGTGCACGCCGCCGGCCGACCGGAAGCGCTTGGTGGCGCCGGCCAGCTCGATCACCGGACCGGCGGGCCGCTCGCCGCTCTGCTCTCGGGACTTCGCTCGTTCGGACTTCGCTCGTTCGGACACGGCGGCACCGTACGAATGTGGCGCGGGTCACCGGAACCCTTGCCCGCGATGTGCTCGCAAGCCGCGAATCCCCACGTTGCGTGCGTTACCGGGACTTCTGCTCGTTCTGCTCACCGGGGGGCTGGGCGGCCGGGGCGGCATCGATTACCGTGACACGTCATGTCCGTCCGGCCCCGCATCTCCTTCGCCCGGCAGGTGCTGATCCTCCAGGTCGGCGTGGTCGTCGTGGTGGCCGTCCTCGGGTACGGGCTGGTCGCCTGGATGCTGGACGGCCGGCTGCGCGACCAGTACGGCCAGCGGGCCCTCACGGTCGCGCGGGCCGTCGCCGTCGATCCGGAGATCCGCGACGCGGTCGCGGCCGGGGACCCCGGGCGCACCGTCCAGGACCGGGCCGAGCGGGTCCGCGTCCGGACCGGGGCGCTGTTCGTCGTGGTGACCGACGGGCGCGGCATGCGGCTGTCGCACCCCAACCCGGACCGCCTCGGGGAGCGGGTGAGCACCGACCCGTCCGACGCGCTCGCCGGCCGGGAGGTCGTCCGGGTCGAGCGCGGCACGCTCGGCCTGTCCGCGCGCGGCAAGGTGCCCCTGTACGGGCGCGACGGCCGGGTCCTCGGCGAGGTCAGCGTCGGGTTCGACGCCCGCGCGATCGACCGGGAGCTCGCCCGCGTGCTGCGCGAGATGTCGCTGTTCGTCGCGGGCGCCGTCCTGCTCGGCGTGGCCGCCTCGGCGGCGATCGGGCGCCGGCTGAAGCGGCAGACGCTCGGCCTGGAGCCGTACGAGCTGGTCGAGCTGGTCCACGAGCGGGAGGCGGTGCTGCACGGCGTCGGCGAGGGCGTCGTGGCCGTCGACACCGCCGGGCGGATCGCGGTGTGCAACGACGAGGCGTCCCGGCTCCTCGGCGCCACCCCCGAGCGGGGCGCGCCCGCCGGGGACCTCGCCGCCGAGGGGGCCTTGCGGGACGTCCTGACCGGCGAGCACGAGGCCGCGAACCTGTTCGTCACGGCGGGGGACCGGGTCCTCGTCGTCAACCGGCGCGAGGTGCGCCGCGACCGCCGCGACCTCGGCGCCGTCATCACGCTGCGCGACCGCACCGACCTGGAGACCCTCGCCCGCGAGCTGGACTCGGTCAGCACCCTGTTCGACGCCCTGCGCGCGCAGCGCCACGAGTACTCCAACCGGCTGCACACCCTGGCCGGCCTGCTCCATCTCGGGCACACCGAGGAGGCCGCCGAGTACGTCGGGACGCTGATGGAGGACGCGGCCCGCCGCGCCCCCGCGCCGGACAACCTGCCCGACCCGCTGTCGGACCCCTACCTGCGCGCGTTCCTGTCGGCGAAGTCCGCCGTCGCCGCCGAGAAGGGCGTCCGGCTCGACATCGGCGCGGGCAGCTACGTGCCCGGCCGCGTCGCCGACCCCCTCGACGTGACGACCGTCGTCGGGAACCTCGTCGACAACGCGGTGGAGGCGGCCCGGCTCGGCCGCCGGCGGCCCGCCCGCGTCGAGGTCGAGCTGCTCGGCGACGGCCGCGACCTGCACGTCACCGTCGCCGACTCCGGCGACGGCCTCCCCGAGGGGCTCCGCGACGCCGTGTTCGACGACGGCGTCTCCACCCGCGCCGCCGCGGCCGGGCGGCCGCGCGGGCTCGGCCTCGGCCTGGCGCGCCGCACCGCCCGCGCCCGCGGCGGCGACGTGGCGTTCGTGGACGCCGGGCCGGACGGGCCGGGCGGGACGGGGCGCAGCGGGGCCGTGGCGGTCGCCAGGATCCCCGGAGTACTGGGCGCGGAGGCGGTGCGGTGATCAGCGTGCTGGTGGTGGACGACGACTTCCGGGTCGCGCAGGTCCATGCGAAGTTCGTGGCGGCGCTGCGCGGGTTCACCGTCGCCGGGGTCGCGCACACCGCCGCGCGGGCCCGGTCCATGGCCGCCGAGCTGGCGCCCGACCTCGTCCTGCTCGACGTCTACCTGCCGGACGCCTCGGGCCTGACCCTGCTGCCCGAGCTGGACGCCGACGTCATCATGGCGACCGCGGCGGCCGAGCCCGGCGCCGTCCGGGAGGCGCTGCGCCGCGGCGCCCTGCACTACCTGGTCAAGCCGTTCACCGCCGCCGCGCTGAACGCGCGGCTCACCGCCTACGCCCGCTACCGGGAGGCGCTGTCCGGCGAGCACGAGCTGTCGCAGGCCGCGCTGGACGGCGCGGTCCGGGCCCTGTACGCGCCGCTGCACGGCCAGCCGCCCCCGCCGAAGGGGCAGTCGCCGGTGACGGCGCGGCTGGTCGGCGACGCGCTGCGGCGCGCGGACGCGCCCCGCTCCGCCGCCGAGATCGCCGGCCAGGTCGGCATCTCCCGCGCCACCGCGCAGCGCTATCTGGCCGCGCTCGCCCAGGCGGGGCGGGTGGTGGTGACGCTGCGCTACGGCGCGACCGGCCGCCCCGAGCACCAGTACGCGTGGTCGCCCCGGTAGAGCCCGGCGAGGACGTCCTCGATCCCCGACTCCCGCAGCGCGATGTCGCGGACGTCGTGGACCCGCGCCAGCTCGGCGATGACCGCCGCCGCGTTCGCCGAGCGCGGCAGCCGCAGCCACTGCCGGGGCCCCTCCACCCGCTCGGCCTCGATCCCGTCCAGCGCGATCGGCGGGCCCGGCCTGGCCAGCTCCACGACGAGCAGCCGGTCGGCGTCCACGGTGCGGCGCAGCTCGTCCAGCCCGCCGTCGAAGGCGAGCCGCCCGTGGTCGATGATCATGACGCGGCGGCAGAGCCGCTCGATGTCGCCGAGGTCGTGCGTCGTGAGCAGCACGGTCGTGCCGCGCTCGACGTTGATGCGCGCGAGGAAGTCGCGGACCGTCGCCTTGCTGACCACGTCCAGGCCGATCGTCGGCTCGTCCAGCACGAGCAGCTCCGGGTCGTGCAGCAGCGCGGCGGCGAGGTCGCCGCGCATCCGCTGGCCGAGGCTGAGCTGCCGGACCGGGGTGTCGAGGAACGGCTCCAGCTCCAGCAGCGCGGTCAGCTCGGCGAGCCGCGTCCGGTGCGCCGCCGCCTCCACCCGGTACAGCCGCCGGACGAGGGCCAGGCTGTCGCGCAGCGGCAGGTCCCACCAGAGCGTCGTCCGCTGCCCGAACACGACGCCGAGCCGGCGCGCGAGCACGGTCCGCCGCCGCGACGGGTCCAGCCCGCAGACCCGCAGCGTGCCGGACGACGCGGTGAGGATCCCCGTCAGCATCTTGATCGTCGTGGACTTCCCGGCCCCGTTCGGGCCGAGGTAGCCGACGAACTCGCCCGGCTCGACGGTGAACGACACGCCGTCCACCGCGCGCACGGCCGTGCGGGTCCGCCGCAGGCCGCCCGAGCGCGACCGGACGGTGAACGACTTGGCGACGTCCTCGGCCTCGATCACCGGCACCGGCATCAGCTCCCTGTCGAACGGTAGTGCCGCAGCCCCGCCCGCCACGCCACCGCGCCCAGCCCGCACACCAGCACCGCGACGGCCGGCGAGGCGAACCGGGCGGCGTCCGGCAGCCCGAGCGGGTCGGGGCGGTCCAGGACGTACAGCGCCGGCATCCAGTTGACGAACGCCAGCGGCACGACGAACGTCACGCCGCGCACGAAGTCGCGGGCGAACATGGTCATCGGGTACTGCGTGAGGAACGCGCCCCCGTAGGTCACCGACTTGCTCGCGCCGTGGCTGTCGATCAGCACGAACTGCACGGCGCCGGTCAGCACCCACAGCCCGCCGAAGATCGCCGTCCCGGACAGCACCATGGCGGGGACCGCGGCCACCCGGCCCGGCGTCCAGGCGACGTCGGCCTCCGCGAGCGCGTACGCCAGGACGAGCACGGCCGGGACGAGCTTGCCGAAGCGCCGCGGCGAGAACTCCTCCGCCGCGATCTGCACGAGCGGGCTCACCGGCCGGACCAGCATCGCGTCCAGCGTCCCCTGCCGCACGTGGTGCCCGAGCCGCTCCGTCGTGCCGAGCAGGATGTCGGAGACGCCGAACGCCAGCGCCGACGTCCCGTACAGGAACAGGACCTCCGGCGCCGCGAACCCGGCGATGCGGGGGGCGTGCGCGAACAGCAGCAGGATCGCGGCCGCGTCCAGCCCGGTGACGACGGCGGTCGTCAGCGCCAGCAGCACCATCGACACCGGGTACTGCGCCGCCGCGCGGATCCACGTCCAGGTGAGCAGCCCGTACATCCGGACCGTGCCGGTCACCGGAGAGCCGGCCCCGGGGTCAGCCACCGTGCACCACCAGCTTCCGGCGCGCGGCCCGCGTCAGCAGCGCCCCGGCCGCGAGCAGCGCGGCGGCCCACGCGGCCTGGAAGGCCAGCGCGCCGAGGATCCCGGCGCCGGTGTGCCGGCCGAGGAACACGTCCGCCGGCACCTGGATCTGCGCCGCCCAGGGCAGCGCCAGCGCGGCGTCGCCGAGCCGGCCCGGGAAGACCACCAGCGGCAGGATCATCCCGGAGAAGAACAGCGACATCACGAGCGTGACGGCCTGCAGGCCGCGGTCGTCGTGCAGCCAGAACATCCCGAGGGCCACCAGGTAGCGCAGCCCGAAGCCGACCGTCACCGCGAGCACGACCGCGACCGCGAACGCGGCGAGGTTCGCGGGGGCGGGCGCGCGGAACGGGAAGACCAGCGCGCCCGCCAGCAGCGGCGGGGCGGCGCGCAGCAGCAGCGAGCCGGCCGCGCGCCCGAGGTCGTCGGCGAGCCACCAGCCCTGCAGCCCGACCGGCCGGTGCAGGTCGATCGCGACGTCGCCGTTGCGGATGCGCTCGGTGAGGTCCATCCCGCCGAAGATCTGCACCGGCCCGATCAGCGCCTGGGTGATGAAGCAGAACGTGACGGCGTCGGCCGCGTCGTACCCGCCGAGGGACGGCCGGACCTCCCACAGGGCCAGCAGGACGTAGGCGCGCATGAAGCCGAAGACGGTGTTGGTCAGCGACTCGGTCAGCGAGCCGAGCGGATACGCGGTGTGCCGCCGGAAGCCGTACCACCACACCCACGGAAGGACCCCCACTTACCGGAAGCCTAGAGAGCCGGGCGGCCTCCCACCACGTAATCCGACACAGAACCGGGCCCCGGCGGATCTCGCCGGGGCCCTGTTTCCGCGTGCGCGGGACGCTAGGGGAGCGGGGGCTTGATGGGGGAGTAGAGCCAGTCCTTGAAGAACCCGCTCAGGTCCTGGCCGGAGATCTGCTGCGCCAGCGACGTGAACTGCGCGGTGTTGCCGTTGCGGTACTTGTGGCGGGCGAACCAGGTCCGCAGCAGGGTGAAGAACGTCTCGTCGCCGACCTTCTCCCGGAGGAACTGCAGCATCATGCCGCCGCCGTTGTAGACGCGGTCGTTGAACATGGTGTCGCGCTGCGGGTCGGCGGTCAGCACCGACCAGAACGGGCGCCCCTCGCGGTCGGGGAACGGGCGGGCGGCGTAGGTGGCGCGGGCCGCGTCGTGGACGGTCCGGCCGCCGTTCACCTCGGTGTAGTACCAGGCGGCCCAGGTCGCGAAGCTCTCGTTCAGCCAGACGTCCTTCCATTGCTCCGGCGAGACCGCGTCGCCGAACCACTGGTGCGCCAGCTCGTGCGCGATGGTGCCCGTGCTGCGGACCGCCGAGTAGACCGGCTTGCTCTGCGTCTCCAGCGAGAACCCGAGCGGCTGCCCGTTGTAGCGGGCGTCGTCGGCGATCGCGCCGGTGCTGCCGAACGGGTACCGCCCGAACGTCCTGGACCAGAGGTCGGTGACCTCGCTGGTGGTGCCGTAGAAGAAGTCCACCGCGTCCGGCTGCGTCTGGAGCAGGACGGGGTCGACCGCCGTGTAGTTGGGGACCCCGCCGGGCGTGCGGCCCTGCTTCACGTCCCACTTGCCGATGTCGATCGTGGTGAGGTAGCTCGCCATCGGGCTGTCCTCGCGCCAGCGGTACACCTCGGCGCGGGCGCGCCCGTCGCGGCGGCTGAACGAGGCGACGGCGGAGCGGTGCCCCGTGGGCCGCCCGTTGGCGACGGCGGTCAGGCCCTCCGGGACGGTGATCGTGTAGTCGTAGGTCGCCTTGTCGCTCGGGTGGTCGTTGACCGGGAACCAGGTGCGGGCGCCGTTCGGCTCGCCGCCGACGAAGGCGCCGTCCGGCGTGTGCAGGAACCCGTAGGGGGAGCCGAACACGATCGGGGAGCCCACGATGGTCTGCGGCACGCCGCCGTACTCGACGACCGTCCGGAACACCGAGCCCTTCCGCAGGCCCCGCGCCGGCGTGATGATCAGCTCCTGGCCCTGCCGGGTGTAGCGGGCGGTGCGCCGGTCGACCCAGATCCGCTCCACGTCCATGCCGGACAGGTCCAGGTCGAACCGCGACAGGTTCTGCGTGGCCCGCGCGGTGATGGTCACGGTGCCGTCGAGCTGGTCGTAGTCCGGGTCGTAGCTCAGGTCGAGCGAGTAGTGCCGGACGTCGTAGCCGCCGTTGCCCTCCAGGGGGAAGTAGGGGTCGCCCACTCCGGAGGCGCCGGGGGTGAAGCGCCCGTGGCCGGGTCCGTGGCCGTGCCCGTCCGCGCTCGCGGCGGGCGCGAACGCGACGACGCTCACGGCGGCGACGGCGATCGGGAGCATCCGGCCGGGGATCGCCCGGGACCGGATGGACCGGGGGTGACGCGCCATCAGAGATCCTCTCTCCGAGATGATCAACTAGCGCGCTCACGATGCGCCCTTTCGGAGCCCCTGTCGAGATTTCTAGCCGCATGTGGCCGCGGCGGGGGCGGCCGGGCGCGCGCGGCCGGGGGCATGCGCGGCCCGGGCATGTCCGGGCATACCAGAAGGCCCCCGCGGGTGTAGGGACGCGGGGGCCTTCGGGGTCCGAGGGGGGTCAGACCGGAAGAACGGCGGGGATCAGTGGAACTGGCCCTCTTCCGTGGAGCCCTTCAGGGCCGTGGTGGACGAGTCCGGGTTGATCGCGGTGCTGACCATGTCGAAGTAGCCGGTGCCGGCCTCGCGCTGGTGCTTGACCGCGGTGAAGCCCTTCTCGGCCGCCGCGAACTCGCGCTCCTGCAGCTCGACGTAGGCCGTCATGCCGTCGCTGGCGTAGCCGTGTGCCAGGTCGAACATGCTGTAGTTCAGCGCGTGGAACCCGGCCAGCGTGATGAACTGGAACTTGAAGCCCATGTGGCCGAGCTCGCGCTGGAACTTGGCGATGGTCGCGTCGTCCAGGTGCGCCTTCCAGTTGAAGGACGGCGAGCAGTTGTAGGCCAGCATCTGGTCGGGGTACTCGGCCTTGACCGCCTCGGCGAACTTGCGGGCCTGCTCCAGGTCCGGGGTGCCGGTCTCCATCCAGATCAGGTCGGAGTACGGCGCGTAGGCCTTGGCGCGGGCGATGCAGGGCTCGATGCCGTTGCGGACCCGGTAGAAGCCCTCCGCGGTGCGCTCGCCGGTGGTGAACTCGCGGTCGCGCTCGTCCACGTCCGTCGTGATCAGGGTCGCGGCCTCGGCGTCGGTCCGCGCGATGATCAGGGACGGCACGCCCGAGATGTCCGCCGCGAGACGGGCGGTGTTGAGGGTCTTGATGTGCTGCGAGGTCGGGATGAGGACCTTGCCGCCGAGGTGGCCGCACTTCTTCTCGGAGGCCAGCTGGTCCTCCCAGTGCACGCCCGCGGCGCCCGCGGCGATCATGCCCTTCATCAGCTCGAAGGCGTTCAGCACGCCGCCGAAGCCGGCCTCGGCGTCGGCCACGATCGGGGCGAGGAAGTGCGTGTCGCCCTCACCCTCGGCCCACTGGACCTGGTCGGCGCGCAGCAGCGCGTTGTTGATGCGGCGCACGACGGCCGGGACCGAGTTCGCCGGGTAGATGCTCTGGTCCGGGTAGGTCTGGCCCGCCAGGTTGGCGTCCGCCGCGACCTGCCAGCCGGACAGGTAGATGGCCTTGAGGCCGGCCTTGACCTGCTGGACGGCCTGCAGCCCGGTCAGCGCGCCGAGGCTGTGGACGTAGTCCTCCTCGTGCAGGAGCTTCCACAGGCGCTCGGCGCCGAGGCGCGCGAGGGTGTGCTCCTCCTGGACCGAACCGCGGATCCGCACGACCTCCTCGGCCGTGTACGTCCGCTCGACGCCCTTCCACCGGGCGTCGGTCTCCCACTGTCGCTGCAGCTCCTCGGCTGCGCCCTTGAGGCGACTGTCGCTCATGATCTCGCCCTTCCGTGTCGTCCCCTGGGTGCTTGCAACGACTATGCCCCGGATGCAAGCCCCAAATGAACTCGTGAGTAACGAAAGAACTGCGAAATTTCCGCTACCATGAAGCCGTGACGACCTTGCGCCAAGAAGAACCCCTCAACTTGACGAGTGACGTAGACCTCGTCACCTTCGGCCAGCGGCTCCGGCACCTCCGGCGTGGCCGCGGCCTGACGCTGTCGGAGCTCGGCGAGCGCGTCGGCCGCGCCCCCTCCCAGCTCTCCCTGCTGGAGAACGGCCGGCGCGAGCCGAAGCTGTCGCTGCTCCAGGCGCTCGCCGCGGCGCTGGAGTGCCCGGTGGAGGAGCTGCTCCGCCGCCAGCCGCCGAGCCGCCGCGCCCAGCTGGAGATCCAGCTGGAGGAGGCCCAGCGCGACCCGCTGTACCGGACGCTCGGGCTGTCGCACCTCAAGGTCGGCAAGCGGATGCCCAACGAGGTCATCGAGCACATCCTCGCCCTGTACGGCGAGCTGAAACGCAGCCGCACCAAGCCGACCGCGAGCCCGGAGGAGGCGCGCAAGGCCAACGCCGAGCTGCGCCGCCAGATGCACGAGCGCGGCAACCACTTCGCCGACATCGAGCGGGTCGCCTCGCAGACCCTCGACGCGGTCGGGTACCGGCGCGGCGCGGTGTCGCAGGGGCTGCTGATGACGCTGGTCGGCCACTTCGGCTTCAGCCTGCAGTACGTCCAGGACCTGCCGCGCTCGGTCCGGTCCGTCACCGACCTGCGCAACCGGCGGATCTACCTGGAGCGCGAGCAGCTCGGCATGCACACGCCGCGGACGATCCTGCTGCAGACGCTCGGGCACATCGCGCTCGACCACGACCAGCCGCGCGACTTCGCCGACTTCCTGCGCCAGCGCGTGGAGGCCAACTACTTCGGCGCGGCGATCCTGATGCCCGAGCGCAGCGTCGTCCCGTTCCTGCAGGAGGCCAAGGCCGCGCGGGAGCTGTCCGTGGAGGACCTCGCGGACGTCTTCTCCGTCTCCTACGAGATGGCCGCGCACCGCTTCACCAACGTCGCGACCCACCACCTCGACCTGCAGCTGCACTTCACGAAGAACGACGAGAACGGCACCATCTACAAGGCGTACGCCAACGACGGCCTGGCCTTCCCCCAGGACGAGGACGGCGCGATCGAGGGCCAGCGGATGTGCCGGGAGTGGGCCGGGCGGCACGTGTTCGGCGCCGCGGACCGCTTCTCCGTCTACTACCAGTACACCGACACCCCCAAGGGGACGTACTGGTGCCTGTCGCACATAGACCCCAGCCACGAGCGCGACTTCGCGATCACGCTCGGCGTGCGGTTCGAGGACTCGCGCTGGTTCCGCGGGCGGGAGACGACCCGGCGGGTCAAGTCCGCCTGCCCCGACGGCGACTGCTGCCAGCGCCCCCCGAAGGAGCTGTCGGACCGCTGGGAGGGCATGGCGTGGCCGTCGGCGCGCGCGCACTCGCACGTGCTGTCGGTCCTGCCGCCCGGCGCGTTCCCCGGCGTGGACGACGCCGACGTGTACGAGTTCCTCGACAAGCACGCCGCCGAATGACCGGTGTGTTGCGCCCGCGTCAACTCTTCGGGTCGTTTCCCCGCCGCCCGTTCCGGCGGTGAATGATCTGGGAGGATCTGGCGTTCCCTGTAGGTGAGGGGGCGTCCCGTCGGGACGGCCCAGAGGGGAGGGAGAGCGCGTGCTGCCCGAGGTCGCGTCGTGGTCGAGCCGCCGCACGAGCAGGGCGGAGGACTGGCCGCCGCGCCTCCTGCTCGACGCCAAGGGCGACACCCGGATCAGCGTCGTGCTGCCCGCGCGCGACGAGGAGGCCACGGTCGGCGCGATCGTCGCGGCCGTCCGGACCGACCTGGTCGAGCGGATCCCGCTGGTGGACGAGATCCTCGTGGTCGACTCCCGCTCCGCCGACCGGACCGCCGCCGTCGCCGCCGCCGCGGGCGCCGCCGTGGTCGCCCAGGACGCCGTCCTGCCCGGCCAGGGCCGCATGTCCGGCAAGGGCGAGGCGCTGTGGAAGTCGCTGTACGCGACGTCCGGCGACCTGATCGTGTTCGTGGACGCCGACCTGCGCGAGTTCACCTCCTCCTACGTCACCGGGCTGCTCGGCCCGCTGCTGACCGACCCCTCCGTCGGCTACGTCAAGGGCTGCTACGACCGCCCTCTGGAGGACGGCGGCCGCCGGGTCGAGGGCGGCGGCGGCCGGGTCACCGAGCTGGTCGCGCGCCCGCTGATCAACATGCACTGGCCGCTGCTCGCCGGCGTCGTCCAGCCGCTCGGCGGCGAGTACGCGGGGCGGCGCGCGCTGCTGGAGCGGCTCCCGTTCGTCACCGGCTACGGCGTGGAGCTCGGCCTGCTGCTGGACGTCTACCAGGACGCGGGGCTCGACGCGATCGCGCAGGTCGACCTCGGCCGCCGGGTGCACGCGCACCAGTCCACCGAGGCGCTCGGGGCGATGTCGGGGCAGATCATGCTGACCGCCTGGTCGCGGCTGGAGCGGCACGGCCGGATGGTCCCGCTCGAGGCGCCGTCCACGGCGCTCACCCAGTTCCACCGCGCCGCGGGCGGCCACGACGCCCGCACCACCGACGTCGCCGTGGGGGAGCGGCCGCCGATGATCGAGGTGCCCGGGTACGCCGCCGCCCGCTCCTTCTCGCCGGGGCACCGGTAGGGCCCGGGCGGGCTGTGACTCCGCGCACGGTGTTACCCGCGGTAACTCCGAATGGTGCTACCGTTGGTAACAGCGATATTGGACGAGAGGGTCAATTAATCATGACGAGCGCGGAGCAGACGCCGTTCTCCCTGGAGCCCAGCGAGGACGTCCGTGAGGTCAGGGACTGGGTGCACGAGTTCGCCAGGGACGTGATCCGTCCCGCGGCCGAGGAGTGGGACGAGCGCGAGGAGACGCCCTGGCCGCTGATCCAGGAGGCGTCCAAGGTCGGCATCTACTCGCTCGACTTCTTCGCCACCCAGTGGCTGGAGCCGACCGGCCTCGGCATCCCGGTGGCGTTCGAGGAGCTGTTCTGGGGCGACGCGGGCATCGCGCTGTCCATCGTCGGCACCGGCCTCGCCGCCGCGTCCGTCGCCGCCGTCGGCACCCCCGAGCAGACCGCCGAGTGGGTGCCGCAGATGTTCGGCTCCGCCGACGACATCAAGCTCGGCGCCTTCTGCGCCTCCGAGCCGGACGCCGGCAGCGACGTCGGCTCGATCCGCACCCGCGCCGTCTTCGACGAGGCCAAGGACGAGTGGGTGCTGAACGGCACCAAGACCTGGGCGACCAACGGCGGCATCGCCGACGTCCACGTGGTGGTGGCCTCGGTGTACCCCGAGCTGGGCAGCCGCGGCCAGGCGAGCTTCATCGTCCCGCCGAACACCCCCGGCCTGAAGCAGGGCCAGAAGTTCAAGAAGCACGGCATCCGCGCCTCCCACACCGCCGAGGTGGTCCTCGACGACGTGCGCGTCCCGTCGCACCTGATCGTCGGCGGCAAGGAGAAGTTCGACGAGCGCATCGCGCGCACCCGCGAGGGCAAGAGCTCCAAGGGCCAGGCCGCGCTGAAGACGTTCGAGACGACCCGCCCGTCCGTCGGCGCGATGGCGCTCGGCGTCGGCCGCGCCGCCTACGACTACGCCCTGGAGTACGCGCGCGAGCGCGAGCAGTTCGGCAAGAAGATCGGCGACTTCCAGGCCATCGCCTTCAAGCTCGCCGACATGAAGACCCGCCTGGACGCCGCGCGCCTCATGGTGTGGCGGGCCGCGTGGATGGCCCGCACCGGCAAGGACTTCGCCAACGCCGAGGGCTCGATGGCCAAGCTCATGGCGAGCGAGATGTCGGTGTACGTCACCGAGGAGGCCATCCAGATCCTCGGCGGCAACGGCTACACCCGCGAGTACCCGGTCGAGCGCATGCACCGCGACTCCAAGATCTTCACGATCTTCGAGGGGACGTCGGAGATCCAGCGCCTCGTCATCGGCCGCACCATCACCGGCCTGCCCGTCCGCTGACGTCCCGGCGCGGGCGGTGGCCGACGGCGGCCGCCGCCCGCGCGGGCCCGGAGTCGCGGACGCGGGGCCGATTCCGGGCCGCGGGGCACGCGGTCCATGGATGCCGGGCGCTGTCAAGACGAAGACCGCCCGGCATCTGCATGTCCGAAACGTTGTAACTCGCCCTAGTTGTACTTCTGGTGCGCTGCTTGTCTCAGGTTCGGCCGTTTGATCATCCGGCCGAACCGAGACCGGGCCATCCGCCCGCCTCCAGGAGGCAATGGTGCCCAGGACACGCTGGATCACCGTGACCGCGCTGGCGGCCACGGGAACGCTCCTCACAGCCGGCCTCGCGGTCCCCGGACGGGCCGCACCCCCGCCCCCGCGCTCCCAGCCCCCCGGCGATCGTCCCGAGCTGCCCGACAAGGACGCCCGGACCGGCCGGCTGGCCCCCACCGGCCGGCAGGAGGGCGCCGCCCGCGGGATGACCGTGCGGTGGAACAAGCTCGGCACGCCCGCGGCGGTGACCGACGCGGAACCCCTCGCCGCCGGACTGCCCGGCGATCCGGAGAAGGCCGCGCGCGCGTACCTCGCCGGCCACCGGGACCTGTTCGGCCTCGACGCCGCCGCCGTCGGCGCCCTGGAGAAGGTCGCGGTCAACCCCATCGGGAAGGGCGCCGCGGTGCTGCTGCGCCAGCGCTTCGGCGACCTCCCCGCCGGCTACGACGGCCTCGTCGCGGTCGGCGTCGGCGAGGGCGAGGTCGTCTCGGTCACCTCCACCCTCGCCCGTGACGACGCGGCGCCCGCACCGGCCACGCTCTCCCAGAACGACGCGGTGGCCGCGGCCGGGCGGGACGCGGGCATCACCGTCTCGGACGGCACGACGCGCAAGGCGCGGCTCGTGGCCGTCCCCACCGCGCAGGGCGTCCGCAGCGCCTACCAGGTCACGCTGATCGACGGAGCCGGGGGCGAGCCGAAGGCCGTCACGTCCTACGTGGACGCGCGCACCGGGTCGGTGCTGGTGCGGGAGAACCTCGTCGACCACGACAGCGACAATCCGCGCTGGGTGGTGTTCCCGGCGACCCCGTCCGGTGACTACTCGTCCCGCGACACCCGGCGGACGTGGTGCTTCGCCCCCGCGCGGGGCTGCGAGAACGTCGTCGGCGGTGACCCGTCCTCCGGGCGGCCGTGGGACGCCGACCCGGCGACCGGCGACTCCACGACGACCAGCCTGGGCAATTCGGCGCACACCTATGAGAACCGTGCGAACGGCGACCCGTTCTCCGTCGGCACCCGCACCAGCGCGCCCAAGGCGGACCGGAACTACGCCTACCGCTGGGCGAACCAGTGGTACGAGAGCAAGTGCGACCCGGCGTCGATGGACAGCCCGCAGGAGGCCGACGTCGAGGCGGCCATCTCGAACCTGTTCGTCCAGCACAACCGCATGCACGACTGGTCCTACCGGCTCGGCTTCAGCGAGTCGGCGTGGAACATGCAGGCCGACAACGGCGGCCGCGGCGGGCTCGGCGGCGACCCCGAGCAGGGCAACGCGCAGGCCGGGGCGCGGATCGCGAGCGTCCGCGACAACGCCAACCAGATCACCCCGCCCGACGGCACGCCCGCCATCAGCAACATGTACCTGTGGCAGCCGATCGCGGGCGCGTTCTACCCGCCGTGCGTCGACGGCGACTTCGACATGAGCGTCATCGGGCACGAGTACTCGCACGCCATCTCCGGCCGCATGATCGCCGGGCCGGACGCCGGGTGGAGCGGGCCGCAGGCCGGGGCCATGAACGAGAGCACCTCCGACCTGTTCGCGATGGAGTACCTCAACGAGTACGGGTTCCGCGCGCCCGGCCGGACGCCGTACGTCACCGGCGCCTACGTCACCGGTGAGCCGAAGTCGGGGATCCGCAACTACGACATGAGCCGGAGCCCGCTGAACTACAGCGACCTCGGGTACGACCTGGTCGGCACGCAGGTCCACGCCGACGGCGAGATCTGGACCGCCACCCAGTTCGACATGCGGCAGGCGTTCGTGGAGCGGTACGGCGCGGGGAGCGCGTCCCTCCAGCGCAAGTGCGCGGACGGGGAGGTGCCGGTCGACAAGTGCCCCGGCAACCGGCGCTGGGCGCAGCTGTCGTTCGACGCGCTGCTGCTCATGGCGTCCGGGGCGGTCAGCTACGTCGACCACCGCAACGCCCTGCTCGCCGCCGACACCATCCGCTTCGGCGGCCGGGACCACGCCATGATGTGGAAGGTCTTCGCCCAGCACGGCCTGGGGGAGGACGCGGCCAGCAGCGGGCCCGCCGACGCCGACGCGCGGCCGAGCTTCGCGTCCCCGATGTCGCGCGACGCCCGCGTGACGCTGAAGCCGGCCGGTGACGCGAAGGGCGGCGCGGTGCGGCTCTACGTCGGCGACTACGAGGCCCGCGCCGTCCCGGTGGCCGACACCGACCCGGCGACCCCGCTCGGCGACACGGTCGCGATGACGCCCGGCCGCTACTCCTTCGTCGCGGTCGGCGAGGGCTTCGGGCACAAGCGGTTCACCGCGGCGATCGGCTCGCACCCGCGGACGCTGGCGGTCGCGATGTCCCGCAACGAGGCGGCGGCCGCCAACGGCGCGACCGCGACGGGCGACGGAGCGTCCCAGCCGGCGCTGCTGGACGAGACCGAGGCGACCAACTGGCAGTCGGTGCAGGCCCCGGTCGAGGGCCGGCAGGTCACCGTCGACCTCGCGGGCGACCGCCCGGTCAGGGTCGGCCGGGTGCAGGTGAGCGCGATGCTGCGGCCGTCGGCGGCCGGCGACCCGGAGGGCGCCGGCTCGGCGCAGAACCGGTTCACGGCGCTGCGCGCGTTCCGGCTGCTGGCCTGCGACGCCACCCGGGCCGACTGCGCGCAGGACGCCGGGTACCGCACCGTCTACACGAGCCGGCCCGACGCCTTCCCGGCGGACCGGCCGCGCCCGACGGCGCCCGACCTGATCCTGCGGTCGTTCGGCCTGCGGGGCGTCACGGCGACGCACCTGCGGCTGCAGGTGGTCTCCAGCCAGTGCACCGGCGCGCCGGAGTACGCGGGCGAGCAGGACTTGGACCCGCGCTCGGCCACCGACTGCGGCGCCGCGAGCCCGCTGGCCGGCGTCGTCCGGGCGGCCGAGCTCCAGGCGTTCGCCCGGTAGCCGTGCCCCGCCGGGGCAGGGCGGTGTTGTCGCGGGGTAACACCCCCGATACCGTTCTGTCATGACGAACACGGCGGGCAGGCCGGGGTCCGGACCGCGCCGCGACCCCGGCCGTCGCCGTGCCCTGCTGGAGGCCGCCGACCGGGTCATCCAGCGGGAGGGCCCGGAGGCGTCCATGGCCGCGATCGCCGCCGAGGCCGGGATCAGCAAGCCGATCCTGTACCGCCACTTCGGCGACAAGAGCGGCCTCTACCAGGCCCTCGCCGAGCGGCACACGCGCAAGCTGATCGAGGGCATCCGGGAGGAGTTCTCCCGCGGCGACGAGCCGGTCCGCGACCGCACCCGCTCCACCATCGACACCTACCTGGCGACGATCTCCAAGAACCTCAACCTGTACCGGTTCCTGATGCACCGGGCGAGCGCCGAGGACACGGCCACGCACAGCGCGATGAGCACGATGATCCGCGACGTGAGCCGGGAGCTGGCCGAGGTGATGATCGCCGAGGGCGAGATGACCGACCGCACCCGCGCCTACGTGTGGGGCCACGCGATCGTCGGCATGGTGCAGACCGCCGGCGACTGGTGGCTCGACCACGCGGCGGAGGTGCCGCGCGAGGCCGTCGTGGACGGGCTCGTCGACCTGGTCCTCGGGGGGCTGCCGGCCGCCGCGTCCGGCCTGCGCGGACCGCGGCCGCCCGGCGGCCCGGCCGCCGGCTGAGCGGGCGGCCGGGCCGGGAGGTCAGCGCAGGCCGGACTCCTTGAGGATGCGCCGGGCGGTGGTGGTCACGTGCACCCCGTCCGGGCCGCCGGGGTGGGACCGGAGCGGGATCAGGTGGTGCCGGTGAGGTCCAGCTCCTTGACCTTCGGGTCGCCCTTGTCGGCGAAGTAGTCGACGGCGCGGGTCGCGTCGCCGCCGTCCGCCAGTTTGGCCGCCCGGCAGACGACGGTGCCGATCACCGCGACCGCGACGTTGACGGCGAGCGCCAGGATGCCGGCGTAGATCGTCGTCTTGGTGTCGAGGCCGAGGTCGCTCAGCGGGTAGGCCGAGCCGCCGAAGTGCTCCTTGCCCTTCGCCGGGTTCGGGATCTGGTACAGCATCCACAGGCCGGCGATCATGCCGCCGGCCCAGCCGGCGATGAGCGCGCCCCGGTGGAACCAGCGCGTCATCAGGCCGAGCCCGACGGACGGGAGCGTCTGCAGGATGATGACGCCGCCGATGAGCTGCAGGTCGATGGAGAACTGCGGGTCCAGCGCGAGGATGCACGCCACCGCGCCCGCCTTGACGACCAGCGAGACCAGCTTGCTGACCGTGGCCTCCTGCTTCTCGGTCGCGTCCCGCTTGATGTACTCCTTGTAGATGTTGCGGGTGAACAGGTTCGCCGCCGCGATCGACATGATCGCCGCCGGGACGAGCGCGCCGATGCCGACGGCGGCGAACGCGACGCCCGCGAACCAGTCCGGGAACATGTGGTCGAACAGCACCGGGACGGCGGTGTTGCCGTCCGGCTTGCCGTCGGTGGTGATCGGCTTCACGCCCGCCGCGATCGCCATGTAGCCGAGCAGCGCGATCAGGCCGAGTACGAAGCTGTAGGCCGGCAGCGCCGCCATGTTCCGCTTGATCACGTTGCGGTTCTTGCTCGCCAGCACGCCGGTGATGCTGTGCGGGTAGAGGAACAGCGCCATCGCCGAGCCGAGCGCGAGCATCGCGTAGTTGAGCTGGCCGCTGCCGGCGATCGTGATGCCGTCGCCGGGCGCCGGCGTCGCGTCGAACTTGGCCTTCGCCGAGTCGAAGATGTCGCCCCACCCGCCGAGCTTGGACGGGATGTACAGCACCGCGACGATGATGACCAGGTAGATCAGCAGGTCCTTGACGAACGCGATCAGCGCCGGCGCCCGCAGCCCGGACTGGTAGGTGTAGGCCGCCAGCACCACGAACGCGATGATGAGCGGCCAGTGGCCGTTCACGCCCATCGCCTTCAGCACGGCCTCGATGCCGACGAGCTGCAGCGCGATGTAGGGCATCGTGGCGACGATGCCGGTGATCGCCACCAGCAGCGCCAGCGTCGGCGAGCCGAACCGGGCCCGGACGAAGTCGGCCGGCGTGACGAAGCCGTGCACGTGCGACACCGACCAGAGCCGGATGAGGAACAGGAACACCAGCGGGTACACGATGATCGTGTACGGGACGGCGAAGAAGCCCGCCGCGCCCGCGCCGAACACCAGGGCCGGGACGGCCACGAAGGTGTAGGCGGTGTAGAGGTCGCCGCCGATCAGGAACCAGGTGACCCAGCTGCCGAAGCTGCGGCCGCCGAGCCCCCACTCGTCCAGGTTGTGCATGGTCTCGGGGCGCCGCCACCGCGCGGCGACGAAGCCCATCCCGCTGACCAGCAGGAAGAGCGCGGTGAAGATGACGATCTCGGTGATGTGGTCGCTCGCCACGGCTCAGCCCCTCTTCTTCGTCATCTGGTAGACGACGACCGTGCAGAGGACGCCGAGCGGGATGAACGCGAGCTGGATCCAGTAGAAGGCGGGCCAGCCGGCGAGGCGCGGGCCGTCGCTGTTGAACAGGAACGTCAGCAGCGGGACCACGATGGGGACGACCAGCAGCCAGTTCCACACGCTGCGGTCGGAGCGGGCGGCGGGCGGCGGTTCCGTCGAAGCCGGTTCCTTCGGAGTGTCAGGAGTCAAGGGGAGTCCTCCTCGTCGTGCGCCCCCCGGCTTGTGCCGGGGGTTCTGGGGGCCGACCCGCAGGAGCCGCGCGCGCACGGGTGCCCGCGTCCGGATCGCGAGGCGGGACCGTGCCCGGTGGGCAGCCGGGCGAGAGTACACGTGCGTTGATCACAGCGTGATCTCGGTCACGGCACGACTCGGGTGGATCGTTCCAGAAGGAGGAGGAGCAGGTCAGGGCCCATCCGACGGGGGCGTCAGGGAGGCGGTCAGACGGTCCGGTCGGCGGCGGTCCGCGGCTCGTGCCGGACGTCCGACGGCAGGTTCAGCTCCCGCGTCCACGCCGCGAACTCCACCAGGATGCCGTCGGGGTCCTTGAAGTAGATGGACCGGACGAACACGCCCTCGTGGTTCTCCGGGGCGACGCCGAACTCGCTGTCGTCGTGGTTGAGCAGCACGCCGACGTCGATGCCCTTGGCGATGAGGCGGTCGCGGTACTCCTCGATGCGCTCGGGCGGGACGTCGAAGGCGATGTGGTTCATCGACCCGACGGCCGACAGCAGCTCGCCCCGGTCGGGCAGGTTCCTCGGCGCGGACACGCCGGGGACGGGCTCGGGCGCGTCCGGGAACCAGAAGAAGGCGAGGGCGTTGCCGCCGCCGCAGTCGAAGAAGAAGTGCTGGCCCCAGCCCATCGGCAGCTCGATGGTCTTGATCAGCGGCATGCCGAGCACGCCCTCGTAGAAGTCCACCGTCTGCTTCATGTCGCTGCAGACGAGCGCGAGGTGGTTGACCCCGCGCAGCTCGAACTCGGTGTTCTTCCTGGTCATGGCCGCCGCCTCGGTCGTGTAAGCAATCCCTTGCGCCGGGGTCCATGGTAACCTCGCCGCATGCGAACCGCAGCCTCCCGGTGGTGGTGGCGCCGCTGAGGCGGTGCCGGTTCGTGCGTGCTCAAGACCAGGCGACCGCCCTCACCGGCGGTCGTTTTCTCGTGGGGCGGCGTCCGGTGGGGGCCCGACACGAGGGGCCACCGCGGTGGAGACCGTCTCACAGCAGCCGCTGACCAGCGAGTTCGTCACGGCCGGGGGCGTACGGGTGACCCGTACCGCCGTCCCGGTCGACTCCGAGCGCAAGTCCGACGTACTGAACGCGCTCGTCGCCGCCGTGGGGGAGCGGCGCGGCGGCGTGCTCAGCTCCGGCATGGAGTATCCCGGCCGCTACAGCCGCTGGCACATGGCCTACGTCGACCCGTGCCTGGAGTTCGTCGCGCGCGGGCGGGCGGTCGCGGTGCGCGCCCTCAACGGCCGCGGCCGGGTCGTCCTGCCCGCCGTCGCCGCCGTGCTGCGGGAGACCGGCGAGGTCCGGGCGGACGAGCCGGACCGGTTCGAGGTCTTCGTCCCGCCGGGCGAGGAGTTCTTCCCCGAGGAGGAGCGCAGCCGGCAGCCGACCGTCTTCACCGCCCTGCGCGCCGTCACCGGCCTGTTCGGCTGCGACGACCCGCACCTCGGCCTGTACGGCGCGTTCGGCTACGACCTGTCGCTGCAGTTCGAGCCGCTGCGGACCCGGCTGGAGCGGCCCGCCGACCAGCGCGACCTCGTCCTGCACCTGGCCGACGAGATGGTCGTCGTCGACCGCAAGCGCGAGACCTCGCACCGCATCTCCTACGACTTCGAGATCGAGGGGAGGGGCACGGCCGGGCTGGCGCGCGAGACCGAGCCGACGCCCGTCCCGGCGCGGGCGGCCGAGCTGCCGGCGCAGCCCGTCCCCGGCGTGTACGCGCGGATGGTGCGGGACGCCAAGGAGAAGTTCGTCCGCGGCGACCTGTTCGAGGTCACGCCCGGCCACGCGATGTACGGGCGCTGCGACTCGCCCGCCGCGTTCTTCGAGCGGCTGCGGGAGACCAACCCGGCCCCGTACGAGTTCCTGTTCAACCTCGGCGACGGCGAGTACCTGGTCGGCGCGTCGCCCGAGATGTTTGTCCGCGTCACCGGCGACCGGGTCGAGACCTGCCCGATCGCCGGGACGATCAAGCGCGGCGCCGACGCGCTGGAGGACGCCGAGCAGATCCGCGCGATCCTGTCGTCGGCCAAGGACGAGTCCGAGCTGACGATGTGCACCGACGTCGACCGCAACGACAAGTCGCGGATCTGCGTGCCCGGCAGCGTGCGCGTCCTCGGCCGCCGGCAGATCGAGATCTACTCCCGGCTGATCCACACCGTCGACCACATCGAGGGCCGGCTGCGGCCCGGCTTCGACGCGCTCGACGCGTTCCTCACGCACATGTGGGCGGTCACCGTCACCGGCGCGCCGAAGACGTGGGCGATGCAGTTCATCGAGGACCACGAGGACTCGCCGCGCCGCTGGTACGGCGGCGCGGTGGGCTGCGTCGGCTTCGACGGGTCGATGAACACCGGCCTGACGCTGCGGACCGCGCAGATCCGCGACGGCGTCGCGACCGTCCGGGCGGGGGCGACGCTGCTGTACGACTCCGACCCCGACGAGGAGGAGCGCGAGACCCACCTCAAGGCCAGCGCGCTGCTCGGCGCGCTCGCCGCGTCCCAGCCGGGCCCGGCGGCGGGCGCGCCCGCGGAGGCGCCGCTTCCCGCGCTGCCGGGGGACGGCATGACGGTGCTGCTCGTCGACCACGAGGACTCGTTCGTCAACACCCTCGCCGACTACTTCCGCCAGCAGGGCGCGAGCGTGGTCACGCTGCGGCACGGGTTCCCGGCGCGGATGCTGGACGAGCACGCCCCCGACCTGGTGGTGCTGTCGCCCGGCCCCGGCCGCCCGGAGGACTTCGACACGCGGGCGCTGCTGGACGCCCTCGACGAGCGGGGCCTGCCCGTCTTCGGCGTCTGCCTCGGGCTGCAGGCGATGGTCGAGCACGCGGGCGGCGAGCTGGCGCTGCTGCCCGAGCCGTCGCACGGCAAGCCCGGCCGGGTGAAGGTGGCCGGCGGCGGGCTGTTCGACGGGCTCCCGGACGAGTTCACCGCGGCCCGCTACCACTCGCTGCACGCCACGCCGGACCGGGTGAAGGGCTTCCAGGTGACGGCGCTGACCGGGGACGTCGTGATGGCGATCGAGGACCCGCAGCGGCGGCGGTGGGCCGTCCAGTTCCACCCGGAGTCGATCCTCACGGCGGCCGGCGGCGCCGGGCACCGGATCGTCGCCAACGCGCTCCGCCTGAGCCGCTCAGAGGAACGAACCGTTCCGGATGACGAGCGGCTCTAGTACCGGAGCAGGAGGAACGGGCGCGCGGAACCGGCCCTGAGGCCGATGCCGCGGGCCGCGCGCGGCGGAAGACTTGGTTCCGGCCGTACCGCGCCGTGGCGTTCGCGACGCGGTGACCGCCGTTATCCCGGCGGAGGAGGAGAGTCCTCTCCTTCTCCGCCCATAACGGAGATTTCGGTCACCCGAAACCGGATTGCGGTTTCTTGGTGTCCCGCTGGGGGACGCCGGGGTCCATGATGACAATCCTGTGGCTCATCGCCGTGATTCTCGTGATCGCCGGGATCTACGTGATCCTCGCCCGGCGCGACCTCCTCTGGGGGATCGTCCTGATCGTCGTGGGGCTGCTCGTCGGCCCCGGCGGCGTGAGCATCTTCACCTGACCGCCGTCCGTCCGACCCGAGAGAACCGCGCGGCGGGACGGAAAGGCACGGAAACCCTGACGTGAACTGTCAGGTTTCGGTGCCAGCATCGTCCTCATGAACCGTGCACTGACAGGAAAGACTGCACTGGTCGCGGGGGGCACGCGCGGCGCGGGCCGCGGCATCGCCGTCGAGCTCGGCGCCGCGGGCGCGACCGTCTACGTGACGGGGCGGTCCACCCGGTCGCAGCGATCGGAGCTGGACCGTCCCGAGACCATCGAGGAGACCGCCGAGCGGGTGACGGCGGCGGGCGGCGAGGGCATCGCCGTCCGGGTCGACCACCTCGACCCCGTCCAGGTCGCCGCGCTCGTGCGCCGCATCCGCGCGGAGCGCGGCCGGCTGGACGTCCTCGTCAACGACGTCTGGGGGTCGGACCACCTCTTCCAGTTCGGAAAACCGCTCTGGGAGCAGTCCCTGGAGGACGGCCTCCGCATGTTCCGGCTGGCCCTCGACACCCACGCCATCACCAGCCACCACGCGCTGCCGCTGCTGATCGGCGAGCCGGGCGGGCTCGTCGTCGAGATGACCGACGGGACCGCCGAGTACAACGCGAAGTACCGCAAGGAGTGCGGCTACTTCTACGACATCGTGAAGAACGCCGTGATCCGGATGGCGCTCGCCCAGTCCGAGGAGATCGCCCCGTTCGGCGCGACCGCCGTCGCGCTCACCCCCGGCTGGCTGCGCTCGGAGGCGATGCTGGAGCACTTCGGCGTCACCGAGGAGACCTGGCGGGACGGGGCCGCCAGGGACCCGCACTTCGCCATGGCCGAGTCGCCCGCCTTCGTCGGCCGCGCCGTCGCGGCCCTCGCCGCCGACCCGGACCGGGCCCGCTGGAACGGGCGGGCGCTCTCCAGCGGCGGGCTGGCCCAGGTCTACGGCTTCACCGACACCGACGGAAGCCGCCCCGACATGTGGCGCTACCTGGTCGAGGTCGCCGATCCGGGCCGTCCCGCCGACACCACCGGGTACCGGTAGGGCCCGCCCCGGCGGTTTGGGGGCGCGCCGTCCGGTTATCGCGACTCCAGAGGCGAAAGGAGGAAACGGCCATGCCGATGACGACCAAGAGCGGCAAGCCGATCAAGGACGAGCTTCCCGGCACGATCCAGCGCTCGCCGAAGGAGGCGCAGGAGACCTTCGCCAAGGCCCACGACTCCGCGGTCGAGACCTACGGTGAGGGCCGGCGCGCCCACCGCACCGCCTACTCCGCGCTCAAGCACAAGTTCGAGAAGCGCGGCGACCACTGGGAGCCGAAGGGGCGCAAGGGGCCGTCCGACCCCCGCGCCAAGAACCCGGAGGCGCGCCGCGGCAAGGGCAAGAGCTTCGGCGGCGTGGACGTCGAGGGCAACAGCAAGAAGGAGCTCTACGACCGCGCCGCCGGCCTCGACGTCCAGGGCCGCTCGAAGATGAGCAAGGAGGAGCTGGCCGCCGCGATCGCGCGCAAGCAGGACTAGCGGGGCCGCCCGGTCAGCCGTACAGCCGCGCCAGCCGGGCGGCGTGCTCCGCCATCCGCGCCCGCAGCTCCGGCGGGGCGAGGACCTCGGCCTCCGCGCCGAGCCGCAGCAGCTGGCCGGCCGCGACGTCCGCCGACTCGACCGGCAGCACCGTCACCACCCAGCCGCGCGCGTCGGGCTCCCCGGCCTCCTCCGCCGCCCGCCGGGCGGCGTGCGGCTCGACCGCGAACCGCAGCAGCCGCATCCCGGCGGGGGAGAGCCGCACCGTGACCTCCTCGCGCAGCATGGAGCGCACGAACGAGGCCGCCTCCGCCCGCCAGTGCGCGGCGAGGTCGAACCGCTCGTCGCGGTCGAACACCTCGCCGTCCGGCCGGACGGCGGTGACGCGGTCCACCCGGTAGGTCCGGAAGGCCGCACCGACCCGCGCGACCAGGTACCAGGTGCCGTTCTTCAGGACGAGCGCGTACGGCTCCGCCGTGCGCACGACCTCGCGGTCGCGGCGGCGGTAGCGCAGCTCGACGGTCTCGTCCTGCCACACCGCGCGGGCCAGCTCGCGCAGCAGCGGCGGCGGCCCGGACTCGCCGAACCAGCCCGGCGCGTCCAGCAGGAACCGCTGGCTCGCCCGCGCGGGCGCGTCCCGCAGCGCGGCCGGCAGCGCCGCGAGGACCTTCAGCTCGGCGGCGGCGAGCGCGCCCGCGCGGCCCATGTCCCCGGCCGGGCCGGGCAGCCCGGACAGGAACAGCGCCTCCGCCTCCTCGCGGGTGAGCCCGGTCAGCCGCGTCCGGTACCCGCCGACGAGCCGGTACCCGCCGCCGCGCCCCTGGTCGGCGTAGACCGGGACGCCGGCCGCCGACAGCGCCTCCATGTCCCGGTACACGGTGCGCTCGGAGACCTCCAGCTCGCGGGCCAGCTCGCCCGCCGTCATCGCCTCCCGCGACTGGAGGAGCAGGACCATGGAGATCAGCCGGGCAGCGCGCATGGGCACCATCCTGCCGTCCGGTTCCTGACGTTTTCACGTTAGATTCGCCGTCTTTGCCTGTCATGCCGGGCGCGACGGCTGTTAGCTTCGCGGACGTGCCTACCGAAACCACATCGATCGGGGCGTTCATCGACGCCCTCCCGAAGGTCGAGCTGCACGTCCACCTCGTCGGCTCCGCCTCGGTCCCCACCGTCCTGGAACTCGCCCGCCGCCACCCGGACGGGCCCGTCCCCGTGGACGAGCGCGAGCTGCGCGCCTTCTACGGGTTCCGCGACTTCCCGCACTTCGCCGAGGTGTACGAGTCGGTGTCCAGCCTCGTCCGGACGCCGGAGGACGTCGGCACGCTCGTGTTCGGCGTCGCCCGCGACCTCGCCGCGCAGAACGTCCGCTACGTCGAGCTGACCGTCACCCCCTACACCCACCAGCGGGCCGGGATGCCGATGCCCGCGGTCACCGAGGCCCTCGACCACGCGGTGCGCGAGGCCCGCGACCGGCTCGGCGTCCGCGTCGCCTACATCTTCGACATCCCCGGCGAGTTCGGCGCCGACGGCGCGCGCGGCACCCTCGAGCACGCGCTGCGCCACCCGCCCGAGGCGCTCGTCGGGTTCGGGATCGGCGGGATCGAGCAGATGCGCCCGCCGCACCGGGACGCGTTCCGCGACGCGTTCGCCGCCGCCCGCGCCGCCGGGCTGCGCAGCCTCCCGCACGCCGGCGAGATGACCGGGCCGGAGACGATCTGGGAGGCCGTCGACGGGCTCGGCGCCGAGCGCATCGGGCACGGCACCAGCTGCCTGGACGACCCGCGCCTGGTCGCGCGCCTGCGCGAGACGCAGCTGCCCCTCGAAGTGTGCCCGACGTCCAACGTGTGCACCGGCCAGGTCGCCGACCTGGCCTCCCACCCCCTGCCGCGGATGCTGGAGGCGGGCCTGTTCGTCACGCTGAACAGCGACGACCCGCCGATGTTCGACACGACGCTGACCGGCGAGTACCGGGTGGCCGCCGAGGTGTTCGGGCTGGGCCGCGAGGAGCTGGCGGCACTGGCCCGCAACGCCGTGACCGCCTCGTCCCTGGACGAGCCGGGCCGCACGGCGATCATCGCCGACATCGACGCCCTGCTGTGACCGCCGGGCGCTAGCCCCAGGCCATCCGCCGCCACGGGCTGTCCGGGTCCTCGGCGAGGATGCGGTGGGCGGCGAGGGAGCGCTCGTACCACTCACCGAACGCGCCCTCGTCGAACCGCAGCATCCGGCCGAGGACGTACCCGGCGGAGAACGCGCCCCACGACGTGTACACCCGGCCGGCGCGGTACCCGGCCGTGAGCACGCACTTCTCGGCCTCCTCGGCGTCGCAGTACCCGGCCCCGAGGCCCCAGCGGGCCATGTTCACCGCGCGGCCGAAGTCGTAGCCGTAGACGCTCTCGATCCGCCCGTCGGGCGGGAGCAGGCCGTCCGCCCGGAACCGCGCCTCGTACCGCAGGATCGTCCCCGGCAGCTCGGCGACCTCGCGGACGGCGTCCTCCGCGATGTCGCGCTCGCGGCACCAGGCGCCGACCGCGGCGCGCCACTCCCGCTCCCCGGCGCCCCGCTCGCGCCGGTCGAGCACCATCTGGATCGCCGGGTCGCTGTTGCGCGCGTCGAGCAGCGCGTCCGCCTGCTCCCGCCATCCCGCCGCGTCGGTGACGCCCCAGTCCCGCTCCAGCAGCTCCCTGTCGCCGGAACCGCCGGCGAGGGCGTTCCAGGCGACCCCGTTCCCGACGGCCAGCGGGGCGCCGACCGCGAGCGCCGCCGCGAGCCGCCCCCACGCGGCGCTGCCCGGGTCGGTGACGAGGACGTTGTGGTCGCGGTCCGGCCGCCGCTCCGCACCGGCCAGCAGCTTCGCGACCTGCCGGTGGTCGTCGCCGCCCGGCGGCATCTGCGCCAGCAGTTCGCGCAGCGGGCGCAGCGCCTTCCGCGCCCCCGCGTCCTTCAGGATCAGCCGCGCCGCGTGCACACCGGCGGCGCCCGACCGCTCGGGGTCGTGCAGCGCCCCGAAGGCGGACATGGCGGCCCAGGCGCGCCGCGCCGCCTCGCCGGTCCGCCCGGCCGCGGCCAGAACGTGCGCCGCCTGCGCGTCCAGCCCGGCCCGCACCTCGGCCGGCAGCGACGCGGCGCCCCGGTCGAGCGTGTCGAGGACCCGCTGCGCCTCGCCCACCTCCCCGGCGGCCGCGAGGGCCCGCGCGTACCGGGCCCGCACCGCGACCGCGCCCGTCCAGTCCCCGCGCGCCTCCAAGGCCCGGCCTGCCCCGGCGAACGCGGCCGCCGCCTCCGCGGCCCGCCCCTGCCGCTCGTACCTGCGCGCCCGCTCCAGCAGAGCGTCGGCGTCCCCCTGAACCGTCATCAACCCCTCCGCCGCAAACCGTACCGGTCCCGGTGATCTCGGTGAGACCGGTCGGTGACGGGCTCGACAGAAGACTGTCGGCGGCCGTGACTAAGGTTGCGGGGGGCAGTTCAGCCGAGACGAGTGGGGGAGGTCCGATGGCGGACGAGGACGCGATGGAGATCGAGTTCCGCAGCGACGTGGTGGTAGAGCTGATCAAGGCCGCGGCGTCCGACGCCGACGTGCTCTGGGCGGCGCGCGTTTCCACCAAGGGGGAGAACTCGCTGGCCGAAGTGGAGGCCGATCCCGAGCGATCGAAGGGCCTCATCAACTACCTGATGCGGGACCGGCACGGCACCCCCTTCGAGCATTCGTCGATGACCTTCTACGTGCGGGCGCCGATCTTCGTGTTCCGGGAGCAGATGCGGCACCGGACGTTCTCCTTCAACGAGGAGAGCGGCCGCTACCGCAGGCTGGAACCCGTCTTCTACGTGCCCGGACCGGACCGGAAGCTGGTCCAGGAGGGCAAGCCGGGCAAGTACGTGTTCGTCGACGGCACCCCGGAACAGCACAAGATCGTCACAGAGGTCACGAAGGAGAGCTACCGGCAGGCGTACCGCGCCTACACGGAGATGCTGGACGCGGGCATCGCGCGCGAGGTGGCGAGGAGCGTCCTACCGGTCGGGCTCTACTCTTCGATGTACGTGACCTGCAACGCGCGCGCCCTGATGAACTTCCTGTCCCTGCGCATCAAGCGTGAGGACGCTATGTTCCCGTCGTTCCCGCAGCGCGAGATCGAGATGGTCGCCGAGTTGATGGAGGAGGAGTGGGCGAAGCTGATGCCGCTGACCCACGCCGCCTTCGAGGCCAACGGCCGCGTCTGCCCATAGCGCCACTGCGACGCACAGCGCGCCCGCCCACGTCCCGAGCGTCGGCGGGCGCGTTCTGTCAGTGCCCCGTGATTGATTGTCACCACAGCGGCACTGACGGTCACGGGGGTGGCGATGGCGGACGGCTATGACGACCGGACGGACGTGTTGACGGCGAGCGGCTGGAAGCCGTGGCCGCTGGTGGACGGGGCCGAGACGTTCGCGACCGTCGATCCGTTCTCTGGTGCGCTGCGATACCAGGCGGCGACCGGCATCTTTCACCGCGAGTTCTGCGGTCCGACGTACAGGGTGAGATCGGAACAGATCGACCTGCTGGTCGGTGTGGACCAGGACCTGTGGATTCAACGGGTCGATACACGTGCGGCACGGCGGGGAGAGCAGCCGTTCACGTTCGAGGCGCCGGGCGCCCTCCTGCACAAGCGTGTCCGCTACGAGTGCGCGTGATGTGGGTTCCAGGAATATTCGGGCGGAGTCCACTCGGTAGCCGTACCGGGCGGGTTGCTCGTGGTGCGGCGGAACGGCAAGGCCGTCATTTCGAGGGCGGCCCGGGTTGCGAGTTGCCGAAGCAATGAGCGAGATCACACGTAGACGCTGAGTTCGATGAGGTTGTGGTCGGGGTCGCGGATGTAGACGCTTCGGATGGGGCCGGTGGCGCCGGTGCGGGACACCGGGCCCTCCTCGATGGGGACGCCGTGGTGCCTCCAGGTCGGCGATGATCTCGTCGAGCGGGTTCGCGGTGATCAGGCAGAGGTCGGCGCTGCCCGGGACCGGGCGCGCCGCCTTCGGCTCGAACTCCCGCCCGGCCTCGTGCAGGTTGATCTTGCTGGTGCCGAAGGCCAGGGCGCGGCGGCCCGCGCCGAAGGTCACCGCCTCCATGCCGAGGACGCGCGTGTAGAAGCCGATCGCCGCGTCGATGTCGGCGACGGTGAGGACGAGGTGGTCGAGGCGGTCGATGCGCATGCGGTCACGGTAGACCCGCCCGCGCCGGGGGCTAGGCGCGCGGTGGGTGGCTGGGCGATTATTGGACGCTATGTCCGACATAACGATTCCCGCGGGTGCGCGGGAGCTGCCGGGGTACCTCGCCGTTCCGGAGGGGGAGGGGCCCTGGCCGGGCGTCGTCGTCCTCTTCGAGGCGTTCGGTTCCAACGCCGACATGCGCGCCCAGGCCGACCGGTTCGCCGCCCAGGGGTACCTCGCCGTCCTGCCGGACCTCTACGGCGGGGCGCCGTGGGTGCGGTGCGTCACCAAGGCGATGCGCGACATGCGCGCCCGGCGCGGGCCCACCTACGACCACATCGAGGCCGCGCGCGCGTGGCTCGCGGGGCGGGACGACTGCACCGGCGACGTGGGCGTGTGCGGGTTCTGCATGGGCGGCGGGTTCGCGCTGGTCGCGGCGGCGAAGTACGACTTCAAGGCCGCCGCCGCGAACTACGGGATCCTGCCCCGGCGGCCGGAGGAGTCGCTGCGCGGCGCGTGCCCGATCGTCGCCAGCTACGGGGCCGCCGACCCGACGCTGCGGGGCGCGGCGGGGAGGCTGGAGCGCGCTCTCACGATCGCCGATGTCACGCACGATGTGAGGGAGTACCCGGGGACCGGGCACGGCTTCCTCACGGGCTTCACCCCGCCGGCGCCGCTGGGCCCGGTCGCGAAGATCGTCTTCGGGCTGGGCCGGGGACGGGAGAACGCCGCCGGCGGCTGGGAGCGGATCTTCGCCTTCTTCGGCGAGCACCTCGCTAAAAAATCTACAACGTAAAGGCGCCGGGCCGGGCGTCACGCGCGCAGGACGGCCTGGGTCTGGGTCACCTGGGCCACGCGGCGGCCGGTGTCGCCGTAGAGGTCGGTCTGGACGACGATCGACGTGCGGCCGGTGTGGAGCGGGCGGGCGACTCCCGTGACGCAGCCCTCCCTGACCCCCCGGAAGAAGTTCGTCTTGGACTCCAGCGTCGTCGTGGACGTGTCCGGCGGAAGGTTGAGGAACGCGCAGGCGGCGCCGAGGGTGTCGGCGAGCGCCATGAGGGCGCCGCCGTGCATGACCCCGCCGGCGGTGCAGCGGTCCGGGGCCCAGTCCAGCCGGCCGGTGACCTCGTCCGGCCCGGCGGTGTCGATGCGCACGCCGAGCGCTCGGGCGAACGGCATCGCGTCGGTCAGCTGGTCGGGGGTGAGCCCGGCGGTCATGGAGCCTCCTCGGTGGACGTCCCGGCCCACTCTGGCGGCCGGGCCCTCGCGGCGTCCATTACCTCCGACGTCATCGCAGGCGTGACCGGCGGGCCGGTAGCGTCCGGAGGGTGACGACGGCGTTGAGCGATGTGCGGCCCATCGGGGAGCAGCTGCGGGCCTGGCGGCAGCTGCGCAGGCTGAGCCAGCTGGAGCTGGCGTCGGAGGCGGACGTGTCGACCCGGCACCTCAGCTTCGTGGAGACGGGGCGGTCCGCGCCGAGCCGGGAGATGGTGCTGCGGCTCGCCGAGCACCTGGACGTGCCGCTGCGCGACCGCAACCTGCTGCTGGTGGCGGCCGGGTACGCGCCGGTGTTCGACGAGACGCCGATCGAGGAGCCGAGGATGGACGCGGTCCGCGCGGCGCTGAAGCAGGTGCTGGCCGGCCACGAGCCGTATCCGGCCGTGGTGGTGGACCGGTTCTGGAACCTCGTCGACGCCAACGGCGCCGCGGCGCTCTTCCTGGAGGGCGCGCCGCCGGAGCTGCTGGAGCCGCCGCTCAACGTGCTGCGGCTGAGCATGCACCCCGACGGGATGGCGAGGAACATCCTGAACCTGGCCGAGTGGCGGGCCCACATGATCGACCGGGTGCGCCGGCACGTGGCGCTGACCGCGGACGCCTCGCTCACCCAGCTCTACCGGGAGCTGCGCGGCTTCCCGGGGGACGTGGGGGAGGCGATCGCGCCGCCCGCGGGCCACGACGTCTTCGTCCCGCTGCGGATGCGGGTGGACGGCCGGGAGCTGTCGTTCTTCAGCACGATCGCGACGTTCGGCACGCCGGTCGACATCACGGTCGCGGAACTGGCGATCGAGTCGTTCTACCCGGCGGACGAGGCGACGACGCGGTTCCTCCGGGAGCGCGCGGGCTGGTGACCGGGTCGTCGGCCGCGAGCAGGTCGTGGTGGATGCGCTGCAGCGGCACGCCGAGCCGCTGCAGCGCGGTGACGGTGCCCCGGACCAGCGGGGCGGGCCCGGCGACGCAGGCGGTGAGGTCGCGGACGTCGTCCAGCAGGCCGGGCAGGACGTCCGGCACGCGGCCGCTGAGCGCGCCGCCGCCCGGCGACCGCGACAGGACGGGGACGACCCGGAGCCGGGGGCAGGCCGACTCCAGCAGCCGCAGGCCGGGCAGGTCGTAGAGGCCGTCCGCGGTGCGCGCCGCGACCACGAGGCGGATGCCGCGGCCGGAGCCGGCGGCCGCCTCGGCCAGGGCCTTCATGGGGGACAGGCCGGTGCCGCCGCCGATCAGCAGCAGGTCGCGGCGGGAGTCGGGGGCGAGCGTCATCGCGCCCTCCGCCGGCCCGAGCAGCACGGTGTCGCCGGGGGCGGTGCCGCGGACGAGCGCGCCGCTCACCCAGCCGCCGGGGCGGGCCCGGACGTGCAGGCTCAGCGTCCCGTCCGGCCGGGGCGCGTTCGCGATCGAGTAGGGCCGCCACATCCGCGGCCAGCGGGCGCTCTGCACGGTCACGTGCTGCCCGGCGGAGTACGGGAGCGGCCGCTCGGGCCGGAGCGTGAGCACGGCGAGGTCGGCGGCGCGGCGGTCGTGCCCGGTGACCTCGGCGGCCCACCACGCCGGGGCGTGCTCGGCGTCCCGCTCGGCGGCGGCGATCATGGTGTCGGCGGCGTGCCGGTAGGCGGCCGTCCAGGCGTCCTCGGCGGCGGGGCCCCACAGGTCGGCGGCGTAGACGCGCAGCGTGGCGGTCAGCGCGGCGCCGACGGCGGCGTAGTGCTCGCGCAGCACCCCGTACTTGCGGTGGCCGCGGCCGAGCCGGCCGAGGTGCCCGGCGAGTTCGCCCGGGTTGTCCTGGCTCCACGCGATCCGCAGGAGCGCGTGGAAGAAGCGGTCGTGCTGGTGCCCCATCGCGGGCGGGAACAGGGCGCGCAGCTGCGGCTCGGCCGCGAAGAGGCGCCCGTAGAAGTAGCGCATCGCCCCCGCCGGGTCGGCCTCCAGCCGGGCGAAGCACTCCTTGATCGTGCGGGGTTCCGGTGCCATGTGCCGGCTCACTCCCTGGACCTGGTGGGCCTGGCACCGGCGGTCGCGGCAGGTCGGGTGCCCGGCTTTGTGAGATTCTCGCGCCCGATCGGCGGCGGCTCAAGCGGGACGGCGCGGACGGTCGCCCGTCGCTGCGGTGCGTGACCGGATGTTGCTTCGGAGTCACCGTTGAGGGGCCGGAAAGAGCACGGATACTGATCAGTATCGAAGGCGGGTGCCGGGCCGGGCGCGGGAGAAACGGACCCGGACGTGGAGGAGGAAACCACTCCCGAGTGGAAGATTTTCGGATTCTTCGCCCGGTTCCGGGACGGGACGTGCTGCCCGGCGGGGGTGCGCCCGCCCGCGCGGGCCCGATCCTGCCGCTTCGGACTGCGAAGATCCGTCACGTACGGCAAGCTGGCCGGGAGAACGGCCGGGGGCGGGACGGCGCAGGGGGGCGGGTGAGGCACGATGAGGTGCGGCCGAAACCGGCAGATCACCCATGTCGCGCGCGGTCCCGTGGCCAATGCTCAGCATGAGGGGGAGACACGCACATGTCAGAGTCCGTCCGCGGGGCTCCGGGCCCCGCCGCCGGGGCCGGCGCGCCGCCGCTCATCGGCATCACCACCTACCAGGAGCCGGCCCGCTGGGGGGTCTGGGTGCGCGAGGCCGCGCTCCTGCCGGCGCCGTACGCGCGCTCGGTCGAGCGCGCCGGGGGCGTCCCGGTGCTGCTGCCCCCGGCCGCGACCCTGCGCGGGGTGGACGCGCTGGTCGAGCGGCTGGACGGCATCGTCCTCGCCGGCGGCGGCGACCTCGACCCCGACCTGTACGGCGCCGCCCGGCACCACGAGACCGGCCCGCCGCAGCCGCAGCGCGACCGGTTCGAGCTGGCGCTCGTCCGCGCGATCGTCGCGGCGGACCTGCCGTTCCTCGCGATCTGCCGGGGCATGCAGGCGCTGAACGTCGCGCGCGGCGGCGCCCTCATCCAGCACCTGCCGGAGGCCGTCGGCCACAAGGGGCACGCGCCCGAGACCGGGATCGTCGGCTCGCACCCGGTGCGGATCAGCCCGACCAGCCTGGTCGGCAAGATCCTCGGCGAGCGCGCCGACGTCCCGACCTACCACCACCAGGCGGTCGCGCGGCTCGGCAAGGGCCTGTCGGCCGTGGCCTGGGCCGAGGACCAGGTGGTGGAGGCCGTCGAGCTGCAGGGCCACCGGTTCGGCCTCGCCGTGCAGTGGCATCCGGAGGAGGGCGGCGACATGCGCCTGTTCCAGGCACTGGTCGCCGCGGCCGCCGGCCGCTGACCGGGGATTGGCCGGCCGGTCGCGGGGAAGCGATCCGGTAGTGACCGTCGCCCGCCCCGGAGGCCGCCGCATGCCCGTCCACCCGCAGACCGTGAGCTTCCTGGAGCTGCTCGCCTCCTGGACGGCCCCGCCGCCGGACGCCGGGGCGGCCGAGCCCACGATCGCGCAGATGCGGGAGCGGATCGGCGCGGCGTTCCCGGTCGTGCGGCGGGAGCTCCCGCACGTCCGCGACCTGGTGGTGCGCGGCCCGGACGCCCCGGTGCCGGTGCGGCTGTACCGTCCGGAGCCGCCCGGCCGGGGGCCGCTGCCCGCGGTCGTCTACCTGCACGGTGGCGGCTGGGTGCTCGGCGGTGTCGACAACGTGGACGCCGCGTGCCGCGACCTCGCCGCGGCCGCGGGATGCGCCGTCCTGAACGTCGGGTACCGGCTGGCGCCCGAGCACCCGTTCCCCGCCGCCGTGGACGACGCCTGGGCCGTCCTGGCGTCCGCGGTGCGGGAGCCGGACCGCTACGGCATCGTCCCCGGCGCCGTGGCGGTGGCCGGGGACAGCGCCGGCGGGAACCTCGCCGCCGCCGTCGCGCTGCTGGCCCGCGACCGGGGGCTGCCGCTCGCCCACCAGCTGCTGGTCTACCCGGTGACCGACACGGCGATGGACACCCCGAGCTGGCGCGAGTACGGGACCGGCTACGCGCTGGACGCGCGGACGCTCGCCCGGTTCATGGACCTGTACCGGGGCGGCGCGGACCCGGCCGACGCCCGGCTGGCCCCGCTGCGCGCCCCCGACCTCTCCGGCGCCGCGCCCGCGACCGTCATCACCGCCGAGTGCGACATCCTGCGCGACGAGGCCGAGGCCTACGCGCACCGGCTCGCGGCGGCCGGGGTGCCGGTCGAGCTGCGCCGCTACGACGGCGTCGTGCACTCGTTCTTCCTGCTGCCCGAGATCTTCGACGCCGGGGCCGCGGCGATGGAGTTCGCCGCGCGGCGGCTGCGCGCGGCCCTCGGCGGTCAGCCGAACCGCTTCGCCAGGGCGCCGAGGCCGGTCGCGTAGATGCCCTGCGCGAGGGTCTTGGTCATCGCCTCCTCGTCGCCGGCGTCCGCGGAGAACTCGCCCCACCACTCGACGAACGCCTGCCCGGTCGCGGTGACCGGCAGGACGCGCAGGTGCCCGCGGGCGGCGCGGACCGGCAGCGGGCACTCCAGGATCTCGTACCAGTAGCCGCGGCCGGCGTCGTCCAGCCCGGCGAGGCGCTCGCGGAACACCGAGTCGCCGGGGCCGATCAGCCGCCGGACGCAGCCGACGCGGTCGCCGGGGCCGCCGTCCTCGATGACGCCCGTCTCCACGCCCGGCATCCACTCGGCGAGGTTCCCGAAGTCCCGCACGTAGGACCACACGTCGTCGGCGGCGGCGTTGAGGACGATGCTGGCGTACGAGCGGGGCATGGACGCTCCTGGGGGTGGGGGGAACCCTCATGCTGGCCTGGGCAGTGTGATCCGGGCAACAGGTTGACCGTCCCGAATCCGATTCGGAATGATCGGCGCATGCTGCTCGGTGACCTCGCCCACCGCGGCGCCGCGCTCTGGCCGGACCGCACGGCCTTCGCCTGGGACGGGCGGCGCCGGAGCCACGGGGAGCTGCACGGGCGCGTCCGGCGCTGGGCCGGCCTCCTGGCCGCCGGGGGAGTGCGGCCCGGCGGCCGCGTCGCGGTGCTGACCGTCACCGTGCCCGAGGCGGTCGAGGCCGCGTTCGGCGCGTCGCTGATCGGTGCCGTGGTCGTCCCGCTGAACGTGCGGCTGAGCCCGGCCGAGATCCGCCACCAGGTCGCGGACGCGGCGGCGCGGCACGCGGTCGTCCACCCGGCGCTGGACGCCCTGGCCCGCGAGTCCGGGCTGCTCGACCTCGCGCACTGGACGACGGGCCCGGGCCTCGACGCCGCGCTGGACGGCGCGCCGCCGCACGGCCTGCCCCGCCCCGATCCGGGCGCGCCGGTCATGCAGCTCTACACCTCGGGCACCACCGGCCGCCCGAAGGGCTGCCTGCTGACGAACCGCGGCTGGGTCGCCGCCGCGGCCAACGCCGTGCAGGCGTTCGGCCTCACCGCCGCCGACCGGCTGCTCGGCGCGCTGCCCCTGTTCCACGTGGCCGGCTACGGCGCCGTGCTGGGGCAGCTGGCCGCCGGCGGGACGGTCGTGCTGCCGTCCGGCGCGTCCCCCGGGACGCTGTGGCCGCTGATCGCCGAGGAGGGCGTCACCGTCGCGGTCTTCCCGACGGGGACCGGGCGCGCGCTGCGCCATCCCGCCGCCGCCCCGGAGACGCTCCGGCTGGTCTTCGGCATGGCCGCCACCGAGCGTCCCGCGACCCTGGAGCGGCTGCGCGAGCTGGGCATCGGCTACCGCGGGGTCTACGGGTCGACCGAGGCGGGCAACTTCGTGACCGTGTCCACGCTGGAGGACGAGCTGGCCCACCCGGGCACGGTCGGCCGCCCGCTGCCGTCCTTCGACCCGGCCCTGGACGGTGCCGGCGGCCTCGGCGAGGTGGGGGAGCTGCTGCTGCGCGGCGCCAGCCTGATGGCCGGGTACGCCGGGCACCCGGACCCGCTGAGCGACGGGCGGCTGCGCACCGGCGACCTCATGCGGTTCGACGCGGACGGGCGGCTCTTCTTCGTCGACCGCGCCAAGGACATGGTCAAGACCGGCGGCGAGAACGTCTACTGCGCCGAGGTCGAGCGCGTCCTCGCCGAGCACCCGGCGGTCCGGGACGCCGCGGTGTTCGGCGTCCCGGACCGGCGCTGGGGCGAGGCGGTCAAGGCCCTCGTCGCGGCCCGCGCCGGCACCCCGCCCGGCGGGCTGCCCGCCGAACTGGACGCGCACTGCCGCGCCCGGCTCGGCGCGTTCAAGCGCCCCCGCTGGTACGAGGTGGTCGAGGCGATCCCGCGCAACCACTCGGGCAAGGTGCCCAAGCGCGAGCTGCGCGCCGCGCACGACCCGGCCACGGCCGTCCGGCTCCCCGAGACCGGGGACCGGGGCTAGCCGGGCCGGGGGCCAGTACGGCTCCGCGGCCAGTGCGACTCCGGGCCAGTGCGACTCCGGGCCAGTACGGCTCCGCGGCTAGTAGGACTTGGGCAGGCCCAGCTCGTGCTGCGCGATGTGCGCGAGGACGAGCTCCTCCGCGACCGGGATGTTCTTGGCGATGCGGGCGTCGCGGAACATCCGGGCGATCGGGTACTCCATGGAGTACGCCATGCCGCCGTAGGTCTGGAAGGCGCGGTCGGCCGCCTGCCAGGCCGCGTCCGCCGCGGTGAGCTTGGCGATGTTGGCCTCCGAGCCGCAGGGGCGGCCCCGGTCCCACAGCCAGGCGGCCTTGTAGGTCATCAGCCGGGCCAGCTCCAGCTGCGCCTTGGCCTTGGCGAGCGGGAACGCGACGGCCTGGTTCGACCCGATCGGCTTGCCGAACGGCGCCCGGTCTCCCGCGTACGCGCAGGCGAGCCTCAGCACGAGCCCGCCGGAGCCGACGCCGCCCGCCGCGGCCAGGATCCGCTCGGGGTTCAGGATGTCCCACAGCACGAGGAAACCCTGGTCGACCTCGCCGAGGACGCGGTCCGCCGGGACGCGCACGTCGTCCAGGAAGACCGTGCTGGACGCGACGGTGTTGGTGCCGAGCTTCGGGATCGGCTGGAACGTCAGCGTGCCCTCGGCGACGGCCTCCTTGACGTCCACCAGCAGCACGGTGAAGCCGGAGGTGCGGGGGCGCGCCTCGGCCGCCGGGACCGTCCGGGTGACCAGGACCATGTGGTCGGCGCGCTCGACGCCGGAGATCCAGATCTTCTGGCCGCTGACCAGGAAGTGGTCGCCGTCGCGGCGCGCGTGGGTGGAGATGTTGATGGCGTTGCTGCCGGCGTCCGGCTCGGTGATCGCGAAGCAGGTCTCGATCTCCCCGGAGGCGATCTTCGGCAGGAACGCGCGCTTCTGCGCCTCGGTCCCGTGCCGGCTGATCGTGAGGCCGCCGAACGCGGGCGTCAGCAGGTACATGAAGGACGCGGCGCCGCCCGCGCCGCCCTCGGCGAGGGCCTCCAGCGCGACCGCCAGCTCCAGCAGCCCCTGGCCGCCGCCGCCGTACTCCTCCGGGATCGCGAGGGCGTGCCACCCGCCCTGGACCAGCTCCCGCCAGACCTCCTCCGGCCAGCGCTTCTCGGCGTCGCACCGGCCCCAGTAGTCCTGGTCGTACTTCCCGGCGACCGCCAGCACGCCCTCGCGCACCGCCGCCGCACTCTCCGGCAGGTCGAAGTCCACCGCGCCTCCCTCGATTCGCGTGGCACCACGGTAGCCGATTCCAGTAAGTGGTCACTGACGCGGGGGTGCGGTCATTGAAGGCCGCCTTACCGGGTAGGCGATCGGACGGACGTTCGACACGGGAGGGGGAGGCCATGCGGCCCCGCGACAGGTGGATGCTGGCCGGCGGACGGTGGAGCCAGGGCACCGGGGAGGACGTGTTCTCGGTGGACGACCCGGCGACCGGCGAACCGCTGGGGGTGGTCGCGGTGTCCACGCCGGCGGACGTGGACACCGCGATGGGCGCGGCCTGCGACGCCGCGCCGGGCTGGGCGGCCACCCCCGCCGCCGAGCGGGGCGCGGCCCTGCGCGCCGCCGCGCGGGCGGTCGAGGAGCGCATGGACGAGCTGGCCGCGCTGGTCACCGCCGAGATGGGCAAGCCGTCCGGTGACGCGCTCGGCGGCGTGGAGGCCGGGATCGGGACGCTGCGGCAGTACGCCGAGCTCGGGCCCCTGCACGGCGGCCGGAGCCTGCTCGGCGGCTGGGACGCCGCCGACTTCATGGTCCGCGAGCCGCGCGGCGTCGTCGCCGTGATCACGCCGTGGAACGACCCGGTCGCCATCGCCTGCGGCCTCATCGGCGCCGCCGTCGCCACCGGCAACACCGTCGTGCACAAGCCGTCCGAGCGGACCCCGCACACCGGCGCGATGCTCGCCGAGCTGATCGCCGGAAGCCTGCCCGACGGCGTCCTGAACATGGTCGTCGGCGACGGCGAGGCGGGCGAGGCCCTCGCCGGCCACCCGGACGCGGACGTCGTCGCCCACGTCGGCTCGACCGCCGCCGGGTACCGCATCTCCGAACTGGCGCTCCGCACCGGCGCCAAGACCCTGCTGGAGAACGGCGGCTCGGACCCGCTGATCGTGGACGCCGGCGTCGACCCGTCCTGGGCCGCCGGGCAGGCCGCGATCGGGTGCTTCGCCAACGCCGGGCAGATCTGCACCTCCGTCGAGCGCGTCTACGTCCACGAGGACGTGTCCGAGGCGTTCCTCGGCGCGCTCGCCGAGCGCGCCCGGACCATGCGGATGGGGCCGGGCGCCGACGTGTCCACCGAACTCGGGCCGCTCGTCGACGAGCGCCACCGCACGCACGTCCACCAGCACGTCGAGAAGGCGATCGCGGACGGCGCGCGCCCCCTCGCCGGTGCGGAGATCCCGCCCGGACCCGGCGCGTTCTACCCGGCGACCGTCCTCGCCGGATGCACCGACCACATGCCGATCATGGCCGAGGAGGTCTTCGGGCCGGTCGCGCCCGTCCGCACCGTGGCCTCGTTCGACCAGGCGCTGGACGCCGCCCGCCGCTCCCGCTACGGCCTCGCCGCCACCGTCCTCACCCGCGACATGGCGCACGCGCAGGCCGCCTGGCGCACCCTGAACGCCGGCACGGTGAAGGTCAACGCGGTGTTCGGCGGCGCCCCCGGCGGCGCCGCCACCCCGCGCCGCGCCAGCGGCCACGGCTTCGGCTACGGTCCCGAGCTCCTGGACGAGATGACGGTCGTGAAGGCCGTCCACGTCCAGACCGTCATCCCTTGACCGTCAGCAGGGGCCGCAGCTCCGCGACGGGCGTCGCCACGCCCCCGCCCAGCAGGCTCGACACGACGGGCCCGATGTCCTTGTAGGCCCACGGCGCCTCCTGCTTCAGGTCCCGCCGCCACGCCGCCATCACGTCCGAACGCCGCGCCACGACCGGGTCGCGGTGGTCCAGCGGCGTCACCACCCGGAACTCGCGCAGGAACGCGTCGAGCTCGGCGTCCCCGCCCCGCGCGGACGCCCCGCGCGGGATCCGGCGGCCGGCGCCGTGGCAGGCGCTGCCCAGCGTGCGCGGGTTCCCGTGCCCGCGCAGCACGAAGCTGGACGCCCCCATCGAGCCGGGCACGATCACCGGTTCGCCCCACATCGCGTAGGGGCCGCCGGCCATCTCGGCGTGCCCGCCGGCCGGGGTGGCGCCCTTGCGGTGCACGACCCGGTCGCCGTCCCGCCAGAACAGGTTGTGCGGCGCGTCGTACAGCAGCCGCGCGCCCGGGTCGCCGCACTCGGCCGCGAGGCCCGCCCGCATCGCCAGCGACAGGAAGTACCGGTTGCCGGCCGCGAAGTTGGCGGCGTTGCCGAACGCGTCCAGGTAGCGGCGGCGGGCGGGCTCCGACCGCTCGTCCAGCAGGAACGGCAGGACGCCGTTGCGCGGGCGGGGGAGCCCGGCCGGCCAGGTCGCGCGGAGCCGGTCCAGGGCGGTCGCGTTCGCCTGGTGGCCCAGCGACAGCGAGCCGCTGTGCACCATCGTGACGACCGTGCCGGGTGCCAGGCCCCACGCGTGCGCGGCGGCCGGATCGTGCACGTCCGCCACGTACTGGAGTTCGGCGAAGTGGTTGCCCCCGCCGATCCCGCCGATGACGCTGTCATGGGTGGCGGCGCCGCGGTCGGCGCCGCCGGCGCTGCCGATCCAGTCGGCGAACGCGCCGCCCGTCGCCGCCGGGTATCCGGAGGCGTGCACGCGGTCCACGGAGTCGTCGGCGTCCTCGGCCGCGGCGCCCTGCCAGGACGCCGGGCCCGCGAGCAGCAGGCCGGGGAGGCCGTCCCGCAGCAGGGCCTCGCGCTGGACGGGGGTGAGCGCGATGCGGCGGCCGCCCTCGAAGAACAAGTGGCGCAGCCGCCGCTCCAGGGCGTCCAGCCGGTCCCGGACGCGGCCGGCGCGCAGTGCGGTCACCTCCAGCCGCATGCCGCAGTTGACGTCGCTGCCGACCGCCTGCGGCAGCAGCGCGTGCTCAGTCTCCAGGACGGTGCCGATCGGTATGCCGGCGCCCTTGTGGAAGTCGGGGGTGAGGGCGGCGCGGGTGATGCGCGGGGCGGGCCCGCCGTAGCCGGGCGTCGCCTCGGCGAGCCGTTCGAGCGTCTCGGCGGTCTCCAGGAGGGTGAGCGCCTCGGTGACGGCCGCGGGCTCCAGCGGCACGTCGCCGCCGGCGCAGATCTCGACGGGGACGCCCTGCGGGTTGGGGAGGGTGAGCCAGTGCTCGCCCGTGCGGGCGAGCCGGTGGTCTTGGCGTGCGGACACGGTGTGGAATCCTTCGGGGCTGCCGGAAGAGCGCGCATCGGAGCGCGCAGGGAGAAGAGCCGTCCGCGCGGAGGGCGCGACGGCGGGGGAGCGGGCAGGGGCCCGCTCGGTCCTCGGGTTCAGCAGCCGCGAGGTGTCCCGGAGGTTAGCGCCCGGTCAGGCGTGCGGGCGAGTGGTTTTCGCGGGGACGGACAGGTAGCGGGTCACCAGGCGCGCCACGAAGTGCGCGAACGTCTCCGGGGGGCCGGAGGGCAGCATGAGGTGGCTCATCGTCAGCCGCACCGCCGCGTCGGCGACCTCGGTGAGCGCGTCGCGGTCCAGGTGCGGCCACTGCCGCAGCGCGTGCTCGGCGATGCGGGCGCTGGCGGCGAACAGCACGGGCTCGGCCTGCGTGGTGAGCAGCGGCAGCATCTCGTCGCCGCCCGCGCCGGTCAGCACCGCCTTCTTCAGCTGGTCGTCCGCCGACGTCTCCAGCGTGTAGGTCACCGCGGCGACGACCGCCGCGTAGACGTCGTCGTGCTCGGACAGCACCGCGTCGATGCCGTCGAGGTAGCGCTCGTTGTCGCGGACCACGACCGCCTGCGCCAGGCCCCACTTGTCGCCGAACTCGTTGTAGACGGTCTGCCGGCTCACCCCGGCGGCCTCCGCGACGTCCCGCATGCGGACGGCCCGGTAGCCGCGCTCCACGAGCAGGTCCGCCGCGGCGTCCAGCAGGGACTCGCGCACGGGACGTCCGGCGGTGCCCATGTGTCGTCGTTCCTCCGGAAGCTCGTCGGGCCCCCATTATCGCCCCCCGGCGCGGCGGCGGGCCATCACGGGCCCGGGACGCCCCCGCTGTCGAGGAGGTGGGCGAGCGGGAGGGTGGCGGCGCCGACGGCGACCGCCTCCGGGCCGAGGTGGCACGGCTCGATCACGGTCTGCGCGAACGGCTGCCGCAGCGCGTACGCGGCGGTCGCCTCGACGACCCGGTCCAGCATCCGGCCGCCGATCAGCAGTCCCGCCCAGCCGCCGATGATGATCTTCTCGGGGCTGAACAGGTTGACCAGGTCGGCGATGCCCGCGCCGAGGTACTCGGCGATGTCGTCGCGCAGCTCCGCGGCGGTCGCGGACGGGTCGGCGAGCAGCGCGGCGAGGGCGCCCTCCTCGTCGGCCCCGGCCGGGCCGCCCGCGGCCCGGTAGCGCTCCAGCAGGGCGGTGGCGCCGACGTAGGACTCCAGGCAGCCGCGCGACCCGCACCGGCACCGCGCGCCGCCGACCCGCACCGTCGTGTGCCCCCACTCGCCCGCGCTGCCGGCCGCGCCCCGGTACGGGGAGCCGTCGATCATGACGGCGGCGCCGACGCCGGAGCCGATGAGGGCGACGACGGCGTTGCGGTGCCCGCGGCCCGCGCCGAACCACATCTCGGCCTGCCCCAGCGAGGTGGCGCCGTTGTCGATGAACAGCGGCAGGCCGGTGCCCGCGCGCAGCATCCGCTCCAGCGGCACGGCCTCCCAGCCGATGGTCTGGCAGTGCACGACCGCCTCCGGGCCGTGCTCGATCACGCTGTACTCGACGACGCCGGGAACGCCCACCCCGACGCCGATGATGGACGCCGGGTCGACCGAGGCGCCCTCGATGACGGCGGGCAGGCCGTCCAGGATGTGGCGGACGACGGCGCGCTCGTCGTGGCCGCCGTCCCCGAGCGGGAAGTCGGCCTTGGCGAGCTGGGTCAGCTCCAGGTCGAACAGCTCGACCATCACCCGCGTCTCGCCGACGTCGATGCCGACGAGGTGGCCGTAACCGGCCGCCGTCTTCAGCAGCACGCGCGGGCGGCCCCCGTCGGACTCGACGCTGCCGGCCTCGGCGACGAGGCCGGCCTCGATCAGCTCGGTGACGACGTTGCTGACCGAGGCGGGGCTGAGGCCGGTCTCCCTGGCCAGGTCCTGGCGGCTGAGCGGCCCGTCGAAGTACAGCCGCCGCAGCAGCACCGACCGGTTGGTGCGGCGCAGGTCGCGCACGGTCCTCCGGCGCCGTTCCGGCATCGGGCCCCCTTCTCCCGCGGCCGCCGCGCGGCCGCGTCCCCCGCGGTTCTCAGGTCTTGACCCGGCTATTATGTCACTGCTTAGATCACGTCGTGAAATAAGGTGTGATCTAACTCTCCCCGCGCATCCCACCCCCTCAGGATCGGAAGGCCGAGCCGATGCGTCATACCACGTTCGCAGGACGGGCCGCAGCCGTCCTCAGGGCAGGACTGCTGGCCGCCGCCACGGCGGCGTGCGGCGGCGGCACCGCCTCCGGCGGCGGGAACGGCGACCCGAAGACGCTGACCTACTGGGCCAGCAACCAGGGCACCGACATCGCCGCCGACCAGAAGGTGCTGAACCCCGAGCTGGCCAAGTTCGAGAAGCAGACCGGCATCAAGGTCGAGCTGGAGGTCGTCCCCTGGACCGACCTGCTCAACCGCATCCTCGCCGCCACCACCTCCGGCCAGGGCCCGGACGTCCTCAACATCGGCAACACGTGGTCGGCGTCGCTGCAGGCCACCGGCGGGCTGCTGCCGTTCGACGGCGCCGCCATGGCGAAGGTCGGCGGCGCCGACCGGTTCGTGCCCGCCGCGCTCGCCTCCGCCGGCGCGAAGGGCAAGCCCCCGGCGGCCGTGCCGCTGTACTCGCTCGCCTACGGGCTCTACTACAACAAGACGATGTTCGCGGACGCGAACCTGGAGTCGCCCGAGACCTGGCAGGAGATGGTCGACGCCGGCCGCAAGCTCACCAAGGACGGCAAGTACGGCATCGCCGTCGAGGGCGCCAGCATCCCCGAGAACGTCCACGCGGCCTTCAACATCGGCCAGATGTACGGGGCCGACTTCTTCACCGCCGACGGCAGGCCGCAGTTCGCCACCCCGCAGGCGGTGAAGGCGGTCAAGTCCTACGTCGACCTGATCGCCCGGGAGAAGATCGCCGCGCCGGGCAACGCCGAGTACTCGGCCAACCAGTCGCTGAACGACTTCGCCACCGGCAAGGCCGCCATGCTCATGTGGCAGGCCACCACCAGCGGGCTGACCAACCTCGGCATGAAGCCGGGCGACTGGGGGGTCGTCCCGCTGCCGAAGCCGTCGCCGGCCCCGCCCGGAGGGCGCGACGTCACCTCGATGGTCGCCGGGATCAACATCGCCGTGTTCAAGAACACCGACAACCGCGACGGCGCGCTGGACTTCGTGAAGTTCATGACGAGCGACGGCGAGCAGAAGATCCTCAACAAGGCGTACGGGTCGCTGCCCGCCGTCACCTCCGCGCAGAACGACCCCGCGTTCGACACCCCGGACCTGCGGGTCTTCAAGGACATCCTCGCCACGAGCGCGGCGCCGCTGCCGCAGGTCCCCGAGGAGAGCCAGTTCGAGACGGCGGTCGGCACGGCGATGAAGGACCTGTTCGCCGACGCCGCCGCCGGGAAGCCGGTCACCGAAGAACGGGTACGCCAGGTGCTCGCCGCCGCCCAGGAACAGATGGGCGAGTAGCCGGATGACGACTGCGGACGTCTCGACCGCCCGCACCGGCGGCACCGGGAGGCCCCGCCTTGGGCCTCCCGGTGCCCGGCCGGGGAGGCGGCGGCCGCGGCTGCCGCCGAAGGCGCTGCCCTACCTGCTGCTGGCGCCGGCGGTCATCGCGGAACTGATCGTGCACGTGGTCCCGATCGCGGTCGGGGTCTGGATGAGCTTCAGGGAGCTGACGCTCTTCTACGTCAGGGAATGGTCGAAGGCCCCCGGCAACGGGTTCGACAACTACCGGGTCGCGGTGGACGTCGACGGCGCGATCGGGGCCGGCCTGCTCCGCTCGTTCCTCGTCACCGTCGCCGTCACGGTGCTGGCGGTCGGGCTGTCGTGGCTGCTCGGCACCGCCGCCGCGGTCCTGATGCAGGAGCGGTTCCGGGGACGCGGGCCGCTGCGCGCGATCTTCCTCGTCCCGTACGCGCTGCCGGTCTACACGGCGGTGATGACGTGGGCGTTCATGTTCCAGCGCGACACCGGCATGGTCAACCACGTCCTCGCCGACCAGCTGCACCTCACCGGCGGCGGCCGGCCGTTCTGGCTGATCGGCGACAACAGCTTCTGGGCGCTGGTCACCGTCATCGTGTGGCGGTCGTGGCCGTTCGCGTTCCTGGTCCTGATGGCGGGGCTGCAGAACATCTCCCGCGACCTGTACGAGGCGTCCGCGCTGGACGGCGCCGGGACGTGGCGGCAGATCCGGCACATCACGCTGCCGACGCTGCGGCCCGTCAACCAGGTGCTGGTGCTCGTGCTGTTCCTGTGGACGTTCAACGACTTCAACACGCCGTTCGTCCTGTTCGGCAAGGCCGCGCCCGACGGCGGCGACCTGATCTCGGTGCACATCTACCACGCCTCGTTCGTCACCTGGAACTTCGGGACGGGCGCGGCGATGTCGGTGCTGCTCCTGCTGTTCCTGCTCCTGGTCACGGCGGCGTACCTGCTCGCCACGTCGAGGCGGAGGCCCGCGCATGGCTGACACCCGCACGTCCCGGCGCGGTGCCGCGCGCAGGAGGCCGACCGACCCGCCGATGTCGTTCGTGTGGACGCGGCGGATCGTGCTCACGCTGCTCGCCGTGTTCACCCTGCTGCCCGTCTACGCGATGGCCAGCTCGTCGCTGAAACCGCTGCAGGACGTCCAGGGCGCGTTCCGGTGGATCCCGTCGCGGCCGACGATCCGCCCCTACATCGACATGTGGTCGACCGTCCCGCTGGCCCGCTACTTCGCGAACAGCGTGATCGTGGCGGGCGGCGCGACGCTCGCGTCCGTCGCGATCGCGATCGGCGCGGCGTACGCGGTGAGCCGCTACCGGTTCGCCGGGCGCCGCGTCTTCACGGTGACCGTGCTGTCCACGCAGATGTTCCCGGGGATCCTGTTCCTGCTCCCGCTGTTCCTGATCTTCGTGAACGCGGGCAACGCGACCGGCCTCGCCCTGTACGGCAGCCGCGGCGCCCTGATCCTGACGTACCTGACGTTCTCGCTCCCGTTCTCGATCTGGATGCTCGCCGGCTACTTCGAGTCGATCCCGCGCGAGCTGGACGAGGCGGCCCGCGTGGACGGCTGCGGCCCGGTCGGCGCGCTGCTGCGGGTGATCGTCCCGGCGTCCCTGCCCGGCATCGTCGCGGTGACCGTCTACGCGTTCATGACCGCGTGGGGCGAGGTGCTGTTCGCCTCCGTCATGACCAACGAGCAGACCCGGACCCTGGCCATCGGGCTGCAGGGCTACTCCACCCAGCACGAGGTCTACTGGAACCAGGTGATGGCCGCCTCCCTCGTGGTGAGCGTCCCCGTCGTCGCCGGGTTCCTGCTGCTCCAGCGCTTCCTGGTGGCCGGCCTGACCGCCGGCTCCGTCAAATGAGCCCTGTCAAACGAGCTCCGTCACATGACCCGTCTCGACGACCCAGAGGGAGACCCGTGCCCATCGACGACGACCTGACCGCGTTCGGACCCGGTTTCGCCTGGGGGGCGGCGACGTCCGCCTACCAGGTCGAGGGCGCGGCCGCGGAGGACGGCCGCGCGCCCTCCATCTGGGACGCGTTCTGCCGCGTCCCGGGCGCGGTCGCCGGGGGCGACACCGGCGACGTCGCCTGCGACCACTACCACCGCTGGCCCGAGGACGTCGCGCTGATGAAGGCGCTCGGCCTGCGCGCGTACCGGTTCTCGATCGCGTGGCCGCGGGTCCTGCCCGCCGGCGGCGGCCCGGTCAACCCCGCCGGGCTCGCGTTCTACGACCGGCTCGTGGACGCGCTGCTGGAGGCCGGCATCGAACCGCACGCGACCCTCTACCACTGGGACCTGCCGCAGGCGCTGCAGGACCGCGGGGGCTGGCCGTCCCGCGACACCGCCGAGCGGTTCGCCGAGTACGCGTCGGTCGCCGCCGGGGCGCTCGGCGACCGCGTCGCGTCGTGGGCGACGCTGAACGAGCCGATCTGCGCCGCGTGGATCGGCCACCTGCAGGGCGACATGGCGCCCGGCATCGCCGACATCCGGGCCGCCGTCCCCGCCTCCTACCACCTGCTGCTCGCCCACGGGCTCGGGACGCAGGCCGTCCGCGCCGCCGCGCCGGGCGCCCGCGTCGGCATCGTCCACCTGCTCACCGACTGCGAGCCGGGCGGCGACCGGGAGGAGGACGCCGCGGCGGCGCGCCGCGAGGACGGCCACCACAACCGCTGGTGGCTCGACCCGGTCTTCGGCCGCGGCCTGCCCGCCGACATGATCGAGGAGTACGGGGTGGAGCCGCCGGTCCGGCCCGGCGACCTGGAGGCCGTCGCCGCCCCGCTCGACTGGCTCGGCGTCAACTACTACCGCCGGTCGGTGACCGTCGCCGACCCCGCTGGCCCGCCCCCGCGCACCCGCCAGATCACCCCGGCCGGGACGCCGCGCACCGGGATGGACTGGGAGATCCACCCCGACCGGCTGGCGAAGATCCTCCTCCGGGTGGCGCGGGAGTACGGGCCGCGCAGCATCATGGTCACCGAGAACGGCTCCGCCTACGCCGACACCGTGACGCCGGACGGCCGCGTCCACGACGCCGAGCGCACCGCCTACCTGGAGGCGCACCTGGCGGCCTGCGCGTCCGCGATCCGCGCCGGCGTCCCGCTGGACGGCTACTTCGCCTGGTCGCTGCTGGACAACTTCGAGTGGGCGTACGGGTACGCGCAGCGGTTCGGGCTCGTCCACGTCGACTTCGCCACCCAGAAGCGCGTCGTCAAGGACAGCGGGCACCGCTACGCCGAGATCATCCGCGCGCACCGCGACCTCGCCACGGGCGCGGTCGCGGCGGGCGGGTAGGCCGGGGCGCCCGCCCGTCCGCCCGGCTCTCTAGAGTGTCGGCCAGGCGAGGTGAGGAGGGCCGGGTGGGCGGGATCCTGGTGGCCAACCGCGGCGAGATCGCGCTGCGGATCGTGCGGGCCGCGGCCGAGCTGGGGCTGCGGACGGTCGCCGTCCGCACCCGCGACGACGCCGCCTCGGCGCACACCCGCCGCGCCGACGAGGTCCGCGCGCTGCCCGGCGAGGGCGTCGCCGGCTACCTCGACGCGGACGCGCTGCTCGCCGCCGCGAAGGACGCCGGGGCCGCCGCCGTCCACCCCGGCTACGGCTTCCTGAGCGAGAACGCCGCGTTCGCCGCGCGCTGCGCCGCCGCCGGGCTGGCGTTCACCGGCCCGCGCCCCGACCTGCTGGAGCTGTTCGGCGACAAGGCGCGGTCGCGGGAACTGGCGCGCGAGGCGGGCGTGCCGGTGACGCCCGGCACGGCCGGGGCGGTGAGCCTCGCCGGCGCCGAGGCGTTCGCGCGCGAGCACGGGCCGGTGGTGCTCAAGGCGCTCGCGGGCGGCGGCGGTCGCGGCATGCGCGTCGTCGCCGACCCGGAGGAGATGGCCGCCGCGTACGAGCGGTGCCGGTCGGAGGCGCTCGCCTCGTTCGGCGGCGGCGGCCTGTACGCCGAGAAGTACGTGCCGCACGCCCGCCACATCGAGGTCCAGGTCGCCGGGGACGGGACGGGCGCGGTCACCCACCTGTGGGAGCGCGACTGCAGCGTCCAGCGGCGCCACCAGAAGCTCATCGAGATCGCGCCCGCGCCCGCGCTGCCGGGCCGGGTCCGGGACGCGCTGCTGGACGCGGCGCTCCGCATGGCCGCCCGCGTCCGCTACGACAGCCTCGGCACGTTCGAGTTCCTCGTCGCGGGCGAGGAGTTCTGGTTCCTGGAGGCCAACCCCCGCCTCCAGGTCGAGCACACGGTCACCGAGGAGATCACCGGGGTCGACCTGGTGAAGGCCCAGATCAGGCTCGCGCTGGGGGAGGACCTCGCCGGAGTCGGGCTGGGCGCGCCGCCGGCCGCGTCCGGCTGCGCCGTCCAGGTGCGCGTCAACACCGAGACGATCGACGCCGACGGTACGCCCCGGCCCCGCGCCGGGACGCTGACCGCCTTCGCGCCGCCGTCCGGCCCGGGGGTCCGCGTCGACACCTATGGCTACGCCGGCTACCGCACGAGTCTGCGCTACGACCCGCTGCTCGCCAAGGTGATCGCCCGCGCGGAGGACCTGCCGGCCGCCGCCGCGCGGGCGCACGGCGCGCTCGGCGAGTTCGAGATCGCCGGCGTGGCGACGAGCATCCCGCTGCTCCAGGGCGTCCTGCGGCACCCCGCGTTCACGGCCGGCGGCGTGGACACGTCCTTCGTCGCCGACCATCTGCCCGACCTGCTGGACAGCGAGCACCTCCGCTACTACCCCGAGACGGCCGCGCACGAGGCCGAACCGGAGGCCGCCGCCGTGCCGGACGCGCCGCCCGGCACGGTCGCCGTCCCCGCGCCCATGCAGGGCACGGTCGTGGGCGTCGAGGTGGCCGAGGGCGACCCGGTGCGGGCCGGGGCCCCGGTGCTGATCCTCGAGGCGATGAAGATGGAGCACGTCGTCCGCGCCGGGCAGGCGGGCATCATCCGGGCCCTGGCCGCCGCGTCCGGCGACACCGTCGCCGAGGGCGCGCCGCTGCTGTTCATCGAACCCGCCGAGGTGGACGGCGGCCACGCCGCCGAGGAGGACGAGGCCGACCTCGACGCGATCCGCGCCGACCTCGCCGAGACGCTGCGGCGGCACGCGATCGGGCTCGACGCATCCCGTCCCGAGGCGGTCGCCAAGCGGCACGCGCGCGGCCACCGCACCGCCCGCGAGAACATCGCCGACCTGTGCGACCCCGGCACGTTCGCCGAGTACGGCGCCCTCGCGATCGCGGCGCAGCGGCAGCGGCGGTCCCTGGACGACCTCATCGAGCGCACCCCGGCCGACGGCATGGTCTGCGGCATCGGGGACGTGAACGGCGAGAAGGCCGTCGTCATGTCCTACGACTACATGGTCCTGGCCGGGACGCAGGGCCACCAGAACCACCGCAAGACCGACCGGATGCTCGACATCGCCCACCGCCGCCGCCTGCCGCTCGTGCTGTTCGCCGAGGGCGGCGGGGGGCGGCCCGGCGACACCGACACCTCCTCGGTGTCCGGGCTGGACGTGACGACCTTCCACGCCATGGGACGGCTCAGCGGCGTCGTCCCGTCCGTCGGGATCGCGTCCGGGCGCTGCTTCGCCGGGAACGCGGCCCTGCTCGGCTGCTGCGACGCCATCATCGCCACCCGCGACGCCAACATCGGCATGGGCGGGCCCGCCATGATCGAGGGCGGCGGGCTCGGCGTGTTCGCGCCCGAGGAGATCGGCCCGATCGGCGACCAGGAGCCCAACGGCGTCGTCGACATCGCCGTGGACGACGAGGCGGCGGCCGTCGACGCCGCCCGCCGCTACCTGTCCTACTTCCAGGGCCCGCGGGAGGAGTGGGCGTGCGACGACCAGCGCGTCCTGCGGCACGTCGTCCCCGAGAACCGGATGCGCGCCTACGACGTCCGCCGCGCCGTCGCCCACCTCGCCGACACCGGCTCGGTGCTGGAGCTGCGCCGCGCGTTCGGCATCGGGATCATCACCGCGCTGGTGCGGATCGAGGGCCGCCCGATGGGCCTCATCGCCAGCAACCCCGCCCATCTCGGCGGCGCTATCGACCGCGACGCCGCCGACAAGGCCGCCCGGTTCCTGCAGCTGTGCGACGCGCACGGCCTGCCCGTCGTGTCCCTGTGCGACACGCCCGGCTTCATGGTCGGCCCGGCCGCCGAGCGGACCGCGACCGTCCGGCACTTCAGCCGCCTGTTCGTCATCGGCGCGAACCTCCGCGTCCCCGTCGTCACGATCGTGCTGCGCAAGGGCTACGGGCTCGGCGCGCAGGCCATGGCGGGCGGCGGGTTCAAGGCGCCGCTCGCGACCCTCGCCTGGCCCACCGGCGAGATCGGCGGGATGGGGCTGGAGGGCGCCGTCCGCCTCGGGTTCCGCAAGGAGCTCGCCGCCGCCGAGGACCCGGAGGCCCTGTTCGAGCAGATGGTCGCCGCCGCCTACGAGTACGGCAAGGCGCTGCACGCGGCCACCGTGTTCGAGCTGGACGACGTCATCGACCCCGCCGACACGCGCCGCTGGATCACGACGGTGCTCGCTGGAGCCCCGCCCGCCGAGGAGCGTCCCCGGCGGTGGATCGACACGTGGTGACGGCCCGGTAGGCGTCCCGCACCCGGGGGTCGGCGCGGACCTCCGCGGGCGCGCCGGCCGCGATCACCCGGCCGCCGTCCAGGACGTGCAGGACGTCGCAGACGCCGAGCACCGGCTCCAGCTCCCGCTCGGCCACCAGCACCGCAAGGCCCTCGGCGGCCAGGTCGCGCAGCAGGACCTCCAGGGCGCGCGCGTGCCGCGCCGGCATGCCCGCCCACGGCTCGTCCAGCAGCAGCACGGACGGCTCGGCGGTGAGGGCCCGCGCCAGGGCGGTCAGCAGCGCCACGCCGGGCGGCGCCGCCCGCGCGCACCGCTCGGCGTACTCGGCGATGCCGACGCGGGCGAGGATCGCGTCGGCGCGCGGCCCCGCGTCCCGCCGGGCGTCCAGGCGGCGCCGCCACCGGTCCCGCGCCGTCCGGCCCGGGTACTCCCGCGTCAGCGCGTGCCGCGCGGCGGCCGCCCGCACGGTCTCCCGGACGGTGCGCGCCCCCGCGGGCCCCGGGGACGTGCGCGCGATGCCGCGCCGGGCCCGCTCGCGCGCCGCGCTGCCGGTCAGGTCGGCGTCGCCGAGGCGGACGGTGCCGGCCGCCGGGCGGCGCAGCCCGGCGATCACGTCGCACAGCGTCGTCTTGCCCGCGCCGTCCGGGCCGACCAGCCCGGTCACCGTGCCGGGCGGCGCGGTGAGCCCGGCACCGTCCACGGCGGTCAGCCCGCCGAACCGGACCGTCACGCCGCTGACCTGAAGCCCTGCTGGAGCAGCCATCCGCACCTCGCGGCTCACTGTGATGTGGATCACTCGCGGATGCACACCCTACTGACGCGCGGGGGAGGCGGCAACGGCCGCCGTTCAGGGCGCCGGCGGCTCCAGCCGGTCGCGGGTCCACTCCTTGACCCCGGCGATGAACGCGTCGACGTCGGCGGCCTTGCCGGACGCCATCTCGTCGAACCAGCCCGGCACGTACTGCTCGAACTTCCCGCCGTCCAGGGCGGCCAGGACGGCGTCGGCGACCTGCTGCGGCGGCAGCGCGTCGGACACGTCGCTCAGCGGCGGCTCGTTGCCGGGCAGCGTGAACAGCTCGGTGCCCGCGATGAGCGCGGGCTGGATCACGTGGACCCGCACGCCCGTGCCGTCGAGGTCGACCGTCATGCTCTCCCAGAACGCGGTCAGCGCCGCCTTGGACGCCCCGTAGGCGCCCTCGTGCGGCGGGCCGAGCCGCGCCGCGACCGACCCGACCGCCACCAGGTGCCCGCGCCCGCGCGCGATCATGCCGGGCAGCAGCGCCAGCGTCAGCCGCACGGGGGAGGAGTAGTTCAGCCGCATCACGTCCTCGGCCTCGGCGGGGGACAGGTCCTGGACGCGGCGCCGCTTCGGCATCCCCGCGTTGTTCACCAGCACGTCCACGCCGCCGAACGCGCGCTCCACCGCCTCCGCCAGCTCCGCGATCCCGTCGAGGTCGCCGAGGTCGGCCGTCCACATGGCCGAGTCGGGGGAGTGCTCGCGGCACCGGGCGAGGACCTGCTCCAGCCTGTCCTTGCGCCGCGCCACCAGCCCCACGCGGGCGCCCGCCGCGGCGAGCGCCTCGGCGACGACCGCCCCGATGCCGGACGAGGCTCCCGTGACCAACGCCGACCGTCCCGTCAAAGACACCATGCCGCCCAACGTCACACACCCCGGCCCGGCCGGGCAAGGCGAAGCGCCGCCGGGCCCGCGCATCGCCCGGTAAGGTAGTGGGTTTCGCCCACCCCCGCCCGCCCTCTCGTCCGCCGGAGGTCTGCCCGCATGCCCGCCGAAACCGCCGGCGCCGCCGCCGCCGAACCGGAGGTCCTCGCCGCCGAACGCGCCCACCTGGCCGAGTCCCGCGCCGCGCTGCGCAGGATGCGCGAGCACGCCGAGGGGCTGTCCGCCGGCGCCGCCGCCGACTGGGTCTCCAAGCAGTTCCTGGAGTCGCTGCTCGACCAGCGGATCGCCGCCCTCGCCGACCACCCCGACACCCCGCTGTTCTTCGGCCGGATGGACCGCGACGGCGCCGCCGCCTCCGACCTCCCCGCCGTCATGTACGTCGGGCGCCGGCACGTGCACGACGGCGACGAGGGCCGCCCGCTCGTGCTGGACTGGCGCGCCCCCGTCTCCCGCGCCTTCTACCAGGCCGGGCCCGCCGACCCGATGGGCTGGCGGCTGCGCCGCCGCTTCGGGTTCCGCGCCGGCGAGCTGACCGCGTTCGAGGACGAGCCCCTCGACGGCGCGGACCTCGGGCCGTCCAGGATCCTGACCGAGGAGATCGAGCGGCCCCGCACCGGGCCGATGCGCGACATCGTCGCCACCATCCAGCCCGAGCAGGACGTGATCGTCCGCGCCGACCTGCCCCGCACGGTGTGCGTGCAGGGCGCGCCCGGCACCGGCAAGACGGCCGTCGGCCTGCACCGGGCCGCCTACCTGCTGTTCACCCACCGGGAGCGGCTGTCGCGGTCCGGCGTCCTCATCGTCGGACCGAACCGGGCGTTCCTGGCCTACATCTCGGCGGTGCTGCCCGCGCTCGGCGAGGTCAGGGTCGAGCAGGCCACGATCGACGACCTGCTCGGGGCGCCGCTGGGGGACGAGCCGGCCGGGGTGTCCGCGGCCAAGGGCGACGCGCGGATGGCGGACGTCCTGCGCAGGGCGCTGTGGCTGCACGTCCGCAAGCCCGAGGAGGGCCTCGTCGTCGCCCGCGGCGCGGCCCGCTACCGGCTCGCCGACCACGAGGTCCGCGAGATCGCCGCGGGCCTGCGCGGCACCACCCGCTACGGCGCCGGGCGCGCCGCGTTCGCGCAGCGGCTCGCCCACCGGATCCTCGTGCTGATGGAGCGGCGCGGCGAGGCGCCCGACGACCGCGTCCAGGACCAGGTCGCGCGGAGCCGGCCGGTCAGGCAGGTCCTCGACGCGGTGTGGCCGAAGGTGACCGCCGAGCAGGTCCTGCACCGGCTGCTGTCGGACGCCGAGTTCCTGCGGAAGGCGGCGAGGAGCGTCCTCGACGAGGAGGAGCAGGCCGCGATCCTGTGGGCCGCGCCCCCGCGCTCGCACCGCTCGGCCACGTGGACCGCGGCCGACCGCGCCCTGCTCGACGAGCTGCACGACCTCATCGAGCGGACCGCCTCGCTCGGGCACCTCGTGGTCGACGAGGCGCAGGACCTGTCCGCGATGCAGCTCCGGGCGCTCGGCCGCCGCTGCGGGACGGGCTCGGCGACCGTCCTCGGCGACCTCGCCCAGGGCACCACCGCATGGTCGGCCCGGTCCTGGAAGGAGGTGCTCACCCACCTCGGCCAGGACGGGGAGGTCACCGAGCTGACCCTCGGCTTCCGCGTCCCGGGCACCGTCCTCGACTACGCCGCCCGGCTGCTCCCGCACGTCGCGCCCGGACTGGAGCGGCCGCGCTCGCTGCGGCCCGGCGCCGGCGCGCTGGAGGTGCGCCGCGTCCCCGACGTGCGCTCGGCCGCCGCCGGCGCCGCCCGCGAGGCCCTGGCCCGCCCCGGATCGGTCGGCCTGATCGTGCCGGACGCCGACGCGGACGCGCACGCGGAGGCCCTGGCCGCGGCCGGGCTGGAGCATGAGGTCCTCGGACCGGAGTCCGACGGCACCGCGCGGCTGCTGGTCGTCCCCGCGACGCTCGCCAAGGGCCTGGAGTACGACCACGTGATCGTCGCCGAGCCCGCCGCCATCGCCGCCGCCGAGGCGCGCGGCCTCGCGCGCCTCTACGTCGTGCTGACCCGCGCCGTCACGTCGCTGACCGTCCTCCACCGGGACGACCTCCCCGCCGAACTGGTGATGTCGTAGCCGGTGGGTAATGTGCGCGCGTGTTCACCGCGACCGCCGACCTGCCCGCCGCGCCGCCGTTCGACTTCGGCCCGTCCCTGCGGTTCGTGCGCGGGTTCCCGCCGACGTCCGGGGAGCAGGAGGTCGGCGGCGGGGCGCTGACCGAGGCCCTGCGCGCCCGCGGCCGGACGGTCGTCGCCCGGGTCGTCCAGGCGGGCGGCGGCGTCCGCGCCACCCTGCACGCGGCCGACCCGATCGGCCCGGACGTCCTGCGCACGGGCCCCTACGACGAGGTGAAGGGCTTCCTGCTCGGCCTGCCCGGCGTCGGCCCGTGGTCGACGAACTTCGTCCTGATCCGGGGCCTCGGCAGGATGGACGAGGCGCCGGTCGAGAAGGCGCTGCTCCGCGCCGCGTCCCGCGCCTACGGCCGCGCGCTCACCGAGGCCCGGGTGCGCGAGCTCGCCGAGCGGTACGGGCCGTGGCAGGGGTACTGGGCCCACTACCTGCGCGCGGGCGCCTGACCGGGGCACGGGCGCAGGCCGTCGAAGGCGATGCGCAGGACGCCCTCGCGGGCCCCGGCGCGCCCGGCGGCGTAGGAGATGCCGGCCAGCAGCGCCATGACCTGGCCCGCCCCGACGTCGCGCCGCACCGCCCCGGCCTCCTGCGCCCGTTCGAGCAGGACGCCGAGCGCCGCCCGCAGGCCGGGCCCGGCGGCCCCGGTGGCCTGCCGCGCGTCGACGCCGGCCTTGGCCAGCGCCTCGGCGACGGCCTGCTTCGTGGCCGCCCGGGAGACCACCCGGGTGAAGAACCCGAAGAACGCCGCGCCCGGATCGGCGGCCGACCGCAGCTCCTCGGCCTCCGCGGCGAGCCGCTCCAGCAGAGCGACGAGCACGGCCTCCAGCAGCGACTCCTTGGTCGGGAAGTGCCGGAACACCGTGCCGATCCCGACCCCCGCCTTCCGCGCGACCTCCTCGGTGGAGGCGGAGGTCCCCTGGACGGCGAAGACCTCCTCCGCCGCGGCGAGGACCTTGGCGCGGTTGCGCAGGGCGTCGGCGCGCAGCGGCCTGCCGGACGCGGGTGAGGTCATCGCGGCCTTCCGTTGACAAGTGGAGTCCAGACTCCATATTTTCTCATACGGAGCAGGGACTCCGATTGTAGGGGAGTGTGTCATGTCCGAGTTCGCCAGCCCCCGGGCCGTCCTCCAGCGGCTCCTCGACGGGGTGACCGCGCGGCGGCCCGAGATGCTGCCGCGGCTGTACGCGGAGGACGCGGTGGTGGTGCACCCGTTCGCCGACCCCGCCCTGCGCCTGGAGGGCCGCGCGGCGGTGCGCGAGCACTTCGCCCGGCTGGAGACGCTCCCGATGGAGATGAAGGCGCGCAACGTCGTCGTCCACGAGACCGCCGACCCGGAGGTCATCATCGCCGAGTTCGAGTACGAGGGGCGCAACACCGAGACCGGCCGGCCGTTCGTCGTCCCGAACGTCTTCGTGCTGCGCGTCCGCGACGGCCACATCGTGGAGTCCCGCGACTACCACGACCACCGGGGGCTGGCCCGGGCGCTCGGCGGCGGCTGACCGGCCGGGGCCGGCCGCGCCGCGGTTGACTCGGCGTCCCGGGGGTTCCTAGGCTGGGCGGACCATACCGACCGGTTGGTATGTTCGTTGCGGGCGGCCGGCCGCCGCCCGCCGCCCCGCGCGGAGGTTCGCCCTGTGAGCACAGCACCGCCCGACGCCGACGAGCTGAGCAGGCGGGTCGGCGAGTTCCTCGCCGGCCACGACCCGTCGGCCATGGAGCCCCTGGAGTTCCTGCGCGCCCGGTTCGACGCCGGCCTCGCCTGGGTCCACTACCCCGAGGGCCTCGGCGGGCTCGGCGCCCCCCGCCACCTGCAGCCCGCCGTCGACCGGGCGTTCGCCGAGGCCGGCGCGCCGACCAACCACCCCGAGCGCAACGGCATCGGGCTCGGCATGGCCGCGCCGACCGTCCTCGCGTTCGGCACCGAGGAGCAGAAGCGCCGCTTCCTGCGCCCGCTGTGGACCGGCGAGGAGGTGTGGTGCCAGCTGTTCAGCGAGCCCGGCGCCGGCTCCGACCTCGCCGCGCTCGCCACCCGCGCCGTCCGCGACGGCGACGCCTGGACGGTCAACGGCCAGAAGGTCTGGACGTCCATGGCCCACGAGGCCCGCTGGGCGATCCTCGTCACCCGCACCGACCCCGGCGTCCCCAAGCACCGCGGCATGACCTACTTCGTGTGCGACATGACCGCGCCCGGCGTCGAGGTCAGGCCGCTGCGGCAGATCACCGGCGAGGCCGAGTTCAACGAGGTGTTCCTCACCGACGTCCGGATCCCCGACGAGCACCGGCTCGGCGAGGTCGGGCAGGGCTGGCAGGTGTCCACCACCACGCTGATGAACGAGCGGGTCGCGATCGGCGGCAACGCCGCCCCGCGCGAGAGCGGCATGATCGGCGTGGTCGCGGCGCTCTGGCGGGACCGCCCCGAGCTGCGCACCCCCGGCCTGCACGACGCGCTGCTGCGCGCGTGGGTGGAGACCGAGGCGGCCCGGCTCACCGGGGCGCGGCTGCGCCAGCAGCTCACCGCCGGGCAGCCCGGCCCCGAGGGGTCGGGCGCCAAGCTCGCCTTCGCCAAGCTCAACCAGGAGGTCTCCGGCCTGGAACTGGAGATGCTCGGCGAGGACGGCCTGCGCTACGACGACTGGACGATGCGCCGCCCCGCCGAGGTCGACTTCACCCGCCGCTCGCCCGGCTACCGCTACCTGCGCGCCAAGGGCAACTCCATCGAGGGCGGCACCTCGGAGATCCTGCGCAACATCATCGCCGAGCGCGTCCTCGGCCTGCCCGGCGAGATCCGCGTCGACAAGGACGTGGCATGGAAGGACCTGCCCCGGTGAGCGACCTGCTGTACTCCGAGATCGAGAACGACCTGCGGGCCGGCGTCCGCGGACTGCTCGACGACAAGGCGCCGTGGGCGTCCGTCCTCGCCGGCACCGAGAAGGACGAGCCGTACGACGCGGCGCTGTGGCGGGCGGTCGCCGGCCGGCTCGGCTGCGCGGGGCTGCCCGTCCCCGAGGACCTCGGCGGCGCCGGCGCCACCTGGCGGGAGACCGCCGTCGTCATGGAGGAACTGGGCCGGTCCGCCGCCCCCGTCCCGTTCCTGACCAGCGCGGTCATCGCGACGGCCGCGCTGCTGGCCGCCGGGGAGCGCGACCTGCTCGGCGGGCTGGCCGCCGGGGAGAAGATCGCGGTGCTGGCCGTCCCGTTCAGCGCCGGCCCCGGACACGCGGCCCCGACCGTGCAGGCCGCCGGCGGCGCCCTGACCGGCGAGGTGACCAGCGTCGCCGACGGCATGGCCGCGGACGTGCTCCTCGTCCCGGCCTCCGGGGCCCTGTACGCCGTGGACGCCGCCGACGCCCGGCGCACCGCCGTGACCTCGCTCGACATGACCCGGCGGCTCGCCGACATCGCCTTCTCCGGCGCGCCGGCCCGGCGGGTCGCCGAGGGGGACGGCGCCGTCCGCGCCGCCCTGCGGACGGGCGCCGCGATGCTGGCGTCCGAGCAGCTCGGGCTCGCCGAGCGCTGCCTGGACGACACCGTCGCCTACGTGAAGACCCGCTACCAGTTCGGCCGGCCGGTCGGCTCCTACCAGGGCCTCAAGCACCGCCTCGCCGACCTGTGGACGTCCATCACGCAGGCCCGCGCCGTCGCCCGGCACGCGGCGTCGTGCGTCGCCGCCGGCGACGACGACACGCCGATCGCCGTCGCGGTCGCGCAGGCGCACTGCTCGGCCGTCGCGCTCAAGGCCGCCGAGGAGTGCGTCCAGATGCACGGCGGCATCGGCTTCACCTGGGAGCACCCGGCCCACCTGTTCCTGAAGCGGGCCAAGGCCGACTCCATCGCCCTCGGCACGCCCGACCACCACCGCGCCGCGCTCGCGGACATGGTCGGCCTGCCCCCGGCCTGACACGGCCGCGGACGGCCCCGGGCGCGACGGGGCCGTCCGGTCAGCCGGTGACGACGGCCAGGATCCGCGTGCCGGGCGGGAAGGCGCCCCGCTCGGCCGAGGCGAGGACGCCGAACATCATCTTCGCCGTGTAGATCCGGTCGAGGACGACGCCGTGCCGGGCGGCGAAATCGTCGATGAAGGCGTCCAGTTCGGGGGTGCGCTTGGCGTAGCCGCCGAAATGGAAGCCGTTGTCGACGCGCCAGTCCCCCCGGCGTCCGCCGTAGGTCTCGCGCTGGAGCCGCTCCACCTCGCGGTCCATGAAGCCGCCCTTGAGCACGGAGAAACCGAGGGCCCGCTGACCGGCGGCCAGGCCCGCCGCCAGACCGGCGAGCGTCCCGCCCGTCCCGCAGGGGACGCACACCACGTCGAAGCCCGGCACCTCCGCGCCGAGTTCCGCGCATCCCTTCACGGCGAGCGCGTTGCTGCCGCCCTCCGGCAGCAGATGGAAGTCGCCCCATTCTCCGCGCAGGGCCTCGATCACGTCGGGCTCGTGCTTGCGCCGGTAGACGCTGCGGTCCAGGTAGGCGAGCCGCATGCCCATCCGCTCCGCGTAGGCCAGCGAATCGTTCAGCGGCCGGTGCTCCTCGCCCCTGATCACGCCGATCGTCGCGAACCCGAAGATCCTCCCGGCCGCCGCGGTCGCGCGGACGTGGTTGGAGTAGGCGCCGCCGAACGTCAGGACCGTCCCGTGCGCGCGGGCCGGACCGAGGTTGTGCCTGAGCTTGCGCCACTTGTTGCCGGGCAGCTCCGGGTGGATCAGGTCGTCCCGCTTCAGGAACAGCCGCAGGCCGCGGCGCGCGGCGCGGTCGTCGGCCAGCTCCACCACGGGCGAGGGCGCCGCGGGCGGGGTCATCCCGGCATCGGCAGCCGCAGCCGCTCCCGCAGCGTCCGCTGGACCTCGTCGATGCCCGGCCGGGCGTCCACGGTGACCACGTACTCCTTGCGGCCGAACAGCTCCAGGATGGGGTCGGTCTTCGCGTGGTACTGGCGCAGCCGCTCGGCGAGGGCCTCCTCGGTGTCGTCCTCCCGGGTCACCAGCTCGCCCCCGCACACGTCGCAGCGCCCCTCCTGCGTGGGGCGGTCGGCGATCAGGTTGTAGTCCATCCCGCAGCGGGCGCACAGCCGCCGGCCCAGCACCCGGCGGCGGACCTCCGCGTCGGGCAGGTCGAGGTGGATCACGCCGTCGATGTCGTAGCTCTCCAGGAAGAACTCGGTCTGCCGCCGGCTGCGCGGGAACCCGTCGATGACGAACCCGTAGTTCCAGTCGTGCTGCTCCAGGCGCTCCCGGACGACGTTCTCCGCGAGGTCGTCGCCGACCAGCTCACCGGCCGCCATGGTCCGCCGCACCTGCGCGCCGAGCTTGGTGTGGTTCGTGACGTGCCAGCGGAAGATGTCCCCGACGCTGATGTGCACGATGTCCAGATCCCGCGCGAGCAGGCCCGACTGCGTCCCCTTGCCGCTGCCGATGGCGCCGATGATCACGTACTTGCGCATGGGGCCAGCCTATGCGCGGGCGCGCGGTCAGAGCGGGAGCCGCAGCCGCCGCCCCAGCCTGCGGAAGCGCGAGTCCGGGGCGTGCTCGGGCGACGCGTCCCGGACGGCGAGGCCCTCCATCAGCGTCTCGAACGAGGGCTGCCGGACGCACACCAGCGTCGCGCGGGCCCGCCGGGCGCAGTGCAGCCGCACCGACGGCCGCAGCAGCCGGGAGAACGGGCCGCGCGTGCCGTGCCCGACGACCAGGATGTCGTCGTCGCCCGCGAGCCGCACCAGCGCCGCGCCCGGCTCGCCGACCAGCGCCAGCGCGGTCAGCTCCACGCCCTCGGGCGGGCCGCCGGACACCTCGGCGAGCAGCCGCGCGATCAGCTCGGCGCCGGAGGCGCGCAGCGCCTCGGTGATGCCGCAGCCGAGCTGCCCGGCCGCCGACACGTGCGGCGGCAGCGGCGCCGCGTGCGCGACCAGCAGCGGCAGCCGGCGCAGCCGCGCCGCGCCGATCGCCCAGGAGAGCGCGCAGCGGGCGCCCGCGGAGTCGTCCACCCCCACCACCACGCGGGGGCCGCCCTCCGGTCTCGCGATCACGATCCCTCCTGTGCGCCGGGTGCCAGGTAGTTTAGGCATACCCGTTCCGCGAGGGGAGTGCCACGTTTGGGAAACCCCGGTTTCCGATAAGGGCGTGGCCCCTGGACCGGCCGCCGCCCGGCGCGGCACACTGCCGGTATGGGAGCACCGCACGAGACCGACCCGTCCTGCGCCATCGCGCACGGCGACGCCCCGCCCGCCGCGGAGGAGCGCACGCTGGTCGCGGTGTTCGCCGGCGCGGTCGCCGACCACCTGCTGCGCTACGGCGCCGACCTCGGCTACCGGACGTTCCTCGTCGACCCCGACAAGGACCGCGACGGGATGACCGACCTGCCCGCCCTCGACGGCACCGCCGACGTCATCGTCACCGACCACCACCGCGCCGAGCTCGGGCCCGTCCTGCGCGACGTGCTGACGCAGCCGGTCCGCTGGGTCGGCGTCATGGGCAACCCGCGGCATCCCGCCCCGCACATCCCGGCGCTCACCGAGCTCGGCGTGCCCGCGGCCGACATCGCCCGGGTGCACCGCCCCATCGGCCTGAACATCGGGTCCAAGTCCCCGGCGGAGATCGCCATCGCCACCCTCGCCGGGCTGATCGCCGACCGCAACGGCCGCCCGGGCGGCTTCGAGTTCTAGTGCGCGCGGTCGCCTACGACGCCTTCGCGGCGCCGCCGTCCGTGCGCGAGCTGCCCGACCCGCCGGTCCCGGCGGGCGGCGCGGTGATCCGCGTCGAGGCCACCGGCGTCTGCCGCAGCGACTGGCACGGCTGGCGGGGCCACGACCCCGACATCCGCGCCTTCCCGCACGTCCCCGGCCACGAACTGGCCGGCACGGTCGCCGAGACCGGCGCGGGCGTCGCCCGGTACCGGCCCGGCGACCGCGTCACCGTCCCGTTCGTCTGCGCCTGCGGCCGCTGCCCGTCCTGCGCGTCGGGCGACCAGCAGGTGTGCGAGTCCCAGACCCAGCCCGGCTTCACCCACTGGGGGTCGTTCGCGCACTACGTCGCGATCGAGAACGCCGATGTGAACCTCGTCGGCCTCCCCGACGAGATGTCGTACACCACCGCCGCCGGGCTCGGCTGCCGGTTCGCGACCGCGTTCCGGGCGGTCACGGCGCGGGGCGGCGTCACCGCGGGCCAGTGGGTCGCCGTGCACGGCTGCGGCGGCGTGGGCCTGTCCGCCGTCATGATCGCCGCCGCGGCCGGCGCCCGCGTCGTCGCGGTCGACGTCGCCCCGCAGGCCCTGGAGCTGGCGCGCCGCTGCGGGGCCGCGGCCGTCGTCGACGCGTCCGGCCACGACGACGTCGCCGCGGCCGTCCGCGACACCGCCGGCGGCGGCGCGCACGTCTCCCTCGACGCGCTCGGCAGCCCGGCGACCGCCCGCGCCTCGATCGAGTCGCTGCGCCGCCGCGGCCGGCACGTCCAGGTCGGCCTGCTGCCGCCCGGCGCGGGCCGCGCCGACCTCCCGATGGAGCGGGTCATCGCCTGGGAACTGGAGATCGCCGGCAGCCACGGGATGGCCGCGCACGCCTACGCCCCGATGATGGAGCTGGTCCGCGCTGGCGCGCTGCGGCCCGAGCTCCTGGTCGGCCGCGTCCTGCCCCTCGACGACGGCCCCGCGGCCCTCACGGAGATGACCGGCCCCGGCATCACCATGCTCGAACCTCACCGGCAGGGCGGCGCGAACGGGGTGGACGGCACGTAGCGCCGCCATTCGCGCCCGGTGATCGGGGTGCCCGCGGTGGCGCAGATGTGCGCTGCCACCTCGTCGGGGTCCAGGTCCCACAGCCTGACCTCGCGTCCGACGCCCGCGGTGACGAGAAGGGGCCGGGTGGGGACGGCGACGTCGATGTAGAGGGCCTCGGCGGAGGCCGCCAGGGTCGCGAGGGCGCGCGGTTCGGACGGGTCCGACGTGTCCCACAGCCAGACGGTCCCGTCGCCGCCGGTCGCCGCGAGCACGCCGTCCGGGCCGTAGGCGAGGGAGTAGATGTAGTTGGCGGGCCCGGTCAGGCGGCGGGGGAGCGGACGCGGGTGCGCCCGGTCGCGGACGTCCCAGAGGATCACCGTGTTGTCCCCGCCCGCGGTGGCCAGCGTCCTCCCGTCCGCGCTGAACGCCGCGGCGAACACGTAGCCGCCGTGGCCGGTGAGCGCCGGGCCGAGCCGGACCGGATGCCGGGGGTCGGCGACGTCCCAGAGGAGGACGGTCCTGTCGGCGGTGCCGTAGGCGAGCGTCCGGCCGTCCGGGCTGAACGCGGCCTGGTAGGTGTAGTTGGTCGCGCCGGTGAGCTCGGCGGCCCGCGCCGGATGGTACGGGTCGCTCACGTCCCACAGCCAGACCTTCTTGTCGTTGCCCGCGACGGTGAGGAGACGGCCGTCGGGTCTGAACATGAGCCCCTGGACCACGTCGCCGGGACCGGTGAGCCGGGCGGGGACCGCCACGGGACGGCCGGGGGAGCGGACGTCCCACAGCTGCGTCGCCCCGCCGGTCGTGCCGATCGCGAGCGTCGCCGCGTCCGGGCTCAGCGCGGCGGCCCCCGACGCCGTGCCGGGGCCCGCCGCCCGCTCGATCACCGGGCCGAGCGGGGCCGGGCGGCGCGGGTCGGCCACCGACCACAGCCGCGCGGTGCCGCCGGCGCCCGCGAGGGCGAGGACCCGGCCGTCCCGGCTCAGCCCGGCGGCGAAGATCCCGCCGTCCGGGCCCTGGATGACCGGGCCGGGCACGTCCCAGATCCGGGCCGCGCCGTCGGCGGCGGCGGTCGCGAGCGTGCCCGGCCCCGGGAACGCCACGGCCGTCACCGGGCCCGGATGCGGCAGGGACGCGACGAGCGCGCGCGTCCGGGCGTCCCAGACCCGGACCGTGCCGTCGGAGCTCGCCGCCGCGACCGATGCGCCGCCGGGCGAGAACGCGACCCCGTTCACCCAGCTCTTCGACCCGCTGAGGGGCTTGCCGGCGGGCGACCCGCCCGGCATCCGCAGGAGCCGGACGCCTCCGTCGGCGCTGCCCGCGGCGAGCGTCCGCCCGTCGGGGCTGAACGCCAGCGCGTAGACGGTCCGCTTCCCGGCCGCGAGGCGGCGCCCCGCGCGCTCGGGACGGGCCGTGTCCACGAGGTGGACCGTTCCGTCGGCGAAGCCCGCGGCGAGCGTCGAGCCGTCGGGGCTGAACGCCGCGCTCTGCGCCGGCACGGGGCCCGTGGCCAGCACCCGGCCGCCCGGCCGCGGCGAGGGGGTGTCCCATGAGCGGACGGTGCCGTCCGCGCTCGCGGCGGCGAGCGTCCGGCCGTCCGGGCTGAACGCCACCGCGTACACGGTGCTCCTCGGCCCGGTCAGCGCGCGCGGGGTGCCGCCCGGCGACCACATCAGCACCGTGCCGCCGCCGCTCCCGGCGGCCAGCGTCCGGCCGTCCGGGCTGAACGCCACGCCGTACACGGTGTCGGGGAACCCGCGCACCGGATCGCCGGCCGGCACCGGGCGGCCGCGGTCGGCGATGCTCCAGAGCCGCACGGCCCGGTCGGCGCCGCCGGTCGCCAGCGTGCGGCCGTCCGCGCTCACGGCGACGGCCTGCAGGACGCCGCCGGCGCTCACGATGCGGGTCGCCGCCGGGCCGGAGTAGGACTCCAGCAGGCTCGACCGCGCCTCCGGGGTGCGCGCCACCCGGTAGGCGGCCAGCGCGGTCTGCCCCGCGAGCGCGACGTCCTTGGCCCGCAGCCTCCCCGACCCGATCGCGACCTGCCGCGACACCGCGATGTCGCGCTCCGCGTCGGCGGTGTGCCGCTGGCGCAGCGTGACCGCCGCCAGCCCGAGCGCCAGCAGGGACACCGCCGACAGCACGGCGATCAGCCGCCGGGCGCGCCGGACCAGCCGCCGCGCCGCCCGCGCCTCGGCGTCCCGCTGGAGCACCGACGCCTCCAGGAACCGCCGCTCCCGCTCGTTCAGGGCGGCGCCGCGCCGCGCGTCGGCGGCCAGGTCCTCGGCCTCGGCGAGCCACGCCCCGCGCAGCAGGGTGCCGGGGTCACGGCCCGACTCCTCCCACGCCTCGGCGCCCGCCGTGAGCCTGCGGTGGGTGCGCAGCCCCGCCCGGTCGGCGTCCAGCCAGGCGCGCAGCCGCGGCCAGGCGAACAGCAGCGCCTCGTGCGCGATCTCCACGCCGTCGGCGCGGGCGGTGACGAGGCGCTGCCCGACGAACAGGCCGAGGACGGCCCGCGCCTCGTCCCCGAGCTCCCGCTCGGCCACCCGGCGCCGGGTCACCCCCGTGTCGTCGGCGATGTGCACGAGCCGCCCGAACAGCCGCCGCGCGGCGAGGCGCTCCTCCTCGTCCAGCCCGAGGTAGACCTCCTCGGCCGTCGCGGCGACCGCGCCCTCGATCCCGCCGCCGTCGCGGTAGCCGGCGATGGTGAGCACGCCCTGCCGCCGGCGCTCCCACGTCGACAGCAGCGCGTGCGACAGCAGCGGCAGCGTGCCGGTCTCGTGGGCGGCGCCGGGCCGCGCGCCGGGCGGCGGGCTCACCTCGCGCAGCAGCAGGTCGGCCAGGCCGGGCTCCAGCTCCAGCCCGGCCCGCTGCGCGGGCGCGATGATCGCACGGCGCAGCTCGTCCTCGTTCATGGGGGTGACCACGACCTGGCCCGTCTGCAGCACCGCGGCCAGGTCCGGATGCCGCAGCGCCCGCCCGTAGAAGTCGGCGCGCAGGGCGAGCACCACGGCGGCCGGCAGGCCCAGCAGCGCGGCGATGAGGTCCTCGGCGTCCTGCTCGGAGCGGCCCGTGAAGACCTCCTCGAACTGGTCGACGATCACGACCGCGGGGCCCGTCCCGCAGAGCCCGGCGGCCTCGGCGGCCTGGAGCCCGCCCGCCGTGCGGAGCACGACCTCGGCCTCCCCCTGCAGCGCCGGGACGAGGCCGGCGCGCAGCAGCGACGACTTGCCCGCCCCGGACGGCCCCGCCACCACCAGCGCGCCCCGGCCCCGCAGGGCCCGCACGCGGGCGGCCAGCGCCGCGGTGAGGCCCTCCCGGCCGAAGTACCAGGCGGCGTCCTCCCGCTCGAAGCGGGCGAGGCCCCGGTAGGGGACGACCGCCGGGCGGCGCCCGGGGCTCCGGCGGACGCGGCGGAGCGCGTCCAGCCACAGCCCGACCGCCGCCGGGTCGGTGACCCCGCACGCGCGCAGCAGCTCCGGCAGCCGCGGCGGCCGCAGCGGCGGCAGGTGACGGCCGGAGAAGTACCCGCCGGCGCTCGCGTCGGGCATCCCCGCCCGCCGCGCGACCTGCCGGACGGTCAGGCCCGCGGTGTCCCGCAGCAGCGTCAGCTCCCGCGCGAAGTCCTGCCGGGTGACGATCCGGCGCGGGTCCGGCGTCTCCGCGCCGCCACCGGACGGGGCGTTCGGCGCCATCTGCACCTCCACGGCGGGACCGGGCCTCCGACAGTTCGAGTCAGGCACGGGGCGGCGGCGCGGAAAAGGTCAGATGACATATATGTGGCTGTTCGCACCAATTGCCGGGTTTTCCCGGAGTCGCTCACCGTCCGTCAGGGGGCCGCGCCGCAGCGGGACCGAGCGGGCGTACGGCCTTGTACGGGCATTGGCCGCGACGTTGCCCCCGCCCCGGACGGGAGGTCTGCTGGGAGGGACCCCGATCATGTCAGTGGTGAAGGCGGCACCCGGCCATGACGAGAGACGACGCATTCGACCCCGACGCGTTCGGCGGCGGCGGGCGCGGCGGCCCCGCGGGGATCGCCCGGCGCCGGCACGTCCCGGCGGACCGGGCGGCGGCCCACTTCCACGAGTCCGTGCACGCCGACGGCGACATCGTCGCCGGAGACAAGATCGTCCACCAGGCGGCGGCCCGGACCGCGCCGCCCGTCCGGCAGCTGCCCGCCGCGCCCCGCGACTTCGTCGGGCGGGAGCGGGAGCTCGCGGCGATGGACGAGGCGCTCGCCGCGGCGGGCGGCCGCGGCTCGGCGACCGTGGTGCAGATCCACGGCATGGCCGGCGTCGGCAAGACGTCGCTGGTCCTGCACTGGGCGCACCGGAACGCCGCCCGCTTCGACGCGCACATCTTCCTCGACCTGCACGGCCTGTCGAGGCGGACCGCGGCGACGCCCGCGCGGGCCCTGTTCCGGCTGCTCGGCGACCTCGGGCTCGCCGCCCGCGACATCCCGGCGGACGAGGCCCGCCGGGCCGCGCTGTTCCGCTCGCTGGTGGCCGAGCGCCGCGTCCTCGTGGTGCTCGACAACGCGGCGGACGCGGACCAGATCGTCCCGCTGGTCCCGGGCGGGCCCGGCTGCCTGGTCGTGGTGACCGGCCGCGCCCGGCTGGAGGGCCTGGCCGCGCGGTTCGGCGCGGTCTCGGTCCCGGTCGACCCGCTCAGCACCGACGAGTCGTGCGAACTGGTCGCGCGGCTGCTCGGCGGCGACCGCGGCGAGCGGGAGCCGCAGGCGGTCGCCGACCTCGCCGACTCCTGCGCCCGGCTGCCGCTCGCCATCCGCATCGCGACGGTCGGGCTCGCCGCCGGGCCGTTCGACTCGGTGGCCGCCGTGGTGGACGAGCTGACCTGCGGCGGCCGGCTCGACGTGCTCGCCCTCGACGGCGACGCGGGCCTCGCCATCCGGCCCGCCTTCGACCTGTCCTACGACGCGCTGACCCCGCGCGAGCAGGGCGTCTTCCGGATGCTCGGGCTGCTGCACGGCTACGACTTCGGGGCGGGCGGCCTCGCCGCGCTGCTCGCCGTGCCCGTCCCGGAGGCCCGCCGGCTGCTGCGCGGGCTCGTCCGCCGGCACCTCGTCGAACCCGGGACCGTCGGCCGGTTCCGCCTCCACGAGCTGCTCAGCGAGTACGCCGCCGAGCGGCTCGCCCGCGAGGACGGCGCGGCGGCCGACGCCGCGGCCCGGCGGCTGCTCGACTGGTACCTCGGCCGGGTGCGCGAGGCCGCGGCGGCGATCGGGCCGGCGGCGACCGGTCCCGCCGGCGGGACCGCCCCGCTCTCCCCGGCCGCCGCCGGGCAGGCGCTCGGCTGGTTCGAGGCGGAGCGGGCCGCCGTGGTCGCCATGGCGCGGCAGGCCGCCGAGCGCGGCGAGCCCGCGCTGGCCTGGCGGTTCGCCGACGCCCTGTTCCACCTGCTCCGGCGGGACAAGCACGGCGCCGACAACCTGGAGGTCCACCGGCTCGGCCTCGCCGCCGCGCGCGCCGCCGGCGACCGGCACAGCGAGGCGCTGATGCTCGACCAGCTCGCCGTCGTGCACTGCGACCGCGGCAACCACGCCGAGGCCGCGGCGGACGCGCGGGCGGCGTACGAGATCTTCACCGAGCTCGGCGACCACCGCCGGGCGGGCTGGGCGCTCAACACGCGCTCGCGGGTGGAGCGGCTGTGCTGCCGCTACCAGGAGGCCCTCGGCTACGGGGAGCACGCCCTGCAGATCCTCACCCGGGAGTGCGACCGGCACGGCGCCGGGCGGGCGCTGGAGCAGATCGCGCAGGTGCACTGGCGCCTCGCGCACTACCGCACCGCGCTGCGCCACGCGCGCGAGGCGCTGCGCGTGCACCGGGAGCTGGGGAGCGGCGCGGGGGAGGCCGACGCGCTGGAGATGATCGCCCGGATCCTGCGCCGCCTCGGCCACGTCGACCGGGCCCTGCACTACGCCGGGCGGGCGCTCGCCGTCCGGGAGCGGCTCGGCGACCGGCGCGGCCAGGGCGAGGTCCTGGACGGCATGTCCCGCACGCTGCGCCGCGCCGGCCGGCTCGACGAGGCGCTCGGCCGGGCCGGCGCCGCGCTGCGCATCCGCGAGGACATCGGCGACCTCGCCGGCGTCGCCACCAGCCTGATCAGCCGGGCGCGCGTGCTGGAGAACCTGGGCGACTGCCCGGCGGCCTTCGACGACGCCACCCGTGCGCTGCGGATCTGCCGGGAGTTCGGCGACCCGTACCGGGAGGCGGAGGCGCGCTGCACCATCGCCCAGTTCCACCACGACTCCGGCCAGTACGAGCTCGCCATCCGGCACGCGCGGCTCGCGCTCGGCATCCGGGAGCGGATCGGGGACGAGCACGGCGTGGCGTCGGCGCTGAACCTCATCGCCCTGGTGGAGCGGCGGCTCGGCCGGCACGCCGGCGCCCGCCGCGACGTCGAGCGGGCCCTCGCCCTGCAGCGCAGGATGAAGGCCGGGTACGGCCTCGGCCGGACGCTGACCAACCTGGCCGAGATCGAGCGCAGCGCCGGCCGGTACGGCGAGGCCCTCGGCCACGCCCTCGCCGCCCTCGCCAGCCACACCCGGGCCGGCGCCGGCGGCGCCGAGCGCATCGCCCAGGGCGCGAGCCTCGCGACCGTCGCCCGGATCCAGTGCCGGATGGGCGACCACGCGGCGGCCCTGCGGCACGCCGGCGAGGCGCTGCGCGTCCAGCTGGAGACCGGCGACCGCCCCGGCCAGGGCGTGACCCTGGACGTCCTCGCCCGGGTCGGCCTCCGCACGGGCCGCTACTGGGAGGCGGCCGGCCACGCCGAGGAGTCGCTGCGGATCCGCCGGGAGATCGGCGACCGCCGCGGGGCCGCCGAGAGCATCGTCAAGATCGCGCTCGTCCGCTGGCACCAGAGCCGCTACGACGAGGCGCTGTCGCGGGCCCGGGAGGCGCTCGCGGTCCAGCGGGAGATCGGCGACCTCGCCGGGGCGAGCGGCGCCCTGTACGTCCTCGCGCGCATCCACGCCCGGACCGCCCGCTACGCGCGGGCCCGCGAATGCGCGCTCGAGTCCCTGGAGATCTGCCGCCGCACCGGGGACCGGCACGGCGAGACCGACGACCTGCTCACGCTCGCGCACCTGGACCGCCGGCAGGCCCGCTACGGCCGGGCGCTGCGCACGGCCCTCGGCGTCCTGGAGGCCAAGCGGGAGATGGACGACCGGACGGGCGAGGCCGAGGCGCTCACGCTGATCGGGCGGCTGCAGGGCGAGCTCGGCCGGCACGACGCGGCGCTCGCGCACCTGGCCGAGGCCATCCGGCTGCAGCGGGCGACCGGAGACCGGTACGGGGAGGCCGAGACGCTGGAGGCGATCGGGCGCGTCCGCCGCCGGCTGGCGCAGTACCCGGCGGCCCGGCGCGCCCTGAAGGACGCGCTGCGCATCGAGCGGGAGATCGGCGACCTCGCCGCCGAGGGCCGGACCCGGACGCTGCTCGCCGAGGTGTGCCGCCACCAGGCCGCGTTCCGCGCCGCCGTCCGGCACTCCCGCAGGGCCATCGCGATCCTGCGGGAGATCGGCGACCTCGACGGCGAGAGCGCGGCCCGCGACGGCCTCGCGCGGATCTGCTACTACATGGCCCGCTACCGCAAGGCGCTCCGGCACGCCGGGGAGGCGCTGCGGATCCGCACCGAGACCGACGACCGCCAGGGCCAGGCCGAGAGCCTGGACACCCTGTCGCGCAACCACCGCAGGCTCGGCCGCAACGAGGTCGCCGTCGGCCTCGCCGAGCGGGCGCTGGCCCTGCACCGGGAGATCGGCGACCGGCACGGCGAGGCCGAGAGCCTCGGCACCCTCGCGCACGCGCGGTGGCGGCTCGGCGACGAGCGGGCCGCGCTCGCGGCGGGGATCGAGGCGCTGCGGATCCACCGGGAGACCGCCGACCGGTACGGGGAGGGCGAGGTCCTCGACCTGCTCGCCCGCATCCACCGCAACGCGGGGCGCTGCGACGAGGCGCTCGCGCTCGTCACGCGGGCGCTCGCGCTGCGCCGCGAGATCGGCGACCGGCGCGGCGAGGGCGACAGCCTGAACACGCTGTCGCGCCTCATGCGGCGGCGCGGCGAGACGGCGGCGGCGCTCGACCACGGCCACCGGGCCCTGGTCATCCGGCACGAGATCGACGACCGCCGCGGCACGGCCGACACGCTCGACAACATCGCCCGCGCCCACGCCGGCGCCGGCGACCGCCGGCAGGCCCTCCGGCACGCGCTCGACGCGCTGGAGATCCAGGCCGGCATCGGCGACCGGTGGGGACGCGGCCGGAGCCTGCTGCTGGTCGGGGAGATCCAGCTCGGACTCGGCCGGCCGGACGAGGCGCGCGCCTCCCTGGCGCGGGCGGTGCGCGTCTGCGTGAAGACCGGCGACCGCGAGTCCGCGGAGACCGCCCGCGGCCTGCTGGCGTCCCTGGTGGAGTGAGGACGGGACGGGCGGGCGGCCCGGCGCGTAGGATCCGGAGTGCGCGCGTTCTGTCGGTGGGGCCTCCTACGGTCGGAGGCGACGGGGCCCGCCGGCGCGCCGCCCGGGCTATGCCGCCGACCGAAGGTGACCACCACCATGGCGAACAGCACCATAGATACAGACCGTGACTTCCAGGAGCTCGCCGATCCGTACCGGCGGGAGCTGCTGGCCCACTGCTACCGGATGCTCGGCTCGATCCACGACGCCGAGGACCTGGTGCAGGAGACCTTCCTGCGGGCCTGGCGCTCGTACGGCGACTTCGAGGGCCGGTCCTCGCTGCGGACGTGGCTGTACCGGATCGCCACGAACGCCTGCCTCACCGCGATCGACCAGCGCGGCCGGCGGCCGATGCCGTCGGGCCTCGGGGCGCCGAGCGACGAGCCGGAGCGGCCCGTGGTGGCCTCGCCCGAGGTGCCGTGGCTGGAGCCGGCGCCCGACGCCGTCCTCGGCGCGGACGCCGCCGACCCCGCCACGATCGTCGCGGCCCGGGAGAGCACCCGGCTGGCGTTCGTCGCGGCGCTGCAGCACCTGCCCGCCAAGCAGCGGGTCGTGCTGATCCTGCGGGACGTGCTGAAGTGGCGGGCCGCCGAGGTCGCCGAGCTGCTCGGCACCACCACGGCGGCGGTCAACAGCGCGCTGCAGCGGGCGCGGGCGCAGCTGGAGCAGGACGCGCCGATGCGCGACGAGCTGGTCGAGCCGACCGACCCGGCCCAGCGCGACCTCCTGGAACGCTACGCGAAGGCCTTCGAGGACGCCGACATCACCGGGCTCATCGAGCTGTTCAAGAAGGACGTCGTCTGGGAGATGCCGCCGTTCCCCGAGTGGTTCGTCGGCGCCGAGACCGTCGTGCGGCTCATCCTCGCCCAGTGCGGGCCCGCGCCGGGCGACATCCGGATGGTCCCCGCCGCGGCCAACGGGCAGCCGGCGTTCGGCCTCTACATGCGCGACGACGAGGGCGTGCACCGCGCGTACCAGCTGCAGGTGCTGAGCGTCACCGGGGACGGCGTCGCGCACGTCTCGGTGTTCTTCGACACCAGCCTGTTTCCGCTGTTCGGGCTGGGAGACCACCTCTGAGAAGGAGCCCGGGTTTCCACTGGGCGGAAGCCCCGTTCGATCCGCCCGGCGCGGGCTGCCAGGGTGGTGGCGGGTCGTCCACGTGGGAACGCAGAAGGGAAGGGCGCATGGCGCATCCTCCGTACCTGTACCCGGGCTACAAGAGCACCGTGCTCAGAGCCCCGTCGCAGGAGCTGGTCATGCCGAAGCTCGGCCCGGACAGCGTCGAGCTGACCTCGCCGGTCTTCGGGCACCAGGAGCTCGGCCGGCTGGACGAGGACCTCACCGTCCAGCACTCCGGCGAGCCGCAGGGGCAGCGGATCATCGTGACCGGGCGGGTGCTCGACGGGGGCGGCCGCCCGGTGCGGGGCGCGCTGGTGGAGGTCTGGCAGGCGAACGCGGCCGGCCGGTACCACCACCTCGGCGACATCCACCCCGCGCCGCTCGACCCCAACTTCACCGGCGCGGGCCGCTGCCTCACCGACGGCGACGGCCGCTACCGGTTCATCACGATCAAGCCGGGCGCCTACCCGTGGGGCAACCACCACAACGCCTGGCGGCCCGCGCACATCCACTTCTCGGTGTTCGGCACCGCGTTCACCCAGCGGCTCGTCACCCAGATGTACTTCCCCGACGACCCGCTGTTCGCGTTCGACCCGATCTTCCAGTCGATCCCGGACGAGAAGGACCGGCAGAAGCTGATCTCCCGGTTCGACATGGACACCACCAAGCCGGAATGGGCGCTCGGCTACCAGTGGGACATCGTTCTCGGCGACACCCCGATGGAGACCTGATGAGCACTTCCCCAGCCACCTCCTCAGCGGCGACGCCGTCCCAGACGGTCGGCCCCTTCTTCGGCTACGCGCTGCCCTACGCGGCCGGCCCGGAGGTCGTGCCGCCGTGGCGGCCGGACGCGATCCAGGTGCGCGGGCGGGTTCTCGACGGGGCCGGTGAGCCGGTGCCCGACGCGCTGCTGGAGATCTGGCAGCCCGACGGGGACGGCGCGATCCCGCGGCGCCCCGGCGGCCTGGTCCGGGACGGGCACGGGTTCTCCGGCTTCGGCCGGTGCGGCACCGACGCGGCCGGCGGCTACTGGTTCAGCACGGTCAAGCCCGGCGCGTCCGGCGGCGGCGCCCCCTACATCGCCGTCCTCGTCTTCGCCCGCGGCCTGCTCAAGCCCGTGTTCACCCGGCTCTACTTCCCCGAGGACGAGGCCGCCCGCGCCGGCGACCCGCTGCTCGCGGAGGTGCCCGCCGAGCGCCGCGCGACCCTGGTCGCCGAGCGCGAGGGCGAGCGGGAGTACCGCTTCGACATCCGGCTGCAGGGGGAAGGGGAGACGGTCTTCCTTGCCTTCTGACGATCACGGGCCAGTGCCCGCCGCGGCGCCGGACGCGGGCCTGCTGTCCCCCGTCCGGGCGGGGACGGAGGCGGAGGCCGCCACCAGCGACCTGGCCTACCTGACCGCGATGCTGGACGCCGAGGCGGCGCTCGCCCGCGCGCAGGCCCGCCTCGGGATCATCCCGGCGGCGGCGGCCGAGGCGATCACGGCCGCCGCCGACGCGGGCCGGTTCGACCTCGTCGCGGTGGCCCGCCGCGCCCGCGGCTCCGGCAACCCCGTCGTGCCGCTGGTCGCCGACCTGCGCCGCCTCGCCGGGGACGCCGGCGAGCACGTGCACAAGGGCGCCACCAGCCAGGACATCGCCGACACCGGCGCCATGCTCGTCGCGGCCCGGACCAGGCGCGCCGCCCTCGCCCACCTCGACCGGGCACTGGACGCGCTGGCCGGGCTCGCGGCGCGGTACCGCGACACGCCGATGCCGGCCCGCACGCTCGGCCGGCAGGCGCTGCCGACGACGTTCGGCGCCAAGGCCGCGAACTGGCTGATGGGCTGCCTGGACGCCCGCGAGGGCCTCGCGGCCGTGCCGCTGCCCGTCCAGCTCGGCGGCCCCGCCGGCACCCTGGACGCCTTCGGCGAGCGGGCCTTCGACCTGGTCGCCGCCTACGCCGAGGAGACGGGGCTCGCGTGTCCGGTCCTGCCCTGGCACACCCGCCGCGCGCCCGTCGCCGGTCTCGCGGCGGCGCTGGCGGTGGCCGCCGGCGCGCTCGGCAAGATCGCCACCGACGTGTGGCTGCTGTCGCAGAGCGAGGTCGGCGAGGCCGCCGAGGCCGCGGGCGCCGGCCGGGGCGGCTCGTCGTCGATGCCGCACAAGCGCAACCCGGCGCTGTCGGCCCTGATCCGCTCGGCCGCGCTGCAGGTGCCGGCGCAGGTGCAGGTGGTCCTCGCCGCGCAGGCCGCGCCGCACGAGCGGCCGGCGGGGGAGTGGCACGCCGAGTGGCAGCCGCTGCGCGAGTGCCTGCGCCTCACCGGCGGCGCCGCCGAGACGGCCGCCGAGCTGCTGGAGGGCCTGGAGGTGTCCACCGAGCGGATGCGGGCCGACCTCGACGACCTGCTCGGCGTGCTCGGCGCCGACCCGGGGCCCGGCAGCGCCGCCGCCCTGGTCGACCGGGCCCTCGACGCGTATCGGAGAAGCCGCCGATGATCAAGCTGCGGTACCGCCTGGACGGCCCGGAGGACGCACCGGTCGTCGTCCTCGGCCCGTCCCTCGGCACGTCCATGGACCTGTGGCTGCCGCAACTGCCCGCCCTGACCAGCCGCTGGCGCGTCCTGCGCTACGACCTGCCGGGCCACGGCGGCACGCCCGCTCCGGACGGCCCCTTCACCGTCGACGACCTCGCCGGCGGGGTCGCCGCCCTGCTGGACGGCGTCGGCGCCGGGCGCGCCGCCTACGCCGGAGTGTCGCTCGGCGGCGCCGTCGGCACCGCGCTCGCCCTGCGCGACCCCGGCCGCGTCGCCAGCCTGATCCTGTGCTGCACGTCCCCCCGCTTCGGCGACCCGGGGCCCTGGCGGGACCGGGCCGCCCTCGTCCGCCGCGAGGGGGTCGGCCCGGTGGCCGACTCGGCGGCGGGTCGCTGGTTCACCCCCGCCTTCACCCGGGCGGAGACGTACACCGCGATGCTCCGCGCGACCGACCCCGAGGGCTACGCGGCCTGCTGCGACGCCCTGGCGGAGTTCGACGCGACCGGACGGCTCGGCGCGATCTCCGCGCCGACCCTGGTGATCGCCGGGGCGCAGGACGGCCCGACGCCTCCGCGCGGCCACGCCGACCGGCTGGCCGAGGGCGTCCCCGGCGCCCGGCTGGTCGTCATCGAGGGCGCCGGCCATCTGGCCGGCGCCGAACGCCCCGACGCGGTCACCGAGGAGATCACCGCGCACCTGGACCGCACCTGGAAGGGACTCGACACATGAGCCGGGAGCGCCCCGCCGGCGGCGGCACGGCACGCGGCGGCACGACGGACGGCGCCCGCACGGGAGGCGGCACAGGAGGCGGCATGACGGACGGCGAGCGGCACGCGCGGGGCATGAAGACCCGCCGCGAGGTGCTCGGCGACGCGCACGTCGACCGCGCCGAGGCCCGCAAGGACGGCTTCACCGCCGACTTCCAGGACATGATCACCCGGTACGCGTGGGGCGAGATCTGGAGCCGGCCCGGCCTCGACCGCAAGACCCGCAGCTGCATCACGCTCACCGCCATGGTCGCCGGCGGGCACCTGGAGGAGCTGGCGATGCACGTGCGGGCCGCCGTCCGCAACGGGCTGACGCACGAGGAGATCAAGGAGGTGCTCCTGCAGACGGCGATCTATTGTGGAGTGCCCGCCGCGAACTCGGCGTTCGCCGTCGCCCAGCGGGTACTCGCCGAGCGGGAGTGACGGGCGCGAGCCCGGGCGGAGGGCCACGTGGCAGCTGACAGGGCGCGGGACGCCCGCCCGGTGAGCGTGGCGGGCAAGGTGATGGCGATCCTGAACGCCTTCGCGCAGGGCGGCGTCCGCCTGAACCTCAGCGAGATCTGCCGCCGCGCGGGGCTGCCGCTCGCGACCGGGCACCGGCTCGTCGGCGAGCTGGCGGCCGGCGGGTTCCTGGAGCGCGTCCCGGACGGCACCTACCGCATCGGCACCCGGCTGTGGCGGATCGGCAGCCAGGCGCCCGCCGTGACCGGGCTGCGCGAGCTGGCGCTGCCGCACATGGAGGACCTGTACGAGGCCACCCACGACAACGTGCAGCTCGGGGTGCTGCGCGAGGACCGCGTGCTGATCGTCGAGCGGCTGCGGGGGACCCGCTCGGTGCCGGTCGTCACGCAGGTCGGCGCGATGCTGCCGCTGCACACCACCGGCGTCGGGAAGGTGCTGCTGGCGTACGCGCCGCCGGAGGTGCGGGAGGGCATCATCTCCGCCGGGCTGGCCCGGCACGCGGTGCGGACCATCACCGACCCGGCGAAGCTGCGGCGCGACCTGGAGCGGGTCCGCCGCTCCGGCTACTCGCTCACCCGGGACGAGATGACGCTCGGCGCCTCGTCCATCGGCGCCCCGGTGCGGGACGCGGCGGGCGAGGTGGTCGCGGCGCTGTCGCTGGTGGCGGGCACGCGCGGCGCCGACCTGCGGCGGCTGCTGCCGCCGCTCACCACGGCGGTGCGCGCGCTGTCGCGCGACGTGGCCGCGCACTGGAGCGGCGATCCCGACGCGTTTTCCGGTGAGCGGAAAACCGGGGCCTGAACCTGCGGCGATGCAGGCCAGCATCGCCGAGTGTAACGATGACGAGGAGGCTCGATGCGTACCCAGGTCGCGATCATCGGCGGAGGCCCCGCCGGACTGCTGCTGTCCCACCTGCTGCACCTGCAGGGGATCGACTCGGTGGTGCTGGAGCGCCGGGACCGCGACTACGTCGAGCACCGGCAGCGGGCCGGGATGCTGGAGCAGGGCACGACCGACGTGCTGCGCGAGACCGGCGTGGGGGAGCGGCTCGACCGCGAGGGCCTCGTCCACCACGGGCTGGAGCTGCGGTTCGGCGGCGCCGGGCACCGCGTCCCGCTGACCGATCTGACCGGCCGGACGGTCACCGTCTACGCGCAGACCGAGATCGTCAAGGACCTTGTCGCGCGGCGGCTGGCGGACGGCGGCGACGTGCGGTTCGAGACCGAGGTCGTGGGCCTGGACGCGTCCGCGCCGAGCGTCACGTTCCGCAGCGGCGGCGAGACGCGGACCCTCCACTGCGACTACATCGCGGGCTGCGACGGGTTCCACGGCGTCAGCCGCCCGGCGGTGCCGGGGGTGCGGACGTTCGAGCGGGAGTACCCGTTCGCCTGGCTCGGCATCCTCGCCGACGTCGCGCCGTCCACCGAGGAGCTCATCTACGCCAACCACGACCGCGGCTTCGCGCTGCACAGCCTGCGGTCGCCGCAGGTCAGCCGGCTGTACCTGCAGGTGTCGCCGGACGAGGACCTCGCGGAGTGGTCCGACGCCCGGATCTGGGACGAGCTGGCGACCCGGTTCGCCACCGACGACGGCTGGAAGCTGCACGAGGGCCCGATCACCGGCAGGTCGATCACGCCGATGCGCAGCTTCGTGGCCGAGCCGCTGCGGCACGACCGGCTGTTCCTGGCCGGGGACGCCGGGCACATCGTCCCGCCGACCGGGGCCAAGGGCCTCAACCTGGCGGTGTCGGACGTGATCGTGCTGGCGCGGGCGCTCACCGAGCGGTACGCCTCGGGATCGGAGACGCTGCTCGACGGCTACTCCGACGCGTGCCTGCGGCGGGTCTGGCGGGCCGAGCACTTCTCCTACTGGATGACGACGCTGCTGCACGTCGATCCGGCCGCGAGCGATTTCGAGCGGCGGCTCCAGCGCTCCCACCTGGACTACGTGGCCTCGTCGGAGGCGGCGAAGACGTCGCTGGCGGAGAACTACGCCGGCCTCCCGATCTTCTAGGGGCCCCGGCCCCCGGCGGCGGAGTGAGATGCACGTCACGCAGTTTGGCAGTGCCTGAAATTTTGCCGCTTGGGCAAGTTCGGTTTAGTGTGGACGGGTCACGGGTGAGATGTCCGCGCTTCCAGGACCGACTTGGGGGACCTTTTGGCGACGCTCCTGTACCGGCTGGGCCGGTTCTCGTTCCGCCGGCGCGGGCTGGTGGCGCTGCTGTGGGCGGCGCTCCTGGTCCTCGCCGGGGCGGGGGCGGCCACGCTGAAGGGCCCGACGTCCGACGACTTCTCGATCCCCGGCACCGAGTCCCAGCAGGCGCTCGACGTGCTCAAGGACGAGATGCCGCAGATGTCGGCGGACGGCGCCACCGCCCGGGTCGTCTTCGCCGCCCCCGCCGGGTCCACGGTCACCGGCGCGTCCGGCAGGGCGGCCGTCGAGCAGGTCGTCGGCAGGCTGAAGACCGCGCCCCAGGTCGCCTCCGTCGCCGACCCCTACCGGGCCGGCGCCGTGTCGGCGGACGGCCGGATCGCCTACGCCCAGGTCACCTACAAGGTCACGCCGATCGACGTGAGCGACGAGGCGCGGGACGCGCTCGCCGCCGCGGCCGAGGCCGGCCGGGGCGCCGGGCTCCAGGTCGAGATGGGCGGCACCGCCACCCAGGCCATGCCCGAGCAGAGCGCCACCGAGGTCATCGGCGTCGCGATCGCCGCCGTCGTGCTGATCATCACGTTCGGGTCGCTGGTCGCCGCCGGGCTGCCGCTGCTGAACGCGATCCTCGGCGTCGGCATCGCGATGGCGGCGATCACCGCGGCCACCGGGCTGTTCGAGATGAGCTCGATGACCTCGACGCTCGCGCTGATGCTGGGGCTCGCCGTCGCGATCGACTACGCGCTGTTCATCGTCTCCCGCTACCGCCACGAGCTGGAGGAGGGGCGCTCCGGCGAGGAGGCCGCCGGACGGGCCATCGGCACCGCCGGGTCCGCGGTCGTGTTCGCCGGGCTGACCGTCGTCATCGCGCTCGCCGGCCTCGCCGTCGTCGGCATCCCGCTGCTCACCGAGATGGGGGTCGCCGCCGCGTTCGCCGTGGTCGTCGCCGTCCTCATCGCCTTGAGCCTGCTGCCCGCGCTGCTCGGGTTCGCCGGCCGCCGGGTGCTCGGCGGTCGGATCCCCGGCCTCGGCGGCGGCCGGCCGCGGCACGGGCGGCCCCCCGCGGGGGAGCGGTGGGCCCGGTTCGTCGTGCGCCGCCCGCTGCCGGTGCTGCTCGCCGCGACCGCCGGCCTCGGGATCATCGCCGCGCCCGCCCTCGACCTGCGGCTCGGGCTGCCCGGCGACGAGATCGCCGCGTCCGACACCACCCAGCGCAAGGCCTACGACCTGCTGTCGGACGGCTTCGGCCCCGGCTTCAACGGGCCGCTGACGGTCGTCGTCACGGGGGACGCGGGCCAGGCAGCCGCCACCGCCCGGCGGTTCGCCGGCGAGGTGAAGGGCATGGCGGACGTCGCCGCGGTGACCCCGCCGGTGCCGAACGCGTCCGGGGACACCGCCGTGCTCGGCGTGGTGCCGAAGAGCGGGCCCAGCACCGAGCAGACCGAGGACCTCGTCGCCGAGATCCGCGACCGCGGCGCGGCGACCGGGGCCGGCGCCATGGTGACCGGGCAGACCGCCATGGCGATCGACGTGTCCGCCAAGCTCGGCCAGGCGCTCGCGCCCTACCTCGCCGTCGTCGTCGGGCTCGCGTTCGTCCTGCTCCTGCTGGTGTTCCGGTCGCTGCTCGTCCCGCTGAAGGCGACGCTCGGGTTCCTGCTCACCGTCGCGGCCACCTTCGGCGCGGTCGTCGCCGTGTTCCAGTGGGGCTGGCTCGGCGGGCTGCTCGGCGTCGGCGAGACCGGCCCGATCATGAGCATGATGCCGATCTTCCTGATCGGCGTGGTGTTCGGACTCGCCATGGACTACCAGGTCTTCCTCGTCACCCGGATGCGCGAGGAGCACGTGCACGGCGCGCCGCCCACCGAGGCCGTCGTCACCGGGTTCCGGCACGGCGCCCGGGTCGTCGGCGCCGCCGCCGTCATCATGATCGCGGTGTTCGCCGGGTTCGTCGCCTCGTCCGAGTCGATGATCAAGATGATGGGGTTCGCGCTGGCCGCCGGGGTCGCCTTCGACGCCTTCGTGGTCCGGATGACGATCGTCCCCGCGGTCATGGCGCTGTCCGGCCGCGCCGCGTGGTGGCTGCCGGACCGGCTCGCGCGCGTGCTGCCGAACGTGGACGTGGAGGGGGAGCGGCTCCGCCACCTGCTCGACGACGACACCGGCGAGCCCGCCGCCGCCCGGGAGCCCGCACACGCCCGGACCTGACCCGCCCCACCCGACCCCCCGCCCCGGAGCCGAAGGACGGCGCTGTGAGCCTTCTCCATGGACCGTCCCGGCCCGCCGGCGCGCTGGCGCGGCTGCGCCGCCCCGCGCACCGGCCCGCCTCGGGGGAGCCGCCCGGCGGCGGACGGCCCGGCGGGCGGCCCCGGGCGGTCCGCGAGCTGCTGCTGGTCACCGCGCTGTTCCTGGTCTACAAGCTCGGGCGGCTGCTGGCGAGCGGGCGGGTCGCGGAGGCGTTCGACAACGCCCACCGCGTCTGGCGCCTGGAGCGCGTCCTGGACCTGCCGAGCGAGGCCGGCGTCCAGCAGGAGCTGCTGCAGAGCCCGTTCCTGGTGCACGCGGCCAACTGCTACTACGCCTACGTGCACTTCCCGGCGGCGATCGCGTTCCTGCTGTGGATCTACCTGCGGCGGCCGGTCCACTACCGGTGGGTCCGCCGGGTCATGGCGGCGCTGACCGGCATCGCGCTCGTCCTGCACCTGCTCGTGCCGCTGGCCCCGCCGCGCATGCTGCCGCACACCGGGCTGATCGACACCGCCGCGCGGTTCGGCCCGGCCGTGTACGGGCCGCCGCAGGCCGACACGGTCGCCAACCAGTACGCGGCCATGCCGTCGCTGCACATCGGATGGGCGGCGGTCATCGCGCTCGGCCTGATCATCACCTCCCGGACGCGCTGGCGCTGGCTGTGGCTGCTGCACCCGGTCCTGACGATCGCGGTCGTGGTGAGCACCGCCAACCACTACTGGCTGGACGGGATCGTCGTGCTCGCCCTGCTGGCGGTGAGCGTCCTGCTGCTGCGCCCGCCCGCCGCGGACCGGCCGGCCGGGGTGCCGGGCTAGCCGGCCGGCTCCGCGCCCAGCGTCTCCAGCAGCTCGGTCACCGGCTGCAGCTTCTCGTACAGCAGCAGGACGGGCTCGCCGGGCGCGGCGAGGTCCAGCGCCGACGTCAGCGCCCCCTTCAGGTCCCCGGCCGGGTGGTGGGACGCCTCCGGGCGGCCCTCCCGCAGCCCCTGGACGATCAGCCGGGTCATCTCGCCCGACCGGCGGCCGCGCAGGTCCTCGTCCTCGTAGACGACGACCCGGCCGAACGTCGCGGCGAGCGCCCGCGCCGTCTCGCCGACCAGCTCGTCGGACCGGTCGCCCGGCAGCGTCACCGCGGCGACGCCCCCGGCGCCCCAGCGCCGCTCGACGAACGCGCCGACCGCCGCGACCGCGGCCGGGTTGTGCGCGTAGTCGACCAGGACCGGGTTGTCGCCGACCTGGTACACGCAGCCCCGGCCCGGGTTGCGGGTGTGCGGGTCGAACGAGCGCAGCGCCCGCGCCACCACGTCCACCGGGACGCCGAGGGCGCGGGCGGCGGCGCACGCGGCCAGCGCGTTCGCGACGACGTGCCCGGCGTGCCCGCCGAACGCGCCCGCCACCTCCCCGGCCGGCAGGATGCGGGTGCGGCGGTCGCCGCGCGCCTCGGTCAGCCAGCCGTCGGCCAGGTAGTAGCCGAGGCCGCCGCCGCGCAGGTGCGCCGCGAGGACGGGCGCGTCCGGCGACAGCGAGAAGAAGCGCAGCACGGGGTCGCGGCGCCGCACGGCGGGGCGCTCGGCGAGGCTCGCCGACGGCTCGTCCTCGGCGTTCAGCACCACGTGCCCGCCGCGCCGGATCTCCTCGGCGACCAGCGCCTTGATGTCGAGCAGGTCGTCCAGCGACTCGGTGTCGTCCATGCCGAGGTGGTCGCGGGTGACGTTGGTGACGACCGCGACGTCGGCGCGCTCGTAGCCGAGGCCGCGCCGGACGATCCCGCCCCGCGCGGTCTCCAGGACGGCGGCCTCCACCGACCGGTCGCCGAGCACCATCTCCGCCGAGCGGGGCCCGGACGCGTCCGACAGGTGGACGAGCCGCCCGCCCGCGTGCACGCCCTCGGTGCTGGTCATGCCGGTCCGCCGGCCGTCCAGCTCCAGCATGTGCGCGATCATCCGGACGGTCGTCGTCTTGCCGTTGGTGCCGGTCACCGACACGATCGGGATCCGCGACGGCGTCCCCGCCGGGTACATCAGGTCGAGGACGTCGCCGGCGACGTTGCGGCCCGCCCCCTCGTGCGGCGCCAGGTGCATGCGCAGCCCCGGCGCGGCGTTGACCTCCAGGATCCCGGCCGCGCCGCGCTCGGCGGGCGGCGGCGAGCCGATGTCGGGCAGCCGCAGGTCGATGCCGCACACGTCCATCCCGACGGCCGCGGCGGCGCGCACGCACAGGGCGGCGATGTCGGGGTGCACGTCATCGGTCACGTCCCGGCTGGTGCCGCCGGTGGACAGGTTCGCGTTGCGGCGCAGCCACACCCGCTCCCCGTCGCCGGGCACCGTCTCGGGGCCGTGCCCCTGCCGCGCCAGCAGCGCCAGCTCCGTCGGGCCGAGCACCAGCCGGGTCAGCGGCCGGTCGTGGCCCTCGCCGCGCGCCGGGTCGGCGTTGACCCGCTCCACCAGCGCCGCGACCGTCGCCGCCCCGTCGCCGGTGAGGCAGGCGGCGGTCAGCTCGGCCGCCGCCGCGACCCGGCCGCCGACCACCAGGACCCGGTAGTCCTTGCCGGGGATGTAGGACTCGACGAGGACCTCGCCCTCCTCCCCGGCCGCCGCCGTGAACGCGGCCAGCACCTCCGGCGGCTCGGTCAGCTCGATGTGGACGTTCTCGCCCTGGTGCCCGGCGAGCGGCTTGACGACCACCGGCCCGCCGATGCCGCGCAGCGCCTCCAGGGCCTCCGCCGGCGACGCCGCGACCCGCCCCTCGGGGACGGGGACGCCCGCGTCGGCGAGCACCCGGTGCGCGAGCCGCTTGTCGCCCGCGACCTCCATCCCGATCGCGGAGGTGGCGTCGGTCATCGCCGCCCACACCGTCCGCCGGTACCGCCCGTACCCGAGCCGCAGCAGGTTGAGGCCGCCGACGCGGCGGACCGGCACGCCCCGCTCCCGCGCTGCGCGCGCCAGCGCCGCCGTGCTCACCCCGAGCCGCTCGCCCTCGTGCGCGGCCGCGACCTCGGCGAGCTCGGCGGAGGTGTCGGGCACCGCCCCGGTGAGCGCGCCCGTCACGATCCGCACGGCGAGCGCGATCAGCCGCTCCACGACCGGGCTGTCCGGCGGCTCGTCCCGCGGGCATTCGAGGATCACGTCGTAGTCGCCGGGCCCGCCCGCCCGGACGGTCCGCCCGAAGAACACCTCGCGGCCGATCAGCCCGGACAGCTGCAGCGTGACGTGCTCGGTGACATGGCCGAAATAGGTGCCGCGCGCCATCGCCTCCAGCAGCCCGCCGGGGCGGCCCGCCGAGCAGTGGTGCTCGGCCAGGCCCGGCAGCGCCTCCACCAGCCGCTCGGCGAAACCGGGATGGTCGGTCGTCTCGTGCCCGGTCAGCGCCTGCAGGTCGAGGCGGGCGATCGCGACGGGACGGGAGAGGTAGGTGTTGGGGCCGCTCAGGCGGCGCACGTGGTCGAGCCGCACGGCTACTCCTCCTCCCCGTCCGGGCCCCGCATGTCGCCGATCGCGGGCAGCTTGTCGTTCATCTGGAACGTGCAGCCGGCGGGCAGCAGGTGCAGCGACACGTCGAACATCGCCATCGGCTCGTCGTCGGAGGCGGCGTAGGCGATGGTGGACTGCCCGGCGTCCACGACCGTGACCACGCCCGTCCCGACGACCTGGAACTGGCCGTCGCCGACGACGATCGCCGTGTCCTCGTCTATCCCGACGCCCAGCAGGCGGGTGTCCAGCGCTATGCCGCTCATCAGCCGCGGCAGCCGGCCGCGCTCGTTGAAATGCATGTCGATCAGCACGTTGTCGAGCAGGCCGAGCCCGGGGCCGACCTTCACGCTGGACGCGGCGACCTCGTGGCCGTGCCCGCCCAGGATCATCCAGTGGCCCATCGCGGTCGCGCCCGCGCTCGTCCCGGCGATGACGAGGCCCTCCTGGTCCAGCCGCCGCTTCAGCAGCTCGTTGGTCTTCGAGCCGACCAGGGTCCGGATCCGCGACTGGTCGCCGCCGCTGAACAGCACGCCCGTCGCCGCGTCCAGCGCGCGCAGCGTCGCCGCGTCGTCGGCCGCGGCCCGGCCGAGCAGCCGCAGCTCCCGGACCGACGGCACGCCGAGCCGCCCGAACACGGCCGTGTACTCGTCGGCGACCTCCTCGGGGACCTCCGTCGCCGTCGTCACGACCACGATCCGCGCGTCCTCGGCCCCGGCCAGCTCGACGAACGTCTCCAGCGGCCCCGACCCGCAGGTCCGGTTCTCCGCCCCACCGATGATCAGCAGCCGGCCCTTGCGTCCGGCACCCCCATGTTTGTCCTTCACACCAGCTGACTACCCTTCGATCACGCCGGGTAGTCGCGCGATCGCGAGGAGCCCCGGCCGGGCCGGCCGCGGCGCTGTGCCATGCTGTGCGGATGAGCGGCAGCCCCGTTCCCCCGGACGTTCCCGCCCGGTCCCCGGCCGGGCCGGCGGCCGCGCTCGCCGCCGCGTCCGCGCACTACCTGCGCGGGGAGCCGATCGACATGTCGGCGCTGGCCGCCGAGCTCGGGGTCGGGCGCGCGACGCTCTACCGGTGGGTCGGCAGCCGCGAGCAGCTCCTCGGGTCGGTGCTCGCGGAGATGACCGAGCGCACCTACGAGGTCGCGGTGCGCGGCGTGGGCGGCACCGGCGCGGCGCGGATCCTCGCCGTCCTGGAGCGCTTCATGCGCGCGGTCGTGGAGGCGGCGCCGCTGAAGGCGTTCACCGAGCGCGAGCCCCGGCTGTTCATCCGGCTGGCCACCATGCCCGGCACCATCGAGGACCGCGCGACCGAGCTGCTGGCCCGCGAGCTGCAGGCGGAGATCGACCGCGGCGCGCTGCGCGTCCCGCTGCCGACCCGCACGCTCGCGCAGGCGATCGTCCGGGTCGCCGACTCCTTCATGTACGCCCACTACCTGGGCGGGAACCGGCCGGAGATCGACCAGGCCCTGGAGGTCGTCGAGCTGCTGCTGCGCCCGTGCGCGCCGGGCGGCGGCCGGGAATCTTCGGGCCCCGCCGGACGCTGAATCTTTGACGGGGGATGACCACTATGTGGCGTCCGCCCGCCATGAGAGGCTTAGTCATTGGACGCATCGTCGAAAGAGGGACGGCCGGGCCGTGAGCGACATCCCCCGCCGCGCGGTGACGCGCACCGCGAAGCTGGCGAGCCTCCCGCTGGGGTTCGCCGGCCGCACCGCCCTCGGGCTCGGCAAGCGGACCCTCGGCCGCCCCGCCGAGGCCGTCGCGCTGGAGGTCCAGCGCCGCACCGCCGAGCAGCTGTTCGCCGTGCTCGGCGAGCTGAAGGGCGGCGCGATGAAGGTCGGCCAGCTGCTGTCGATCTTCGAGGCCGGGCTGCCGGAGGAGATCGCGGGCCCGTTCCGCGCCAGCCTCACCCGGCTGCAGGAGGCGGCGCCCCCCATGCCCGCCGCCACGACCCGCAAGGTCCTCGCCGAGGGCCTCGGCGAGGACTGGCGCGACCACTTCGCCGAGTTCGACGACCGGCCGGCCGCCGCCGCGTCCATCGGGCAGGTCCACAAGGCCGTCTGGCACGACGGCCGCGCGGTCGCGGTGAAGGTCCAGTACCCCGGCGCCGCGCAGGCGCTGATGAGCGACTTCAACCAGATCTCCCGGCTCAGCCGGCTCTTCACCCCGCTGTTCCCCGGCGTCGAGGTCAAGCCGGTCGTCGCCGACCTCAAGCGGCGCCTGGAGAAGGAGCTGGACTACGCCGACGAGGCCCGCGCGCAGACCGCCTTCCACGACGCCTACGCCGGCGACCCCGACTTCGCCGTGCCCGCCGTCGTCGCGCAGGCCGGCAACGTGCTCGTCACCGAGTGGCTGGACGGCACCCCGCTCGCCAGGGTGATCGCCGAGGGCGGCCAGGAGACCCGCGACCGCGCCGGCCTGCTGCTGTTCCGCTTCCTGCTGTCCGGCCCGGCCCGCTGCGAGATGATCCACATCGACCCGCACCCGGGCAACTTCCGGCTGCTGGACGACGGGCGCCTCGGCGTCCTGGACTTCGGCGGCGCCGCCCGCGTCCCGGCGGAGCTGCAGTGGTCGATCGGGCGCCTGCTGCGCATCGGCACCCTCGGCGACCCCGACGAGATCGTCGACGCCCTCTGCGACGAGGGCTTCCTCGTCCCCGAGGCCGAGGTCGACCCCGAGGAGATCGCCGACCTCGTCGCCCCGCACGCCGCGCCGTTCGCGGTGGAGCGCTTCCGCTACTCCCGCGAGTGGCTGCGCGAGCAGACCGCCCGCGGCCTCGGCCTCGCCTCCGACATGCGCCCCGGCGCCCTCGCCCGCGCGTTCCGGCTGCCGCCGCAGTACCTCGCCGTCAGCCGCGCCCTGTCCGGCTGCGGCGGCGTCCTCTGCCAGCTGGAGGCCGAGGGCGCCTTCCGCGCCGAGGCCGAACGCTGGCTCCCCGGCTTCGCCGACGACGGCGAGGACCCCGGGGACCTGCCCGACCAGACCCAGGCCACCGCCTGACCCGGGCCGCCTAGCCCCGCAGGGCGGCGGCCTCCTCCTGCTCCACCTGGAGGTTCCACTCCCGCTTGCCGGACTGCCAGCCGTCCTCGTCGCGGCCGAGGCGCCAGTAGCCGGAGATCGACAGCTGCTCCAGCGGCAGGCCGCGCTCGACGCGCAGGTGGCGGCGCAGCGCCTTGACGAAGCCCGCCTCGCCGTGGACGAAGGCGTGCACCTCGCCGCCGGGGAAGTCGAGCTTCTGGACGGACTCGGCCAGCAGGTCGCCGACCGGGCCGCCGCCGCGGTGCAGCCAGACGATCTCGGCGCCGTCCGGCGCCGCGAGGTCCTGCTCCTCCTCGGGGCCGGCGACCTCGATGAAGGCGCGGACCGGGACGCCGCCCGGCACGCGCTCCAGCGAGGCGGCGATCGCGGGGATCGCGCTCTCGTCGCCGGCGAGCAGGTGCCAGCCGGCCCCGGCGCGCGGCGCGTAGGCGCCGCCGGGGCCGTTGAAGAGGATCTCGTCGCCCGGCCGGGCGCCCGCCGCCCACGGCCCGGCGAGGCCCTTGTCGCCGTGGTGGACGAAGTCGATCGTCAGCTCGCGCGCCCGCTCGTCCCACGCGCGGACGGTGTAGGTGCGGGTCGCGGGCCACTGCTCGCGCGGCATCTCCGCGCGGACCCGCTCCATGTCGAACGGCTCGGGGTAGGCGACGCGGGGCCGCGGGAACAGCAGCTTCACGTAGTGGTCGGTGAACTCGCCAGCGCCGAACTCCGCGAGCCCGGGGCCGCCGAGGACGACGCGGATCATGTGCGGGGTGAGGCGCTCGGTGCGCAGCACCGCCCCCCGGTGGAGCCTGCGTCCCCTGCGCGCCGGTTCCGTCGCCATGCGTCCTCCGATGATCGGGATCACAGTACTTAGGTAACCCTAACCTGCCGGGACGGCCGCTTTGTTCCAGATCCTCGATCGCGGCCCGGCGCCGGGTCACCGTCTGGGGGGCGGCCCGGCGACGCGAACGGTGATGAGAATGGCGCTCAGCATGCGGACCAGCCACGGGGAGCACCGGGACGGGCCGTGGCGGGCGGGCGTGCCCGAGTGGGGCGCCGGCCGGTGGTGCGACGTGTTCGAGATCCGCGACTGGAGGATCCAGCGCGTGTTCATCTACCTCGACCCCGACTACGCCGGCGCCGACACCGCCCGCTACCCCTGGCTCGCCGGTGAGTGACCGGTACCCGCGCGGACCGGGCCGGACGGCCCTCCGAGCAGGGCCGTCTGCGGTACGTTCGGGGGACCTCGCGACCCCCACAGCCGCCCCCGTGCCGGAGGAACGATGTCCGTGCTCGCCCAGTTGCTCACCGCCGTCGCCGACGGCTCGGTGGAGATCGTCGACCTGACCGCACCGCTGTCGGAGCGGACGCCGATCCTCCAGTTGCCCGAGCCGTTCGCCAACACCGTGCCGTTCCGGCTCAGGGAGATCAGCCGGTACGACGACCGCGGGCCGGCCTGGTACTGGAACGACATCGAGACCGGCGAGCACGTCGGCACCCACTTCGACGCGCCCGTGCACTGGGCCACCGGCCGCGGCGGCGAGGACGTCGCGCAGGTCCCGCCCGGCCGCCTGGTCGCCCCCGCCGTGGTGCTGGACGCCTCCGAGCACGCCGCCGGCGACCCCGACTTCCTGCTGGAGATCGACCACGTCCGCGACTGGGAGAAGGCGAACGGCCCGCTCCCGGACGGCGGCTGGCTGCTCTACCGGACGGGCTGGGACGCCCGTTCCGGCGACCAGGACGCCTTCCTCAACGCCGACGAGAACGGCTCCCACACGCCGGGGATCTCCGCCGAGTGCGCCCGGTGGCTCGCCGAGGAGACCCCCGTCCTCGGCCTCGGCACGGAGACCGTCGGCACCGACGCGGGCGGCGCGCACGCGTTCGACCCGCCGTTCCCCTGCCACTCCTACTTCCTCGGCGCGGGCAAGTACGGCCTCACCCAGCTGCAGAACCTGGAGCGGCTGCCCGCCCGCGGCGCCGTGCTGGTGGCGGCGCCGCTGCCGATCGTCGGCGGGTCCGGCAGCCCCGCCCGCGTGCTCGCGCTGATCGAGCGATGAACGTCGCGGAGGCCGTGGGGCGGGCGCTCGCGCGGCTCGGCGCCGACACCGTCTTCGGGGTCGTCGGCAGCGGCAACTTCCACGTCACGAACGCGCTGGTCGCGAACGGCGCCCGGTTCGTCGCCGCCCGGCACGAGGGCGGCGCCGCGACGATGGCGGACGCCTACGCGCGGGTGAGCGGCGGCCTCGGCGTCGTCACCGTCCACCAGGGCCCCGGCCTCACCAACGCCGTGACCGGCATCGCCGAGGCCGCCAAGAGCGGCACGCCGCTGCTGGTCGTGGCGGGCGAGACGGCCGCCGCCGCGGTCCGCTCCAACTTCCGGATCGACCAGGCGGCGATCGCCGCGGCGGTCGGCGCCGTCCCCGAGCGGGTCCACTCGCCGCAGACCGCGCTCGACGACGTGGCGCGCGCCTGCCGGACGGCGGTCGCCGAGCGCCGCACCGTGCTGCTCGGCCTGCCGCTGGACGTGCAGGGCGCCGCCTTCCCGGACGAGGAGTCGCGCCGGTCCGCCGCCCGGCCCGCCGGGTACCGGCCGCGGCCCGCCGGCGCGCCGCCGGTGCCGGTGCCGCCGCTCGTCGCGGTGACCCGGCTCGCCGACGCGCTGCAGGCAGCGCGGCGCGAGGTGTTCGTCGCCGGCCGCAGCGCCCGGCTGTCGGGCGCCCGCGAGCCGCTCGCCGGCCTGGCCGAGCGCTGCGGCGCGCTGCCCGCGACGTCCGCGGTCGCGCGCGGCCTGTTCGCCGGCGACCCGTTCGCGCTGGACGTCAGCGGCGGCTTCGCGACGCCCGCCGCCGCGGAGCTGATCCGCGGCGCCGACCTGATCGTGGCCTGGGGTTGCTCGCTGACCATGTGGACGACCCGGCACGGCGCCCTCATCGGCCCGGACGCCAGGGTCGTGCAGGTCGACGTCGACGCCCGCGCCCTCGGCGCGCACCGCCCGGTCGACCTCGGCCTGATCGGCGACGCCGCCGAGACCGCGCGGGCCGTGCTCGCCGAGCTGGAGTCGCGCGGCCACCGCGCCACCGGCCACCGGACCCCCGAGACGGCGGAGCGGCTCGCCCGCGAGGGCCGCTGGCGGGACGTCCCGTACGAGGAGTACCCGGACGCCAAGGACGGCGGCGGCCCCCGCATCGACCCGCGGACGCTGACGATCGCCCTCGACGACCTGCTGCCCCGCGAGCGCACCGTCGCCGTCGACTCCGGCAACTTCATGGGCTACCCGGCGATGTTCCTGGACGTCCCCGACGGCGACGGGCTCGTGTTCACCCAGGCGTTCCAGTCGGTCGGCCTCGGCCTCGCCACCGCGATCGGCGCCGCCGTGGCCCGGCCCGACCGGCTCACCGTCGCCGCGCTCGGCGACGGCGGCGCGCTCATGTCGGTCGCGGAGCTGGAGACCGCCGTCCGGCTCGGGCTCGGGCTGCTCGTGGTCGTCTACGACGACGAGGCGTACGGCGCGGAGGTGCACCACTTCGGCCCCGGCGGGCACCCGCTGGACACGGTGACGTTCCCGCCGGCGGATCTGGCCGCCATCGGCCGCGGCTTCGGCTGCGCGGCGGCGACCGTCCGGCGCCGGGAGGACCTGGCCGCGGTGGCCGACTGGCTGGCGGGGCCGCGGGACCGGCCGATGGTCGTGGACGCCAAGGTCGCGCGGGGCCGGCCCGCCTGGTGGCTGGCGGAGGCATTCCGCGGTCACTGACCGTGTAGCGCGGCTCTCACTGGGAAGCATCACGCCACGATCATGGACGGGTGCGGAGCGCGCGGCGGCACGGCCGGCGCGGGGCCGCCGGCCCGTCCCGCGGGCGTGCTCGCGTCCGCGGCGGCCGGGCCTCAGGCCACGCACCCCGAAGGAGAAGACGATGCGACGCCCATGGGACTCAGAACTCGCCCGGGAGATGATCGCGGAATTCTTCGGCACGATGATCCTGATCCTCTTCGGCGTGGGCGTCGTCGCCCAGGTCGTCGCGGGGAGCGGCCTCGGCGAGGCGCAGAGTCTCGGCGGCCACGACGCCATCACGTGGGCGTGGGGCTTCGGGGTGACGCTGGGCGTGTACACCTGCGCGCGGATCAGCGGCGGGCACATCAACCCGGCCGTGACCGTCGCGTTCGCCGTCTTCTGGGACTTCCCGTGGCGCAAGGTGCTGCCGTACTGCTTCGCGCAGACGCTCGGCGCCTTCGTCGGCGCGCTCATCGTCCGGTGGAACTACACCGAGATCCTGCACAAGTTCGACCCGGGCCTGACCGCCAAGACGCAGTTCGTGTTCTCCACGATGCCCGGCAACGGGTCGCTGCCGATCCACACCTGGGGCGCGTTCCGCGACCAGATCATCGGCACGGCCATCCTGCTGTTCCTCGTGCTCGTGCTCGTCGACCCGCGCAACGCGCCGCCGCTGGCGAACCTCGCCCCGCTCATCATCGGGTTCATCGTGGTGGCGATCGGGATGGCGTTCGGCTCCGCCGCCGGGTACGCGATCAACCCGGCCCGCGACCTCGGCCCGAGACTCGCGCAGTACATCACCGGATACGAGACGGCGTGGCGGGACCAGTACGGGGACTTCTACTTCTGGGTGCCCATCGCCGCACCCCTGATCGGCGGCCTCCTCGGCGCCGCCCTCTACGTCCTGTTCATCGGGCGCAACATCCCGCCCGAGCCGGAGGTGACCGAGACGCTCGAGCCGCCGCTGAACAAAGATGACATCTGACGGGGTCCCGCCCCCGCCGGCAGAAAGGGCAGAGCAATGGCCGACTTCGTCGGAGCGCTGGACCAGGGCACGACCAGCACCCGCTTCATGATCTTCGACCACGGCGGGAACGAGGTCGCCCGCCACCAGCTGGAGCACGAGCAGATCCTGCCGCGGGCCGGCTGGGTCGAGCACGACCCGACCGAGATCTGGGAGCGGACCCGCTCGGTCGTCCAGTCCGCGCTGAACAAGGCGAACCTGCACCACGGCGACTTGGCGGCGTTCGGCATCACGAACCAGCGGGAGACGGCCGTGGTGTGGAACCGGCGCACCGGCCGCCCCTACTACAACGCGATCGTCTGGCAGGACACCCGCACCGACCGGATCGCGTCCGCGCTCGAGCGCGACGGGCGCGGCGAGACGATCCGGCACCGCGCCGGGCTGCCGCCGGCGACCTACTTCTCCGGCGGCAAGGTCCAGTGGATCCTGGAGAACGTCGACGGGGTCCGCGAGGCCGCCGAGAACGGCGACGCCGTCTTCGGGAACATGGACACCTGGGTGCTGTGGAACCTGACGGGCGGCAGGAACGGCGGCGTGCACGTCACCGACGCGACCAACGCCAGCCGGACCATGCTGATGGACCTGGAGACCCTCGACTGGGACGACCAGCTCCTGTCGTTCTTCGGCATCCCGCGGTCGATGCTGCCCGAGATCCGGCCGTCGTCCGCCCCCGAGCCCTACGGGACCACCACCGCGGACGGCCCGCTCGGCGGCGAGGTGCCGCTGACCGGCATCCTCGGCGACCAGCAGGCGGCGACGGTCGGGCAGGTGTGCTTCGCGCCCGGCGAGGCCAAGAACACCTACGGCACCGGCAACTTCCTGCTGCTCAACACGGGCGAGGAGCTCGTCCGGTCCAAGGCGGGGATGCTCACCACCGTCTGCTACAAGTTCGGCGACCAGCCGACCGTGTACGCGCTGGAGGGCTCGATCGCCGTGACGGGGTCGGCCGTGCAGTGGCTGCGCGACCAGCTCGGCATCATCTCCGGCGCCGCGCAGAGCGAGTCGCTGGCCCGGCAGGTCGACGACAACGGCGGGGTGTACTTCGTCCCGGCGTTCTCCGGCCTGTTCGCCCCGTACTGGCGGTCGGACGCCCGCGGCGCGATCGTCGGCCTGTCCCGGTTCAACACCAACGCCCACCTGGCCCGCGCCACCCTGGAGTCGATCTGCTACCAGTCGCGCGACGTGGTCGAGGCGATGCGCGCGGACTCCGGCGTCTCCCTGGACGTGCTGAAGGTCGACGGCGGCGTCACCGCGAACGAGCTGTGCATGCAGCTGCAGGCCGACATCCTGGGCGTCCCGGTGTCGCGTCCGGTCGTCGCCGAGACCACCGCGCTCGGCGCCGCCTACGCCGCCGGCCTCGCCGTCGGGTTCTGGAACACCACCGACGAGCTCCGCCAGAACTGGAACGAGGACAAGCGCTGGCAGCCCACCTGGGACGAGGAGCAGCGCCGGACCGGCTACGCCGGCTGGAAGAAGGCCGTGGAGCGCACCTACGGCTGGGTGGACGTCGACTGACGCCGTTCCGCACCGGGGGTCCTTCTCATCGCGGCCGGGTTGATCTAGCATCCGGTCGGTGACAGCGCGTCACCGGCCGGGGTGCCCTCCGGCCCAGCCGAGAGGAATCCCCGCATGCCCCCACGCCTCGCCGCAGCCGTCCTCGCCGCCGTCGCCGGTGCGGGGACGCTCACCGCGAGCACCGCGCAGGCCGCCCCCGTCCCGCCGAAGGCGCCGCACCAGGGGAGGGCGGCGGTCGACTTCACCGGGATCGTCGCGCTCAGCAACTGCTCGGGGTCGCTCGTGCGCGGGCCGCGCTCGCGCGACACCGACGCGGCGCTGGTCCTGACGAACGGGCACTGCCTGGAGTCCGGGATGCCGAAGGCCGGCGAGGTCGTCGTGGACCAGGCGTCGTCCAGGACGTTCAAGCTCCTCGACCGGACGGGCCGCGGCGACCTCGGCACGCTCCGGGCGACCCGCGTCGAGTACGCCACGATGACCGACACCGACGTGACCGTCTACCGGCTGGACACCACCTACGCCGCGATCCGGCAGCGGTACGGCGTCACCGCCCTGCCGCTGTCCACGGCCAGGCCGCACGACGGCACCGAGATCCGGGTCGTCTCCGGCTACTGGCGGAAGATCTACGGCTGCACGATCGACGCGGCCGTGTACCGGCTGCGCGAGGCCGGCTGGACGTGGAAGGACTCCCTCCGCTACACGCCGGAGTGCGAGACGATCCACGGCACGTCCGGCTCCCCGATCGTCGACGCCCGGACGCACCGCGTCGTCGGCGTCAACAACACCGGCAACGACGACGGCGAGCGCTGCACGCTGAACAACCCCTGCGAGGTCGACCGCGACGGCCGGATCACCGTCCGCCACGGCAGCCACTACGGCCAGCAGACGTACCCGCTCGCCCGCTGCCTCGGCGCCGGCAACGACGTCGTGCTGGACGGGAACTGCGCCCTGCCCCGGCCGTGACGGCCGCCCGCCGCGCTCCAGGGACGCCGCCGTGGTGCCGGCGGCGGCGCGCAGCGCGCTCTCGGCGACGGAACGTCCGGTAGACGCCCGCCGCCGTCAGCGCCATGCCGTCGCGCAGCGTCCGGGCGAACCAGGTCTCCAGCGCCGCGCCGGGCAGGCCGATGCCGGTGAGGCGCGGGCGCCCGGTCACCCCTCGGCCAGCAGGCCCATGCGGAGGCGGTCCAGGGTGGCGCGGAGCAGGCGGGACACGTGCATCTGGGACAGGCCGATCTGCTCGGCGATCTGCGTCTGGGTCTTGTTGCCGAAGAAGCGCAGCAGCAGGATCGTCCGCTCGCGCTCGGGCAGGTCGTCGATCAGCGGGCCGAGGGCGTGGCCGTCGATGAAGGCGTCGAGCGCGGGGTCGTCGGAGCCGAGGTACTCGCCCACCGTGCCGTTCTCGCCGCTGGGCGACCCGTCCGCCGGCGCCTCCAGCGACAGCGGCCGGTAGGCGTCGCAGGCGATGATGACCTCGACGGTCTCCTCCTGGGTGATGTCCATGAGGGAGGAGATCTCCGCGGTGGTGGGGGAGCGGCCGTGCTCGCGGGTGTACTCCTGCACGGTGCGCTGCAGGATCGGCCGCAGCTCCTGGATGCGGCGCGACACCCGGATGCCCCACGTCTTGTCGCGGAAGTGCCGCTTCACCTCCCCGGTCACCACGGGGTAGGCGTAGGTGACGAAGCGGTCGCCGATGCCCGGGTCGAACCGGTTGATGGCCTTGACCAGCCCGAGATAGGCGACCTGCTGCAGGTCGTCGAGCGGTTCGCCGCGGTTGGCGTACCGGCGTGCCACCCCGCGGACCAGCGGCGCGTGCATGTCGACGATGCGCGCCCGCAGCCGCTCCCTGCGGGGATCGCCCTCCGGCAGCCGGTTCATCTCCGCCAGCAGGAGCTCGGTCTGTCCGTCGTTGAACCGGGTGGTCTGCGCCGACGTCATGCGGATGCTCTCCTTTGCGGACGAGGCCGGCGAGGGCAGGGGGCTATCGCTCGGTGCGCTCCCTCTACCCGCGAGCGGGGCGATCACACGGCGCCGCCGGGATCGCGCGGATAGACGCACGTCAGGCGGGTAACCGGGCGGTGAGGCAGGAGGTGGGCCCGTGAGCACGATCACCGAATCGGTCAACGTCACCGTCCCGGTCCGGACCGCCTACGACCAGTGGACGCAGTTCGAGACGTTCCCGGAGTTCATGGACGGGGTCGAGGAGATCCGGCAGACCGACGACACGACCCTGCACTGGAGGACCCGGATCGCGGGCGTCACCCGCGAGTTCGACGCGCGGATCACCGAGCAGCTGCCCGACGAGCGCGTCGCCTGGAAGTCCCTGGACGGCCCGACCCATGCCGGCGTGGTGACGTTCCACCGCCTGGACGAGACCACCACCCGCGTCACCGCGCAGCTGGAGATCGACCCGGCGGGCTTCGCCGAGAAGGCCGGGGACCGCGTCGGCGCCCTGACGCACCGGGTGCGCGGCGACCTGCGGCGGTTCAAGACCTTCATCGAGTCGCGCGGCGTCCAGACCGGCGGCCGGCGCGGCCAGGTCGACCGCCCCGAGCCCTGACGCCCCGGACGGGCGGCCTTCGGTAGACTCGGAGAGGCCCCGGCGGACGGGGACGCGGCGGTGGGGCCCGCCGTGCCCGATACGGGGTGAACCGCGGACGCAGTCCGCCAACGGTCCCTACCGGTGAACGCGGTCGCTACTGGTAGGAGTACGCCATGCCCGTGCCCCCCGTCGATCCCCCTGCCGGTCCCCCTGTCGACCCCGACGTCGACCTGCACGTCCCGCGGCAGCGCGCCGAGCTGAGCCGCGCGCCGTGGGAGACGCTCGGCGCGATCTCGGCGGGCGGCGTGCTCGGGGCGCTCGCGCGGTACGGGCTGAGCACCGCGTTCCCGTACGGGCCGGGCGACTTCCCCTGGCCGGTGTTCTGGACCAACGTCGCGGGCTGCCTGCTGATCGGCGTGCTGATGGTGCTGATCACCGAGGTGCGGCCGGCGCACCGGCTGGTCCGGCCGTTCCTCGGGGTGGGGGTCCTCGGCGGGTTCACCACGTTCTCGACCTACACCGTCGACGTCCAGCGGGCGGTGGAGCACGGCGCGCCGCGGGTCGGCCTCGCCTACCTCGCGCTGACGCTGGCCGCCGCGCTGGCCGCGGTCCTCGCCGGGACGCGGCTGACCAGGTCCCTGGCGGGCCGCCGGGCCGCGGAGGACGGCGAGTGACGCTCCTGCTGATCGCGCTGGGCGCCGCGCTCGGCGCTCCGCTGCGCTACCTGACCGACCGCGCGGTCCAGGCCCGGCACGACTCGGTGTTCCCCTGGGGGACGTTCACCGTCAACGTCGCGGGCTCGTTCCTGCTGGGCCTCCTCGCGGCGCTCCCGGCGGACGGCGGCGTGATGGCCTTCGCCGGGACGGGCTTCTGCGGCGCCCTCAGCACCTACTCCACGTTCGGGTACGAGACGCTGCGGCTGGCCGAGACGGGGGCGCGCTCCTACGCGCTGCTCAACGCGGCGGCCGCCATCGCCGCGGGGCTCGGCGCCGCCTACTGCGGGACGGTCGTCGCGCAGGCGCTGCCCGCGTCCTGGGCGTGACCGCGACCTGGGTGAACAGGGGGTGGAACCTGGCGCGGCCCAGGCTCGCAGTTCGAGGCACTTGGCTCCGAGCTGACGAGTGGGCCGCGAGGTGACTCTGCCCATAAGGCCGTGTCCGTAAACCGGAAGGTGTCTGAAGTGTCACGTGAGGGGCAGGGCGACCTGCTGTGCGGGGCACATGGGACGGGCGGCCGCGGGTAGCAGGAAGTTGAACGCCCCTTCTCCGGAGACGGATCCGGCCAGGGCCGAGGCGGGGCGGGGAGGCATGGCGGATGCGCGTCCTGGTGACCGGATGGCCGAGCTTCGTGCACGGTGAGGCGACGGCGGGCGACGTGCTGGCGATGGAGGCCGTGCGGCGCGGGCTGGCCGAGGCGGGGGTCGAGTGCCGGCTGGCCTGGAGCCCCGTCTTCCGGCCGGGCGGACTGCACCTCGACCGGGCCGACCCCGCCTCCTTCACGCATCTGGTGTTCGCCTGCGGGCCGCTGCACGGGCCGCAGATCGAGGAGCTGCACCGCCGGTACGCGGGCTGCGTGCGCATCGCCGTGGGCGTCTCGGTCATCGACCCGGACGATCCGGCGGTCACCGGGTTCGACGCCGTGCTCGCGCGCGACACCCCCGCCGCGGCGCCCCGGCACGACCTGGCGGCGCTGCCGGCGACCCCGTCGGTGCCGGTGGTCGGGGTCGTGCTCGCGCCCGGCCAGCGGGAGTACGGCGGCCGGGGCCTGCACGAGCGGGTCGAGCGGGAGCTGGCGGAGTGGCTGGGCGCCCGCGAATGCGCGCGGCTGCCGCTGGACACGCGGCTCGATCCGCGCGACTGGCGCCTGTTCCGCACGGCCGCCGAGCTGGAGTCGGCGCTGCGCAGGCTCGACCTGGTGGTGACGACCCGGCTGCACGGCCTCGTCCTGGCGCTGAAGAACGGCGTCCCGGCGATCGCCGTGGACCCGGTCGGCGGCGGCGCGAAGGTCACCGCGCAGGCGCGGGCCTGGTCCTGGCCCGCCGTCGTCACCGTGCCGGACCCGGCCCCGGGGCGCGCCACCGCGCCGCCGGACGCGCCACTGCCGGACACGCCACTGCTGGACACGGGGGAGCTCGACCGGTGGTGGGACTGGGCGCTCTCGCCCGAAGGGGCCGGGCGGACCTCCTCGCTCGCGCCGGACGGCGCGGTGATCGGCGAGCTTCTGGACGTCCTCGGCGCGCGTTAAGGACCGGACAAAACGGGCAGTCTACGCATTTCAGACGCAGGAAGGAGCGTCCGTCATGCGGCACGAAGAGTTCATCGGACAGGTCCAGAACCGCGCCCACCTCTCCGGCCACGGCGAGGCGGAGCGGGCGACCCGGGCCGTCCTGGAGACCCTGGGCGAGCGGATCCCGGAGGGCCTCGCCGACAACCTCGCGGCGCAACTGCCGCACGAGATCGGCGAGCATCTGCGCCGGACCGAGGTCTACGGGGGCGCGGGGACCGGCGAGCGGTTCGACCGGCACGACTTCATCGAGCGGATCGCGGTCCGGTCCGGCGCCGACGAGCCGCGCTCGGCGTACCTGGCGCGCGTCGTGCTGGAGGTGACCGACGAGGCCACCCAGGGCGGGATCGCGCAGAAGGTGCGCGACAGCCTCCCCTCCGACCTCCGCGACCTGGTGTCGGCCGGACACAACGGCTGACCGCGCGGACGGCGCGCGGACGGCCGCGATGAGCGGTTCATCGCGGCCGTCGCGGTACGGGCGCGGTCAGGCGGGACGGGCGATGAGCAGTTCCCTGCCGAACCACTCGATCGTGCCGCGCAGGCCCTCCTCGACCGTGATCCGCGGCTTCCAGCCGAGCACCTCCTCGGCGAGGCCGGTGTCCGGGCGCCGGACGCGCGGGTCGTCCTCGGGCCGGCCGATGAACCGGATCCCCGACGGCGAGCCGGTCAGCTCGATGATCAGCTCCGCGAGGTCGGCCATGGAGATCTCGTACGGGCTGCCGATGTTGACCGGCCCCGGGTGGTCGGCCATGGCGAGGGCGAGGATGCCGCGGACGGTGTCGTCCACGTGGCAGATCGAGCGGGTCTGCGCGCCGTCCCCGGTGACCGTGAGGTCCTCGCCGGTGAGCGCCTGCCGCAGGAACGTCGGGATGGCCCGCCCGTCGTCGGGGCGCATCCGCGGCCCGTAGGTGTTGAAGATCCGCACGATCGCGGCGTCGAGGCCGCGCGAGTGCCGGAACGCCGACGTCAGCGCCTCACCGAACCGCTTGGCCTCGTCGTACACGCTGCGCGGCCCGACCGGGTTGACGTTCCCCCAGTACGACTCGGGCTGCGGGTGCACGAGCGGGTCCCCGTACACCTCGGAGGTGGAGGCGAGGACGAACCGGGCGCCCTTCGCCTCGGCCAGCTCCAGGGCGTTGCGGGTGCCCTGGCTGCCGACCTCCAGGGTCTGGATCGGGAACCGCAGGTAGTCGGCCGGCGAGGCGGCGGAGGCGAGGTGGAACACGTAGCCGACCTCGCCGGGCACGCTCACCGGCTCGGTGAGGTCGCGCTTCAGGAAGCGGAAGTCCCGCCGCCCGGTCAGGTGGGCGATGTTGCGGGACGTCCCGGTGAGCAGGTTGTCCAGGCACACCACCGAGATCCCCCGCGCGAGGAGCGCCTCGCACAGGTGCGAGCCGAGGAAGCCGGAGCCCCCGGTGACGACGGCACGTGGATGTCTCATCATTCCCCCTCATCGGTTCTCGTGGGCGCTCACCAGGGTGAGCACGGTCCCGGCGGCCTCGACGGCCTGGTCCGCGGAGATCTCCAGCAGCCCGGGACAGGGCGCGCGGCCGTGCGGGTCGCCGTGCCGGCCCGCCCACAGGACGCGGTGCTCGGGGCGGCGGGGCGGCCCCCAGCGGCCGGGCGGCGTCGGGCCGAACAGCAGCACCGACGGCGTGCGGAAGGCGGTCGCGAGGTGCGCGACGCCGGTGTCGCCGCACACCACCAGCCGGGCCGCCGCGACGAGCGCGGCCAGCTCGGGCAGGGGCGTGCGGCCGGAGAGGTCGGCGGCCGGGCCGAGCCCGGCGAGGTCGGCGACGCGGCGCGCCAGCGGCCTCTCGCCGGGCCCGCCGGTGACGACGACGCGCTCGCCGCGGTCCCGCAGCGCCGCCGCGACCGCCGCGAACCGCTCGGCGGGCCAGCGGCGCGCCGGGTACGCGGCGCCGGGGTGGACGACGACGGCGCCCGGCGCGGGCGAGGCGGCCGCCGGGACCGGCAGGTCCAGGTCGCCGGGGTCGGCGTCGAAGCCGTAGGAGGCCGCGAGCCGGCACCAGCGCGCCACCTCGTGCTCGCCGGGGTCCCAGGCGGGCCCGCCGGTGTGCGGCGCGGCGGGGCAGTCGAACGCCAGCAGCCGGCCGGGCGACACGGCCGCGAGGAGCCGGTGGCTTTGCGGCCCCGAGCCGTGCAGGTTGACGGCCGCGTCCACCGGGCCGGCGGCGCGCAGCGGGGCGTCCAGGCCGTCCGCCGGGAGGACCTCGTCGACCGCGCCGGACGCGCGGGCCAGCGGGGCGAGCACGGCGGGCGCGGCCAGCGTGATCCGCGCGCCCGGCAGCCCGCGCCGCAGCGCCCGTAACGCGGGGACGGCGGTCAGCAGGTCGCCGAGCCCCAGCGCGCGCAGCACCAGGACGCGGCCGGCCGTCACGGCCACGACGGTTCCCGCGACGGGCAGACGACGAGCTCGCGCACCTCGCAGCCGGCCGGCTGCGCGAGCGCGAACGCGACGGTCGCCGCCACGTCCTCGGGCCGGTTCAGCACGGCGTCGGCGCCGGGCTTGTACCGGTCGGGGCGGTCGTCGAAGAACGCGGTGTCCATCCCGCCCGGCACGACCATGGTGACGCCGACCTTGCCGGCCAGTTCGGCGGCGAGGGCCCGGGTGAACCCGACGACCCCGAACTTGGACGCGCAGTACGCGGTGGCGTCGCTCAGCGCGCGGAACCCGAGCGTGGACGCGACGGTCACGATCCGCCCGTGCGGCTCGTTCTCCAGGTAGGGGAGCGCGGCCCGGACGACCGCGGCGGTGCCGAGCAGGTTCACCTGCACGACCCGCTCCCAGTCCTCGGCGGGCACGTCGCAGAGCGTCCCGCACGCGTCGATGCCCGCCGCGGTGACGACCGCGTTCAGGCCGCCCGCGGCCCGAGCGAGGCCGTGCACGGCGCGTTCGGTGCACCGCCGGTCGGCGAGGTCGGCCTGCATGTGCTCGAAGTCGTCCTTCGGCGGGTGCCGGTCGAGGACGAGGGGCCGTCCGCCGTCGCCGGCGATCCTGCGCGCGACGGCCGCGCCGAGTCCGGAGGCGCCGCCGGTGATGAGGACGTTCATGACGCGTTTCCCTTCGTGGTGGACAGCAGGCGCGTGGTGGAGCGCCCTTCCAGCAGGGGCAGCAGGACGATCTCGCCGTTGTGGGCGCGGACCGTCTCGGCCTCGGGCAGCGTGGTGCCGGCGTAGTCGGCGCCCTTCACCCACACGTCGGGGCGCAGCCGCTCCAGCAGCGGCGCCGGGGTGTCGTCGTCGAACACCACGGCGGCGTCGACGTCGCTGAGCGCCTCCAGCACCCGGACGCGGTCGGCGGCCGGCGTCAGCGGCCGGGTCGGCCCCTTGCGGCGCCGCACCGAGGCGTCGGAGTTGACGCAGACGATCAGGCAGTCGCCGAGCCGCCGGGCCTGCTGCAGCAGGCTGACGTGCCCGGCGTGCAGCAGGTCGAAGCAGCCGCCGGTCGCCACCACCGTCCCGCCCGCGCGCCGGGTCCGCTCCACGATGTCCCAGGCGTCCTCGCCGCGCTCGGGCACGAGCCGGGCGGTGCCGGTCTCGGCGAGCTGCGCCGACAGCGCCGCGGCGGCCCCCGCCCGGACGAACTCCGAGGCGTGGTGGACGCCCTCGGTGACGGCCGCGGTCAGCTCCGCGCCGTCGGCGAGCGCGCCGACCGCCCCGGCGGCGAAGCTGTCGCCCGCGCCGCACGAGTCGCCCCGCGCGGGCCGGGCGGGCGCGAGGAACGGCGCGTCGGACCCGTCGCACAGCAGCGCGCCCTCCGAGCCGAGCGTGATCGCGACGCCCTCGATGCCCCAGGCGCGGCCGAGGTGCCGCCCGCGCCGGCCGGCCGCCGACAGCCCGAACCCGCTGATGTCGGCGCCGTCGGCGGCGGCGAGGCGGGCGGCCTCCTCCTCGTTCGGGGTGAGCAGCCGCACGCCCGACACGGGCGGCTCGCCGCGCGGATGCGGGTCCCACACGACGGGCACGCCCGCGGGCAGCTCGCCGAGCAGCGAGCGGACGGCGCGGTGCCGGGCCACGCCCCGCCCATAGTCGGAGACCAGCACGGCGCCGGCCCCCGCGATCGCGTCGGTGACGCGCGGACCGACGGGCCCGTCGAGGGCCTGCCCTTCCCCGGCGTCCAGGCGCGCCACCGACTGCCCTCCGGACCGGATGCGCAGCTTGCAGGGGGTGCCGCCGTGCAGGTGGAACGCGGCGACCTCCAGGTGCCTCTCCAGCATCGCGCGCAGCCGCCGGCCCGGCTCGTCGTCGGCGAGGGCGGTGACCAGCACCACCTCCCGCCCGGCGGCCGCCGCCAGCAGCGCCGCGAGGCCCGCGCCGCCGGGGCGGGGCCGCTCCTCGGCCTGCTCCACGACGGGGACGGGCGCGTCCGGGCACAGCCGGCTGCTGGTGCCGACGATGTCGATGTCGAGCAGGACGTCGCCGACCACCACGAGTGGTGCGGTCATGTCACCCCCAGGGCTTCGTCGACCGCCCCGCACAGCAGGTGGATCGCCGCGAGGTGGATCTCCTGGACGGTCGAGGTGATGCCGGCCGGCACCGTGATCGCGTCGTCGCAGGCGTCGGCGAGCGGGTTCGGGCCCGGCCCGGTGACCGCCCAGGCGGTCAGCCCGAGCCGCCGGGCGCGCCGCGCGGCGGCGACCACGTTGGCGCTGCGGCCGCTGGTCGACAGGCACACCAGCACGTCGCCGGGGCGGCCGTGCGCCTGCACCTGCCGCTCGAACACGGTGACCGGTCCGTAGTCGTTGCCGATCGCGGTGACCGAGGAGGTGTCGCCGTGCAGCGGGATCGCCGACAGCGGGCACCGCTCGCTCTCGAACCGGCCGACGAGCTCGGCGGTCAGGTGCTGCGCCTCGGCGGCGCTGCCGCCGTTGCCGCAGGCCAGCAGGCGCCCGCCGCCGCGCAGCACGCGGGCGAGGCGGCCGCCCCACGCCTCGATCGTCGGCACCTGGTCGCGGAACCGCAGGGCCGCCTCGGCGAGGGCCTCCAGCCGCCGGTCGTAGACGGTGGACGCGCGGGTCCCGGTGCCGGTCGGCGCGGTCATGCGGCCACCTCGCTCACGGCGGCGGCGTGCTGGTAGACCTCGGCGGTGTCGGCGGCGACCCGCGCCCACGAGTAGCGGTCGCGGGCCCGCGCGGCGGCCGCGGCCCCCATCGCGTCCCGCTTCGCCGGGTCGTCGAGCAGCGCCCGGACCGCGCCGGCCGCCGCCCGCGGGTCGCGCGGTGCGACGAGCGTGCCGGTGACGCCGTCCACGACGGTGTCGAGGTGGCCGCCGACGGCGCTCGCCACCACGGGCGCGCCGCAGGCCATGGCCTCGAGCGGCACCATGCCGAACGGCTCGTACCACGGGAGCGTGACGACGAGGCTCGCCGAGCGCAGCAGCGGGGGCACCGCGCCGCGGCCGAGCCGGCCGAGGAACTCCACCCGCCCGGCGACGCCGGCGTCCCGCGCCACCCGGCGCAGCCGGCGCACCTCGGGGTCGGCGTCCAGGTCGCCGTGCGGCGGGCCGCCGGCGACCGCCAGCTCGGCGTCCGGCAGGTGCGCGAGCGAGCGGATCGCGGTGTCCACGCCCTTGCGCTCCACGAGCCGGGACAGCACCGCGATGCGGTGCGGCCCGCCGCCCGGCCCACCGCCCGGCGCGGCGGCGGCGCCGGGGGCGAACAGGCCCAGGTCGACCCCGCACGGCACCACCCGGACGCGGTCGCGCGGGACGCCCATCGCCGCCAGCTCGGCGACCTCGTCGGAGCAGGTCGCGATGACGGTGTCGGCGCCGCGCCCGATCGTGCGCTCCAGCCGGATGCGCGAGGCCGGGCTGGTGTCCCTGCCGCCCTGGTGGCGGCGCTTGACGGTGCCGAGCGCGTGGTAGGTCTGCACGACCGGCACGCGCCGCGCGCCCGCCGCCTGCGCGGCCTGGATCGCGGCGAGGCCGCTCATCCAGAAGTGGGCGTGCGCGACGTCGGGCGGGTCGGCGGCCCAGCGCCGCTCCAGGTAGGTCCCGAAGTCGTGCATCCACGGCAGCAGGTCGTCCTTGGCGATGCGCTCGGGCGGCCCCGCCGGGACGTGCTCGACGGCCACGCCGGGCGCGAGCCGCACCCGGTCCGGCAGGGCGGGCGCGTCCCGCCGGGTGTAGACCGTGACGTAGTGGCCTTGGCGGCCGAGCTCGGTGGCCAGTTCCGCGACGAACACGTTCTGCCCGCCGCCGTCCGCCCCGCCCAGCCCGCCGTCGGCGGCGAGCGGGCTGGCGTGCTCGGAGATCATGGCTATTCTCATCGCGCTACCTCCTGGAGAGTTCGCCGCCAGTCGCGCAGGAAGCGCGCCAGGCCGTACCGCTCGACGGCGTAGGCCCGCGCCTCCTTGCCCATCTGGCGTGCACGCGGCGGGTCGGCGGCCAGGGTCCGCGCGGCGTCGGCCAGCGTGGCGACGCGCGTGGACAGCACCCCGGCCTCCGGCGGCACCGCTTCGACCGCCTCGGTGGTGGCGAGCGCCACCACCGGCAGGCCGAGCATCATGGCCTCGATCAGCGCGAGGCCGAGCGAGGTCCACCGGTAGGGGTGGACGTAGACGCGGCGGCGGGCGAGTTCCCCGTGCATCCTCGCCTGCGGCAGGTCCTCGAAGGTCCACAGCGACTCGGGGGGGATGCCGAGCCGCTCGGGCGCCCCGGTGACGTTCATGCCGAACAGGTCGAGGGGGACGGCCGCCGCGAGTTCGGGGAGCAGGTCGGTGCCGGCGACGCGGCCGCGCCGCAGCGGGTCGTTGATGACGACGCCGGCGCGCGGCATGTCGGCGGTGCACCGGTAGCCGGGGTCGACGACGCCGTGCTCGATGACCGTGGTCGGGGCACGGCCGCAGTTCCAGAACAACTGGTTGAAGTGGGTGACGTGCACGACGGGGATGTCGGAGCGGTCGTGCAGGAGGTGCCGGCTGTCGGGGACGACCTCCTCGGGGAGCCCCACGTCGGACGGGGTCCGGCGCGGGGTGTCGTGCTCGACGTAGACGGCGGGGACGTCGCGCCCGGGGCGCCGGCCGAGCCATTCCTCGGCCAGCCGCAGCTCGTGGGGGCGCTGCAGGACGACCACGTCCACGTCCTCGCCGCGGAGCCGCTCGGGCGGCACCTCGACCGCGCGGTCGGGCCAGGTGAAGGTGTCGGGCCGGCCCCTGCCGTCGGGCCCGCGATCGGGGGTGACGGGGACGAGCGTGGTCTGCTCGCCGTGGACGAACGACGTCGCCCACGAGCCGTGCACGTGCCACATCAGGACTCTCATCGGGTGGGAACCTCCTCCACCGACGCCAGGATCTCCACGGCCGCGGCGACCTCGTCGGCGCTGACGGACGACAGGCAGGGGTGGCCGTCGACCGGGCATTCGCGGGCGCGGCTGTCCTTGCAGGGGGCCTGCTGGTCGCCGAGCAGCGCCAGCGGGACGCCGAACGGGGCCCACCGGGCGGCGGGCACCGTCGGCGCGAACAGCGACACGACCGGCGTGCCGACGGCCGCCGCGAGGTGCGCGGGGCCGGTGTTGCCGGCGACGACGGCGGACGCGCCCGCCAGCACCGACGCGAGCTCGGGCAGGCAGGTGCGGCCGCCGAGGTCGAGGCCGTCCTCGCCGGCGACGAGCGCGGTCAGCTCCTTCTCGTCCCCGTGGCCGGTGACGACCACCCGGTACCCGGCCGCCCGCAGCAGCCGGACCGCCTCGGCGCAGCGCGCCGGCGGCCACGCGCGGGCGGGCACGGACGTCCCGGGGTGCACGACCACGTAGCCGGGCCCGCCGGTCAGGTGGTCGGTGTCGGGCAGCGGCTCGCGGACCCGCAGCCGGGTGTCGGCCGGGGACGGGAAGCCGGCGTCCGCCGCGAGCGCGAGCATCCGCAGCGGCTCGGGGACGTCGCTGTCGGGCCGGTGCCGCAGGTCGAGCAGCGACCCCGGGTAGTCCTCGCTGATGCCGCCGATCCACGGCGTCCCGGCGAGCCGGAGCAGCAGCGCCAGCGGCAGCGGCGACTGGTGGAAGGAGGTCAGGACGAGCGCCCGGTCGAAGCCGCGCAGCTCGCCGACCAGCCGGTCGACGGCGGCCTGCTCCACGGGCACGTGGTCGGGGTCGATCCAGGGCGCGCGCCACTCGATGACCCGGTCCACGCCCGGCAGCAGGTCGGCGGCGGCGCGGCCGCGCGGCCCGCACAGCAGCACGACCTCGTCGGCGCGGGCGGCGACCGCCCGCACGGCGGGCCCGGCGAGCAGCACGTCGCCGAGGTTGTCCTGGCGTGCCACGAGGACTCTCATCGGCGCCGCCTCCCGCCGAGGACCAGGTCGACGGCGGCGTCCAGCGTGGGCGCCGTCTCCGGTGCCCGCGCGATCTCCGCCGGCCGGGTCCGCCCGGTCGGGACGAGGATGCCGCGCGCCCCCGCCGCCGCGGCGGCCTCGATGTCGCCGCCGATGTCGCCGATGACGGCGCAGTCGGACGGCAGCACCCCGAGGCGCTCGGCGGCGCGCTCGATCATGCCGGGCTCGGGCTTGCGGCACGGGCAGCCGTCGCCGTCGTCGTGCGGGCAGAACTCCCACACGTCGACGGGGCCGAGCAGCTCCTCGACGCGGGCGTTGACGCGCCGCACGTCCCCGGCGCCGATGAGCCCCTTGGCGACGCCGGACTGGTTGGACACGACGCCGATCCGGACGCCGTGGCGGCGGAGCCGGTCCAGGGCGCGGCGCGCGCCCGGCATCGGCTCGACCCGCGCCGGGTCCCCGTTGTACGGGACGTCCTGGATGAGGGTGTCGTCGCGGTCGAACAGCACGACGCGCGGCCCGCCCCAGCTCCGCGCACGCCGGTGGACGGCGAGCCCCCGGATCCGGTGCCAGATCGCGGCCGGCGGGATGACCGCGCTGGTGACCAGCATCTTCGCCATCTCGCCGGGAGCCTTCGGGCCCGGCCGGATCCGCTCGTGGGCGAACCGCGCCGTGAGCGCCGCCCACGTTCCTCCGGCGACCGCCGCGGCGGTCCGGTTCCTCGGCGCGGCCATGAGCGCCAGCAGCCCGGCCGCGGTCGTGAGCGCGTGCCGGGCGAGCAGCCCGCGGCCCTCCCCGGCGCGCGTCCGCCAGGACGGGCCGTGCACCCGCCACATGAGGACGTCGTCGGCGTTGCCCGCCTGCGCCCGCACCGACGCCCAGAACCCGGCGGGCCGGACGGGATGGGTGATGCGCCGGGTGCCGAGGACGAGGCCGTGCCCCGCGGCCAGGGCGCGCAGCGCCAGGTCGGCGTCCTCGCGGTAGGCGCGGCGGAACCGCTCGTCGAAGCCGCCCAGCTCGGCGAGGACGCCGCGCCGGTAGGCCATGTCGGCGGTGATCCAATCGGCGCTCGCGAGCCCGGCCGTGCCCCGCTCCCAGTCCGTGGGCCGCCGGTCGTCCGGCAGCGGGACGGCGACGCGGCCCTGCGACCCGCCGACCGAGGGCGGCAGCCCGGCGAGGTCGGCGGCGAGCCGGGCGGGCCAGCCGGGCTCGGGCACGACGTCGTCGTCGAGGAACGCGACCCACTCGGTCGCGGCGGCGCGCCAGCCCGCGTTGCGGGCGGCGGCGGGCCCGCGGCCCCCGGACCGGATCACCCGGATCCGCGGCCCGGCCGACGGCGGCAGCGGCAGCGGCGCGCCCGGCGCCGGCCGGTCGTCCACGACGATGATCTCGTGCGGTCCCGGGCCGGGGGCGCCCTCCAGCGCGGCGAGCAGCGCGTGCAGCGTGACGCGCAGGCTCTCCCGCCCGATCGTGGGGACGACGACGGTGCAGCTCATCAAGCGCGCACCTCCCGGCGGCGCACGACGAACGGCCCGATGGCGAGCAGGTCGACCGGCGCGGAGCCGAAGCACTCCAGCGCGTCGCGGGGGTCGTCGACCATCGGGCGCCCGGCGGTGTTCAGGCTGGTGTTGACGAGGACGGGCAGGCCGGTCCGGCGGCGGAACTCCGCCAGCAGGCGCGCCACGAGCGGCTCGCCCTCGTCCGACACGGTCTGGATGCGGGCGGTGCCGTCCACGTGCACGACGGCGGGGATCCGCTCGCGCCACTCCGGCCGGACGCGGTGGACGAACAGCATGTACGGGCTCGGGAGCGGGCCCTCGAAGATCTCGGGGGCGTCCTCCAGCGCCACCATCGGCGCGATCGGCCGGAACTGCTCGCGGCCCTTGACGTCGTTGAGCCGCTCCACGTTGCCGGCGTGGCCGGGATGCGCGAGCAGGGAGCGGTGACCGAGCGCGCGCGGGCCGAACTCCGAGCGGCCCTGGAACCACGCCACGATCTCGTTGCGGGCCAGTGCCTCGGCGACGGTGGCGGCCAGGTCGTCCGGACGTTCGTAGGGGATCTTGGCGGTGTCGAGCCGCCGCGCGATCTCGCGGTCGTCCCACCGCCGGCCGTGGTCCGCGCCGGGCATGCCGGTGAGCGGGTCCCCGGCGCCCTGCGCCACGTGCAGCGCGGCGCCGAGCGCGGTGCCGGCGTCGCCCGCCGCGGGCTGCACCCAGATGTCGTCGTAGGGGCCGGCCCCGGCGAGCCGCGAGTTGGCGACGCAGTTCAGGGCGACGCCGCCGGCGAGCATCAGCCGGCGGGACCCCGTCTCGCCGTGCAGCCAGGCCGCGAGGTCCAGCAGCACCTCTTCGAGCCGGGCCTGGACGCTGGCGGCGAGGTCGGCGTGGTCGCGGGTCCACTCGCCGTCCGCCCGGCGGGCCTTGGCGAGCGAGCCCCAGTCGATCGCGGCGACCGAGAACCCGCCGTCGCCGGTCGCGCGGACGTGCTCGCGCAGCTCGTCCAGGAAGCGCGGCTCCCCGTAGGACGCCAGCGCCATCACCTTGTACTCGTCGCTGGAGCGCAGGAAGCCGAGGTGCTCGGTGAGGTCCTCGTACATCAGCCCGAGCGAGTGGGGGAGGCGCTGGGACCGCAGCGGCGTCAGCACGCCGTCCGCGTACGTCCCGGCCAGGTGGGAGTGGGACTCGCCGCGGCCGTCCAGGACGAGCACGTCGCCGTCGCCGGGGCCGGGCGCGGCGAGCGCGGCCGACGCGGCGTGCGCCACATGGTGCGGGACGTACCGGACGATTCCGGGGTCCAGGCCGGGCAGCGCCGCTGCGAGGAAGTTCGGGGCGCGCTGGGCGTAGAGGGTGCGGAGCCGCTCCCACTGGCGGTCGTGCCCGTCGAGGCCCGGCTCGACGAGGGAGGGGTCGTAGGAGTACGCGACGGCGTCGAGGTCGCCGGGCTCCAGCCCGGCCTCCTCCAGGCACCAGCGGGCCGCCAGCTCCGGCAGCTCCCAGCCGGCGAAGGCCACCGGCCGCTTCCCGTGCTTGCGGCGGCTGAAGCGCTCCTCCTCCGCCGCGGCGACCACCCTGCCGTCAGCGACGAGCGCGGCGGCCGGGTCGTGAAAGATGGCGTTGATTCCGAGCACGCGCATATAAAGCCCCGTTTCGTCGCAGCTTTCTGTGGCGTGCCGATGACGTCGTCTTAGACATCGGCTCTTGGCGTTCCTCGCCGGGAGCGAATTCCCTATAGGTGATTTGGCATTGCCGGTAAGAGGGGACCTAAACGCTCAAGTCCGAAAAGTCGCTGGTGAACGAAGTGGCAGGTGGCGGGCCCTCCGTGCACATAGAGGGCGGGAAGCCGGGTACTGGCGGTTTCATGCGCTTCACCGTCGTCGTCATCACCCGGGACCGGCGGCAGTCGCTGCTCGCCGCCCTCGCGCGCATGCGCGAACTGACCGAGGACGCCCCGGTCATCGTGGTGGACAACGCCTCCCGCGACGGCACCGCCGACGCCGTCGCGGCGCAGCACCCGGAGGTCGCGCTGATCCGGTCGCCGGGCAACCTCGGCGCCGTCGGCCGCAACCTCGCCGTCGACCACGTCCGCACCCCCTACGTCGCGTTCTGCGACGACGACACCTGGTGGGACCCGGACGCGCCGTCCCGCGCCGCCGACCTGCTCGACGCGCACCCGCGGCTCGCGGTCGTCACCGGGCGGATCCTGGTCGAGCCCGGCGGGCGCGAGGACCCGATCGTCCCCGAGCTGCGGGACTCGCCCGTCCCCGGGCCGCCGTGGCTGCCGGGCCCCGCGCTCGGCTCGTTCCTGGCCGGCGCGTCCATGCTGCGGGCGGAGGCGTTCCGCGAGGCGGGCGGCTTCTCCTCGCGGCTGTGGCTCGGCGGCGAGGAGGAGCTGCTCAGCGCCGACCTCATGGCGCTCGGCTGGCAGCTCTGCTACGCCGAGGACGTCGTCGTCCACCACGAGCCGTCCCGGCTGCGCGAACCGCACCTGCGGCGCCGCCACGGCATCCGCAACACGCTCTGGTTCACCTGGCTGCGCCGCCCGCTGCCGGTCGCGGTCCGCCGCACCGCACGGCTGCTGCGCACCCTGCCGCGCGACCGCGTCACCGCCGGCGCGCTCGCCGAAGCCGCGGCCGGGCTCGGCTGGGTGGCGCGCGAGCGCCGCACGCTGCCGCCGGACGTCGAGTACCGGCTGCGCACCCTGGAGACGGCCCAGCGGGAGTCCAGGGCCCGCCGCTACGTGAGCTGAAGGGGACCATGACCGACGTGACGCCCGATGCGACGCCCGACGTGACGCCCGAGGGGACGCCCGATGTCACGATCGTGGTGGCGACCCGCGACCGCGCGGACGAGCTGGCCCGCAGCCTCCGCCGCCACACCGCCCCGGTCATCGTGGCCGACAACGCCTCCCGCGACGGCACCGCCGCCGTCGCCGAGGCGGCCGGCGCCACCGTCCTGCGGCTGCCCCGCAACCGGGGTGCCGCCGCCCGCAACGCCGGCGCCCAGCGCGCCGCCACCCGCTACGTCGCGTTCGCCGACGACGACTCCTGGTGGGCGCCCGGCTCGCTGGAACGGGCCGTGCGGATCCTCGACGCGCACCCGCGCACGGCCCTGCTGGCCGCCCGCGTCCTCGTCGGGGAGGAGGAGCGGCTCGAACCCGTGTCCGCGCAGATGGCCGAGTCGCCGCTGGGCCGGCCCGAGGGGCTCCCCGGACCGGCCGTCCTCGGCTTCCTCGCCTGCTCGGCCATCGTCCGCCGGGACGCCTTCCTCGCCGCCGGCGGCTTCTCCGATGTCCTGCACTTCGCGGGCGAGGAGGAACTGCTCGCCCTCGACCTCGCCTCCGCCGGGTGGGGCCTCGCCTACGTGCCGGAGCTCGTCGTCCACCACCACCCGTCCACGGCGGGCCGCGACCCGGCCCGGCGGCGCCGCCGGGAGGTCCGCAACCGGCTGCTCACCGCGTGGCTGCGGCGCCCGCTGCCGGAGGTCGCCCGCGCCGCCGCGTCCGCGCTGGCCAGCCGGGACGGCCGCGCGGGCCTCGCCGCGGCGTGCCGCGCGCTGCCCTCGGTCGCCCGCGCCCGCCGCCCCGTGCCGCCGGCGGTCGAGGCGGCCAGGGCGCGCCTCGCCGGGTACTGAGCGGTCAGGCCCGCGCCCGGTCGCGGGCGACGTGCAGCGCGCACAGGGCCCCGACGAGGGTCGAGGCGGCGAGCGCCCAGCCGGTGCCGTACTCGGCGTGCCGGGTGGAGCCGCTCGACTCGGCCAGGGAGAGGAACAGCGTGCCCGCGGTCGCGATGCCGATCACCTGCGCCAGCTGCATCAGCGTCAGCATCAGCCCGCTCGCGTCGGCGGCGTCCTCGGCGGGGACGTGCTGCAGCGCGGTCGTCATGGTGATCGGCATCACGCCGAGGCCGAACCCGATGACCGCGGTCAGCGCCTCGTAGGCCGCGCCGCCGCCGGCCAGCGGGCCGACGCACAGGTAGCCGGCCGCCGCGACCGCGAACCCGGCCGGGATCGCCGGCCGGTGCAGGCGGGCGGGCAGCCGCTGCCAGGTGAGCCCGACGGCCGCGAACGCCGCCACGCACGGCACGAACGCGATGCCCGACTCCAGCGGCGACATCCGCAGGTCGCCCTGCAGGTGCAGGGTGGTGGTGAACAGGAACGCCGCCCAGCTGCCCGGCCCGAACATGAGCGCGACGCAGGCCGGCACGAGCAGCGGGGCGCGCAGCACCCGCGGGGAGATCAGCGGCCGGCCGCCCGCGGCGCCCTCGCGGCGCTCCACCGCGACGAACGCGGCCAGGAGCACCGCGCTCGCGGCGAGCGACGCCCAGCCCCACGCCGGCCAGCCCAGCTCGTGCCCCATGACCAGCGGGACGACGAAGAGCAGCACCGCGGCGGACAGGGTCAGCAGCCCCGGCAGGTCCAGTTGCGCGCGGAGGTTCCGGAGGCCGGGCACGCCCTCCTCGCGGGGCAGGACGCGCGGCCCGGCGACCAGCAGCGCGATCCCGATCGGGACGTTGACCAGGAAGACCGTCCGCCAGCCGGTGCCGAACAGGCCGGCGCTGACCAGGACGCCCCCGGCGGCCTGCCCGACCACGATGCCGCCCGCGATCGCGGCCGAGGACAGGCTCAGCGCCCGGCCCCGCGCCGCGCCGGTGAAGTTCCGCTGGATCAGGGAGATGACCTGCGGGCCGAGCAGCGCGGCACCGGCGCCCTGCAGGAAGCGGAACGCGATCAGTGCGCCGGTGGTCGGCGCCAGCCCGCACGCCAGCGACATCACCGTGAACACGGCGAGGCCGAGGTGGAACACGCGGCGGTGGCCCGCGAGGGCGCCGAGCCGCGCCCCGGTGATCAGCAGGACGGCGTAGGAGATGATGTATCCGGCCACGACGAGCTGCAGCCCGGCGCCGGAGGCGTGCAGGTCCGCCCGCATCGTCGGCAGCGCGACGTTGACGATGCTCGCGTCGAGGAGGCCCATGAACTGGCCGAGCAGCAGCACGGTGAGCAGCAGCCCGCCGGACCGGTCCCGCGACCCCCGTTCGGGAACAATCCCGCGCAGATCGGTTGTCTGTGTCATGTGTCCAAGCGTGCGGCGGTGCCGGTACCCGTAACGAGAGCCTGCCGATACGGGTACTGACAGCACCTGGAAGCCGCCGCCGGCCGGAGGCAGTCTGGGGGACGTGACGATGAGCAGTACACGGACCATCGGCGGCCGGGCCCCGTCCGGGGCGGGCGGAACCCGCGGCGGCGCGGGGCCGCGCCGCCGCACCGAGCTGGCGGCGTTCCTGCGCAGCCGGCGCGCGCGCATCACGCCCGACGACGTGGGGATGGCGCCGGGGCTCCGGCGCCGCACGCCGGGGCTGCGGCGCGAGGAGGTCGCCCAGCTCGCCGGGGTCGGCGTGACCTGGTACACGTGGCTGGAGCAGGGCCGCCCGATCAACGCCAGCAGCCAGGTGCTGGACGCGGTGGCGCGGACCCTGCGGCTGGACGGCGCCGAGCGCGAGCACCTGTACCGGCTCGCCGACGTCCCCGACGGCTCGGTGGAGGAGGAGGTCGGCAGCCTGCCCGAGGACGTCCAGGCGATCCTCGACGCGCTCGTGCCCCTGCCCGCGTCGGTCGGCAACGGCCGGTGCGACATCCTCGCCTGGAACGCCGCCTACGCGGCGATCTTCCCGGTGGTGGAGACCGCGCGGCCCTGCGAGCGGAACTCGATGTGGATGGCGTTCACGCTGCCGCCGTGCTGCAACCCGGTCGCGAACCTCGCCGACACCGCGCCGAACCTCGTCGCGGCGTTCCGGCACCGCTACAGCCGGCATCTGGACGAGCCGGGCTGGAAGGACCTCGTCCGGCGGCTGCAGGAGGTGAGCCCGGAGTTCGCGCGGCTGTGGGCGTCGCACGACGTCGCGGTGTCGGGATCGAGCATCAAGATCTTCCGGCATCCCGGCGCCGGGGAGATCCGCACCCGGACCGTGCACCTGGACGTCACCGGCACGCCGGGCGCCCGGCTGGTCACCTACATGCCCACCGACGAGGAGAGCCGCGGGCGGATCGCCTGGCTGCTGGCGCATCCGGAGCAGGCCGCCCTCGATCACCGGCACTGACCACCGGCACTGACCGGCCGGCGGTCCGGGAGCGCGGGTCAGGAGCGGGCGCGCCGCGCGATCACGACGAGGTCGACCGCGGCGATGACGGCGACGGCCGCGCAGATGCCGGCCGCCGCCCACGAGCCGTCCCCCTGCGCGCCGAGGGCGAACACGATCGCGGCGGCGACGGCGATGACCAGCGCGATCCCCGACAGCACCGCCCGCAGGCCGAGCGGGCTGCGGGCGTTCAGCGGCTCGCTGCCGCGCGGCTGCTCGTGCGGGTAGGGCCCGCGCGATCCCGGGCCGTGGAAGTCCGGGCCGTAGGGCTCGGGGCCGCGGCCCTCGGGGTCGAGCCGGTCGCCGTCCCGCGGGTCGGGGTCGCGCCGCTCCGGGGAGCCCACGCCATCACCTCACGAAGGTGCCGACGAGGGTCCCGGACGCCGTGATCCGCTCCTGGAGGGCGTCCCGCAGGTCCTCCGCGGTGAAGCCGTCCCTCAGCCCGGACGGCTCCGACAGCCCGTAGAGCCGGAAGAAGTACCGGTGCGGGTCGTCGCCGGCCGGCGGCTTCGGCCCGCCGTACCCCTCGGTGCCGTAGTCGTTGCGGCCGGCGACCGCGCCGGTGGGCCGCTCCCCGGCGTCCAGGCCGGTGGTCGACGGGTCGATCCCGGCGAGCAGCCAGTGCGCGAACGTGCCGGTCGGCGCGTCCGGGTCCTCGCAGGCCAGCGCGAGCTCGACCACCTCCTCGGGGGCGGGCGACCACTCCAGCGGGGGCGAGACGTCCCCGCTGTCGTGGGAGTACTCCGACGGGATCAGCGTGTGGTCGTTGAACGCGGCGCTCCGCAGCATCATCTCTTCCATGCGCTGGTCGTGCCCGGTCGCGCCCCGTCGATGCAGACGTGATCAGTGCGCGCTGGAGGACGCCCAGATGTTGATGCCCGCCTCGACGGCGTTCCGGTCGATCTCCGCCAGCTCGTCGGCGGTGAAGTCGAGCCGGTCCAGGGCCGCGAGGTTCTCCTCCAGCTGCCGGACGCTGCTCGCGCCGATCAGCGCGGAGGTGACCCGCCCGTCCCGCAGCGACCAGGCCAGCGCCATCTGCGCGAGGGACTGGCCGCGCCCCCGGGCGAGCTCGTTCAGCGTCCGGACGTGCCGCAGGTTCTCCTCGCTCAGCAGGCTGGAGGAGAACGAGGTGCCCTTGCTGGCCCGCGACCCCTCCGGGATCCCGTCGAGGTACTTGTCGGTGAGCATCCCCTGCGCGAGCGGCGAGAACGCGATGCAGCCGGCGCCCTCGCGGCCGAGCGCGTCGAGCAGCCCGCCCTCGATCCAGCGGTTGAGCATCGAGTAGGACGGCTGGTGGATCAGCAGCGGCGTGCCCATCTCCCGCAGGATCGCCGCGGCCTCGGCCGTCCGCTCGGGGGAGTACGACGAGATCCCCGCGTAGAGGGCCTTCCCGGACCGGACGGCCCGGTCCAGCGCCCCCATCGTCTCCTCCAGCGGCGTCTCCGGGTCGAACCGGTGGCTGTAGAAGATGTCGACGTAGTCGAGGCCCATCCGGCGCAGCGACTGGTCGAGGCTGGCGAGCAGGTACTTGCGCGACCCCCACTCACCGTACGGCCCCGGCCACATGTCGTAGCCGGCCTTCGTCGAAATGATCAGCTCGTCGCGGTACGGCGCGAGGTCCTCGCGCATGATCCGGCCGAAGTTGGTCTCCGCGGAGCCGTACGGGGGACCGTAGTTGTTGGCCAGGTCGAAGTGCGTGACGCCGAGGTCGAACGCGCGCCGCAGGATCGCCCGCTGGACGTCGACGGGCCGGTCGTCGCCGAAGTTGTGCCACAGCCCCAGCGAGATCGCCGGAAGCCGCAGGCCGCTGCGCCCGCACCGCCGGTAGGGGATCCGCTCGTACCGCTCATCGTCCGCCACATAGGTCATGGTCATGAGTATTTCAGCCCCGCGCGCTTGCCGGGTTCGGCCCTGGTCTGCCACGATCTGCCCCATGATCTTCAGGAAGGGCGGTCTCCGCCCGGGCCGTTGAGCCCCATCGAGCCGGTCCTGGAACCGGCCCTCGAATCCCTGCCCCATCCGCGGCGCATGCGGGAGCTGGCACTGCGCGCCCGCGCCCTGGCCGGGACACCCGAACTGCAGGTACTCCTCGCCGATCTGTCGGGCCGCGGACGCTACGAGCGCCGCACCGCCCTGCACATGGCCATGGCCGCTCGCGACCTCCCGTACATCGAGCGCGTCCTCGCCGGGCCCGACATGGACCTGCGCCGGGCCGCGCTGCGGGCCGTCCGGACCCTGCCGGTCTCCGACGGCGCCGCCGCGGCGGTTCTGGACGACGCGCCCGCCGACCTGCGCCGCGCGTTCTACCGGACGCTCCGCCATGCCCGCCGGGCTGCGCTCGCCGACCGGCTCCTGCCGGACGTCCGCGCCCGCTGGGGCGACCGCGAGGCCGCCGCGCTGCTGCCCGCCTGCACGACCGGGACGGTCGCGCGGCTCCTCCCGGAACTGGAGCACGCGGTTACCGCCTGGCGCGCCGTGGCTGGCCGCCATCCCGGGGCCTTCCTCGCCCGCGGCCGCGCCCGCGGGGCGGACCGGTCGTGGTGGCGGCGGTGCAGGGCCGGCCTTCCGGTGGTGGCGGGGAACGACCCGGCCGGCCTGCTGGACCTGCTGGAGGAGCACGGCTCCGTGCTCGCCGCCGCGCGGGTGCCGCAGGTCCTCTTCCCGGTGCTGTTCCGGGCGGACGCCGTCCGGGCGGCACGTGCGGCGCGGCACGTGCGGCGCCGCAACCGCGTTCCGCGTGCGTTCTACCGGTACGTGAGCCGCCTTCCTCCGGCCGACCTCCGCGAGTTTCTGCCGCACGAGGCGTACTGGCTGCGGGACTTCCTCGTCCATGTCCCGCCCGGCCGCCGGGCGGAGGTCTACGACCTCGCGGCCGGACGCACCGGCCACCACGGCGTGTCCGCGCTCCCGGTGCTGGCGCTCCTGCCCCCGGACCGGGCGGCCGAGGAGGCCCGCCGGATGCTCGACTGGCACGGCTCGGTCCGGCACTCCGCGCGGTCCCGGCCGGGCGACCATGGCATCCCGCTCCGCCTCACCGCCCACCTGCCGTACGCGGAGGCGGCCGGCCCCCTTCGGGAGGCGGCCGCCGGCGGCGACCCCGGGCGGCGCGGCCTCGCCCGCTCGCTCCTGATCGGGCTGACCGCCCGCACCGGCGACCCCGCGCTCCTGTACGCCCTGGTCGCCGACCTCGCGCACCGCACGCGCAACGAGCGGGACCCGCTCAGGGGGACGTTCATCGCGGCGCTGGCGTCCGTGCCGGTCGCGCTGCTGGACGACACGTTCGCCGGACCGCTGGACGAGGTCGCCGCCGCGGCGGTCGACGCGCGCGACTCCTCGCCGGTCACCCGCCGGAGGCTGCGCGACCTCGCGGACCGCGTCCTCGCCCACGCGGCGTCGCCCGGCCTCGTCCGGTGGGCCCTCGGCGCCTACGGCCGGCTCGTCGCGGCGCACGGGGCGGAGCCGCTCCACGGCCACCGCCTGGACCGGGTGCTCCGCCGCGGCCGGGAGCGCGACCTGCTCGACGTGCTACGCCCCCACCTGGGCGAATACACGGTGGCCATGGCGCTGGCCAGGTCGCTCGGACGGCGGGCCTTCGCGCTGCCGGACCTCCAGGACGCCCTGCGGGCGGCGATCCCCGAGGCACCCCACTCGGCGGCGGGGCTCTGGCTCGCCGATCCCGCCCGGCGCGAGGCGCGCGCGGTGGAGCTGCTGGCCGGCGACGCCTCCGCGATCGTCCTGCCCGAGGTCTGGCGCGTCGTCGCACGGCGCCGCACCGACCTCCTCCTGGCCGCTCTGGACCGCGACCGGACGGGCCGGTTCGCCACCGCGCCCCAGCCTGTCTCCGTCGGCCCGCAGGAACCGGGGCGCTGGACGCCGCCGCAGATCGAGCACGTGCGGGCCCTGCTCAAGGCGTCGGCCGGGGTCACCGCGGCCGCGTCCCTCGGACGGCTGCCCGGAACCCTCGACGACCTCGCCGCCCGGGCCGGCCGCAGCGACGAGACGACCCTCGCCGAGGCGGCGCTGGAGGCGATGGCGGCCGCCGACCGTCCCGCCGAGGCCCTCGCGCTTCTCCTCGGCCATGCGCGGGGCCCGCACTCGGCGGTGGCCGTGGCCGCGATCGCGGCGTGCGGGGAGCGGGTGCCGCCGTCGGCGCTCGGCCCCGTGCTGGCGGAGGCGCTGACCGGCACCGGCGCCAAGACCACCGTCCGCAAGCAGGCGGCCCGGCTCCTGGAACGGCTGCGGCCGCCGGGTGCGGCGGACGTCCTCCTCCGGACGTGGGACGACCCGGACCTGCACCGGGACGTCCGGGTGGCGGTCGCCTCCGCACTGCGCCGCATGCCGGAGGACCCGCGCGCCATCGCCGCGCTGGCCGATGCCGCGGGCCCCTACGCCGGCGAACTGATGCATCGCACGCTCTTCCAGGCGAAGCCCTCGGAGTACGCGCCCGAGCACCGTCCGGCGTACGCCGCGCTGGTGCGGCGGCTGGGCAAGGCGGCGGACGACCCCGGCGTCCGGTTCCGGGCGGCGAAGGCGTTCGGCGCCTGGGTGCCCTGGTACGCGGAGGGGTTCGGCGACGTCCTCGCCGCCGTCGCCGACCCCGCCGACCCGGCCGGGGACGACGAGCTCCCCATCCTCCGCGCGCTCCTGTGGGAGGGCGCCGTGGCGGACGAGGCCCTCGGCGTGCTGGCCTCCCTGCTGGCGGCCGAGCCGGGGGAGACCGCCCGGTCGAGGGCGGTGGCCGTCGCGGAGGTGATCGCCAACCTGCCGTCCCCGGACCGGCTCGCCCGCCGGGCGGTCCCGATGCTCGCCGCCCATCCGCTCTACGCCGCCCAGGCGGTGGACGTCGCGCTCGGCTCGGCACGGCTGACCGGCGGCGACGTCACGGCCCGGCGCCTGGCCGATGGGCTGGCGGCCCTCGCGGACCTCCTCCGCGACCGGCCCGCGCTGGCGGCGACGGTCACCGAGAGGCGGCTCGCCGACGCGGTCGGCGGGTACGCCGCGCTGCGGGAGGGCGGCCCGGAGCGGCTGCTGCCCGCCCTGCGCCTCCTCGCCGGGCGTGCGGACTTCGCGGCGCAACTGCTCGCGACCGGCCTGCTCCGGACGGGCGGGCCCGCCGCCGAATGGCCCGGCGAACTGCGGGACGTCCTGGAGGGCCTGCGGCGGTCCGCCCATCTGGAGGTCCGCCAGGCCGCCTGGGACATCCGCCTGCCGGTCACCCGGTCGGCAGGGCGCGCTTGAGGACCTTGCCGGCCGGGTTGCGGGGGAGGGCGTCCAGGAAGACCACGTCGCGGGGGACCTTGTGGCGGGCGAGGTTCGCCGCGACGTGCGCCCGGACGTCGTCCTCGGTGAGGCCGGGCGCCACGACGTAGGCGCGCAGCCGCTGGCCGAACTCCTCGTCGGGGACGCCGGTGACGGCGGCCTCCTCGATGCCGGGATGGGCGGCGAGGAGGTCCTCGACCTCGCCCGGGTGGACGTTCTCGCCGCCGGACACGATCATGTCGTCGGCGCGGCCGTCGATGTGGAGGCGGCCGGCGGCGTCCAGGTGCCCGAGGTCGCCGACCGCCATCAGGCCGCCGACCTCGTCCCTGCCTCCGCCGCCGGTGTAGCCGCCGAACCGGGCCGGGGTGTCGGCGAAGACCCGCCCGGTCGCGCCCGGCGGGACCGGGCGGCCGTCGTCGCCGAGGACCGCGACGCGCGTGCCGGCGGGCGGGCGGCCGACGCAGCCGGGCGCGGCGGCCAGCTCGTCCGGGGTGGCGATCGTGATGCAGGACGCCTCGGTCGAGCCGTAGAAGTTGTAGAGCACCGGCCCGAACGCGGCGAGGACGCGGCCGCCGAGCCCCGCGTCCAGCCGCGCCCCGCCCGTCATGACCACGCCGAGCCGGGACAGGTCGCGGGTCTCCCTCCCGGGGACGGCGAGGACGCGGCTCAGCATCACCGGGACGGCGATGAACGACGTGCAGCGGTGCTTCTCCAGGTCGTCCAGCACGCCCGCGGCGTCGAAGCGGCGGCGCAGCACGAGCGTCGACCCGAGGCCGAGCGCGAGGAGGGCCATGGTGAGGCCGAGGCCGTGGAACAGGGGCGGGCCGACGAACATCGCCTCGCCGCCGCGGAGGGGCACCTTCGACAGGATCCCGCCCGGCAGCGCGAGCGACCGCGGCTGCGCGCGCGGCGCGCCCTTCGGCCGCCCCGACGTGCCGCTGGTGAGGATCACCATCGAGCCGTGCCGGGACGGGGCGGGCGGGGGAGTGCCGTCGCCGCCGCCGATGAGGCCGTCCATGTCCGACTCGGTGAAGCGCGGCAGGTCCAGGCCGTCCACGGCGGGGGCGAACTCGTCGTCGTGCAGGAGCGCGGTGACGCCCTCGCGCCCGACGGCGTCGCGGAGCTGCGGCGCGGCGAAGTCGGTGTTGAGGAACAGGACGGACGCGCCCGTCTTCGCCGCCGCCGACATGCCCTCCAGCAGGCCGCGGTGGTTGCGGCACAGGATGCCCACCGTGCTGCCGACCCCGATGCCGCGCGCGAGGAGGGCGCAGGCGAGGGCGTTGCAGCGCCGGTCGAGCTCGGCGAACGTGAGGGCGCCGCGGTCGTCGACCAGGCCCGTCCGGTCGGGGAAGCGGTGCGCGGGCAGGGCGGTGGCGGCGCCGAGCGGGCCGTAGGCGCGCATCGCCCGCGCCGCCGCGGCGAGGGCGCGCGGCGGCATCGGGCCGATCATCCCGGCGCGGGCGGCGGCGCGCAGCGCGGTCAGCTCGGCGCGGGCCCGGGTGCGGAGGAGCATGCGCGCAGCGTAGTGAATCGAGGAACAGATCCACAAGAAATGTTCCTCTGATTCACCCCAGATCGCTCATGAGTACACAAACAGCACCCGTCGCGGCTGTCATCTCTGCGAGGCGTGAACGAAGCTCGAAGGTGGCAGGAAGACTCAGGAGATATGGACGAGGAGGTCCCGGTGGTCGTGCTGCGCAGTTATGTCTCGGGTTCATGGCGTGCTCCCGACGAGGAGGGCGTCCCGTTGCACGACGCCGTCACGGGGGAGGAGGTCGCCCGGATCTCGTCGTCGGGCGTCGACATGGGGGCCGCGCTGGAGTACGGGCGGGCGGTCGGCGGCCCGGTGCTGCGCGAGCTGACGTTCCACCAGCGGGCGGCGCTGCTGAAGGCGCTCGCCTCGCACCTGAGGGAGCACCGCGATGAGCTGTACGCGCTGTCGGCGCGGACGGGCGCGACGTTGAACGACGCGAGGTTCGACGTGGACGGCGGCATCGGCGTCCTGTTCGCCTATGCGAGCAAGGGGAAGCGGGAACTGCCGAACGACCGGGTGCTGATCGAGGGGGACGTCGAGCCCCTCGGCAAGGGCGGGACGTTCGTCGGCCAGCACCTCTGCACCCCGTCGCGGGGCGTCGCGGTGCAGATCAACGCGTTCAACTTCCCGGTGTGGGGGCCGCTGGAGAAGCTCGCGCCCGCCTTCCTCGCCGGGGTGCCGAGCCTCATCAAGCCGGCGAGCCAGACCGCCTACCTGACGGCCCGGCTGGTCGAGCTGATCGTCGAGTCGGGCCTCCTGCCCGAGGGCACCGTGCAGATGGTCTGCGGCGAGCCGCGCGACCTCCTGGACCACCTCACCGAGCAGGACATCGTCGGGTTCACCGGGTCGGCGTCCACGGCCCGGCTGCTGCGCACCCACCCGGCGGTCGCCGGGAACGCGGTCCGGTTCAACGCCGAGGCCGACTCGCTGAACTGCTCGGTCCTCGGCCCGGACGCCGCGCCCGGCACGAAGGAGTTCGACCTCTACGTCGAGCAGCTCGTCGCGGAGATGACGGTGAAGGCGGGCCAGAAGTGCACCGCGATCCGCCGCGCGCTCGTGCCCGCCGCGCTGATGGACGACGTCGCCGACGCCGTCCGCGACCGGCTGGCGGAGGTCACGGTCGGGAACCCGGCGGACCCGGCCGTCCGGATGGGCGCCCTCGCCACCCTCGACCAGCGCGAGGAGGTGCGGCGCTCGCTCAAGGCCCTCATGGACGCCGGCCGCGTGGTCTTCGGCGACCCCGAGCACGTCGACGTCGTCGGCGCGGACGCCGAGCGCGGCGCGTTCCTCTCGCCGGTGCTGCTGCGCGCCGACGACGCCGCCCGCGCCGAGCCGCACGAGGTGGAGGCGTTCGGCCCGGTCAGCACGCTGATCCCCTACGAGGGCGCGGACGGGGCCGTCGCGCTGGCCGCGCGCGGGCGCGGCAGCCTGGCCGGCTCGGTGGTGACCGGCGACGCCGGCTTCGCCCGCGACGTCGTCCTCGGCGCCGCGCCCTGGCACGGGCGCCTGCTCGTCCTGAACACCGAGGACGCGGGCGAGTCCACCGGGCACGGGTCGCCGCTGCCGCCGCTCGTCCACGGCGGCCCCGGCCGCGCCGGCGGCGGCGAGGAGATGGGCGGGATCCGCGCGGTCGTGCACCACATGCGGCGCACCGCCGTCCAGTCCGGGCCCGCGATGCTCACCTCGATCACCGGGCGCTGGGTGCCCGGCACCGACCGGACCGTCACCGACGAGCACCCGTTCCGCAAGTACCTGGAGGACCTGTGCGTCGGCGACACCGCCGTCGGAGGCCCCCGCACGGTCACCCTCGACGACGTCGAGCACTTCGCCGAGTTCACCGGCGACACCTTCTACGCCCACACCGACGAGGAGGCCGCGAAGGCGAACCCGTTCTTCGGCGGGCGCGTCGCGCACGGCTACCTCGTCGTGTCGTTCGCGGCCGGGCTGTTCGTCGAGCCGTCCCCCGGGCCCGTCCTGGCCAACTACGGGCTGGAGCGGCTGCGGTTCCTCACCCCCGTCAAGCCGGGCGACGAGCTGACCGTCACCCTCACCGCCAAGCAGATCGGCCCGCGCGAGGGCGCCGACTACGGCGAGGTCCGCTGGGACACCGACGTCACCAACCAGGAGGGCGCCTCGGTCGCCAAGTACGACGTCCTGACGCTGGTGGCCAAACGGCCGAGACACGACTAAGCATGTAAGGAGGGCGCCTGCGGGGGAGGCGGTCCAGGCACTGGTGAACGGGGTGCTCCCATGATCAGTCCCCTGCACATCCGGACGGTGCGCGAGGTCGTCCGCACCGGCTCCTTCGCGGACGCCGCCCGCAACCTCGGGTACACCGCGTCCGCCGTGTCCCAGCAGATCGCCGCGCTGGAACGCGCCTGCGGCCTGCTGCTGTTCGAGCGGCGGGCGCGCAGCGTCCGGCCGACGAGCGCCGCGTTCCTGCTGGTCAGCAAGGGCAACGACGTGCTGTCGGCGCTCGACACCCTGGAGCGGGAGCTGCGCACCGTCGCCAGCGGCGAGCGAGGCGCGCTGCAGCTCGGCAGCTTCCCGACCGCCAGCGCACGCATCCTGCCGCGGGTGCTGGCGGAGCTGTCCCGGGTCCGGCCCGGCATCGAGATCACGCTGTCGGAGGGCGAGCCGGACGAGCTGCTGCCCGAACTCCTCGACGGCGACCTCGACCTCCTGCTCGTCTACCGGTACGACCTGTTCCCGCGCACCTGGCCCGACCAGGTCATCGAGGCGCCGGTGATGGACGAGCACCTGGTGCTGTGCGTCCCCGCGGAGCACCCGCTGGCGGAGGGCGGCACCGTCCGGCTGCGGGACCTGCGGTCGGAGACCTGGATCGCGAGCCGCCCCGGCAGCCGCGGCGCGCAGGCGCTGCTGCGGCTGTGCGGCACCGCGGGGTTCACGCCGAACATCGCGTTCCGCAGCAACGACTACGCGGTGGTGTGCGGGCTCGTCGGCTGCGGCCTCGGCATCGCGCTCGTCCCGGCGCTCGGCTGCGTGCCCGCGCCCGGCCTGCGGACGCTGCGGCTCGGCCGGCGCGGCCCGCGCCGCCACGTGACGGTGCTGCGCCGCGCCACCAACACCAACCCGCTCGTCAAGGACGCGATGCGCGGCCTCGCCGACGCCGCCCGCGGCGTCCAGGCGGAGATCAGACCCGGTTGATCTCCGGGCGGAGCCGGTCGCCGGTGAACCGCGCGGCGTGCAGGGGCGCGACGCCGACGGACGGCTCCCGGCCGAGGTACAGGTCGCGGATCACCTCGCCGACGGCCGGCCCCTGCAGGAACCCGTGGCCGGAGAAGCCCGTCGCGTACAGGAACCGGGACACGCGCCCGTCCTCGCCGATGAGCGCGTTGTGGTCCGGGGTGACCTCGTACAGGCCCGCCCATCCGCCGGTCAGCCCGACGTCGAGCAGCCGCGGCGCGCGGGCGCCGATCGCCTCGGTGAGCCGGGGCAGCCACGCGTCCGAGACGTCCAGGGAGAACCCCGGCGCCTCGTCGGGATCGGACATCCCGAGCATCAGCCCCTCGCCCTCGGCGTGGAAGTAGAACGACGAGGCGAAGTCGATCGTCATCGGCACCGGGCGCGGCAGGTCCGGCATCGGCTCGGTGAACACGATCTGGCGCCGCAGCGGCACCACCGGGAGCTCGACCCCGGCCATCGCGCCGACCGCCGCCGACCAGGCCCCGGCCGCGCAGACGACCGCGGGCGCCGCGATGCGGCCCCGGGACGTCTCCACCGCCGTGATCCCGCCGCCGTCCGCCTCGATGCCGAGGACCTCGCAGCGGGTGCGGATCGCGGCGCCGTGCCGCCGCGCGCCCGTCGCGTACCCGAGCACGACCGACTCGGGCGTGCAGTGCCCGTCGTCGGGGGAGTACGCGGCGGCCAGCAGCCCGTCGCCGCCGATCAGCGGGGAGAGCCGCCGCGCCTCGGCCACGGAGATCATCCGGCTGGGCACGCCCAGCTCGTTCTGCAGCGCGACGCCGCGCTCGAACGACGCGACGTCCTCGGGCCGCGACAGCAGGAACAGGTACCCGACCCGGTGCAGGTCGATCTCCTGGCCGGGACGCTCGCCGAACCGGGCGAACGCCTCCAGGCTGCGGGCGCCGAGCCGGATGTTGACCTCGTCGGAGAACTGCGCCCGGACCCCGCCCGCCGCCCTGCACGTCGAACCGGAACCCAGCTCGTCCCGCTCCACGAGCACCACGCGCCGCACCCCGGCCTCGGCGAGGTGGAACGCGATGCTCGTCCCCATGACCCCGCCGCCGATGACGACGACGTCCGCCTCGGTCTCCACGCCCGCGGCCCTAGAGGCGGAAGCCGAGGTCGGGGGCGATCTCCAGGACGTCCATCTGCGCCTTCTGCAGCCGTCCCGAGTAGTCCCAGTTCATCGACTGCCAGCGGGTGAACTGGTCGAGCACCCAGAGCCCCGACTGGCGGCCGCCGTTGCCCGACCGCCCGTTGCCGCCGAACGGCAGGTGCGCCTCCGCGCCGGACGTGGAGTTGTTCACGCTCACCATCCCGGCCGAGATCCGCCGCCGGAACGCGAACGCCTTCGCCGGATCGGTCGTGTAGATGGACGCGGACAACCCGTACCCGGGCGCGTTGGCGAGCGTGACCGCCTCGTCGAGCGTCCGGTACGCGGCCACGCCGATGATCGGGCCGAACGTCTCGTTCATGAACAGCTCGTCGCCGGGGCCGACCCCGTCCACGATCACCGGGTGGTAGTACAGGCCCTCGGCGGCGTCGCCGGTGAACCCGGCGCGCGGGTTCCCGTCCGTGATCCGCCCGGTCCCGGTGGAGCCGTGGACGGTGTGGCCCGGCCCGATCCAGCCGAGCACCTTCTCGAACCCGTCCGCGAACCGATCGCTGATCATCGGCCCGTACAGCACGTCCCCGGCCGGGTCGCCGACGACCGCGGCCCGCGCCGCCCCGTCCAGCAGCCGCACGAACTCCGCGTGCACGGACTCGTGCACGATCGCCGTGCCGAGGGACGTGCAGCGCTGCCCGGCCGTCCCGAACCCGGAGAACAGCGCGCCCTCGACGGCGAGCGGCAGGTCGGCGTCCTCGGTGACGACCATCGGGTTCTTGCCGCCGAGCTCCAGGCACGGCGTCTGGAGGTGGCGGCCGCACAGCTCGCCGATCCGCGACCCGACCTCGGTGGAGCCGGTGAAGCCGACCTTGTCGACGAGCCCCTCGCCGAGGGCCCGCTCCAGGCCGGTGAAGGTCTCCGGGCCGTCCGCGTAGACGACGTTGAGGACGCCGTCCGGCAGCCCGGCGTGCGCGAACAGCTCGTAGAACGCCTCCGCGCAGGCCGCCGCGTACTCCGCCGGCTTCCACACGACCGCGTTCCCGCACAGCAGCGCCGGGACGATGTACCAGGACGGCACCGCGACCGGGAAGTTCCCCGCCGTGATGACGGCGACGACGCCGACCGGGTCGCGGAAGGTGAACAGCTGCTTGTCCGGCATCTCGGACGGGACGGTCTGCCCGTAGAGCCGCCGCCCCTCGCCGAGGAAGAACGCGCAGGTGTCGGCGATCTCCTGGACCTCGCCGAGCGCCTCGGCGTACGGCTTGCCGACCTCCCGGGTCACGACGCGGGCGAGCGCCGCCTTGTTCGCCTCGACGAGCCGGCCGATCGCGGCGACGGCCTGCCCGCGGACGGGCGGCGGCACGTCCCGCCAGGCGTCCTGCGCCGCGCGGGCGGCGCGGCAGGCGGCGGCCAGGTCGCCCGCGTCCGCCAGGGACACCTCGGCGACCGCCTCGGACGTGCGGGACGGGTCGGTGGAGCGGTACACGCGCGGCCCCGCCGGAATCCGGGCGCCGCCGATGACGGAGGAGAGCACGACACCAGCGTGGACGGACCACGGCGCCCGAGCCAAGATCGGGAAGAGCGCGGCTTGCTTACCGCGAGCCCAAGCCCGGCTGGGCCTCTCGCCGGCGCCGCGTTAAGCGATCCTTGGCCAAGTCCCAACGGGTTCGCGCCCTCGTCTCGCTCGACCCCGGCCCGGCCCGCGTCCGATGCTCGACCCATGGCCGAACCCGCCGACGTCCACTTCCTGGAGAGGGCCGCCTCGCTGACGCGGCAGGGCTCGCCCGTTCTCGCGGGCCCGCTGACCGGTGAACGCGCCCTGCAGTTGTTCGACGCCCAGCTCGGCAGCCGCCACCTCGACCTGGCGGCGCGGCGCCTCCGGGCACAGGGCCGCGGCTTCTACACGATCGGCTCGGCCGGCCACGAGGGCAACGCGGCCGTCGCCGCCGCGCTCCGCCCCGGCGATCCGGCGCTGCTGCACTACCGCTCCGGCGCGTTCTTCCTGGAGCGCGCACGCCAGGTCCCCGGCCAGGCGCCGCTCCGGGACGTCCTGCTCGGCCTGGTCGCCGCCGCGGACGAACCCATCGCCGGCGGACGCCACAAGGTGTTCGGCAGCCGCCCGCTGAACGTCATCCCGCAGACGTCCACGATCGCCTCGCACCTCCCGCGCGCGCTGGGCGTCGCGTTCGCGATCGAGCGGGCCGCCCGCCTCGGCCTCGAGACGCCGTGGCCGCGCGACGCCGTCGCCGTATGCAGCTTCGGCGACGCGTCCGCCGACCACTCCACCGCCGCGGGCGCCGTCAACGCGGCGGCCAACTGCGCCTTCCAGGGCCTGCCCCTGCCGCTCCTGCTCGTCTGCGAGGACAACGGCATCGGCATCAGCGTCCGCACCCCGCCCGGCTGGATCCACGCCGCCTACGGCTCGCGCCCCGGCCTCGCCTACTTCCACGCCGACGGCTGCGACCTCGCCGACGCCTACGCCGTGTCGGTGCGGGCCGCCGCGTGGGTCCGGGAGCACCGGCGCCCCGCGTTCCTGCACCTGCGCACCGTCCGCCTGATGGGCCACGCCGGCTCCGACGTCGAGTCGGGGTACCGGACGCCCGCCGAGCTGGTGGCCGACCTCGACCGCGACCCCCTCCTCCAGACCGCCCGCATCCTCGTCGACCACGGGGTGGCGGCCCCGGCCGAGATCATCGACCGCTACGAGGCCAAACGCGCCGCGGTCGCGGCTCTGGCCGAGGAGGCCGCCGGAGCCCGCCCGCTCTCGTCCGCCGGCGAGGTCATGGCGCCGCTCCGGCAGGGCGGCCCGCGCCGCACGGCCTCCCCCGGCGCGGGGAAGGGGGACGCGGGAAAGGGGGCCGGGGAGAGGGTGACGGTGGCGCAGGCGATCAACCGGACGCTCGCCGAGCTGCTGGACGAGCACCCCGGCATGGCCGTGTTCGGCGAGGACGTGGCGCGCAAGGGCGGCGTGTACGGGGTGACCCGCGGGCTGATGAAGAAGGCCGGGGCGGCGCGCGTGTTCGACACGATCCTGGACGAGCAGTCCATCCTCGGGCTCGCCCTCGGGTTCGGGCTCGCCGGGCTGCTGCCGGTACCGGAGATCCAGTACCTCGCGTACCTGCACAACGCGGCCGACCAGATCCGCGGCGAGGCGGCGACGCTGCCGTTCTTCTCCTCGGGCCGGTACCGCAACCCGATGGTGGTGCGCGTCGCCGGCTACGCCTACCAGAAGGGCTTCGGCGGCCACTTCCACAACGACAACGCCGTCGCCGCGCTCCGCGACATCCCGGGGATCATCATCGCCTCACCGTCCCGTCCCGACGACGCCGCCGGAATGCTGCGCGCCTGCGTGGACGCCGCCGAGGCCGACGGCCGCGTCTGCGTGATCCTGGAGCCCATCGCGCTGTACCACGTCCGCGACCTGCACGACGAGGGCGACGGCGGCTGGCTCGCCCCCGCCGGGGGAGCGGTGCCGATCGGGCGCGCCCGCGCCTACGGGGACGGCCGCGACCTCACCATCGCCACGTTCGCCAACGGCGTGCGCATGAGCCTGCGCGCCGCGCGCCGCCTCGCAGGGAGGGGCGTCCGGTGCCGGGTGCTCGACCTGCGCTGGCTGGCGCCGCTGCCCGTCGGCGACCTGCTGCGCGAGGCGCGCGCGACCGGGGCCGTCCTGGTCGCGGACGAGACGCGCCGCACCGGCGGCGTGTCCGAGGCCGTCCTGGCCGCGCTCACCGACGCGGGATTCCGCGGACGCGCGGCCCGCGTCACCAGTGAGGACAGCTTCATCCCGCTCGGCGGCGCCGCCGAGCACGTCCTGCTGTCGGAGAAGGCGATCGAGGACGCCGCGGAGAAGCTGGTCAGGTCGGGTCCGTGACCGGGTCGCCGCCGAGGTAGGCGGCCTTCACCCGGTCGTCCCGCGCGAGCGCGGCGGCGCGGCCCTCCAGCACGACCCGGCCGGTCTCCAGCACGTAGGCGCGGTCGGCGAGGCGCAGCGTCTGGTGCGCGTTCTGCTCCACGATCAGGACCGTCGTGCCCTGGTCGCGGATGTCCCGGACGACCCGCAGCACCTGCTGCGCCGTCTGCGGCGCGAGGCCCATCGTCGGCTCGTCCAGCGCCAGCAGCCGGGGCCGCAGCATCAGCGCCCGCCCGATCGCGAGCATCTGCTGCTCCCCGCCCGACAGCAGGCCCGCGAGCTGCCCGCGCCGCTCGCCGAGCCGCGGGAACATCGCGTAGACCTCCTCGCGGCGGGCCGCGACCGCGGCCCGGTCGCGGCGCCGCAGGTAGCCGCCGAGCAGCAGGTTCTCCGCGACGTTCAGCGCCGGGAACACCCGCCGCCCCTCCGGGACGTGCCCGAGCCCGGCCGCGACGACCTTGTGCGCGGCGAGCCGGGTGATGTCGCGGCCGCCGAACTCGACGCGCCCGGACCGGGCCCGGTGCAGGCCGGTCACCGTCCGCAGCGCGGTGGTCTTGCCGGCGCCGTTGCTGCCGAGGAGCGCGACGATCTCGCCTTCGCCGACCTCGAACGAGACGCCGGACAGCGCCTCCACCGACCCGTAGCGGCTGTGCAGGCCGCTCACCCGCAGGAGCGTCACCCCAGCACCTCCGTGACGAGGTCGGTCTCCGGGTCGTCGGGGACGCCGAGGTAGGCGGCGATGACGCGCGGGTCCTCCCGGATCGCGGCGGGCGGCCCCTCGGCGATCGTCCGGCCGTACTCCAGCACGGTCACCCGGTCGGAGATCGACATGACGAGCGCGACGTCGTGCTCGATCAGCACGACGGCGGTGCCGAGCGCGCCGATCCGGGCGATCAGCGCCATCAGCGCCCGCTTCTCGGTCGGGTTCGCGCCCGCCGCCGGCTCGTCCAGCAGCAGGACGCGGGGCTCGGCGGCGAGGGCCCGCGCGATCTCCAGCCGGCGCCGGTCGCCGTACGGGAGCCCGCCCGCCGGGCGGTCCGCCGCGTCCAGCAGGCCGACGAAGTCGAGGCAGCGGCGCACCGTGTCCAGGTCGGCGCGCGTCAGCGGGCGCAGCAGCCTCCGGTCCCGGGCGAACCGGCCGACGAGGACGTTCTCCGCGACCGTCATCCCGTCGAACAGCCGGATGCTCTGGAACGTCCGGGCGAGCCCGGCGGCGGCCACCCGGTGCGGCGGCAGGCCCCGCACGCTCCGCCCGGCGAGCGCGACCGTCCCGGCGGACGGCGGGATCATCCCGGTGACGCAGTTGAACGCGGTGGTCTTGCCCGCGCCGTTCGGGCCGATCACGCTCACCACCTGCCCGGCGGCGGCGCGGAGCGCGAGGCCGTCCAGGGCCGTGACGCCGCCGAACGACCGGGACAGCCCCGCCACCTCCAGCAGCGCCCCCGGCGCGGGCGCCCGCTCCGGCGCCGGGCCGGCCTCGGCGGGGAGCCGCAGGCGGCGGGGCCGGTACGGCCACACCCCCTGCGGGCGCAGGATCACGATCGCGATGAGCAGCAGCGCGAAGAACAGGCCCCGGTACTCCTGGACGGTCCGCAGCACTTCGGGCAGCGCGACGATGACCACCGCGCCGATCATGACGCCCGGCCGGGAGCCCATCCCGCCGATGATCACCACGAGCAGGATCATCAGCGAGGTCAGGAACGTGAAGCTGGACGGGTCCACGGTGCCGAGCTGCGCGGCGTTCAGCGGCCCGGCCACCGCCCCGACCATGGCGCCGAGCACGTAGGCGAGCAGCTTCACCCGCCGGGCCGGGACGCCGACCGCCTCCGCCGCCGTGTCGTCCGCGCGGATCGCCCGCCACGCGTAGGCGAGCCGCGACCGGGCCAGCAGCGCCGTCGCGGCCAGCACCACGGCGAAGAACGCGAGCGCCAGGTAGAAGAAGTCCCGCGGCAGGACGATCTCCCGGCCGCCGACCGCCACCGGCGGGATGCCGGTCAGCCCGTTCGGGCCGCCGGTGACCTCCAGGTTCACCACCGTGATCCGGATGATCTCGCCGAAGCCGAGCGTGACGATCGCGAGGTAGTCGCTGCGCAGCCGCAGCGTCGGGTAGCCGATCACGACGCCGGCGACCGCGGCGGCGGCGATCGAGGCGGGCAGCGTGAGCCAGAAGTCCCACTCCAGCTTCAGCATCAGCAGCCCGGAGGTGTAGGCGCCGATCGCGAAGAACGCCGCGAACCCGAGGTCCAGCAGCCCGGCGTACCCGACGACGATGGTGATGCCGAGCCCGAGGATCGCGTAGATCAGGATCGTCCCGGCGACCGTCAGCGCGTAGTCGTCGAGGGCCGGCCCGGCGGCGAGCGCCGCCGCGAGCAGCAGCGGCCAGCCGCCGTACCGGGCGGCCGCCGCCGCGCGGGGCCTCACACGCGCTCCACAACGCGCTCGCCGAACAGCCCGGTCGGCCGCAGCGCCAGCACCGCGATCAGCAGCCCGAAGATGATCACGTCCGTCCAGCGGGACGAGACGTACCCGGCGGAGAACGACTGGACGAGCCCGATCGCGACGCCCGCGACCATCGTCCCCGGCAGGTTCCCGATGCCGCCGAGCACGGCGGCGGTGAACGCGCGCAGGCCGATGAGGAACCCCATCCCGAAGCTGATCTGCACGTAGTACAGCCCGTACATGACGCCCGCCGCGCCCGCCAGCAGCGAGCCGATGAAGAACGTCGCGAGGATGAGCCGCTCCACGTCGATGCCCTGGAGCCGGGCGGCGTCGCGGTCCATCGCCAGGGCGCGCATCGCCGTCCCGGTCACCGTCCGGGTGACGAACAGCCAGAGCCCCGCCATCAGCGCCACCGACAGGACGACGAGGGCGAGCTGGCCCCAGGTGACGCGGACGGCGCCGCTGAAGATCCGCCCGCCGTCCAGCGCGACCGGGTAGGACTTGAACCGGGCGCGGGTGAGCACCTTCACGCCCTCCTCCAGCGCCAGCGACACCCCGATCGCCGAGATCAGCAGCGCCAGGCGCGGCGAGGACAGCAGCGGCACGTAGGCGGCCCGCGCGATCCCCGTCCCGACGACGCCGGTGGTGAGGGCGCCGACCGCGACGGCGGCGACGATCGCGGGCAGCGCCGTCCCGCCCGTCGCGCCGAGCGCGGTCAGCGTCCCGAACCCGGCGAACGCCCCGATCATGAACACGTCGCCGTGCGCGAAGTTGATCAGCCGGACGACCCCGTAGATCATCGAGTAGCCGAGCGCGATCAGCGACAGGAACGCCCCGATCGTCAGGCCGTTCACCAGGTACTGGACGAACTCGCTCATGTCCCGGGTCTCGTCATGAGGCCTTGGCGTCCACCCAGGTGGCGCCGCTGTCGTCGAGCTTCTTGTAGGCGGTGAACGCGCCGCCCCGGACCCGGACGGTGATGTAGAGCGGGTCGGTTCGGTCGCCCTTCGCGTCGAACGTGATCGGCCCGGTGATGCCGGCGAAGTCCTTGATCTTGTGCAGGGCCTCGGTGATGTCCGGCCCCTCGGTCGACCCGGCGTCGTCGATGGCCTTGGCGATGACCTTGACCGCGTCGTACTCGTACACCGAGAACGGTCCGGGGTCGGCGCCGTTCGCGGCCTTGTACGCCGAGACTAACTTCCCCGCGGCGGGCAGGTCCTTGGCGAGCGGCGCGGTCGTGGCGATGTAGCCGTCGGCGGCCGATCCCGCGGTCTTCAGCACGGTCGCGTCGGTCGTCGCGTCCCCGCCCATCAGCGTGAACTTCAGCCCGAGCCGCCTGCGCTGCTTCATCAGCAGCCCCGCCTCGGCGAAGTACCCGGTGAAGTACAGCACGTCCGGCCGGGTGGAGGCGATCTTCGTCAGGACGGGGCTGTAGTCGGACTGGCCGGGCTGCAGCGCGTCCTCGTAGACCACCTGCCCGCCGACCTGCTCGAGGGAATTCGCGGTCGCGTCCGCGAGGCCCTTGGCGTAGGTGGTGTTGTCGTGCAGCAGCGCGATCCGCCGGGCGCGCAGCTCGCCCGTCATGAACTTCGCGGCGACGACGCCCTGGTTGTCGTCGCGCCCGCAGGTGCGGAACACCTTGCCCTTCCCGGTGTCGGTGAGGGACGGGTTCGTGGACGCGTCCATCACGAACGGGACGTTCCGCCGCCCGTAGATCGGGATGGCCGGCACCGCCGCGCCCGAGCAGTACCCGCCGGCGACCGCGACGACCCCGCTGTTCAGCAGCTTCTGCGCGGCCTGCGCGCCCTGCTGGGCGCTGCACTGGTCGTCGGCCTGCACGATCTGGATCGAGCGGCCGTCCACGCCGCCGGCCTGGTTGATCTCCGCCGCGGCGACCTCGGCGGCGGCCAGGATGTCCTGCCCGGCCGACGCGGAGTCCCCGCTCAGCGGCGCCGGCACGCCGATCTTGATCGCGCCGGAGCCGCCGGAGCCGCCCGAGCCGCAGGCCGCGGCGAGCGGGGCCAGCAGCAGGCCGGCGCCGGCCGCGGTGAGGAGGCGGAACCGGTGCCCGCGGTCCCGCGGTGTCGGTCGCTTGGTCGGCGGGGTCATCTGCGCCTCTCCGTCGCTCGCGGGCCGGATGATGCCAGCGTGAGACGTCCCGGGACGGCCGTCGAGTCGGCCGAGCATGCGATCTCATGTAGTGATCGATAAGAACCGCTTGCCCTTCCGCCCTCGACAGCGCGGCGGCGGGCTGGCGAAGATCGCCTCATGGCCGATGTCCTGCTGCTGTCCGGCGCCGAGGTGCGCGCGGTGTTCGACCTGCCGGCGGCGATCGCCTCGCAGCGGGCCGCGTTCGGCGCGCTCGGCCGCAAGGAGGCGCGGCTCGCGCCGCGGGTGCTGCTGGACGGCCCGGACGGCGACGTCGCGTTCAGCTACGTCTCGCGCCTCCCCGGCACCGGCGCCGTCGCCAAGTTCGGCAGCGTCAACCCCGGCAACGCGGCGCGCGGGCTGCCGACCGTCGCCGCGCTCGTGACCGTCCAGGACGCGATCGACGGGCGCCCCGTCGCGATCATCGAGGGCGAGGCGGTCACGACGCTGCGCACCTCGGCGGCGAGCGCGGTGGCCGCCGACCACCTCGCCGCTCCGGGCGCGTCCCGCCTCGCGGTGGTCGGCTGCGGCGTCCAGGGGCGCGCGCACGTCCGCGCGATGGCGGCGGTCCGGCCCATCGGCCGGGTCGCCGTGGCCTGCCGCCACCCCGACACCTGCGCCGTCGCCGCCGGGCTCGCCGACGAGATGGGCGTACCGGTCGAGCGGGCCGCGTCCGTCCGGGCGGCGGTCGAGGGCGCGGAGATCGTCGTCACCGCGACCACCAGCGCGGAGCCGGTCGTCCTCGGCGCGTGGCTCGACCCCGGCTGCACGGTGCTGAGCGTCGGATCGTTCGCCCCGGGCCGGACGGAGGTCGACGACGAGGTCCTGACGCGCGCCGCGGCCGTCGTCGTGGACGACGTGCCGACCGCGCTGGAGCACGCCGGCCCCGTCGTGGCCGCCGTCCGCGCCGGGCATCTGAGCCCGGCGGAGGTGCGGCCGCTCGGGCCGATCGTCGCGGGCCTGGCCGAGGGCCGGGACGGCCCCGGCGACATCGTCTTCTACAACAGCGTCGGCATCGGCGTGCAGGACACGGCCGCCGCCTCCGTCATCGTCGAGCGCGCCCGCGAGGCCGGCGTGGGCCGGCACGTGGAACTGTGAGGGGTCAGCCGACCCACACGGTCTTGGCGTTGCAGAACGCGCGGAGGCCGTCCGCCGACAGCTCGCGGCCGTAGCCGGAGCGCTTCACCCCGCCGAACGGCAGCTCCGGGTACGAGGTCGTCTTGCCGTTGATGAAGACCTGCCCGGCGTCCAGTTCGCGGACGAACCGGTCCCGCTCGGTGTCGTCCCGCGTCCAGGCGTTGGAGCCGAGCCCGAAGCCCGTCGCGTTCGCGACCTCCACCGCCTCCGACACTCCGCGCACCCGGAACAGCGACGCGACGGGCCCGAAGACCTCCTCGTGGTACATGCGCATCCCGGGCGTCACCCCGGAGACCACGGTCGGCGGGTAGAACCAGCCCGGACCGTCCGGGCGCCGCCCGCCGCACAGCACCGTCGCGCCCTTCCCCACCGCGTCCGCGACCAGCTCCTCGACCTCGGCGCGGCCCTGCTCGCTGACGAGGGGGCCGACGTCGGTCGCGTCGTCCATCGGGTCGCCGACCTTCTGCGCGCGCATGTCCGCCACGAACAGCCGCTCGAACTCGTCGGCGCAGCCGATGTCCACGATGAACCGCTTCGCCGAGATGCAGCTCTGCCCGTTGTTGAGGCACCGCGACTCCGCCGCCGTCCGCGCCGCCGCCTCGATGTCGGCGGACGGCATCACCACGAACGGGTCGCTGCCGCCGAGCTCCAGCACCGTCGGCTTGACCTCGTCCCCGGCGATCGAGGCGACCGACCGCCCGGCGGGCTCGCTGCCGGTGAGCGTCGCGGCCTTCACCCGCGGGTCGCGCAGCACCCGCTCCACGTCGGCCGAGCCGATCAGCAGCGTCTGGAACGCGCCCTCGGGGAACCCGGCGCGGCGGAACAGGTCCTCCAGGAACAGCGCCGTCTGCGGGACGTTCGAGGAGTGCTTCAGCAGCCCGACGTTCCCCGCCATCAGCCCCGGCGCCGCGAACCGGACCACCTGCCAGAGCGGGAAGTTCCACGGCATGACCGCCAGCACCGGCCCGAGCGGCTCGTAGCGGACGTAGGCGTCGGACGCCCCCACGCCGCCCGGCTCGGCGGGGCGCCGGTCGGCGAGGAACTCCGCCGCGTGCGCGGCGTAGAACCGGCACGCGGCCGCGCACTTCTGCGCCTCCGCCCCGGCGGCCTTCAGCGTCTTGCCCATCTCCGTGGTGAGCATGGCGCCGATCTGCTCGGACTCCCGGTCGAGGATGCCGGCCGCCTCGTTCATCCATTCCGCGCGCTGCTCCAGCGGGGTGCGCCGGTAGGAGGCGAAGGTCTCCGCCGCCCGCGCGATGCGCCGGTCGACCTCCTCGTCGGTCAGCGCGTCGAAGGTCTTCTCGACCTCGCCCGTCGCGGGGTTGGTCGTGGCGATCGTCGTCATGTCGGGATGCTCCCTGAGTGTCCGGTCTATTGACCGGGACGTGCCCGTGAGCCCCCGGAGGAAACGCCGGTCAGGCCGGGACGACGCACACCGGCGACGGGACGCTCAGGGCCGCGCCCGCCGGTTCGGGAACGCCGTTCCCGCCGATGCGGAACGTCGTGATCGTGCCGCTCCGCTCGTTGGCGACGTGCATCCACTCGCCGTCCACGTGCAGGTCGCGCGGCCAGTGCCCGCCGGACGGGACGTCGGCGACGGGTTCGAGCGCCGCGCCGCCGTCCCGCACCCGGTGGGCCGTCACCACGTCGGTGCCGCGCATCGAGGTGTAGACGAACCGGCCGCCGTCCCCGAGCTTGATCGCGGCGCCCTGCGCCGGGTCGCCGGCCGGACCGGCCGTCGCGGGCGACTCCGCGACCACCTCAAGGGCCGCGTACCCGTGGACCGGGCGCAGGACGAGCACCGCCGCGGCGAGTTCGGTCAGGACGTGCACGTACCCGCCCGGGTGGACCACCAGGTGGCGCGCCCCGTACCCGGCCGGCAGCCGCGTCTCCCCGGCGAGCCGCAGGGCGCCGTCCTCGATCCGGAACGAGCGGACGAGGTCGGCGCCGAGGTCGGTGGTCAGCACGGTCCCGTCCGGGGCGTGCGCGGTCATGTGGGCGTGCGGGCCCTCCTGCCGGCCGGTGCGCGGCCCGCCGCCGTGCCCCTCGGCCACGTCGGCGCCGCCGGCGAACCCGCCGCCGCCGTCGAGGGGATACGCCCGGACCGTCCCGGACCCGTAATCGGCGACGACCAGGTGCGCGCCGTCCGGCGCCACGGACAGGTGGCAGGGGAGCGCTCCGGCCCCGCGCCGCCCGATCTCCCGCAGCCCGGCACCCGTCGCCTCGTAGGCGGCGACTCCGCCCTCGTCCTCCTCGCGCACCGCGTAGAGGACGTCCCTGCCGGGGTGCACCGCCACGTAGGAGGGGCTCACCGCCTCGGCCGCGAGTTCCAGCGCCTCCAGGGCTCCGCCGGTGCGCCGCGTCATGCGGTAGATCCCGGCGCCGTCCCCGGCCCCGCCGGTGTACGTGCCCACCCAGAACGCCCGCTCGCCCACCCGGTCCCACCCCGATCGTGTTCCGTCCGCCCCGCGGCGGCCGAGGGCGAGCCTAGCCCCGGCGCCGCGGGGGTTCCCGCGCCTCGCCGCCGGTCCTGCCGCTGACCTGGTCGAACGTGATGTATCTCGCATCCATTCGTGGTTTGGAACGTGCCTGATCGACCCGGCGTTCAGATCCCTTTGGTGTGACCTTGGGGGGAGAAGGACCTTGGCGATTCCGGTGATGCTGCGTTCGCTGCGCCATCACAACTACCGGCTGTGGGCCGCGGCGGACTTCGTCTCGATCACCGGGACGTGGATGCAGGTGCTCGCGCTGAACTGGCTGATCCTGACGATCACCGGCTCGGCGACGAGCGTCGGGCTCGGCCTCGTGCTGCAGGCCCTGCCGACGATGCTGCTCGGGCCGTGGGGCGGAGTGGTCGCCGACCGGCTGCCCGCCCGGTACGTCGTGGCGGCGGGCCAGGCCGCCCAGGCGGTGCTGTCCGGCGTCCTCGCCGCCATCGCGGCGGGGGACCCGTCCGGCACCGGCGGCCTGTACGCGATCATGCTGGTCTCCGGCGTCGCCACCGCGCTGACCTCGCCCGCGCTCGGGCGGTTCGGCGCGGAGGTCGTCGGGCCGGAGGACCTGTCGAACTGGCTCGCGCTCGGCTCGCTGCTCAGCTCCGGCGGCCGCATCCTGGGGATGAGCCTCGCCGGGGTCGTGATCCCGCTCGCGGGGATCCCCGGCGCGTTCGCGGTGAACTCGGTGAGCTTCCTCGGCGTCCTCGCGGCCATCGCCCTCATGCGCGGCGGCGAGTTCCACCGGCTGCCGCCCGCCGGACCGGGGGAGCGCGGCATCGCGGCCGGCTTCCGCCACGTGCTCGGCTCGCCGCGCCTCCTGATCATGTTCGGGCTCGCGTTCGTGCTCGGCAGCCTCGGCCGCAACTACCAGGTCACCATGGCCGCGATGGCCGAGGGGCCGCTGCGGGCGGGCGCCGGCGGCTACGGCGCCCTGTCGGTCGCGTTCGCCGTGGGCACGGTCCTCGGCGGCGCCTTCGCCGCGTCCCGCGCGCGCCTCCCGCTCCGCCTGCTGCTGATCACCGCGTCGCTGTGCGGGGCCGGGCAGATGCTGAGCGGCGCCGCCCCCGGCCTGCTGCTGTTCGGCGCCGCGATGCTGCCGATCGCGGCCTGCGCGGTCGTGTTCGACACCACCGTCGCCACCCGCGTCCAGCTGGACAGCCCCGGCCACCTGCGCGGCCGCGTCATCGCCGCGCAGGGCATGGTCGGCGCCGCGTCCGGCGCGTTCGGCGGCCCCGCCCTCGGCGCGCTCTGCGACACCATCGGGCCCCGCGGCGCGCTGGTCCTCGCCGGCGCCGCCGACCTCGACGCGGCGGTGGCCGCCGCCTGCGGCCTGGCCCGCGTCCGCCGCGCCCGCGCCGCCGCGGCGCCACCCGCGGCGGCGCCGCCCGGGAC